>NZ_JBPKBI010000008.1:133951-163916 GCF_051388935.1 Yinghuangia sp. YIM S10712
GCCCCGGTGCCGGCACCGGAACCGACGACACATCCCTGCCCGCGGCCCACGCCCCGACCCAGGCGGAGACCACCCCAGATGAGTGACCTCGGACTGACGATGGACACGGAGCCGCGTAGTCGGCGCCGGGGTAAAAACAGCGGATCCGGATCGCGAGGGCGGCGCAAGGAGAAGCGCGGACGCAGCGGCTGCGCGGTCTTCCTCGCCTTCTCGATCGTCATCGCGGTGATCGCCACCGGCGGCTGGTACGCGTATGGCTTCATCAAGGATCGTTTCGGCCCACCCCCGGACTACTCCGGCGCCGGCGTCGAAGGCAGCTCGGTCGTGGTCGTCGTCGAGTCGGGCTGGGGCGGCGCGCAGATCGGCAACGAACTCAAGCGCGCCCAGGTGGTCAAGAGCGTCGACGCCTTCACCAAGGTCTACACCGCCGACAAAATGCAGCGGAACATCAAGGCCGGCGCCTACGTGATGAAGAAGCACATGTCGGCCAAGTCCGCGTTCTCCTACATGGTCGAGGACAAGAACAGGGAGACCGCGACCCTTCCCGAGGGCACCCGGGTGAGCAAGGTCTACGAAATCCTCGCGCAGAAGATGAAGATCGACCCAAAGGAGTTCGAGGCCGCCGCGAAGGACCCGTCGATCGGCCTGCCCGCCTGGGCCAACGGCCAGATCGAGGGCTTCCTGTTCCCGATGCAGTATCCGGTCGCGCCCGGCATGAAGCCGGTGGACGTGCTGCGCGGCATGGTGGAGACGACGATGAACAAGATCGTCAAGCTCGACGTCGAGAACCGGGCCCGAGCGGTGGGCAAGTCGCCGTACGAGATCCTCATCATCGCGAGCATGATCCAGGCCGAGGCGAAGCAGGACGCCGACTTCGGGAAGATCTCCCGCGTCATCTACAACCGCCTCAACGCCAAACCGGCGATGAAGCTCGGCTTCGACTCGACGGTCAACTACGGCCTCAACCGCAACGACATCGT
Organism: Yinghuangia sp. YIM S10712; assembly: GCF_051388935.1. NCBI lineage: Bacteria > Bacillati > Actinomycetota > Actinomycetes > Kitasatosporales > Streptomycetaceae > Yinghuangia > Yinghuangia sp. YIM S10712. The sequence continues at coordinate 134,932 of NZ_JBPKBI010000008.1, forward strand.
CGTCACGAACGACCAGACGAGGCAGGACCACCCGTGGAACACCTACACGCGTAACGGCCTGCCGCAGACACCCATCAACAATCCGGGGCAGGACGCCTTCGAAGCGGCTCTCGACCCGGTGCCGGGCGACTGGCTCTACTTCGTGACCATCAACCTGGAGACCGGCGAGACGCTGTACGCCAAGACGGCCGCCGAGCACGAGAAGAACAAAGAGAAGTTCGAGGCCTACATGGAGGCCCAGAAAGACAAGAAGAACGGCGGCTGAGACTCGTGGACGACCAACGCCGGGCGGCCGTGCTCGGCTCCCCGATCGCACACTCGCTGTCCCCGGTCCTGCACCGGGCGGCGTACGCGGCTCTCGGACTCGACGACTGGACCTACGACGCGTTCGACGTCGACGAGGCCGGACTCCCGGCATTCGTCGAGGGCTTGGACGCGTCGTGGGCCGGCCTCTCGCTGACGATGCCGCTCAAGCGCGCGATCCTGCCGCTGCTCGACGATATCTCGGCGACCGCGACCGAGGTCGACGCCGTCAACACCGTCGTGTTCGGCCCCGACGGTCGGCGGCGCGGCGACAACACCGATGTCCCGGGCCTCGTCGCGGCGTTGCGCGAACGCGGCGTCACGCGCGTCGACTCCGCAGCGGTCTTCGGGGCCGGGGCCACCGCGACCTCGGCGCTGGCCGCGCTGCGCGCTGTCTGCGACGGCCCGGTCCGCGCCTACGTGCGCGGTGCGGTCCGGGCCCAGGAGATGTTCGAGGCGGGCGAACGGCTGGGCGTCGAGATCCAGATCCGCCCTTGGGAGGACGCCCACAAGGGCTTCGGCTACCCCCTCGTGATCGCCACGACCCCCAAAGGCGCCACCGACCACCTGGCCGCCCAGGTGCCGTCCGCCCCTGGTGTGCTCTTCGACGTGGTCTACGACCCCTGGCCGACGCAACTCGCGGCGGCTTGGTCGGGAACGGTGGTCGGCGGCCTCGACCTGCTGGTCCACCAGGCGGTTCTGCAAGTCGAATTGATGACCGGCAGGCCCGGACCGCTCGCCGAGATGCGCGCGGCGGGGGAGAAGGCGCTCGCGCGGCGGGGGAGCGGGCAGACGGCCTGACTCGTGCGGGCGGGACGCGGTTCGTGCGGCATCCCGCCCGCCTGCTTGGGCGGTTGTCGTTGTGCCTTCGTATCGCAAACCGGGTTCGCTTCCGAAACCGGTGCGCGGCCAGGGGTGTTCGGTTGTTTCCCGGACACGCTTGCTGTGCCCGTGAGCTGCGGGGGCGTGGGCTTTGCCGCGCGACCTGGTGTGAACCTCGTTGCCCTTCTCGGCGTCGCCGGGTGCCGGGTGCCGGGTGGGAGTTGTCCACAGGCTTGTCGGCTGTGGATAACGCAGGGTGCCGCGTTGGTGATTCACCGTAAAGTCTGAGACGTGTTCACGAGTTCAACACTCCTGTGTGCGGTGATCGGTTTCGCGGCCGGAATTCTCTTACGGGTGCCGGTCGAGCGGTTGATCGGAGGTGCCGGCGGTTCGCTGCTCGTGTCCGCGTCGGGTGCGCCGCCGCGGGTGGTGGCACGTGGCGGGGGAGGATGGCCCCGCCCGCGTCCCGCCCTGGCTCTCGGGCTGGTCACCGGTGCGGTGTTCGCCGCTTTGGCATGGCGACTCGGCCCGGGGCTCGACCTGTTGGCGTTCCTCGTGCTCGCCGCTGCCGGGGTCGTGCTGGCCGTGGTCGACCTGCGGACGTTTCGCCTGCCCGATGCGGTGGTCGCGTCGTTGTTTCTGGCCGGGCTCACGCTCCTCGGCATAGAGGCCCTCGCCCTGGACGAATTCCGGGCGTACGTACGCGCGTTGCTGGGAGCGCTGGCGCTGTCGGCCTTTCACCTCGTGCTCGCGGTCGCCCGCGCGGGCGCGCTGGGGTGGGGAGACGTCAAACTCGCGGCAGTGCTCGGGTTCCACCTTGGTTGGCTCGGTTGGGACGTGTTGGCCGCAGGGGCGTTCCTGTCGTTCACGGGCGCCGGGGTGACCGCGGTCGTGATGTTGGCGACGCACCGGGCACGCCCGGAGACGGTGTTGGCGTTCGGGCCGTGGATGCTCGTCGGAGCCTTGGGAGGCGTTCTGTGCGGCGAAGAATTGGTGACCGCTTACCTCGGATGGTGACCTCGTGGTCCCGGAGCGTCGGCGTCAAGCGCGTCCAGGGCGTCCAGGACGTCCAATGCGGCCTGTGCGGCGTCAAGTTCGTCTTCGTTGAAGACCCGCACATCGACGCGGCGCAGCGCCGCCGCCGTGACTCCCTCGCCGGTGACGCGTGTCGCGGTGAACGTCCCGTCGTACGTCTCGCGGTTGCCGCAGGACGGACTGCGGGCCTTGAGGACCGCGATGCGAATGCCGTGTCGGGCGACCAGGCCGAGGCTGATGCGGGCACCTTCGAGATAGGGGTCGGTGACGTCGTCGCCGTCGCAGGTCAGGACTCGTGCGGTGCCGTCGAGGACGCCCGCGCCCTGACCGCCGGGAATCTCCGCGGGCGGGCGAGGCGTCGACAGGCCGCCCGCAACTTCGGGGCAGACGGGCACCACGCGGCCGTCCGACACCCATTGGGCCAGGCGGTCGTCGACGGCGAGGACACCGCCGTCATAGGCGACGCGCTGCCCCAGGAGACAGCGGCTGACCAGAACCTTGTGCACGATGCGCCTCCGATGCAGTCGGTGGGGCGTTGGGGGCGGCTCGGATCCCATCGTGCCGGTTCCGGGTGTGGTGTGAGGCTCGGAGGTGTGAGGGGTCGCTTGTCTCGATCGAGTGCGGGGTGGTCAAGGCGGTGCGGTGACGAGGACCGACGAGTCCTTCGGCCCACGGCACGCGGTGGCGCCAAGCGCCGTCGTCGACGAGGGTGCGCGGTCGCGTTCTACCCGGCCGGTTTCGTGCCGTGCCCGATTCTGGTGTGTCGTCGTCCGCACCCTCCGGCCGCGTCTCGTCGGGCCCTGCGTCCGCGTGCCCGGCTGCGACCGGTCCCGGTGCCCTGTCGGATGCCGCGCCACCCGGACATGGTTTGCAGGGCCGGTCCAGTACTCGGACGGGGACGCGGAGCGTGAGGGCGGGCATGAAAGGATCGGGACAAGGAGGCCTCCCCGCACGCGCGGGGGCGCCGCCATCGCTGTCCCGCTCGGCGTCGCGCCGCCGGAGGCCTCCCCGCACGGACAGGGACGTCCCCCGGCGGGTGCCGGGCTGTACTGGAGGAACACCGTTGGGCAACTTGCGCTGGCTGACCGCGGGCGAATCGCACGGGCCCGCCCTTGTCGCGACTCTTGAGGGGCTTCCCGCCGGAGTGCCCGTCACGACCGAGGCGGTCGCCGACGCGCTCGCCCGGCGACGGCTGGGTTACGGCCGCGGCGCCCGGATGAAGTTCGAGCGCGACGAGGTGACCTTCCTGGGCGGTGTCCGGCACGGACTCACGATGGGCAGCCCGGTGGCGATCATGGTCGGCAACACCGAGTGGCCCAAGTGGGAAACGGTCATGGCCGCCGACCCGGTCGACCCCGACGTGCTGGCCGGTCTCGCGCGCAACGCCCCGCTGACGCGCCCGCGCCCCGGCCACGCCGACCTCGCGGGCATGCAGAAGTACGGGTTCGACGAGGCCCGTCCGATCCTGGAGCGGGCCAGCGCGCGCGAAACCGCGGCCCGGGTCGCGCTCGGCGCGGTCGCCGCGTCGTTCCTGGCGGAGGCCGCCGGCATCCGCATCGTCAGCCATGTCGTCGAATTCGGCGCGGCCAAGGCACCCAGCGGCACCGTTCCGGTGCCCGAGGACACCCCCCGCCTGGACGCCGACCCGGTGCGCTGCCTGGACCCCGAGGCGAGTGCCGCCATGGTCGCCGAGGTCGACGCCGCACATGAGGCGGGCGACACCCTTGGCGGCGTCGTCGAGGTGCTGGCGTACGGCCTGCCGCCGGGCCTCGGCAGCCACGTGCACTGGGACCGACGGCTGGACGCCCGCCTCGCTGCCGCGCTCATGGGCATTCAGGCGATCAAGGGCGTCGAGCTCGGCGACGGCTTCGACCTGGCCCGGGTGCGTGGTTCGCAGGCGCACGACGAGATCGTCCGGACGCCCGAAGGGGCGCGGCGTACCTCCGGGCGTTCCGGCGGCACCGAGGGCGGAATGTCAACCGGGGAGGTGCTGCGGGTGCGCGCCGCGATGAAGCCGATCGCCACCGTGCCCCGGGCGCTGGCGACGTTCGACGTGCGGACGGGTGAGGTCGCGCAGGCACACCACCAGCGGTCCGACGTCGCGGCGGTGCCGGCGGCAGGCATCGTCGCCGAGGCCATGGTCGCGCTGGTGCTGGCGGACGCCGTCGTGGAGAAGTTCGGCGGCGACTCGGTGCCCGAGACGCGACGCAATCTGACCGGCTACCTCGACGCCTTGGCGATCAAGTAACGGCCGGGCGCGAGACGGGGAAAGGGTTCGCGATGGAGACGCCGACCACAGGACCCGCGGTCGTGCTCGTCGGCCCGCCCGGGGCCGGCAAGACGACCGTCGGTCTGTTGCTGGCCGCCCGCTTCGGTACGGCCTTCCGGGACACCGATGCCGACGTCGAGGAAGCAGCGGGCAAGCCGATCCCGGACATCTTCGTCGACCACGGCGAGGCGCACTTCCGCGAGCTCGAACACCGGGCGGTGGCCGCAGCGCTCGCCGCACACGAAGGTGTTCTGGCACTCGGCGGCGGCGCGGTCTTGGACGCCGAGACCCGCAAACTGCTCGTCGGCCACCCGGTGGCGTTCCTCGACGTCGAACTGTCCGACGCGGTGCGCCGCGTCGGACTCGACGCGCCGCGCCCCCTGTTGGTCGGCAATCCGCGCGCCCGGTGGCGGGAGCTGATGGAGCAACGCCGGCCGTTGTACGAAGAGGTCGCGACCGTTGTGGTCGCCACCGCGGGGCGTACACCCGAGCAGGTCGCCGACGAGCTGGTGGACGCGCTCGCGCGTACCGGCCGAGTCACCGGGCCGGGTGCCGGCTTGGGCGCCCCTGCCGACGATGATGCGACAAAGGACCAGGAGCGATGAGCGCAACCAGCGACGACCCCGTCCGGATCAGCGTGGGCGGTGACGCCGAGCCTTATGACGTCCTGGTCGGCACCGGCCTGCTCGGTGAGCTGACCGGCATGCTGGGCCGTAAGGTCCGCCGCGTCGCGGTGCTGCACCCCGAGGCGCTCAGCGTCGCGGGCGAGGCGGTGCGCGAGGATCTGGCGGCGCAGGGATACGAGGCGATCGCGATCCAGGTGCCGAACGCCGAGGAGGCCAAGGACGTCCAGGTCGCGGCCTACTGCTGGGCGGTGCTCGGGCAGACCGGGTTCACCCGCTCCGACGCGATCGTCGGCATCGGCGGCGGCGCGACCACGGACCTCGCGGGCTTCGTCGCGGCCACCTGGTTGCGCGGCGTCCGCTGGATCGCGATTCCGACCACGCTGTTGGCCATGGTCGACGCCGCGGTGGGCGGCAAGACTGGGATCAACACCGCCGAGGGCAAGAACCTCGTCGGGGCCTTCCACCCGCCGTCCGGGGTGCTGGCCGACCTGGCGACGCTGGAGACGCTGCCGCCCAACGACTACATCAGCGGTCTCGCCGAGGTGGTCAAGGCCGGCTTCATCGCCGACCCGGTGATCCTCGACCTCATCGAGGCGGACCCGGCCGGTGCCCGGACTCCGGAAGGGCCGCACACCGCCGAGCTGATCGAGCGCGCGATCCGGGTGAAGGCCGAGGTCGTGACCGCCGATCTGAAGGAGTCCGGCCGCCGCGAGTTCCTCAACTACGGCCACACCCTCGGCCACGCGATCGAGAAGGCCGAGCGCTACAAGTGGCGGCACGGTGCGGCGGTCAGCGTCGGCATGGTGTACGCCGCCGAACTCGGGCGTCTGGCAGGTCGGTTGGACGACGCCACTGCGGATCGCCACAGGACGGTCCTGGAAGCCCTCGGTCTCCCGCTGACCTACCGCGGCGACGCGTGGCCGAAGTTGCTCGACACCATGCGGATCGACAAGAAGTCCCGCGCCGACATGCTGCGGTTCGTCGTTCTTGACGGGCTCGGGAAGCCCGCGATCCTTGAGGCCCCCGACCCGGCCATGCTGGCTGCGGCCTACGGCGAGGTGGCGCGTTCGTGACCGTGACCAAAGTGCTCGTCCTCAACGGCCCCAACCTCGGGCGCCTCGGCAGCCGTGAGCCGGATGTGTACGGTTCGACGTCGTACGCGGGCCTGGTCGCCGCCTGTGAGAAGACCGGCGCCGAGCTGGGCTTCGCGGTGGACGTCCGGGAGACCAACGACGAAGCCGAGATGATTCGCTGGATCCACCAGGCGGCCGACGAACGCACGCCGGTCGTCATCAACCCCGGCGCGTTCACGCACTACTCGTACGCGCTGCGCGACGCGATCGCGCAGCGCACCGCGCCGTTGATCGAGGTGCACATCTCCAACCCGTACGCGCGCGAGGAGTTCCGGCACACCAGCGTCGTCGCCGCGGTGGCCAGCGGCACCGTCGCGGGTTTCGGCATCGGCTCATACCGCCTCGCCCTGCGCGCACTCGCCGAGGAACTCGCCACCTGACCGGGGCCATGAGGTTTGGGGGGTCGCCGGGTTCTGTGTGGCAGCGGACGGACGCAGTATCGAGGCCGTTTCCGACGCGGGCGAACAGCACGATCACGCCATGGCCGATCCCGAGGAGTACCGACCACCAAGATCCACCTCGCCACGACGGCCGAGGCCGACCCTCGCCTTCGTCCTGACCGGCGGCCAACGCAACGACTGCAGTCAACTTGAACGTCCTCGGCCGCGCATCCACGACCGCAGTCCGGGCCCCGCCCTAGCGGCGCGGGAGGCCGAGGCGCTCGGCGAGGGCGCCGGCGACTTCGGGGCGAGCCAGGTATTCGTCGATGTCGTGGGCGCGGTCGCGGGGGTTGTCGACCGAGGACTCGGCGGTGACACCGGACCAACGACCGCGCAGTGGGCAACCGATTGCGACGGCGTCGGACGGTGCCCAGGCGTTGAACCACCACGGCACCCGCTGTGGGCAGTGCGGGCCGCCGGTGAGAAGTCGGTCGTACACGGTGTCGAGCCCGAGCGGCGCGCCGAGCGTGACGAGGCCGGTGATGCCGAGGCTGTCGGGCAGGGTGGTGAGCAGATCCATCGCGATCACCGTGCCAAGACTGTGCGCCACGAGAACGATGCCGCCGGTCGTGGGGACGGTCTCCCGGACGCACGCGAGCACATCGTCGCGGATCCGCCCGTCGTCGAGGTAAAGGGCGACGTCGCGGAAGGCGCTTGCGACGACCAGTCGGTCGACTCCGGAATGCCGGGCGAGCCAGTCCAGCGGACGGCGGGCCAGGCGCACGACGTCGCCTGGCAGTTCCAAGCCCTCCTCGCGCGGAGGTTCGTCCGCCCCGACGGACATGCCGCTTGGCATGCCGGCCTGCTGCGCGGCCTGGTCGAGCAGGCGGGTGTAGAGCTCGCGTGCGGAACCGGAGACCGGCGCGGCCGCCGCCGCCGGGTCCTGGGCGACCGCGTCGAAGGTGGTGCCGACTGTCTCCTGGGTCCGCAGTGCCGCCGCGAGTCTGTCGCCGTAGTAGGGGAAGAACACGTCGGCCGCGTCGACCGCGGCGTACCCGAGGCGGCCGAGCCCGCTGTTGAGCCCGGAGGCCCAGACGCCGCGCAGCGCTTCGGGGGCGCGGCCGTGCTGGCTGCGGCCGTGCAGAAACACCAATTGGCGCGTGGCACCGAACGCGTCCGCACGTCCGGCAATGCCGGTGAGTACGGGCGCGGCCTCCGCGACGCGGGGCGCTGGAACCCCCGCCCCGACGCCTGCGACCCCGGTCGGCCCGGACGACTCGGTTCTCGACGCCGGGACGGCCCCGGAGGCAGAGGCGGGCGCGACATGCTCAGCCGTTGACCCGACAACCGCAGGGCCGAGCTCGGCCAGCACCGCGTGTGCCTCGGGCGGGGTGTGCGCGACGAGGTGACCCACCACCGCGCTGATGCGCGAGCCTTCGTTCGCGACCCACTGGACCGCGGCGTCTCCCTGCTCGGGGCTCCACAAGCCGCCGTCGACGTTGAGCAGGCGGCCCTGGTCATCCGTCGCGGGCACGCCGCGGTGGTGCAGGGCGATGACCTCCCACTGGTCGTTGAAAACCGGTGAGCCCGAGTTGCCCGGCTCGGTGTCGGTCCGGTAATGCAGGAACTCGTCGAGGCGGACGATGAGTTCGTTGTCCCGGATGCAGATCTCCTTCAGTCTCCCCGAAGGGTGGCCGACGATGTTGACCGGGTCGCCGATGACGTGCTTCCCGGCGGAGGGATCCAGACGGTTCCACCCGAACACCTCGCCCGCCGCCCGGCCGTCCGGCCCCGGAGCCAGTGCGACGAGCGCGTAGTCGAGATGCTCGTCGGCGAAGAAAAAGTCACCTGGGGTGAAGTCGTGTTTGACGGTGGCGACGGGCATGTCGTCCAACCCGGCGTCCGCGCCGAACTCGACGAAGGCGTCCTCGGCGCTCGCGGCGTCGGGAAAGACGTGATGGTTCGTGAGCAGCAGGCGCGGCGCGACCAGGAAACCCGTGGCGCCCGGTTGGAGGCGGCCTCCGGCCCGGACCCAGATGCGGCCGACCGTGGCGCTCGCGCGGACACCGCGCGCGAGGAAGACGACGGACTGGAGGTCCCGGGAATCCCCGATGATCCGTTCGTCCGTCGCCACCGGGTCGCCGTCGGCCGGCAGGCCTCGGAGCACTTCGCCGGGCACGTGCCCGGACCGCATCAGGCGCCGGGCCCGCTGCCCGAGCTCCTCGGGCGCATCGGGAAACCGCATGCCCGAGGCGCGTCGCCGCGCGATGGCGTCGCGTTCGGCCTGCGACGCCCGGTGCCGCGCCGCCGCGGCTTCCATCTGGGCGACCTGCCGTGCGTGCAGGGCCGGATCGGTCGTCCCGCCGTGCCCGACTTCGCCGATGTGCATCCGAACCACCCCCCGATGCGTGGATTGCGGACGCCCGGTCGCCCGGGAGTCCCGACTCTCAAAAGCGTAGGACCGGGCTGAGCAGGCCGGACGCGAAATCCGCAGCGGACCCCGGAAGTCCTCCGAACGGGTGTAACGCGCTGCCGGAGTGCGCCCCCTGGTTCGAACGCGCATGCGGATCGTCAGGTCCGCCCCCCGCGCCCGCCGGGCCGAGCGCCGGGGGCGGGGTTACGCTGAGCGCATGCCCGAGGCCCACGCCGTCCGCCGTGAGAGGCTGCGCGCCCGCGTCGCCGCGAGCGGCGCCGACGCCGCACTGATCACGAACCTCGTCAATGTGCGGTACCTGACCGGGTTCACCGGTTCCAACGCCGCGCTCCTGGTGCACGCCTCGGTCGAGGACGGTGCGTCCGGCCGTTCGGGGGTCGTCCTGGCGACCGACGGCCGGTACGTCACTCAGGCCGGCGAGCAGTCACCCGATGTCGAGCTGCTGGAGGAGCGCCAGGTGGCGCCCGCGCTCGCGAAGCGCGCCGCCGACGACAAGGTGCGCAGGCTCGCGGTCGAGGAGCACGCGGTCACGGTCGAGCTGCACCGCAGGCTCGCCGAGGCCGCGGAGGGGACGGCGCTGGTGGCGCTGGGCCGGGTCGTCGAGGAGCTGCGCCGGGTCAAGGACGCCGACGAGATCGCGACGCTGCGCATCGCCTGCGAGATCGGCGACCAGGCCATCGCCGAGATGATCGAGTCGATTCTCGTCGGCCGCACCGAGAGGCACATCGCCCTGGAGCTCGAACGCCGGATGGCGGACCACGGCGCGGATTCGCCGGCGTTCCCGACCATAGTGGCCTCCGGTCCGCACTCCGCGATCCCGCACCACAGCCCGGGGGACCGCCGGGTCGAGGACGGCGACTTCCTCAAGATCGATTTCGGGGCGTGCTACCGGGGCTACCACGCGGACATGACGCGGACCTTCGTGATCGGCAACGAGCCGGCCGACTGGCAGGTCGAGGTGTACGACGTGGTCTTCGCGGCGCAGAAGGCCGGTCGCGAGGCGCTGGCTCCGGGAGTGGAGACCGCCGCCGTGCACCGCGCGGCGAAGGCCGTGATCGACGCCGCCGGCTACGGCGAGTACTTCCCGCACGGCCTCGGCCACGGGGTCGGCCTGGAGATCCACGAGGACCCGCGCATGGGCCCGGAGACGGACGGTAAGCTGGACGCTTGCATGCCGGTCACCGTCGAACCGGGGATCTATCTCCCCGGGCGCGGCGGCGTCCGCATCGAGGACACCCTCGTGGTCCGACCGCCTGAGGACGGCGGGCCCGAGCTACTTACCATCACGACCAAGGAACTGCTCGTCTTGTAGCGCGTGCGCACGCGTGCCGAGGGCGACGGTTCGCCGGTCCGAAGCAACGCAGGAGATCCCGCACTCGTGGCCACGACCAACGACCTGAAGAACGGCATGGTGCTCAAGCTCGACGGTGGACAGTTGTGGTCCGTCGTGGAGTTCCAGCACGTCAAGCCGGGCAAAGGCCCCGCTTTCGTCCGTACCAAGCTCAAGAACGTGCTGTCCGGCAAGACCGTCGACAAGACGTTCAACGCGGGCATCAAGGTCGAGACGGCCAACGTGGACCGCCGGGGCATGCAGTTCTCGTACAAGGACGGCGCCGACTTCGTGTTCATGGACACGGAGACCTACGACCAGCTCCCGGTGACCCCCGAGGTCGTCGGTGACGCGGCGAACTACCTGCTGGAAGGCTTCGAGGCCACCGTCGCGATGTACGAGGGATCGGCGCTTTACGTCGAGCTGCCGGCCTCCGTCGAGCTGACGATCGAGTACACCGAGCCGGGCGTGCAGGGCGACCGCTCCACCGGCGGCACGAAGCCGGCGAAGCTGGAGACCGGGTACGAGATCGCGGTTCCGCTGTTCATCACGACCGGCGAGAAGGTCAAGGTGGACACGCGTTCCGGCGACTACCTGGGTCGTGTGAACAACTAGTGGCCGGTGCCCGTACCAAAACCCGTCGCCGCGCTCTCCAGATTCTCTTCGAGGCGGACCAACGCGGCGGGGACCCGGTGACGGTGCTCGCGGACTGGGTGGGACGTTCGCGCAATGACGCGGACACTCCGCCGGTGGCCGAGTACACGATGCAGTTGGTCGAGGGCGTGCAGAAGCACCGCACCCGTATCGACGACCTGATCTCGACCTACTCCGTCGGCTGGACCATGGACCGGATGCCGACGGTCGACCGCAATGTGCTGCGGCTGGGCGTGTACGAGTTGCTGTGGGAAGACGGCGTGCCGGACGCGGTCGCGATCGACGAAGCGGTCGAACTGGCCAAGGAGTTCTCCACCGACGACTCGCCGCAGTTCGTCAACGGCCTGCTGGCCCGGCTGAAGGACCTCAAGCCGACACTGCAGCGCTGACCGCACGCATCCGCCCCCGGCGGACGACGGTTTCGACGCCCGCGGAGCGCAAGCCTCCGCGGGCGTCGGTGTGTTCGGACCATCCGTCGGCCCCGTCCAACGACAGTTCCTGATCTGCCGTCAGCAGCCGTTTGGCGCAACTTGCTTCGGACCGGCGGGGCACATGGTCCGGTGCGCGCGCAAATCGTGGTGGCAGGCCCGGGCAGGCCGTACGTTCAGGACCATGGTTTCCGCTGCGGGATCCGACGACGGCGCACCGTCGTCGGCCGCATTCGTTCCCCTGCCGCGTGTCGTCCGCATCGGCTACGGATTGGGCTCGTTCGGCACCGGGATCTTCGGGGCGGTGCCCGGGCTGCTGCTCCTCTTCTACCTCACCGACGTGCTGGGTGTGGCGCCGCTGCTCGCGGGCGTTGTGGTGTTCCTGCCCAAGGCCTGGGACGCGCTGGCCAACCCCTACGTCGGAAGCCTCTCCGACCGGACCGAGCACCGCTGGGGTCCGCGCCGCCCGTGGATGCTCGGCGGCGCGCTCACGCTGCCGTTCCTCTTCACCGCGATGTTCGCCGGGCCGCCGCTGACCGGTGATTGGGCGGCACTGTACGTGGGCGGGATGTACCTGCTGGCCGCAACGTCCTTCGCGGCCTTCCAGGTGCCGTACATCGCGATGCCCGCGGAGATCACCGCCGACCACCACGAGCGCACGCGCATCATGTCGTGGCGCGTCGCGTTCCTCTCCTTCGCCATCCTGCTGTCCGGCGGCATCGCACCGCTGATCGCCGGCCACTCCGGCGACGACGATCCCGGCTCCGTGAACGGCTACCGCATCATGGGGGCCTCCCTGGGCGCGCTGCTGATGGTCGGCATGCTCGCCGCGTTCTTCACCACCGCGCGCGCCCGCAGTGTCGTTCCGGCGGTTCCGGGGGAGCGGTCGATCCTGCGGCAGATGGCGATCGCCCGGACGAACCGTTCCTTCATGAACCTGCTGGGCATGTACGTCGTCCAGGCGACCGGTGCCGGTGCGATGCTCGCGGGCGTCCAGTACTTCTCCACATACATCCTCGACGACCCCTCCGCCACCACGTGGCTGTTCGCCGCCCTCGTGTTGCCGTCCATCGTCGCGATGCCCCTGTGGTCGCGCGCGGCGCTGCGCTACGGCAAGCGCAACTCCGCGTTCGCGGCCTCGTGTTGTTTTCTGGTCGCGGCGCTGCTGATGATGTCGGCGGGCCACGTGTCCGCGGGCGTCGTGTACGGCATCACGGGGTTCGCCGGAGTCGGCTACGCGGGCATGCAGATGCTGCCGATGTCGATGATCGCGGACGCGGTCGCGGCCGACGCCATGACCACCGGAAAGCGCCGCGCGGGAGTGTTCACCGGGGTGTGGACCGCCGGCGAGATGCTCGGACTCGCCCTGGGCGCCGGGGTGTTCGCGGCGGTCCTCCAGATCAGCGGCTTCGTGTCGTCGGCCGCGGACCACCGCGTGCCGCAACCGGACAGCGCGCTGACCGGGGTGCTGCTCGGCTTCACTCTGCTGCCCGCTGTTCTGCTCGTCGTGAGCATGCCGTTCATCCTGCGCTACGACCTCACCGAGGAGAAACTGGCCGCGCTGCGGGACCGGTATGCCACCGTCCCAGCCCAGGTCGCGCGCACCGCGGCGCCGGTCCGCGCGGAGGAGGAGTCCGCCTGAGCCGACGGGCCGGGCGCACCCGACGCGTGCGCCGGTCATGTGAGGCGGCACAATCGTGACCATGGTTGACGAGCGGCGGCGCCCCCGATTGCAGGACGTCGGGGACGAGCCCGATTACCGCTTCACGCTGGCCAACGAGCGCACCTTTCTCGCGTGGATCCGCACGGCTTTGTCGCTGCTCGCGGGCGGGGTCGCGGTCGTGCAGTTCCTCCCCGACCTCGGGCCGCGCAGTGTGCGGTTGCTTCTCGGTTTCGTGCTCGTCGCAATCTCGGCGCTGTTGGCCGGGGCCGCGTACCGCCGTTGGTTCCGCGTCGAGCGCGCGATGCGGCTGGGGCAGGCGCTTCCCGGGACACCGATGCCGCTCATGTTGTCGCTGGGCGTCGCTGCGGTCATCGTCGTCAGCGTCGTCCTGATGGCCGTCGGATGAGCGACCACGGGCCGATCGACCCGGGCCTTCAGCCCGAGCGCACCAGGCTCGCGTGGTCGCGGACATCGCTGGCCTTTCTTGCCAACGGCGGACTGATGCTGCACGCGGGGCACGACGCGGACTGGGTGTGGCTGCTGCCGGGCTCGGCGGTCATCGCCGTTTCAGGGCTGGTCTACGCGGCGGGGGAGGCGCGGTATCGCCGGGTCGGGGCAGCGGTGCGCGAAAACGAACCGGTCACCGGGAGCGCGCTCGTCGCGGCGACCGCCGCCGCGGCCCTGTTCGCCGCGTTGATGGCCGTGGCGGCGATGCTGTGGCTGGGCGCGGACGGCTGACGGCTGCGGCGGACGGTCGCGCCGTGTGCGGTCATACGGACCACCACCAGGCCTGCCGCAGGGCCTCGGGGATGCGGCCGTCGTCGCGGAGGGTCTGGAGGCCCTTGCGCAGGCCGGTGGTCAGCTCCTCAAGGCCCGTCGGACCGACCGCGTCCGCCCAGGCGCCCTGGACGTCGGCGAGCTCGGCCCAGATGATGGCGACGCATTCGCGGCCGCGCGTCGTCAAGGTGATGCGGCGGGCCCGGCGGTCCTCGGGGTCGGGCCGGCGCTCGACGTAGCCCTGGCGGGCCAGGTGGGTGACGACTTCGCCGGCGGACTGTTTGGTCATGCCCAGGCGGCGGCCGAGCTCGGTGGCGGTCGTGCCGTGCTCCCCGACGAGGGTGAGAGCGAAGCCGTGGGTGGGACGTACATCGTCGAAGCCGGCCGCGGTCATGCGGTCGATGAAGACCTGGCTGATGCCCCGGACGGCGCCGACGAGCAAAGTCACGAGTTCCGACCCGGATTGGGCTCCGGCTACCGCGTCCTGATGCACGCGGTCAGACTACCTGTCTAACTGGTCGCGGAAGCCGGCGAGGGTCCGCCTGACGCACCGGCCCACCCCCGCGCAGCGCCACGGTCCGCGCACCGCACTGAGCCGGTTCCCCGCACCGCGCGCGTCCCCCGCGCCGGGCCCGCTCCCCGGACCGGTCCGTTCCCCGTTCCCCGTTCCGCGCACCGCGCCCGCGTCCGCACCGCGCCCGTTCCCCGCGCTGGGCCGCTTCGCGCGCTGTGCTCGCGGGCCCGACGCGTGCGGACCCGGGGCCGGGTGTGCGCCCGGATCGGCAATCGCTGCACCGGTGTTCGTGTTTCAGGCCGGTTTCGGCGACCACGACAAACAGGGGGCTCGGAGCATCCCTGATTCGATGAGGAAACAGTAAGGTTTCCTGGTCACATTGCATTGTCGTTTTGCATTTGTCATGTTGCATTCGGTGACCGAGTCCGCTGACGGGTGACAGAGGTGCTCGCCCATGGGATGTCGTCCGACCCCGAGCCGCGAGCCGGGGCAGCGCGGTCTCGGGGGGTGTGGGGAAGGTGCGTGGCCATGAGTCTGCCCGAATCCGGGCGCAAGCCCCCGACCAGCGCCGACGTCGCCCGGCTTGCGGGTGTGTCGCGGTCGACGGTTTCGTACGTCCTCAACTCCCCGCCGGGCGCGCGCGTCAGCGCCGAGACGCGCGAGCGCGTGCTCAAGGCGGTGCAGGAGATCGGCTACGCGCCCAGTGCCCCGGCGCGCTCGCTGCGCTCCGGCACCAGCGACATCGTCCTGTTCCCGCTCCCGGTCCAACCGATGGGCCAGCTCCTGGAGCAGTTCATCGACGAGTTCGCCGAGGGTCTGCGTCGCCAGGACCTCAAATTGCTCATCCACGGCGACCGCTACGCCCGGGGTGCCGACGGGGCGCGCACCTGGGCCGCGTTGCGCCCGCTCGCGGTGCTCGCCGAGGCGAACCGGCTCACCGACGACGGCGTGAAGGTGTTGCGCCGGGCCGGTGTGCGGGCGGTCTTCGCGTGGGGGCGTGAGCAGCACCCCGGGGTGCCGACCGCGATCTTCGACAACCGCGACACCGGCGCACTCGCGATCCGCCACCTCGTGGCGCGCGGACACCGCCGCATTGCCTGCCTGGTGCCCTCGGGGCCGCTCGCCGCGCTCGCGAACGAACGCTGGGAGGGCGCGAAGTCGGCGGCGGAGGAGGCCGGTTGCCGGCTCGACCGGGTCGACGTCGGATACGTCCGCGACCACGTCCTCACGGTGGTCCGCGACTGGCAGCGGCAGACCGACCCGCCGACGGCGGTCTTCGCGGGCAACGACGACTTCGCGCTGATGATCGTGTCGGCGTTGCGCGAGTGCGGCTGGTCCGTCCCCGAGGATGTGGCCGTGGTCGGCGCCGACGACCTGCCGTTCTGCGACCTCGTCTGGCCGCGGCTGACCAGTGTCGCGATGCACACCCGGACGATGGGCAGCGGCGCCGCCGACGCGCTGACCGCCTTCATGACCGGGCGTCCGTTCAAGCACTTCGACCACATGGTGGTGCATCCGCGCGTCGTCGTCCGCGAATCCGGCTGACGGCCGGTGTGTGGTGACGGCGCCGTCCCGGGGACCGGTGACATTCCGTCAGCACCCGTGCCGCATGCTGACGTTCGGGGCACGGTCGACGTCGCCCGATGCTCTCTCAGCGGACGGAGTGTCGCAAAAGGCGGACAACCGCTGGGTGTTGCCCACCGGCAATGACGACGGCGGGGGGGGGAGGTGTACGGCCTCCCGNACGGTCGACGTCGCCCGATGCTCTCTCAGCGGACGGAGTGTCGCAAAAGGCGGACAACCGCTGGGTGTTGCCCACCGGCAATGACGACGGCGGGGCCGGGAGGTGTACGGCCTCCCGGCCCCGCCATGGTGTGACGCTGCGTCAAGTGCCTTGCTCAGACACTCGGCGTGGTGTCGACCGCGCGCCGCGCCTCCGGGTTGAGGACTCCCCAGCTGATGAGCTGCTCGGTGAGCACGCTGGGCGACTGGTCGTAGATCACGGCGAGCGTGCGCAAGTCGTCCTGACGGATCGACAGCACCTTGCCGTTGTAGTCGCCGCGCTGGCTCTGGATGGTCGCGGCGTAGCGCTGGAGCGGCCCGGCCTTGTCGGACGGGACCTGTGCGAGGCGTTCGAGGTCGAGAACGAGGCGCGGGGGCGGCTCGGCGGCGCCGTTCGGCGTGCCGCCGGGCAGCAGCTCCTGGACCGGAACACCGTAGAAGTCGGCGAGCTCGGCGAGACGCTGCACCGTGACGGCGCGGTCGCCGCGCTCGTACGACCCGACGACGACGGCCTTCCAGCGCCCCTGGGACTTCTCCTCCACACCGTGCAGGGACAGCCCCTGCTGGGTACGGATGGCGCGGAGTTTGGCCCCGAGTTGCTTGGCGTAGTCGCTGGACATCTGGCTCCCAAAAACAGGTGACTGACCGTGAAGGCCCACCGGTTCCTTGTTGAGCCGATGGGAGAGGCACCACCGTTGCGTCGCGCGATCCCGCCCGATCCGAGAACGAATCGGGGTGCCGGCCCGGAACCTCGGCCGACGCGTCGCGAGTGTCGCGTTTCGCCCGGTGGTCACTCATTGTGAGGTTACGCAGAGTAATCTGCGTCCGTCAAGCCGAACGGCCTAACCGGTACGTACGGCCGGGGCAATACACGCCCTCGGCAGCACAGTGTGCAGGCCATCCGGTTGGAGGAACCATACAAAACAGGAGCGATTTCGTCCCTGCTAGGGTGAGGAACGTAAACCGACGTCCTTTAAAGCCCGTCCCGTGAGACGGGGAAGGAGGTCTGGTCTCGCATGACCAAGGCCGCACCGCAGCGCCCCGGTGACCTGGACCCGGCAACCGCCCGGCCCGTCCTGGACGCCTCCGACATCGCCCGGGTGCTCACCCGGGTCGCACACGAGATCGTCGAACGCGCCAAGGGCGCCGGCGACGTCGTCCTCCTCGGCATCCCGACCCGCGGCGTCGCGCTCGCCCGCCGCCTCGCCGCCCGTCTGGAGGACATCGAGGACGTCCACGTCCCGGTCGGCGCCCTCGACATCACGATGTACCGCGACGACCTGCGCCTGAGGCCCGCACGGGCCCTGGAGCGCACCGACATCCCGGCCACCGGCATCGACGGCAGGCTGGTCGTCCTCGTCGACGACGTGCTCTTCTCGGGGCGCACCATCCGCGCGGCCCTCGACGCCATCAACGACATCGGCCGCCCGCGCGCCGTGCAACTCGCCGTCCTCGTCGACCGCGGGCACCGCGAGCTCCCCATCCGTGCCGACTACGTGGGCAAGAACCTCCCCACGTCGCTGCGCGAGAAGGTCCAGGTCCTGCTGGAGGAGTACGACGGCCGCGACGCCGTCCTCCTCGGCATGCGCGGCGACGCCGCCCAGGTCCCCCCGGCCGCGACCCAAGGAAACGAAGAATCCCTGTGAAGCGTCACCTGATCTCGGCCGCCGACCTCACCCGAGACGACGCGCTGCTCATCCTCGACACCGCGGAAGAGCTCGCGCACATCGCCGAGCGCCCGATCAAGAAACTCCCCACCCTGCGCGGCCGGACCGTGGTCAACCTCTTCTTCGAGGACTCCACCCGGACCCGCATCTCGTTCGAGGCCGCCGCCAAGCGGCTGTCCGCGGATGTGATCAACTTCTCCGTCAAGGGCTCCTCGGTGTCGAAGGGCGAGAGCCTCAAGGACACCGCGCTCACCCTCCAGGCGATGGGCGCCGACGCCGTCGTCATACGGCACGGAGCCTCCGGCGCGCCCTACACCCTCGCCAACTCCGGCTGGCTCCACGGCTCCGTCGTCAACGCCGGCGACGGCACCCACGAACACCCCACCCAGGCGCTCCTCGACGCGTTCACGATGCGCAGGCGCCTGAGCGGCCCCGACGCCCGGGGCGGTCTCGACGGTCGCCGCATCACGATCGTCGGCGACGTCCTGCACAGCCGGGTCGCCCGCTCCAACGTTCTGCTGCTGGCCACCCTCGGCGCCGACGTCACCCTCGTCGCGCCGCCGACCCTGCTGCCCATCGGGGTCGAGACCTGGCCGTGCAGCGTGTCGTACGACATCGACGCCACGCTCGCCAAGGCGGACGCCGTGATGATGCTCCGCGTGCAGCGCGAGCGCATGAACGCCGCGTTCTTCCCCACCGAGCGCGAGTACTCGCGCCGCTACGGTCTCGACGCCAAACGCATGGCCGCGCTGCCGGACCACGCCATCGTCATGCACCCCGGCCCGATGAACCGCGGCATGGAGATCGCCGCCGAGGTCGCCGACTCCGCCCGCTCGACCATCGTCGAGCAGGTCACCAACGGGGTCAGCGTCCGCATGGCCGTGCTCTACCTGCTGCTCGGCGGCTCCGAGCCCGCCGTGACCACCGCCACCACCACCGAGGAGACCACCGCGTGAGCACGTACCTGATCAAGAACGCCAAGGTCCTTGGCGGCGACGCACAGGACGTGCTCATCTCCGACGGCCTCGTCACCCGCGTCGGCACGGGAATCGACGCCCCGCAGGCCGCGCAGACCATCGACGCCGCGGGCCACATCCTGCTCCCGGGCCTCGTCGACCTGCACACGCACCTGCGCGAACCCGGCCGCGAGGACGCCGAGACGGTCGAGACCGGCACCCGCGCCGCGGCCCTCGGCGGATTCACCGCCGTCCACGCCATGGCCAACACCGACCCCGTCGCCGACACCGCGGGCGTCGTCGAACAGGTGTGGCGCCTCGGCCAGGAGGCCGGCCGCTGCGACGTCCACCCCGTCGGCGCCGTCACCGTCGGCCTCGCCGGCGAACGCCTCGCCGAACTCGGCGCGATGCACGACTCCGCCGCCGGCGTGAAGGTCTTCTCCGACGACGGCAAATGCGTCCACGACGCCGTGATCATGCGCCGCGCCCTCGAATACGTGAAGGCGTTCGACGGCGTCGTCGCCCAGCACGCCCAGGAACCGCGCCTGACCGAAGGCGCCCAGATGAACGAAGGCACCGTCTCCGGCATGCTCGGGCTGCGCGGCTGGCCGGCGGTCGCCGAAGAGGCGATCATCGCCCGCGACGTGCTGCTGACCGCCCACGTCGGCTCCCGGCTGCACGTGTGCCACGTCTCCACCGCCGGCTCGGTCGAGATCATCCGCTGGGCCAAGTCCAAGGGCTGGGACGTCACCGCCGAGGTCACCCCGCACCACCTGCTGCTGACCGACGAGCTCGTGCGTTCGTACGACCCCGTCTACAAGGTCAACCCGCCGCTGCGCACCGCCGAGGACATCGCCGCGCTGCGCGAAGGCCTCGCGGACGGCACCATCGACGCCGTCGCCACCGACCACGCCCCGCACCCGTGCGAGGACAAGGACTGCGAGTGGGCGGTCGCCGCGATGGGGATGCTCGGCCTGGAGACGGCGCTGTCGATCGTGCAGCAGACCATGGTCGACACCGGCCTGCTCGACTGGGCCGGCGTCGCCGACCGCATGTCGGTACGCCCCGCCCGCATCGGCCGCCTCGACGGCCACGGGCGCGCCATCGCCGCCGGTGAACCTGCGAACCTGGTGCTCGTCGACCCGGCGGCGAGGCGTACCGTCGAACCGTCCGAACTCGCCTCGCGAAGCTCGAACACCCCCTACGCCGGCATGGAGCTGCCGGGCCGGGTGGCGGCCACCTTCCTGCGCGGCGTACCGACGGTGATCGACGGGAAACTCGCGTGACCATCAGCAACGGAAGCACCGGCACCTCCCCGCGCGCGGCCGAGTTCCTGCTCGCGGCCGAGAAGAAGTCCGCGGCGGTCTCCGACTGGGGCCAGTACCTGCTGTGGACGGGCATCTTCGTCGTGCTCATCCTCGGCACGTACGCGCTGATGTGGCGCGCCTGGAAGAAGCGCGGCCGCCGCCAGGCCGACCTGCCGGCCCCCGCGGCCGCCCCCGCCGAGCCGGGCGCGGAAGAGCCGCCGCTGCTGCCCGGACTGACCGGGCGCTACTTCGGCTCGACCACCGCCGGCGACTGGCTGGACCGCATCGTCGCGCACGGCCTCGGCACCCGCAGCACCGTCGCCCTCACCCTCACCGCCCAGGGCCTGCGCGTCGACCGGCCCGCCGCGGCAGGCTTCTTCGTACCGGCCGCCGACCTCGCCGGGGCACGCTTCGAGAAGGCCGCAGCCGGCAAGGTCCTGCCCGAGGGCGGCCTGCTCGTCGTCACCTGGAAACTCGGCGACACCCTCCTCGACTCAGGATTCCGCAGCGACCACGCGGCCGAGCACGACGCGTGGGTCGACGCCGTCAACCGCCTCGTCGCGGGCGACGTGCCGGCCCCGACCGCCGCCGCGCCCGACCAGGCTTCGCATCATCAGGAAGGCACCCAGAAGTGACCGCAACATCCGTCAAGGCCGCGGGCCCCGCCGTCCTCGTCCTGGAGGACGGCCGCACGTTCCGCGGTCGCGCGTACGGCGCGGTGGGGGAGACCTTCGGAGAAGCGGTGTTCTCCACCGGCATGTCCGGCTACCAGGAGACCCTGACCGACCCCTCGTACCACCGCCAGGTCGTCGTCATGACGGCCCCGCACGTCGGCAACACCGGCGTCAACGACGACGACCCCGAGTCGTCGCGCATCTGGGTGTCCGGCTACGTCGTCCGCGACCCCGCCCGACGCCCCTCGAACTGGCGCTCGCGGCGCAGCCTCGACGAGGAACTGGCCCGGTACGGCGTCGTCGGCATCTCCGGAATCGACACCCGCGCCCTCACCCGCCACCTGCGCGAGCGCGGCGCCATGCGCGTCGGCATCTTCTCCGGCGACGCCTACTTCGACGCCGACGGCACCGGCCTCGCCGACGACGCCGCGCTGCTCGACAAGGTCCGGGGCGTCCCGCAGATGACCGGCGCCGACCTGGCCGGCGAGGTCTCCACCACCGAGGCGTACGTCGTCCCGGCCGTCGGGACCAAGAAGTTCACCGTCGCCGCGCTCGACCTCGGCATCAAGGGGATGACCCCGCAGCGCATGGCCGAACGCGGCATCGAGGTCCACGTCCTGCCCGCGAACGCCACCGTCGAGGAGGTCTACGCGGTCGGCCCCGACGGGGTGTTCTTCTCCAACGGCCCAGGCGACCCCGCCACCGCCGACCACCAGGTCGCCGTCGCCCGGGCGGTGCTGGAGCGCGGCACGCCGTTCTTCGGGATCTGCTTCGGCAACCAGATCCTCGGCCGCGCCCTCGGCTTCGGCACCTACAAGCTCAAGTACGGCCACCGCGGCATCAACCAGCCCGTGCAGGACCGTACGACCGGCAAGGTCGAGGTCACCGCGCACAATCACGGCTTCGCCGTCGACGCACCGCTGGACCGCGTCAGCGACACGCCGTACGGCCGCGTCGAAGTCACGCACGTGTGCCTCAACGACAACGTCGTCGAAGGCCTCGGGCTGCTCGACCGGCCCGCCTTCAGCGTGCAGTACCACCCCGAGGCCGCCGCCGGCCCGCACGACGCCGCCTATCTGTTCGACCGCTTCGTCTCGCTGATGGTCGCGCAATCGGAGAACCAGGAGAGCAAGAGTGCCTAAGCGCAACGACCTGAAGTCCGTCCTGGTCGTCGGCTCGGGCCCGATCGTGATCGGCCAGGCCGCCGAGTTCGACTACTCCGGCACGCAGGCCTGCCGCGTACTGAAGTCCGAGGGCCTGCGGGTCATCCTGGTCAACTCCAACCCGGCGACGATCATGACCGACCCGGAGGTGGCCGACGCGACGTATGTCGAGCCCATCACCCCCGAGTACGTCGAGAAGATCATCGCCAAGGAGCGCCCCGACGCCCTGCTGCCCACCCTGGGCGGCCAGACCGCGCTCAACACCGCGGTCGCGCTGCACGAGAACGGCGTCCTCGACAAGTACGGCGTCGAACTCATCGGCGCCAACATCGCCTCGATCCAAAAGGGCGAGGACCGCGACCAGTTCAAGGAGGTCGTGGAACGCGTCCGGGAGAAGATCGGCCACGGCGAATCCGCCCGCTCGGTCATCTGTCACACGATGGACGACGTCCTCGCCGGCGTCGAGACTCTCGGCGGCTATCCCGTCGTCGTCCGCCCGTCCTTCACGATGGGCGGCGCAGGCTCCGGCTTCGCCCACGACGAAGAGGACCTGCGCCGCATCGCCGGCCAGGGGCTCGCGCTCTCGCCGACCACCGAGGTGCTCCTGGAGGAGTCCATCCTCGGTTGGAAGGAGTACGAGCTCGAACTCATGCGTGACAAGAACGACAACGTCGTGGTCGTCTGTTCGATCGAGAACTTCGACCCGATGGGCGTGCACACCGGCGACTCGATCACCGTCGCTCCGGCCATGACGCTGACCGACCGCGAATACCAGCGGCTGCGCGACATCGGCATCGCCGTCATCCGCGAGGTCGGCGTCGACACCGGCGGCTGCAACATCCAGTTCGCGGTCAACCCCGACGACGGCCGCATCATCGTCATCGAGATGAACCCGCGGGTGTCGCGTTCGTCGGCGCTGGCGTCCAAGGCCACCGGCTTCCCGATCGCCAAGATCGCCGCCCGGCTCGCCGTGGGCTACACGCTCGACGAGATCCCCAACGACATCACCCGCGAGACCCCCGCCTCGTTCGAACCCACGCTCGACTACGTCGTCGTCAAGGTCCCGCGCTTCGCGTTCGAGAAGTTCCCGGCCGCCGACGCCAGCCTCACCACCACGATGAAGTCCGTCGGCGAGGCCATGGCCATCGGGCGCAACTTCACCGAAGCCCTCCAAAAAGCCCTCCGCTCGCTGGAGAAGAAGGGCTCGCAGTTCGCCTTCACCGGCCCGCCCGGGGACAAGGCCGGCCTGCTCGACCTCGCCGCGACCCCCACGGACGGCCGCATCAACACCGTCATGCAGGCCATCCGCGCCGGCGCGACGCCCGAGGAACTGTTCGACGCCACCCGCATCGACCCGTGGTTCCTCGACCAGCTCATGCTGATCCACGAGATCGCCGGCGAGATTGCCGAGGCGGCCGACCTCACGCCCGAGCTGCTGCACCACGCCAAACGGCACGGCTTCTCCGACGCCCAGATCGCGGACATCCGCGGGCTGCGCGAAGACGTCGTGCGCGAGGTCCGGCACGCGCTCGGGGTCCGCCCGGTCTACAAGACCGTCGACACATGCGCCGCCGAATTCGCGGCCAAGACGCCGTACCACTACTCCTCGTACGACGAGGAGACCGAAGTCGCGCCGCGCACCAGGCCCGCCGTGATCATCCTCGGCTCCGGGCCGAACCGCATCGGCCAGGGCATCGAGTTCGACTACTCGTGCGTGCACGCCGCCTTCGCACTCGCCGACGCGGGCTACGAGACGGTCATGGTCAACTGCAACCCCGAGACCGTCTCGACCGACTACGACACCTCCGACCGGCTCTACTTCGAGCCGCTCACGCTGGAGGACGTCCTCGAAGTCGTGCACGCCGAGGAGCAGGCCGGGCCCGTCGCCGGTGTCCTCGTCCAACTCGGCGGGCAGACCCCGCTCGGCCTCGCCCAGGCGCTCAAGGACGCCGGCGTGCCGATCGCCGGCACCCCGCCCGAGGCCATCCACCTCGCCGAGGAGCGCGGCGCCTTCGGCCGCGTCCTGCACGAGGCCGGGCTCACCGCGCCCAAGCACGGCACCGCCTTCTCGTTCGACGAGGCCAAGGCCATCGCCGACGAGATCGGCTACCCGGTCCTCGTGCGGCCCTCGTACGTGCTGGGCGGGCGCGGCATGGAGATCGTGTACGACGAGGAATCACTCGCGACCTACCTGGAGCAGAACGCCGGGCTGGTCACCGAACACCCCGTCCTCGTCGACCGGTTCCTCGACGACGCCATCGAGATCGACGTCGACGCCCTCTACGACGGCCACGACCTCTACCTCGGCGGCGTCATGGAGCACATCGAGGAGGCCGGCATCCACTCCGGCGACTCCGCGTGCGCCCTCCCGCCGATCACACTCGGCGGTTACGACATCAAGCGCCTGCGCGCCGCCACCCACGGCATCGCGGAAGGCGTCGGCGTACGAGGCTTGATCAACATCCAGTTCGCCCTCGCCGGGGACATCCTCTACGTCCTCGAAGCCAACCCGCGCGCGTCGCGCACCGTCCCCTTCGTGTCGAAGGCCACCGCGGTGCCGCTCGCCAAGGCCGCCGCCCGCGTCTCGCTCGGCGCCACCATCGCCGAACTCCGCGCGGAAGGCCTCCTCCCGGCCGAAGGCGACGGCGGAACGCTTCCGCTCGACGCGCCCATCGCGGTCAAGGAGGCGGTCCTGCCGTGGAGCCGGTTCCGCGACGAACAGGGCCGCGGCGTCGACACCGTGCTCTCCCCGGAGATGCGCTCGACCGGTGAGGTCATGGGCATCGACGAGTTCTTCGGGACCGCCTACGCCAAGTCGCAGGCCGGTGCTTACGGCGCACTCCCCACGAAGGGCCGCGCTTTCGTCTCGGTCGCCAACCGCGACAAACGGTCGATGATCTTCCCGGTCAAGGCCCTCGTCGACCTCGGCTTCGAGATCCTGGCCACCCAGGGCACCGCCGAGGTGCTGCGCCGCAACGGCGTCACCGCCACGGTCGTCCGCAAGCACAGCGAGGGCCCCGGCCCGAACAGCGAGCCGACCATCGTGCAGCTCATCCACGACGGCGGTGTCGACCTCATCGTCAACACCCCGTTCGGCACCGGCGGCCGGCTCGACGGCTACGAGATCCGCACCGCCTCGGTCTCGCGCGGCGTCCCCAGCATCACCACGGTGCAGGGCTTCGCCGCCGCCGTGCAGGGCATCGCGGCGCTGGCCGCGGGGGACATAGGCGTACGGTCCCTTCAGGAGCACGCCGAACATCTGATCGCCGCCCGCGAGAACTGACAAATGAACGAGGGGTCCCCCGGGCGATGCCTCCGGGGGACCCCTCGCCATGCCGCGCCCACCGCTTCCGTCGAGGACCCCTCCAGGCCATGAGCTATCCGCTGTTCTTCAAGTACGTCCTCCGCAACCTCGACCCCGAACAGGCCCACCACCTGGCTTTCGCCGCCATCCGCGCGGTGGGCCGGGTCCCCGGCGGTCGCGAGGCCGTCGCCAAGGTGCTCGCGCCGCGTGACCCCGCACTCGCCGTACGCGCGTTCGGCATCGATTTCCCCGGCCCCTTCGGACTCGCCGCCGGATTCGACAAAAACGCCCTTGGCATCGACGAACTCGGAGCGCTGGGCTTCGACTTCGTCGAGATCGGCACAGTCACCGCACAGCCCCAGCCCGGCAATCCCAAGCAGCGGCTGTTCCGCCTGGTCGAGGACCGCGCGATCGTCAACCGCATGGGCTTCAACAACGACGGCGCCGAAGCCGTCGCCGCCCGGCTGCACGCACGCGGACCGCGGCGCCCCAAGCGGCCCACGGTGCTCGGCGTCAACATCGGCAAGACCAAGGCAGTACCGGAATCCGAGGCCGTGGCCGATTACGTCGCCTCCACCGAAAAACTCGCCCGGTACGCCGACTACCTCGTCGTCAACGTGTCCTCGCCCAACACACCGGGTTTGCGCGACCTCCAGGCCGTCGAACACCTGCGCCCGCTCCTGGCCGCGGTACGCGACGCCGCCGACCGCACCGTGCGCTCCCGGCGCGTCCCCCTGCTCGTCAAGATCGCACCCGACCTCGCCGACGACGACATCGACGCGGTCGCCGACCTCGCGGTCGAACTCGGCCTTGACGGCATCATCGCCACCAACACCACGATCGGCCGCGACGGGCTGCGCACCGACCCCGCCGAGGTCGAGGCGTGCGGCGCGGGAGGCCTGTCGGGGGCACCGCTCAAGGAACGCTCCCTCGCCGTCCTGCGCCGGCTGCGCGCCCGCGTGGGCGACCGCCTCGTCCTCGTCGGCGTCGGCGGGGTGGAGACCGCAGACGACGTGTGGGAGCGCCTGGAGGCAGGCGCGACCCTGGTCCAGGGCTACACCGGCTTCATCTACGCCGGCCCGTTCTGGTGCCGCACGATCCACAAAGGGCTCGCCGCCCGGCTCCGCGCGGCAGGCCGCACGTCACTCGCGGGCCTCGGCGCGGACGGCCACGTGTGACCCGTTTTCCGTCGACACCCGTCCCGCCCCGACCCGAGAGCGAGACCGTCATGCCCCAGCCCTTCGGCGCCCGCCTGCGCACCGCGATGGACCAGCGCGGCCCGCTCTGCGTCGGCATCGACCCGCACGCCGCGCTCCTGCGGGCCTGGGGCCTCGACGACGACATCGCGGGCCTGGAGGCCTTCACGCGCACGACCGTCGACGCCCTCGCCGACCGCGTCGCGGTGCTCAAGCCGCAGAGCGCGTTCTTCGAGCGGTTCGGCAGCCGCGGCATCGCCGTCCTGGAGCGTGCGGTCGCGGACGCCCGGTCGGCGGGCGCGCTCGTCCTCATGGACGCCAAACGCGGCGACATCGGCTCCACCATGGCCGGCTACGCCGCCGCGTACGTCGCCGCCGACAGCCCCCTCGCGTCGGACGCCGTCACGGTGAGCCCGTACCTCGGCTTCGGCTCGCTCGCCCCGCTGCTCGACGTCGCGCGCGAGCACGGGGCGGGCGTTTTCGTCCTGGCGCTCACGTCCAATCCCGAGGGCCGGGAGGTGCAGCGCGCCACCGCGGCGGACGGGACGAGTGTGGCCTCGGTGATGCTCCGCCACATCGCGGCGGAAAACGCCCGATCCGAGGGCCTGGGGTCCGTCGGCGCCGTCGTCGGCGCGACCCTCGGCGCGGTCGGCGTCGACCTCGACGTCAACGGGCCGCTGCTGGCGCCGGGCATCGGCGCGCAGGGGGCGACGCCGGCGGACCTGCCCGAGGTGTTCGGGGCGGCGGTGCGCAACGTCGTGCCCAGCGTGAGCCGCGAAGTGCTCCGCCACGGGCCGTCGGTCGGCGCCCTGCGTGACGCGGCGGCACGGTACGCGGACGAGTGCCGCACCGTGATCGGGTGACCGCACTTGTGGCGACCGCGTTTTTGCCGACTATTTTTTATTGCGAATCGCGCCACCGGCCAACCGGCGAGATTATGGGCGATTTGCCCCGGAGAGTTGCTGTTTTGAAGTTCCACTAAGCTGCCCGATGCGGCGCCAAACCTGCCCTGGGGTGGTCTTTTCGGCAGTTTCGGGCGACGTGGCGCGTTCCGCGGACTAGGCTCCGTCGGGAGCTCACCCGGTCGAGCGTTTCGCGTTGCCGCAGGCGCTGTGACCAGCTAGGTTCCACACTTGCGGTCGCCCAAGGGGGGCGATCGTGGATCGTAACAATCGAAGTCCGAGGTGACACGGCGTGGCTCTTCCGCACCTGACTCCCGAACAGCGCGCAGCCGCGCTCGCGAAGGCCGCTGAGGCTCGGCGGGAGCGTGCCGCGGTGAAGAACCGCCTCAAGCACTCCAATGCCTCCCTGAGCGAGGTCATCAAGGAGGGCCAGACCAATAACGTCATCGGCAAGATGAAGGTCTCGGCCCTGCTCGAATCGCTCCCCGGCGTCGGCAAGGTGCGCGCCAAGCAGTTGATGGAGAAGCTGAACATCTCCGAGACGCGTCGCGTGCGCGGCCTGGGGACGAATCAGATCGCGTCGCTTGAGCGCGAGTTCGGCGGCAAGTAGTCCCCGACGGGACGCCGCCGCCCGGGGTGCCCCGGGCGTACGACGGCCGGCCATGAGCAGATCGGCACGGATACCAGCACCATGCACGACAAACACCAGCGGCGGCTCACCGTGCTCTCCGGCCCCTCGGGGGTGGGCAAGAGTACGGTGGTCGCGCATCTCCGCGGCAAGCACCCCGAGGTATGGCTGTCGGTCTCCGCGACCACGCGCACACCCCGGCCCGGCGAGCTCGACGGCGTCCAGTACCACTTCGTCGACAACGAGCAGTTCGACAAACTGATCGCCGCCGACGAACTTCTCGAGTGGGCGGAGTTCGCGGGCAACCGTTACGGGACACCGCGTCAGCCGGTCCTGGAACGCCAGGAGGCTGGCGTCCCCACGCTTCTGGAGATCGAGCTGGAGGGCGCCCGTCAGGTCCGCCGGGCCATGCCGGACGCGCTGTTGGTCTTCCTCGCGCCGCCCTCGTGGGACGAACTCGTCCGCCGGCTGGTCGGGCGCGGCACCGAGTCCCCCGAGGTCATCGAGCGGCGGCTCGCGCAGGCCAAGGTCGAAATGGCCGCGGAATCCGAATTCGACGTGACGCTGGTGAATACGTCCGTCGAGGATGTATCGCGCGAACTGCTAGCCTTGATGAACGTTTCCTGAGTCGAATGAGATCCCCGCCGTCGGCTGACGCCGCCCGACGGTCGCGGGTCGCCCAAGGAAGGCCCTGTCTTGTCAGTCACCTCCTCCGCGCCCGAGGGCATCATCAACCCCCCGATCGACCAGCTCCTTGAGGTCACCGACTCGAAGTACAGCCTGGTCATCTACGCGGCGAAGCGCGCGCGGCAGATCAACGCCTACTACTCGCAGCTCGGCGAGGGCCTGCTCGAATACGTCGGCCCGCTGGTCGACACCCACGTGCACGAGAAGCCGCTGTCGATCGCGATGCGCGAGATCAACTCGGGCATGCTGACGGCGGAGCCCATCGAGGGCTGAGAACGCTCAGGCTTGCGCCGCAGAGCGGGCCTGTACGGCGCCCGCATGAGGCAAGCCGCACGACCGTCGTTGCCGGGG
>NZ_JBPKBI010000008.1:164101-165520 GCF_051388935.1 Yinghuangia sp. YIM S10712
TTCCTCGACCACGCCTGGGCGGGCCGGGGAGGCAGCCTCGAACGCGCGTGCAGGTCGTGCCACGGGGCCTTGACGGCCTCGTCGGCCCCGGCGGCGTGCGCAGGTCCTGCGGTTCCGCCGGGTGGGGCCGGCGATCTGTTGGGGCGGGTCGACGAGCCGGGCCCGACAGCCTGCCCCTGCCTTTCGAGCCGGTAGTCCGTTACCAGCGAGGCCTGGCGCCTGGAAACCGGGCTTCGCCGCGACGCGGGGAGTCCGGTCGGGGCGCTGAGGGGACCGGTGAACCTCTGCGGTCGCAGAACACGCCGAACAGGCCGACAGCCGTTCGGTCTTGACCCTTGCCGCGCCGACGCCTATTCCTGACGGCATGTCAGATACCCGTGCGGTGCCCGTCGACACCCTCCTCGACGTTCCCCTCCACCAGGCCGCCGACCGGTCCCGCGCACTGAAGGACGCCGGATTCGACGGCGTTTTCACGTTCGAGGGGCCGCATGACGTCTTCCTGCCGCTCGGCCCGGCCGCCGCGGTCGGGCTCGACATCATGACGAACATCGCGGTCGCGTTCCCGCGCAGCCCGGTTCACCTCGCACACGCCGCGTACGACCTGCACACCGCGTCCGAAGGGCGCTTCCGGCTCGGCCTCGGCACGCAGATCAAGGCCCACATCGAACGCCGCCACGGGGCCGCGTGGTCGCGCCCGGTCGCGCGCATGGCCGAGACGCTGCGCGCGGTACGTGCTGTCCTCGACTGCTGGCAGACCGGCGAACCCCTCGACTTCCACGGCGACTTCTTCGACCTCACGCTGATGCCGCCCGCGCTGCGCCCCGCCCCCAACCCGTACGGTGTGCCGCCGCTGTTCGCCGGAGGCGTCGGGCCCGGCATGCTGCGCATGGTCGCCGAGACCGCCGACGGCCTGCTCGTGCACCCGTTCAACTCGCCCGCCTACCTGCGCGGGACGCTGCTGCCGAGCGTTGCCGCGGGGCTGGCCGACGCCGACCGCGCACGGGACGGATTCGCGGTGGTGCTCGACGTCATCGTGGCCGCCGCACGCAACGAGGAGGAGCACGTGCGGGCTCTGGCCGGGGCACGGGCGATGGTCGCCTTCTACGGCTCGACACCCGCGTACCGGCCGGTTCTCGACGCCGAGGGCTACGGCGACCTGCAAGCCGAGCTCCACGGCCTGGTCAAGGCCGGACGCTGGGCCGACCTGCCCGCCGCCGTCGACGACACACTCCTGCACCGACTCGTCGCCGTCGGCACGCCGGACGAAGTCGCGCGCGCCCTGACCGCCCGCGCGGACCTCGTCGGCGCCGACCGGCTGGGGTTCTATCTGCCCTACCGTGCCGATTCCGGATGCGTGTCCGAGGTGTTGGACCGCCTCGCGACGCGTTCGGCGACGCGTTGACGCGGGGGGGGGGGGGG
>NZ_JBPKBI010000008.1:165629-176304 GCF_051388935.1 Yinghuangia sp. YIM S10712
GGCGGCCCCGGCCGACCCGCCGCCGCTGCGCGTCAGTCGAGCCCGCGCACCATGCGCCCGAGCCGCGTCAGATTCCGCAGCCGCCGCTCGTATCCGGCGCCCAACACGATCAGCAGCAGCCCGGCGCCCGCGAGCACCGCCCACCGGGGCAGCGCCTCGTACGCCGCCACCACCGGCGCCGACAACTGGAACACCGCCACCGCCGACAGCACGCCCGCACCCATCACCAGCGGCGCCTGCAAACGGAACCGGGCCCCCGCCACCAGACTTGCGATGGCTGCGGCCCCCAAGAGCGCCGGACGCAGCAGCGCCTCATCGGCCACCGCAAGGGGCAGCGACGGCACCAACACGGCCGCCAGCCCGACCCCGAACGCCGGCCACGACCCCAGCTCGGGCCGCCGACGCCGCAGCCACCCGCCCCCGGCCAGCAGCAGAACCCCCGGAGGGAGCGTGTATGCCTCGGCCACCGCCACCCCGGCGACGCCGAGCCCGGCCCAGTAGGCCGCGAGCAGGGACGCCGCGCCCGTGATGCCCGAGACCCGCCGGAGCGCCTCCCCGCCCGCACGCGAGGCCGGCGTGAACACCGCCGACAGCCCTGCCGACCCCACGACCGCGAGGGCGATCCACAGACGCTCCGGGCGCGTGGCCGCCGCCCCCATGACGCCGAACGCCCCCGCGGCAGCCAGTACGGACGCCACCGCCGGGAGCGCGGCCACGCACGGGGTATACGGGGCAGCCACGAACAGCGCCGCGGCGACGCACACCGCCGTCATGGCCACGGCCGCGTCCGACAGACCCGCGGCGTGCGATCCGGCCGCCGCCACCGCCACCAGCAAGCCCGCACACGCCGGCGCCCACACCGGCCGCAGCGCCGACCGCCCTGCGGGGGTCCGGAACGCCGCCGCCACGGCACCGACCCCCAGCGCCGCGGTACGCGCCCACGCGTCCGACGCCGCCGCGACCGTCCCGGCCGCGAGCAACACCGCCGAAGTCATCTCGACCGTCATCGACAACGCCGCCCGCGCATCCGCCGTGCCCGCGGCCTTCACCAACGACACGCGCCGCGCGACGGCCGACGGCGAGGCCGCCAGGACGACGCCGGCCAGTGCCGCGGCGACCAGACCCGACCACGCGACCGACAACCCCATCGAGTACGCGCCACGCGCCAGGGCGGACACACCCGCCGCCACCGCCATCGCCGCCCACCACGGCCGCTGCTGCGCCGGCCGTACCGCCACCGCGACGGACGCGGCCACGGCCGCTGCTCCGAGGGAGACCGCCATCGTCCACGAAGGAGCGCCGCGCGACGCGGACGCCGCGGTGCCGCAGACCGCCGCGATCGCGCCGACCGCGGTCACCGCGTCCGCCACCCGCCGGGTCGATACCGGCGCATCGGCGAAACGGCGTGCCGCGACGCAGCACGCCGCGACGACCGCCGCGCCGCACACGGCCACGACCGTGCCCGTGTGCGCGGCACCGGCCTCGGCCCAGCGCGCGGCCATCGCCACATCGCCGAGGGCCACCGCAGCCGCCCCCGTCGCCCAACCCGGCCGCCACGCGGACGGGACAACGCGGACCAGCGCACCGGCCGCCCCCGCGACGACCGCCCAGACCACGACCGACAGCCCCGCGAACGCCAGCGACCACGACACCCCGAGGGCCATCAGGGCGATGCCGGAGCATCGCGCCACCGGCTCCCGCTCCCCGGTCAGCTTCGACGCGCCGAGCACAAGCGCGACGCCCCCCGCCACGTGCCAGCCGACCGCGACCGGCAGCGGCACGTCCGCCGACAGCGGCACGACCGCCGACCACGAGGCGAGGGTCACCGCCGCGATCACACGCCACCACGCGCCCCGGCCCAGCAGGTGCGCGGCCACCATCGCGGTGAGCCCCGTCGCCGGAACCACCACGAGCGGAGCGGCACCGAAACCCCACGTGTCGCCGGGCGTCAGGAACGCCCGTGATCCCGACATGCCGCCCTCGGCGGCCCAAGCGTGCCCGAGCCACGCCACCGGCGACAGCACCGCGGCGAAGACGGCCACCAACGCGGCCACCAGGCCGACCGCGTACGGGACGGCCATCACCGCGAGCGGTCCGGGCCGGTACGCCCGCGGCACCGCGTACACCAGCGCGACCGTCGTCAGCGTCAACACGGCGGTCCAAGCCGGCAGCCATGCGGCCGGGAGATCGCCGGACCCGTCGCCGCCCAACCGATCGCCGAGCATCGCCACCACGGTGAGCAGCGCCAGCGTGCACGCCCCCGACGCGATGTGCCGCAAGGTGGCGAACGCGCTCAGTGTCCACGCGACGAGCCCCGCGACGACCGCGACCAGCACCATCACGCCCACCGCGGACCCGCTGCCGGACTCGGCCGCCGCGAGGCCGTAGGCCGCGAGCCAGTAGGCACCCGCACCCCACACCGTGACGCGCACGGCCGGGGAGCGCGGCAGGCGGGCCGCGTTGCCTTCGGCGGCGTGCGCGTCGGCCTTCGCTCCCGCGTCGGAGAGCGCACGCATGCGGAACGCCCAACGGAGCAAAGCCACTTCGGCCGCCGCCTGGACCGCGAAACCGACCGCGAGGGGGAGCAGCGAGGCGTGCGTGCTCCCCACATGCCCGGCGAGCAACGGAACCGGCGCCTGAAGCAGCAACGCCGCCGAGACGCGCAGCGTCCGCAGGCCCAAGACCCTGCTGCCGGCCCACGCCGCACCGCCGACCGCGGTGAACGTCACCGCGGAGACCACCAGCCCGTCGGCGCCGCGCAGACCCCCGAGGTCCGCGGCCCACGCCGCGTAGCCGTCCAACAGCCCCATCGCGACCGACAGCGCCCCCAACGCCTCAGCAGTGAGCGGGAGTTCGCGCCGCTCCGCGATCGCGGCGCCGAGTGCGGACAGCACCAGCAGCAACGCCATGACCACCGCGCGCCCGCCGGTCCCGGCACGCTGCCACGTCACCGCGACGAACACCACCGCGGCGACGACCAGCAGCAGCACACCGGTGCCGAGGAAGAACCGTGCGACACGGCGGCGTGCGACCTCCGGGGGCCGGGACGGCCCTGAGACCATGGTCGCAGGGCGGACCGTCGGCGGAGTCAACGCAGGTGTGGGTTCAGGGAGTTCGTGACGCGGGCCCGACGCGACCGGAACCGCGTCGCCGTCCGGCGCGGTATCGGCCGGCGCGGTGCCCGCCGCGTCATGCGGCTCCGCCGCCACACGAGGCGCACCGGCCACCGCGGCCTGCCGCGCCGAGGCCCGCAACTCGCCCAGGAGCACCGTGCGGCGGTCGAGCAGGCGCTTCGCCTCCGCGCTCACGTTCCACAGGTCCACCGCGAGCGGCCCGGTCAGCGGCAACCCGCAACGCGGACACGCCGACGGCCGCGGAGCCGCCAGCGGCCGACCGCAGTCCGGACACCTCCCCGGGTCCGCGAGCCAACTGATCCCGATCATCGACATCCCCCTCGAAGCGCCACGCGGCCCCGGCGTCGCGGGCTCCCGGCGTCCCGCGATCACGACCGGGCCGGGGCGCGCCCTCGCGCGCACCCGGAGTTCCCCGCTCCGCGTTCCCAGCGTCGCCCGTTCAGCGGAACGGAGGCATCCGTACAGGTACTCATTCACCGACGGCGGGCTCCCTGCACCGGTTCGCCGACCGGCTCGGCGCGTCGCTACTCTCGAAGGCCGGAAACCGCATGTCGGAACCCGCAGCCCCACACGGCCCGACACCGCCCCGGAACCCCGGAGACCCGCAGGAGATGCAGCGATGACCCACCCCCGTCCCCGTGTGGTCCTCGGCGTCGCGGGCGGCATCGCCGCTTACAAGGCGTGCGAGCTGCTGCGCAGGCTCACCGAGTCCGGCCACGAGGTACGCGTCGTGCCGACCGCGAGCGCACTCAACTTCGTCGGCGCCCCGACCTGGGCCGCCCTGTCCGGGCAACCCGTCGCCACCGACGTGTGGGACGCCGTGCACGAAGTGCCCCACGTGCGCATCGGGCAGAACGCCGACCTCGTCGTCGTGGCCCCCGCGACCGCCGACATCCTCGCCAAGGCCGCCCACGGGCTCGCCGACGACCTGCTGACCAACACCTTGCTGACGGCCCGCTGTCCCGTCGTGTTCGCGCCCGCGATGCACACCGAAATGTGGGAGCACCCCGCGACCCGCGAAAACGTCGCGACGCTGCGCCGCCGGGGCGCGATCGTCATCGAGCCCGCGGTCGGCCGCCTGACCGGCAAGGACACCGGAAAGGGCCGCCTGCCCGACCCCGACGAGATCTTCCACGTCGCGCGCCGTGCCCTCGTACGCCGCGACCGGGCCGCCGACCTCACCGGCCGCCTCATCGTCGTCTCCGCGGGCGGCACCCGCGAACCCCTCGACCCCGTCCGGTTCCTCGGCAACCGCTCCTCCGGCAAACAGGGCTACGCCCTCGCCCGCACCGCCGTCGCGCGCGGCGCCCGCGTCACGCTCATCGCGGCGAACGTCAACCTTCCCGACCCGGCCGGCGCGGACGTCGTCACCGTCGGCACCGCCGTCGAACTGCGCGAAGCCGTCGTCAAGGCGGCGGCCGACGCCGACTGCGTCGTCATGGCCGCGGCCGTCGCCGACTTCCGGCCCGCCGCGTACGTCGACGGCAAGATCAAGAAGACGGACGCCGAACCCGAACCGATCACCCTGGTCAAGAACCCCGACGTCCTCGCCGAGATCTCCCGCGAACGCCCGCGCCCCGGACAGGTCGTCGTCGGCTTCGCCGCCGAAACCGACGAGGTGCTCGCCCACGGCCGCGCGAAACTCGCGCGCAAACGCTGCGACTTGCTGGTCGTCAACGAAGTGGGCGCCACCCGCACGTTCGGCGCCGACGGCAACGAAGCCGTCATCCTCGGCGCCGACGGCAGCGAGACGCCCGTACCGTTCGGCCTCAAGGAAGACCTCGCCGACGCCGTCTGGGACCGCGTCGTCCCACTGCTCCCGGACACGCCCGCGTGACCCGCCCGGACCGCCCCGCGCCATCGCGACACGCCGCATGAACTTCGCGCCATATCCCGGCGACGCGCTGACAGGGCGTGAGTAAAGCCACGTCGCGCGCACAGCCGGACAACATCTACGACCACGCGGGGCTTCGGGCTACACTCGGGCCAGAATTCCGGTGACCTCGCGTTCTACCTGCGCGTCGTCGTCAGCCAGCAGCCGCTGCAACCCCAGGGAGCGAAGTGTCGCGCCGACTGTTCACCTCGGAGTCCGTGACCGAAGGTCACCCGGACAAGATCGCCGACCAGATCAGCGACTCCATTCTGGACGCGCTCCTCAAAGAGGACCCCACGTCCCGGGTCGCCGTCGAGACGCTCATCACCACCGGCCAGGTCCACGTCGCCGGTGAAGTGACGACCAAGGGCTACGCGGACATCCCCACGATCGTCCGCGACCGCGTCCTCGAAATCGGCTACGACAGCTCCAAGAAGGGGTTCGACGGCGCATCCTGCGGCGTGTCGATCTCCATCGGCTCCCAGTCCCCCGACATCGCACAGGGCGTCGACGCCGCCTACGAAGCGCGCGTCGAAGGAGACGACGACGAGCTCGACCGCCAGGGCGCCGGCGACCAGGGCCTGATGTTCGGCTACGCCTGCGACGACACGCCCGAGCTGATGCCGCTCCCGATCACCCTCGCCCACCGGCTGTCGAAGCGCCTGAGCGAGGTCCGCAAGAACGGCACCATCCCCTACCTGCGGCCCGACGGCAAGACCCAGGTCACCATCGAGTACGACGGCGACCGCCCGGTACGCCTCGACACCGTCGTCGTCTCCTCGCAGCACGCCGCCGACATCGACCTCGACTCGCTCCTCGCCCCCGACATCCGCGAGTACGTCGTGGAGCCGGAGCTCGCCGGGCTCTCGATCGACACCGAGGGCTACCGCCTCCTCGTCAACCCGACCGGGCGCTTCGAGATCGGCGGCCCGATGGGCGACGCCGGGCTCACCGGCCGCAAGATCATCATCGACACCTACGGCGGCATGGCCCGGCACGGCGGTGGCGCGTTCTCCGGCAAGGACCCGTCCAAGGTCGACCGCTCGGCCGCCTACGCGATGCGCTGGGTCGCGAAGAACATCGTCGCCGCGGGCCTCGCGCGCCGCTGCGAGGTGCAGGTCGCGTACGCGATCGGCAAGGCCGAGCCGGTGGGCCTCTTCGTCGAGACCTTCGGCACCGAGTCGCTTCCCGTCGAGCGCATCCAGGCGGCCGTCGCCCAGGTCTTCGACCTGCGGCCCGCCGCCATCATCCGCGACCTCGACCTGCTCCGGCCCATCTACGCGGCGACCGCCGCATACGGGCACTTCGGCCGCGACCTCCCCGACTTCACGTGGGAGCGCACCGACCGCGTCGACGCCCTCAAGGCGGCTCTGAGCAGCTAGAAAACCCGTGGACCCGGCTCCGGCCCGGTGCACATAATCGAACGCCGTACACGACCCGGGGGCCGGCCACCGGAGATATCCGGTTGCCGGGCCGCGGGCGTGTGCACGGCAGCGCGGGGGCGCACGGGCCACCGCAGCCACGCCACAGCGACGCGCGAAGTCGCCCACCGAGGAGGAGCGTCTGATCCTGCGCAAGGTTGCGGCGCTGTGCTGACAGCGCTCGGTCCACCGTCGCGGACCGGTCGCCCAAAGAGTGGGGTTAGCCCCATCCCGGGGTGCGGCTCGTCTGCCTAGCCTCGTACGCATGCTGACGCAACCGGCCATGCGGGCATCCGACGTCGACCGCGAGGCGGCGGTCGAGCTTCTGCGCACGCATCACGACCAAGGGCGCCTGACGCTGGACGAGTACACCGAACGCGTCGGGGAGGCCTACTCCGCGGTCACCCTCGGCGACCTCGCCCGGCTGCTCAAGGATCTGCCGCCCCCCGAACACCTCGTCCACGAGGTCGCGCTGTTGCGCTCGTCCGGCTCCGACACCGGCGCGGTCCCGGCGCGTACGGCGGCCCCGGTGCCGCGGCCGGCGCCCGCCGTGGTGCGGAGCCGGAGCGCGCCGAACGGGCGGGAGATCCTGCGCGGGCTCTGGACCGCTGTTCTCGCGGTGACCGCGGTCAACGTCGCCATCTGGTTCCTTGTGCTCATCACCCACGGGCCGGAGTACTTCTGGCCGATCTGGGTGTTCGGCCCCGCCGCGTCCGTGCTCGGCGCCGTCGAACTGTGCGTACGAAGGCACGGGCCGCAGCAGGAATGACGTCGGCCGTGTCGCCCTGATCTGCGAAAATGCCAGAGTGGGTGAGCAACGCGCGGGGGAGCCGAACGACGACACGACTGCTCCGGCCGAGCAGTTGGAGATCGCCGTCGCCGCCGCACGCAAGGCCGCGAAAGCCGCCAAGCCGAAGCAGCCCCCCGCGCTCGCCGCCGAACTGCCCGTCGCCCGGGTCGTCGTCGACAAAGGCCTGTCCCACCTCGACCAGTACTTCGACTACGCCGTCCCCGAAACCATGTCGGCGGACGCCCAGCCGGGCGTGCGCGTACGTGTCCGCTTCGGCGGGCACGTCGCCGACAACCGGCGGCAAGGCGGCGGGCTCATCGACGGCATCATCGTCGAACGCCTCCCCACCAGCGACTACACCGGACCGCTCGCCCGCATCGAACGTGTCCTGTCAGCCGAGCCCGTCCTTCCCGAGCGCATGCTCGACCTCGCCCGCGGCGTCGCCGACCGGTACGCCGGAACCCTCGCCGACGTCCTCTCCCTCGCCCTTCCGCCCCGACACGCACGCGTCGAGGCCGAGCCCGCGCCCGACCCGCTCCCCGCGCCGGCCCGCCCCGACGCCGGGCCGTGGACGCGCTACGCCGAGGGCACCGCGCTGCTGGACGCACTCGCGGCCGGAGAGACCCCGCGTACCGTGTGGACCGCACTTCCCGGGCCGACCTGGCCCGCCGAGATCGCGATCCTCATGGCCACGACCCTGTCCACCGGACGCGGCGCGCTCGTCGTCCTCCCCGACGGCAAGGCCGTCGCCCGGGTGGACGAAGCCCTCGCGCAACTGCTCGGCCCCGGGCGGCACATCGCCCTCACCGCCGACGTGGGACCCGAAGAGCGCTACCGCCGCTGGCTCGCCGTCAGCCGGGGACG
The DNA here is from genome assembly GCF_051388935.1 of Yinghuangia sp. YIM S10712. Lineage (NCBI taxonomy): Bacteria > Bacillati > Actinomycetota > Actinomycetes > Kitasatosporales > Streptomycetaceae > Yinghuangia > Yinghuangia sp. YIM S10712. The sequence goes on from NZ_JBPKBI010000008.1 coordinate 173,712, forward strand.
TGTCAAGGCCGTCGTCGGCACGCGCGCGGCGATGTTCGCGCCCGTCGCCGACCTCGGTTTCGTCGCACTGTGGGACGACGGAGACACCGCCCACTCCGAACCGCGCGCACCACAGCCCCACGCGCGTGAAGTGCTCGTGATGCGCGCGCTCCGCGAACCGGCCGCATTCACCGTCGGCGGGCTCACCACCTCGGTCGACGCCGCCCAACTCGTCCGCTCCGGCTGGGCCCAACCCGTCGAGGCGCCGCGAGCCCGCGTACGCGCCGCCGCGCCGCTCGTCCGCACGATCGGCGACCTCGACCTCGCCCGCGACGAAGCCGCACGTACCGCGCGCCTGCCCACGATGGCCTGGGAAGTCGCCCGCCGCGCACTGGAAACCGGGCCCGTCCTCGTCCAGGTGCCGCGTCGCGGCTACGTCCCCCGCGCCGCCTGCCGACGATGCCGCGCCGCCGCTCGCTGCCAGACCTGCGCCGGCCCTCTCGAACTCACGCACGCCGAAAGCGCATTGACCTGCGGGTGGTGCGGCAGGCACCACGTCGGATGGCACTGCACCGAGTGCGGAAGCCCCGAGCTGCGCGCGAACGTCGTCGGGGCCCGGCGCACCGCCGAAGAACTCGGACGTGCGTTCCCTCGGATCCGCGTGCGCACCTCCGGCCGGGACACCGTGCTCACCGAGGTCCCCGACACGCCCGCCCTCGTCATCGCCACGCCCGGAGCCGAGCCCGTCGCGGCCGGCGGCTACGCGGCGGCGCTGCTCCTCGACGGCTGGCTCCTTCTCAACCGCCCCGACCTGCGCGCCGGCGAAGAGGCCTTGCGGCGATGGCTCGGTGCGGCCTCCCTCGTACGCCCCGCCTCCGACGGCGGCACGGTCGTCGTCCTCGCCGAACCCACCCTGCGCCCGGTGCAGGCCCTGGTCCGCTGGGACCCGCAGGGCTTCGCCCGCACCGAACTCGGCGAGCGGGCGGAGCTCGGGCTGCCACCGGTCTCCCGCATGGCGTCGATCACCGGGCCGCCTGCCGCGGTCACCGAGATCATGCGCCTCCTCCGCCTTCCGGACGGCACCGATGTCCTGGGGCCCGTGCCCGCACCGCCGCTCCCGCGGCGTCCCGCGCCGGGTCCGGAACGCGGGGGAGGCAGGGCTCGTACGAAAGCCGCCGCCGCGCGTGCCGGGATACGGCGCCCGGCCGCCCCCGACCCCGCCCGGCCGGACCTGTGGGGGGCGACCCGCGGACCCGGCCCGGCCCCCGAGGCGGCGGACGACGATCGCCGCGAACGCATCCTGCTCCGCGTCGCCCCCGGCCGCGGCGCGGAACTGGCCGCCGCCCTGAAAACCGTGCAGGCCCTGTGGATGTCCCGAGGCGCGCCGCAGTCCGTGTGGATCCGCATGGACCCGCTCGACATCGGGTGAGGACGGCGGGCGGTCGTCTCCGACGGTGTGTCAGGAAGCTACTGCGTCGGGGGAGTCGGCGCGGTGGTGCACGCGTGGCGGGGAGCCGTGGGCGAGGACCACCGACGCCGTGAGCCCCCTGGGGTTCGGGGTGCGCGGGGCATGCGCGGGTCGTGCCGGGTGCGGGGCGCGGGCGTCTTCCGCGAGGGCGGAGGGTGCCGGGGCCGTCGGTAGACTGGGCTGATCACGGGGGGTGCCCCTGGTCAGTTTTCGTCGGTCGAACGGGAGTTCTTACGTGGCAGTCCAACCGATCCGCCTTTTCGGTGATCCGGTGTTGCGAACCGCGGCGGATCCGGTGACGGTCTTCGACAAAGAGCTGCGGGTCCTGGTCAAGGACCTGACCGACACGATGATGGACGCTCCGGGCGCGGGGCTCGCGGCTCCGCAGATCGGGGTGTCGCTGCGGGTCTTCACGTACTTCGTGGACGGCGAGATCGGCCACCTGATCAATCCGAACCTCGATCTGTCGGACGAGGAGCAGGACGGTGCGGAAGGCTGTCTCTCGCTTCCCGGGCTGACGTACGACACCAAGCGTGCGTTCGGTGTGGTCGCCAAAGGCTTCAACATGCACGGGGACCCGGTGACGATCGAGGGCACCGAGCTTCTGGCGCGCTGCATCCAGCACGAGACGGACCATCTCGACGGGATCCTGTTCATCGACCGGCTCGACCGCGAGCAGCGCAAGGCGGCGCTGCGGGCGATCCGGGAAGCGGAATGGGCGGGGCAGGCGCCGCCGACGGTCAGGGTCTCGCCGCACGGGACCTTCGGAAAGGCGCTCTGATCGCGATGCGGCTGGTTTTCGCGGGGACTCCGGAGGTCGCGGTTCCGTCCCTGGAGGCGTTGATCGCGTCACGGCACGAGGTGGCCGCGGTGGTGACGCGTCCCGATGCCCCCTCCGGCCGGGGGCGCAAGTTGCGGCCGTCGCCGGTGGCGGAGCGCGCGGCCGACGCGGGGATCGAGGTGCTTCGGCCCGAGCGTCCTCGGGACCCGGAGTTCCTGGCCCGCCTGCGGGAGATCGCTCCCGACTGCTGCCCGGTGGTGGCGTACGGCGCGCTGCTGCCCAAGGTGGCGCTGGACATCCCGGCTCGGGGCTGGGTGAACCTGCACTTCTCGCTGCTGCCCGCGTGGGGGGGGGGGGGGGGGGGG
>NZ_JBPKBI010000008.1:176424-201399 GCF_051388935.1 Yinghuangia sp. YIM S10712
CCGGTGCAGCACGCGGTCATGGCCGGCGACGACGTCACCGGCGCGTGCACGTTCCTGATCGAGGAAGGCCTGGATTCCGGGCCGGTGTACGGGTGCGTGACGGACGACGTGCGCCCGACGGACACCAGCGGCGATTTGTTGGAGCGGCTGTCGCGGTCCGGCGCGCGGCTGCTCGTGGCGACGATGGACGGGATCGAGGACGCCTCGCTCGTGGCCGTGCCGCAGCCCCCTGACGGTGTGTCACTCGCGCCGAAGGTGATGGTCGCGGACGCCCGCGTGGAGTGGACCGCCCCCGCGATGCGCGTCGACCGAGTCGTGCGCGGATGCACCCCCGCGCCCGGGGCGTGGACGCTGTTCCGCGGCGAGCGGCTCAAGCTCGCGCCGGTCCGGCTGCGTGCGGGCGACACGGCGCTCGCACCGGGGGAGATCGCCGTCGAGCGCAAGGCCGTCCGGGTCGGGACCGGCAGCCACGCGGTCGAACTGACCGAAGTGCAGCCGCAGGGCAAGCGGTTGATGGCGGCCGTCGACTGGGCGCGAGGCGTACGGCCCGAGGCGGGCGAACGCTTCGGGGAGCCGGCGGCGACCGCATGACCCGCCGGCCCAGCCCCGGCCGCACGGGTCGGACCGGCTCAGGCTCTGGAGCCGGCTCTGGCTCCGGCTCCGGTTCCGGTTCCGCCAAGGCCGGCCGCACCTACCGCCGCCCCAAGCCCGACGCCGCCCGCCGCGCCGCGTTCGACGTGTTGCGCCTGGTCGGCGAGCGCGACGCGTACGCCAACCTGGTCCTTCCGGGGTTGCTCCGCGACCGCCGCATGACCGGCCGCGACGCGGCGCTCGCCACCGAGCTCGTGCACGGCACGCTGCGCCGCCAGGGCACCTACGACGCGATCCTCGACCGCTGCGTCGACCGGCCGATAGGCGATGTCGATCCGCCCGTCCTCGACGTGCTGTGCCTGGGCGCGCACCAACTTCTCTCCACCCGCATCCCCACGCACGCCGCGGTCTCGGCCACCGTCGAGCTCGCGCGCGGCGTCCTCGGCGACGGCCGAGCCAAGTTCGTCAACGCGGTTCTGCGCAAGGTGGCCGCGCACGACATGGAGGCCTGGCTCGGCGAGGTGGCTCCGGCGTACGACGACGACCCCGAAGGGCACCTGGCGGTCGTCCACTCGCATCCCCGCTGGGTGGTCGAGGCGCTGTGGGACGCCCTCGGCGGCGGACGCGACGGCATCGAAGCGCTCCTCGCCGCCGACAACGCGCCGCCTCCGGTCACCCTCGTCGCGCGCCCCGGGCGGTCCACGCTCGACGAGCTGTACGCCGCAGGTGCCACTCCGGGCCGCTGGTCGCCGCTGGCCGCGGTGCTGCCCGAGGGCGACCCCGGAGCGATCGCGGCGGTCCGCGACGGACGCGCCGGGGTGCAGGACGAAGGCAGCCAACTCGTGGCACAGGCGCTGGCCAACGCGCCGCTCGGGCCGGGCGGCGAGGCCCGGTGGCTCGACTTGTGCGCGGGGCCCGGAGGCAAGGCGGGACTCCTCGCGGCGATCGCGACGGAGCGCGACGTGTCGCTGCTCGCCGTCGAACGCCGCCACCACCGCGCGCGGTTGGTGCGCAACGCGCTCGGACGCCAGACCCGCCACCAGGTCGTGACCGGCGACGGCACGCGGCCCTTCTGGAATCCCGGTGCCTTCGACCGCGTCATCGCGGATGTGCCGTGCAGCGGGCTGGGAGCGCTGCGCCGCCGTCCCGAGGCGCGCTGGCGCCGCCGCCCCGAGGACATCGGCGAACTCGGGCCGCTGCAACGCCGGTTGCTCACCTCGGCACTGGGCGCGGTGCGGCCGGGCGGGGTCGTCGCCTACGTCACCTGTTCACCGCACCGGGCGGAGACCCGCGCGGTCGTCGACGATGTCCTGGCCACGCGCGCGGGCCGCGGATTCACGCTGCTGGACGCCCGCGCGCAACTGCCGGGCGTCACCGGCCTCGGCGATGGTCCCGACGTCCAGCTCTGGCCGCACCTGCACGGAACGGACGCGATGTACCTGGCGCTTCTGCGGCGCGAGGGCTGACGGCGCCCGTCCGATGGCCGGACGCGGCGCCGGGCATCGCGGCGTCGGTGTCGCGCTCGGCGCCGCGCGGGGCCGGAGGCGGTCCCGGGCTGACGCCGTGCGCGACACAACGTCGGATCAGCGGGTGTCAGTGCGCGCAGGCCCAGGCCGCCTGGCCGGTGGCCTGGTCGGCGAGGGCGCGCAGCTTGTCGACCGCGGCGCCCGGGTCGCGGCCGTCGTAGACGGCGGAACCGGCGACGAACACGTCCGCGCCGGCCTCGGCGCAGCGTTCGATGGTCTCGGCGGAGACACCGCCGTCGACCTGGAGCCACAGGTCCAGTCCGTGCTTGCCGATGAGTTCCCGGGTGCGGCGGATCTTGGGCAGCATGATGTCGAGGAACTTCTGTCCGCCGAAGCCCGGTTCGACCGTCATGACCAGGATCATGTCGAGTTCGGGGAGCAGGTCCTCGTACGGTTCGATCGGGGTCGCGGGCTTGAGCGCCATCGACGCACGCGCGCCCGCGGCGCGGATCGTCCGGGCCAGCCGTACCGGTGCCGCAGCGGCTTCCACGTGGAAGGTGACGCTCCCCGCGCCCGCCTCGGCGTACGCCGGTGCCCAGCGGTCGGGGTCCTCGATCATCAGGTGGGCGTCGACGGGGGTGTCGGACGCCTTCATGATCGCCTCCACGACGGGCAACCCGAGGGTCAGGTTGGGCACGAAGTGGTTGTCCATGACGTCGACGTGCAGCCAGTCGGCGTTGGCGACCTTCGCGGTCTCCTCGGCGAGGCGTGCGAAGTCGGCGCTCAGGATGCTCGGATTGATTTGCGGCTTGGCCATGGGGACAGGGTGCCATCTCCGGCCCGGCCGCCGGGCATCGGGCCGGAAACCGCCGCCGCCCATACGGCGCTTGGCGCCGGACCGGGGCTCGGAGCCGGGTCGTCGGAAACCACCGGGACCGCCGCCGATCCGCGTTCGTGCACCTCCAAAGGATCTGATGGATCGTCAGGTGGCTGTGCCATCGCCTTGTGTGTGCGTGATGGAACACACAGCAGCCAAGCGGTCAAGCACTTGGCCCGCCATGGCACACTTCCAGATGTACGAATGTCACGTACGCGCGCTCCGGGGTCGGTGAAAATCCGAACCGGCGGTAAAAGCCCGCGAACCGACCGTCGTCCTCCGACCCGGAGGCCTCGGCCGGCCGAACCGGTGGAATTCCGGTGCCGACGGTGAAAGTCCGGATGGGAGGCAGCGCGCGGGCGGCGGCATCGGCGTGCGGTCGGTTCTGTCTGCGCGCCCGTGCCGTGCTGTGCTGCGCCATTGTGCGGCATGCCCGTATTTCCCCCGGTCCACGCGGACGCGGCACACGCTGCGAACGATGCGGAGGGACGGGGTGTCCGGCGAGGCAGTCGGTGGCCGAGGTGCCGCCCGGAATGCCGCCCGAGGGCGTGAAGCCGAGGGTCTGATGCGGCGCGCGATCGCACTCGCGGCGCGCGGCCTGGGCACCACCAGCCCCAACCCGGTCGTCGGCTGCGTCATCGTGGACGCCGCAGGCACCGTCGTCGGCGAGGGGTTCCACGAAGTCGCCGGAGGCCCGCACGCCGAAGTCGCCGCGCTGCGCGAGTCCGGCGACCGCGCCCGCGGCGGCACCGCCTACGTCACGCTCGAACCGTGCGCGCACACCGGCCGCACCGGGCCATGCGCGCAGGCCCTTGTCGACGCCGGTGTCGCCCGCGTCGTGTTCGCCGTCGCCGACCCGAACCCCCAGGCCGCCGGAGGCGCCGACGTCCTGCGGGCGGCCGGGGTCGAGGTGAGCGGGGGCCTGCTCGCCGCCGAGGCGGCCCTCGGCAACGAGGCGTGGCTGACCGCCACCCGCCTCGCCCGCCCGTTCACCACCTGGAAGTACGCCGCCACGCTGGACGGCCGTATCGCGGCGGCCGACGGGACCAGCCGCTGGATCACCTCCGGGGCGTCGCGCGCGGACGTCCACGCCCTGCGCGCGACCGTCGACGCGGTCGTCGCCGGCTCGGGCACGCTCCTCGCCGACGACCCCCACCTCGCGGTACGCGGCGACGCCGCCCGCCCCCGGGACCGGCAGCCGCTGCGCGTCGTGGTCGACACCGCCGGCCGCATCCCCGCCGCCGCCCGCGTCCTCGACACCGCCGCGCCCACCCTGCTCGCCACCGCCGACGACCTGCCGCCGGAAGCCGCTGCGGCACTGGCCGGCCGCGTTGCCGGGCGCGCCGAGATCCTGGGGCTGCCGCGTGCCGCCGACGGCCGCGGCGTCGACCTGCACGCCCTCAACAAGGCGCTGTTCGCCCGCGGCGTCCGCTCGGTGCTCCTGGAGGGCGGCCCGACGCTCGCCGGCGCGTACGCCGCGGCCGGGCTCGTCGACAAGGTCGTCGGCTACCTCGCCCCCGTCCTGCTCGGCGCCGGGCCCGCCGCGCTCGGGCCCGCAGGAATCAGCTCGATCACCGACGCGTTGCGGCTGACGGTCGACGAGGTCGCCGCCGGCGACCGGTTCGGCGGCGACATCCGCGTCACCGCCCGGCCCGCGCCCCGCGACTCCCGCGACGGCACCACCCCCGACGTGAGACCCGCCGACGGCAGCACGCCAGGCGGCAACAACTCTGCGAAGGAGTCCTAGCGTGTTCACCGGAATCGTGGAGGAACTCGGCGAGATCGTGGCCGTCGAGCAGCTCGGTGACTCCGTCCGCCTGACCGTGCGCGGCCCGGTCGTCACCGCCGGCGCCCGGCACGGCGACTCCATCGCCGTCAACGGCGTCTGCCTCACCGTCGTGGACGAGAAGATCGACCCCGCGGACGCGACGTTCACCGCCGACGTGATGGCCGAGACGCTGCGGCGTTCCAGCCTCGGCGCCCTCACCCCCGGCTCGCGCGTCAACCTCGAACGCCCCATGGCGCTCGGCGGACGCCTCGGAGGACACCTCGTCCAGGGCCACGTCGACGGGATGGGCGAGATCATCTCCCGCACGCCGGGCGAGCACTGGGAGGTCGTGCGGATCTCGCTGCCCGCCGCACTCGCGCGCTACGTCGTCGACAAGGGCTCGATCACCGTCGACGGCATCAGCCTCACCGTCGTCGAGGCCGGGCCCGACTGGTTCACCGTCAGCCTGATCCCGACCACCCTCGCGCTCACCACACTCGGCGTGAAGCAGCCCGGCGACCCGGTCAACCTTGAGGTCGACGTGATCGCGAAGTACGTCGAGCGGCTGAGCGCGTACGGCGACAACGCCGCCACAACCGCCGGAGACCGGTCATGAGTTCCCCCGACACCACCGCACTGCCGCGCGACGGACAGCGGCCCCCCGCCCCCCGTGCGGCGGCCGACGCCGACCCCCGGCCCGCAGGAAACGAAAGCCGCGGCGGCGCGGCATCTGGAAGGAGCACGGTCGTGAGCGACACCAACGTGACGGGCGGAGCCGCGGGCGAAGCGGCCGGCACGACCGCGGCCCCGGTGGTCGACCTGACCCTCGACTCGATCGAGGACGCCATCAAGGCCATCGCGGAGGGCCAGGCCGTCGTCGTGGTCGACGACGAGGACCGCGAGAACGAAGGCGACCTGATCTTCGCGGCGTCGCTGGCCACCCCCGAGCTGATGGCCTTCATGATCCGCTACAGCTCCGGCGTGGTGTGCGTGCCGATGGCCGGCGCCGACCTCGACCGGCTTCGGCTCCCACCGATGACGCAGGTCAACGAGGACCACAAGGGCACCGCGTTCACCGTCTCGGTGGACGCCAAGGACGGTATAGACACGGGCATTTCGGCGGCCGACCGCACGCGCACCGTGCGGTTGCTCGCGGACCCCGAGACCCGCGCCGACCAACTGACCCGTCCCGGGCACCTGTTCCCGCTGCGCGCGGTCGAAGGCGGCGTACTGGTCCGCCCCGGCCACACCGAGGCCGCCGTCGACCTCGCCCGTCTCGCCGGCCTGCCGCCCGCGGGCGCGATCTGCGAGATCGTCAACGACGACGGGTCCATGGCCCGGCTTCCGCAGCTCGTGCCGTTCGCGCGCGAACACGGCCTGAAGATCGTGTCGATCGCCGACCTGATCTCCTACCGCCGCCGCACCGAGCACACCGTCGAACGCGCCGCCGAGACGCGGCTGCCCACGTCGTACGGCGACTTCCGGGCCATCGGCTACCGCAGCACCCTCGACGGCGTCGAACACATCGCGCTCGTCACCGGCGACATCGGCGCGGGCGACGACGTCCTGGTCCGCGTCCACTCCGAGTGCCTCACCGGCGACGTGTTCGGCTCGCTGCGCTGCGACTGCGGCCCGCAACTCGCCGCCGCGCTGCAAACCGTCGCCGCCGCGGGACGCGGCATCGTGCTCTACATGCGTGGACACGAAGGCCGCGGCATCGGCCTGCTGCACAAACTGCAGGCGTACCAGTTGCAGGACAACGGCCACGACACCGTCGACGCCAACCTCGAACTCGGTTTGCCCGCCGACGCCCGTGACTATGGCACCGGCGCGCAGATCCTCGCCGACCTCGGCGTGCGGTCCATGCGCCTGCTCACCAACAACCCCGCCAAGCGCGCCGGTCTGGAGGGGTACGGCTTGGAGATCACCGAGCGCCTCCCCCTCCCGGTGCACGCCACAGCGGACAACCTGCGCTACTTGATGACCAAGCGCGACCGCATGGGGCACGACCTGCCGTGGCTCGAACCCCTGGAGCCCGCCGACGCGACTCCGCACAGCGTGAGCTAGCCCGCCCCGCCCGAAGCAACTGACAAAACGTCACCATCCGTACGAGAAACGGGACATCAACCCATCATGAGTGGTAACGGAGCCCCCGAGCTCACCGTGGAAGGCGCCCAGGACCTGCGCGTCGCCGTCGTCGCGGCGCAATGGCACACCGCGGTCATGGACGGCCTGCTCGCCGGCGCGCTCACCGCGCTGGACGAGTTCGGCATCGCCGAGCCCACCGTGGTCCGGGTCCCCGGGGCCTTCGAACTCCCCGTCGCCGCCAAGGTGCTCGCCGAGAACGGGCATGACGCCGTCGTGGCGCTCGGCGTCGTCATCCGCGGCGGCACGCCGCACTTCGACTACGTGTGCGCCGCCGCCACCGACGGCCTCACCCGCGTTGCGCTCGACACCGGCGTGCCCGTCGGGTTCGGCCTGCTCACGTGCGACAACGAGCAGCAGGCTCTCGACCGGGCGGGCGTCGAGGGTGCCAAGGAGGACAAGGGACGCGAGGCCGCCACCGCGGCCGTCGCCACCGTCGTGGCCTTGCGTACAGTGGCTGCGCCGTCGCACTGACGGCACGCGCGACCAGCCGCCCGTCCTCCGAACCCAGGGAGAAGTCGATCCCCGCGATGAAGACGTTCGACGAGCTCTTCGCGGAGCTCCAGCAGAAAGCCGCGTCCGGCGAACCCGGTTCGCGCACCACCGAGCTCGTCCGGGAGGGCGTGCACAGCATCGGCAAGAAGGTGGTCGAAGAGGCCGCCGAGGTATGGATGGCGGCCGAGCACGAGGGCGCCGACCGCTGCGCCGAGGAGATCTCGCAGCTCCTCTACCACCTCCAGGTGATGATGGTCGCCCGCGGCATCACCCTGGAGGACGTATACGCTCACCTGTGAGCAGAACCCGTGACGTCCACCGCCGGACGTGACGGCACCGTCGGAACGAACGCGACGTCGACGTCGCACGTCCCCCGGCGCCGGCCCGCGAGAGCCCGCCGACGCCCGAGGACACCACCCAGATGGAGGAAGGTCCCCTCATGCTGCGCATCGCCGTCCCGAACAAAGGTTCGCTCTCGGAGCCTGCGTCGGCGATGCTCCATGAGGCCGGCTACCGGCAGCGCACCAGCAGCCGCGAACTCGTGCTCGTCGACCCCGACAACAACGTCGAGTTCTTCTTCCTGCGCCCCCGCGACATCGCGGTGTACGTCGGCTCCGGCCGCCTCGACGTCGGCATCACCGGCCGCGACCTCCTGCTCGACTCCGGTGCGGAGGCCGAGGAGATCCTCCAATTGGGCGTCGGCGCCGCGAACTTCCGCTACGCCGCGCCCGCCGGGACGGTGACCGACTTCGCCGACGGCAAGGCCCTGACGGGGCTGCGCATCGCGTCGTCCTACGTCGGGCTGGTCCGCCGCCACCTCGACCAGCTCGGCATCGAGGCCGCCGCCGTCGTCAAGCTGGACGGCGCGGTCGAGACGGCGATCCAGCTCGGCGTGGCGGACGTCATCGCGGACGTCGTCGACACCGGCACGACGCTGCGCCAAGCCGGGCTCGAACTCATCGGCGAGCCCATCCTCGAATCCGAGGCCGTCCTGATCCGCCGCACCGGCGCCGACCCGAACCCGGCCGTCGACCAGCTCCTGCGCCGCCTGCAAGGCGTCCTGGTGGCCCGCCGCTACGTGATGATGGACTACGACATCCGCGTCGAGCGCGTCGACGAGGCCGTCGCACTCACCCCCGGCCTGGAGTCGCCGACCGTGTCGCCCCTGCACAATGAGGGCTGGGTCGCCGTCCGCTCGATGGTCCCGCGCCGCGAGGCGCAGCGGATCATGGACGACCTGTGGGAGATCGGCGCCCGCGCGATCCTGGTCACCGGGATCCACGCCTGCCGGATCTGACCGCCGAACGCCTGCCCACCGACCGCCGCGAGCCCCGGCGCGGGAGAGACGACCAGCACACCATGGAGCAGACCGCTGTGACCGGCGAGAACCCCGTCCCGCAGGACCGCGCGGACGGGGCGGACGGCGCCGCCGCGCTGCCGCGCACCTGGTACGCCGCCCGAAGCCGCCTGCTGACCAGGATCGTCGGCACGGTCATCCTCGCCGGACTGACCGTGCTCGCCGTCGCCCTGCCCGAGGACGGCGGCTGGAACTTCGGATCGCGCGCCGGAGTCGTGCTCACCGGCGTCTTCGGGCTCTGCTTCATGCTCATGCTCGGCCGCCCCAAGGTCGTCGCGACCCGCGACGGCGTCACCGTGGTGAACCTGCTGCGCGTGCACCATCTGGAGTGGGCGCAGATCGTGCGGGTTTCGCTGCGGCAGGGCGATCCGTGGGTGATCCTCGACCTCTCCGACGGGGAGACGCTGGCCGCGATGGGCATCCAGACGTCCAACGGACGTGCCAAGGCCGTCGCGGCCGCCAAGGAACTGCGCGATCTTGTCGAGGAGTTCGGCGGCATCGAGCCGACCCGGGGGTAGCCCGTGGGCCGTGTCCGGGAAGAGAGCCGCGTACGGGGGCGCGCGTACGCGGCGACTGATCTCTTTCGAGTGAAATTCGCGGGGCATCCCGTCGGGGTCAGGAACGTCCGGCGGTCGTCTCGCCGTAGGCCTGCAACAGGTCGGGCAGCCGCAGCGTCGTCAGTTCCACGCGGTCCGGATCACCCGGCATTCCCACGAGGCGCAGGTCGCGGTACGCGCACGCTTTCTCGTACAGCGTCCGCACGTACCGCGCGTTGCCCAACTCGTCGACCCAGCCCTGCGCGCAGACGTAGGCCATGATGCTGCGGAGCTCGGCGCGGCAGTCGTCGTCCCACACGTCGCCGCCCGTCGCGGCGAGGTGTTCGGCGATCAGCGCGAGCTCCACCTCGTCGTAGCTCGGGAACTCGACCCGCGCGGCGAAGCGCGACAACAGGCCGGGGTTGGACGCCAGCAGGCGGTCCATGCCCTCGGGGTAGCCGGCCAGCACCACGACCATGCGGTCTCGGTCGTCCTCGGCGCGCTTGAGCAGGACCTGGACCGCTTCGTCCCCGTAGGCGTCACCCTTCGCATAGCCGTTGCCGGCCAGCGAGTACGCCTCGTCGATGAACAGCACGCCGCCCAGCGCCGAATCGATCAACTCGCCGGTCTTCACCGCCGTCTGGCCCAGGTACTCGCCCACAAGATCGGGCCGCTGCGCCTCGACCAGGCGATCGGATTCCAGCAGGCCGAGTGCGTGGAAGATGCGGCCGAGCAGGCGGGCGACGGTGGTCTTGCCGGTGCCCGACGGACCGGAGAACACGAAATGCCGCATAGGCGCGGCGGCCGGGAGACCGCGCGCGGCACGCAGCCTCCCCATGCGCATCTGGGCGGACAGGGCCCGCATCTGCTGCTTGACCGGCTCCAAGCCGACCATGTGTTCGAGTTCGGTGAGCGCGGAGGCGAGGTCTTCGGCCGCTGCGGCCGCGGGTGCCGCCGGGGGCGCGGTCGGGTTGGCACCGGGCTCTCGGCCGTTTTGTGCGGCAGGCGGCGACGCGGGTGGTGCCGCGCTGCCTGCCGGTGCGGAGGGGGGCGGTGCGGCGTCGGGATGCCGCGGATCTGCGGGCTGTGACGGATTCCGTGCGCCCGAGGGATCGACCGGGGTGGTCGGGCCGGGCTGGTTGCCCGGGGGCGCCGGCTCCGCGTCGCGCGGGGGCGGTACGAGCGCGCCCGACCCGCCGTTCGCGCCCGTCGTCGTCGGGGCCGCCGCGTGCGGCGGCACCGGAGTGGCCGTGTCGGTGCCGGCGATCGCGGGCCCGGTCACGCGTGCGCCCGCGTCGGGGACGAACAGCGACGGGACGGTGTCCGCGGCTGCGTCGAGGGCGGCCAGCCGTACCGCGGTGTCCATGAAGCCGGGGTCGGCGTGGTGCACGGCGCGGTACAGGGGGAGAGCCGCGGGCGCGCGGCCGGTCTCCTCGTACGCGCGGGCGAGCCAGTAGCGCAGTTCCTTGCGCTGCGGGTGTTCGGAACGGCAGCGCGCGAGTGCGGTGGCGAGCACGTGCTCGGCCTTGTCGTACAGCCCGAGCCGCACCCGGGCCATCCCGGCGAACAGCCCGGCCTCCACACCGAGGAGCGGATCGTCCTCCAACCCGCTTGTGTGCCGCAGCAGTTGCCACCAGTCCTTGCCGAGATACGCGCGGCAGGCGAGGAGGAACCGGGTGGAGGCGTCCTCCTCGGGGGAGGGGCAGTCGGCGAGGGCGGCGTCGAGCTCGGGGAGGTGGCGGCCGTCGAGCCAGTGCGACGCGTGCGCGAGGGCGAGGTCGCGCGGAGTCTCCAGCACCAACTGGACCCACCAGCCGAGCCAATACCACGAATTGAGCGGACGACCGTATCGCAGGCGCTGCTCGCCGAACCGGTCGCGGTGGCGGTGCATGGCGACGACGGCACCCGCGACGTCGACTTTCAGGGCGTGCAGGCCGAGCCACGCGTCGGCCATGCCGGGGTCGTGGTCGGCGGCGGTCCGGAACTCCATTTCGGCGTTGCCGTATTCGCCGGCGACGTAGGCGTCCATGCCGCGCAGCCATGCCTGTTCGGCCACGCCTCGGGTACGCGACGCGCGTTCGGTGTGCGCCATGTCGACTCCCTCCCTCGACCCGGGCTGCGCCGCGTTCGGTGTGTTCCGGAGCGGTGTGGATCATTCCCGACCGGATTTGGCCGGTCGATGTCGTTCGCGGATCTCCCGTGTGGTCCTTCCCCGTTGGGGTCTTGCCCCGCGAGGTCGGCGAACAGTCCCCAAGTCGGGACTCTCGAAGCGGGATTCCCGGTGGTCGGCCCGCCCTCCGGGATTCCCGGACGCCCGCTCTCCGGGTCGCCGGCCGGTCGCCCGCGAGGCCGGCGGAGGTTCGCCCGACGACTGGGAACTCCCTTGTGGAAGGGCATGGTTGCGATGAGCGTGTTGTTCGCCGACATCCTGTGCAGGCGATGCGGCGGATTCGATGATGCCGGAAAACGTGACCGAAGGTGTCCGTGCCGATACGCGACGACAGGTGCATGGTAGCGACGAAGTAGCCGGGAACGTCTGCAAGTTGCGGTCCTGTATGGCCCTCGGAAGCGGACCGCGGATGGGCGCGTGCGCCCGGCGCACACCGGTGGCGCGCTGCCTGCGCGCCCCCACGGGAGCTGACGCAGGTGTGTTCGCGCCGATACGGTCGGTGCATGGGCATCGAAGGCGACTCCGGAACCGCTGCTGCCGGAGGGTGCCCTCCGGTCCGCTCCGGTGACGGCGTCGGCACGGCCGCGGAGGGCTCGGCGGGCGCGACGCGCGGCCGGGCGGGACGCGCCGGCAACGCGGTCGACAAGGCGGTCGACAACGCGGTCAAGAGGAAGGCGGGCAGGGTGGCCAAGGTCGCCAAGACGGGGACGGTCGGCGGTTCCGGGGTGGTCAGCTCGACGCAGGCCGCGGGCACCGGAACGCGCGAGACGGTGCGGACGCTGCCGACCAAGCGCCGCGTGCGCGCGGGCTCGGCGGCTGCCGAGGCCGTCGCTGACGTTCCGCCTCCCGAATGTGCCAAGGGGCCTCCGCCCCGCGAGGACGAGCCGCCGCCCGGCTGCCCCGACGGCCCGTCAGAAGTGAGTGTCAGCACGGTGGTTGCGTCGGCGGGCGGCGAGACCGAGCGGACTGCGGCGAGGCTCCGGGCGGACACGAGCGCCTGCACCGACGGCCCGTCGGACGTGGCCCTCGGCAGGGTGGTCGGGCCGAGCGGCACGACGGAGCCGACCGTCGCGGGGGCGCATGCGGACACGGGGGATGGGTCGGATGTCCGGCCGATGCCGCAATCGACCGGCGCGGGAAGTGCGGCCGAAGCCGGCACACGGTCGGCCGCGGGGCCTGCCGCGCCGCGGACGGGGGCCGGTCCGGGAGTCCGGACGACGACCCCGGTCCGAGCGGGCGGGCAGCAGACGGAGTCCGGTCCGCAACTCCAGGCGGGGCCCCGGGAATCCGCGTACGGCAAATCGGCTGCGACCGCTGCCTCCGGCGCCGGTGGGCACACGTCGCACGAAGGTGCGACCGTGCCGGACGACGAGTTCTCCGACGACGCCGATGTCGGCCTTTCCCGCGTGCTGCTGCCCACCGCCGCTCACGCCCTCGCCGTGGCCGGCCGTCTCGCCCGCGCCGCGTTCGACGCCGGGGCCGACGCCGGGGAGATCAAGTACCGCGCGGACCTGCTGCGCGACCTGCTCACCGGGCGCCTCGCCGATCCCGACAAGCTGCCCCCGCGCGGGCTGGGCGCTCTTCTCGACCGCGAGGTCACCGTCGTCGTCGCCGAACCCGATCCGCTGGCCGGCGACACCGCGGGCGGTCTGCGACGCCACCAGGACGCCTTGGCCGCGGCGTGGACCACCGCGGTACGCCTCACCGACCCCCACGCCGTGGTGGCCGGCTACCCCGGCGAGATCGTCGCGGTGCTCACCGCCCCGCAAGAAGGCTGCGCCACCGCCGCGGCCGTCGGCCGTGAGGCGGCCGCCCGGGTGCGCGCGGCCTGCGGACGCATCCCCCGCACGTTCACCACCGGAATCAGTCGTCCCGCCCGCGGCATCGGCGCGCTGCCGCGGGCGTACGAACAGGCCCACCGCGCGCTGGCGGCCGGTCGCCGCCTGCAAGGACCCGGCGCGGTCACCGACTTCGACCGGCTCGGGGTCTTCCGGCTGCTGGCGATGCTGCCCGTCGACGGCGAACTGGAGCGCTTCGCCGGCGAGGTCCTCGGGCCGCTCGCGGCAGGCGACGACCCCGAGGCCGGCGAGCTGCGCCGCACTTTGCACGTGCTCTTGGAGACGAACCTCAACGTCGCCGAGACTTCGCGGCGCCTGTTCGTGCACTACAACACGCTGCGGTACCGCATCGGCAAACTGGAGCGGCTGGTCGGTCCGTTCACGCAGGACTCCCGGCTGCGCCTCGACCTGCTGATCGCGCTGGAGACCGTGCATCTGGCCGACACCGCCCCGCGCCGCCCGTCCGACGAGAGGCGGCGGTAGCCGGCGGGCCCGGTTCCGGCGTGCGGCGCTCGCGCGGACGGGTACGGCCGACGTCGGCCGTACCCGTCCGGTTTGCGGGCCGTCGTTTCGCCAAGAGGGTGCAGCGCGTCCACCTCTCCGGCCCACTGCACATGCTTGACTTTGTCAGGCATGATTGTGTTTGACTGTGTCAGGCATGATCGGGCCGGCGGGGCCCGGCACCGCCGACCTGTGTGCTGCGCCGACATGCGGTGCGACGCGCTCGTCGCGGCGCCCGCCGGCCGGCGCACGTCGGAACCCTGGGCCTTTCGGCCCGGTCGGGAGGACCAGCATGGGTGCGCTGTCGGGAATCAAGGTCGTCGAACTCGCGGGCATCGGTCCCGGGCCCTTCACGGGCATGATGCTCGCGGACGCCGGTGCGGAGATCATCCGCATCGATCGTCCCGGCGCGGGCGGTATGCCGTCCCTCGTCGTCGGCCGCGGCCGGCTCGGCGGCCTGGAAGTCGACCTCAAGCGGCCCGAGGGCACCGAAACCGTGCTGCGCCTCGCGGCGGCGGCCGATGTCTTCATCGAGGGCTTCCGGCCGGGCGTCACCGAACGCCTCGGCCTCGGTCCCGACGTGTGCCTCGCCCGCAACCCGCGCCTCGTCTACGCCCGCATGACCGGCTGGGGCCAGTACGGGCCCCTCGCGCCGCGCGCCGGGCACGACATCAACTACATCGCGATCTCCGGGGTGCTGCACGCGTTCACTCGCGCGGGTGAACGTCCCGTTCCGCCGCTCAACCTGGTCGGCGACTACGGCGGCGGCGCGATGTTCTGCGCATTCGGCATCCTTGCCGCGCTGCTTGAGGCACAGCGCTCCGGGCACGGCCAGGTCGTGGATGCCGCGATGACCGACGGGTCGGCTGTGCTCGGCGCGTTCATCCACGGCATGCGCGCCAACGGATCGTGGTCCGACGAGCCGGGCACCAATCTGCTCGACACCGGTGCGCCGTTCTACGACGTCTACGAAACCGCCGACGGCGGCTTCGTGGCGGTCGGCTGCATCGAGCATCAGTTCTATGCGCAGTTTCTCGCCGGGCTCGGCCTCGACGGCGCCGAACTGCCCGCCCAGAACGACCGGTCGGGCTGGCCGACACTCAGGGCCCGCTTCGCAGAAGTTCTGCGGACGCGTACGCGCGACGCGTGGACCGACGTTTTCCGCGACACCGACGCATGCGTGACTCCCGTCCTCGACTGGAACGAAGCCGCCGCCCACCCCCACAACGCCGCCCGCGGCACCTACGCCGAGGGCGGCGACGGGACCACGCAACCGGCAGCCGCCCCACGGCTTTCCCGCACGCCGTCCCGGACCGGGGACGAACCGGGGGCGCTGACCGCGTCGCTGCTCGCCGGCTGGGGCCTGGAGCCGGCGGAGGTGGAGAAGCTGCGTACGGACGGGGTGCTCGGCGGCCCGGGGCTGTGACCGGGGGCGATGACCGCTGGACGGCGGCGAACGCAGCGGCGTATCGCCGCTGCGAGAGCGCCGCGCCCGGCGGCTCTCCCCAGCCGAACCCAGGCCGAGCTGCACGTCTGCTCCGTGCGATGCACGGCACGAAGGAGGGCCGTCCAGGTCCGGTGCGACGCGGTTGATCCGAGGGGGATTTGAAGACACCCCCTAGATTTGGGCCGTGAGCGATAACTCCGAGCTGTACCCCACCGACCGCCTCGCCGCCGCCGCGAAAGCCGCCGCCGCGGCCGGGCTTGACGCGCTCCTCATCACGCCGGGCGCCGACCTGCGCTACCTCACCGGATACGAGGCCCTGCCGCTGGAGCGCCTGACCTGTCTCGTCGTGCCCGCCGAGGGCGACTCGTTCCTCGTCGTGCCGGGCCTGGAGAAGCCCGCCGCCGAGGCGTCGCCGGCCGCGCGGCTCGGTATCGACATCACGGGATGGGCCGAGACCGAGGACCCGTACGCGCTGATCGCCCGCCGGCTGCCGCGGGGCGTCGCCAAGGTCGGCGTCGACAACCACATGTGGGCCGAGAAGGTGCTCGGCTTCCGCCGCGTCCTGCCCGAGGCCGAACAAGCCCTCGCGGGCGGTGTGTTGCGCGAAATGCGCATGCGCAAGACTCCGGCGGAGATCGAGGCGCTGCGGGTGGCCGGCGCCGCGATCGACCGCGTGCACGCACAGGTCGGCGAGCTGCTGCGCCCCGGACGCACCGAGCGCGAGGTTGGCCGCGACATCGCCGAGGCGATCCTCGCCGAGGGCCACGTCCGCGTCGACTTCGTCATCGTCGCGTCCGGCCCGAACGGCGCCAGCCCCCACCACGACCTCTCCGAACGGGTCATCCGCACGGGCGAGCCCGTGGTCGTCGACATCGGCGGCACGACGGAGGACGGCTACTGCTCCGACGAGACGCGGACGTACTGCGTCGGCGAGCCGCCCGCCGACTTCGCGGCTTACTACGAAGTCCTCCACCGGGCCCAGCGGGCGCAGTGCGAGGCCGTTCGCCCCGGGATCACCGCCGAACAACTGGACGCCGTCGGCCGCGACATCATCGCCGACGCCGGTTACGGCGAGTACTTCGTGCACCGCACCGGCCACGGCATCGGGCTGGAGACCCACGAGGAGCCGTACATCGTCGAAGGGTCGTCGCTCCCGTTGGAACCCGGCATGGCGTTCTCCGTCGAGCCGGGGATCTACCTGCCCGGCAGGCACGGCGCCCGGATCGAGGACATTGTTGTGTGCCGGGAGAACGACGGCGAGCCGATGAACCACCGCCCGCACGAACTTGCGATCGTCGACGCCTGATTCGCGCGAAGGGATCCGGGCGGCCTCCGACCCGTGCCGCCGCGATGTCGCGTGCGACGGTTGCGCGGCGGCACAGGCCGGCCCGGGCCCCAGGACCCCCGATGGCACCGCCACCCCCGGACGGCAACAGCGGGGACGCCGACGGCCGTTCGGCGGTTCCCGTCGCCCTGGTCGTCCCGAGAGCGCGCCGGCGGGTCACGCCGAGGAGTGGGAGAACGGCTGGTCGCGCCAGTGCAGTCCGAGTGGCAGGACCGTCGGCGGCGGCGAGGGCGGCACCGGGGCCGGCGCGTCGACCGCGTCCGTCGCCGGGTCCGCGGCCAGGCCGGATCCCGGGCAGGGGAGCGCCGCGAAGGGGTCGACGGCGGTCGGCAGCACCGCGTGCACCGGCACGCGCCAGGACGCGTCCCCGTCGTCGGCATCGAGCGGCACGGCGTCGGCGGCGTCGGTCTGCGGGGCCGGTGCCGGCGCGTCGACGGTGAGCACCGTTCCGCATGTCGCGCAGCGCAGTCTCGCCGGGGGCTGCGGGAGAGGCACGGCGAGCGGGGATTCCCCGGCGGCCGTGTCGGGGGCGTCCGCGTCGGTCGGGCCGGTCGCGGCGTCGTCCTCGTCGATCGGCGGCGGGGCCTCGGCAATGCTGTGGAGGTCCAGGACGATGCTGCTCATGCCGGCACCTCGCTCCGGGTGGGGACGGCGTTTATTCGGTCGGTACGCTCGCTCACGGGGATCCCCCTGTCGCCTGCGCGGACGGCACCCGTACCTCCCGGGTCGTCCCGCTGCGCCGACCATAGCCGCGGGGACCGACGGAGCGCAGCACTCCGCATGGCCCGGATTTTCCGGACTCGGTCCCCAGCCCGTTTCGCCGCGAAATGCATATGACGCTGGGCGTGCGGTTGTTGATGCCGCGTCACGTCGCGTGCGGCTTGACCGCCTCCACCGGGCGCGGTTCGACGGCCCGGCGCAACTGCTCCAGCCGGTACGGCAGCGGCTCCCAGCCGGGATGTCCGACCATGTCGGCGTTCACCTGTACGACGGTCTTGGTGTACGCCCGTGCCAGCCCGCGCGGCATCAGGGGCATGCCCGGCGGCCGCAACCGGGCCTGCCCGTCGGCGTCGAGAACGCCGGCGTGGTTGCCGCGCACCGACACCCACAGCGCTGTCGTGCTGCCCTCGACGCCGACGATGAGCTCTTCGCGCACGTCGAGCCAGCGCTGGAGCGCCGCGCGGGTGTGCGAAGACAGCTCGTGCACCTCGGTCGTGGGTGCCGCGAGCGAACGCGCCTGCGGCCGGCGCACGACAGTGACCGTCGCGAGGTCGGGAGCGAGGTCGTCGAGCCGCAGCGCGCACAGCTCACCGACCCGGGCGCCCGTGTCGAGGACCATGCCGATGAGCGCGAACAGGCGCACGCGTCCGGCACCGGCACCCGGGCGGTCGGCGCCCGCCTCCAGCCAGCCCTGCAACAGCGACCGCTGGCGGGCGCCGACGGGCTGCTTGAGCTCCTGCGTCCCGGGGCGCTCGGGTAGATCGACGGGGACGCCGCCGGCGCGGGCGAGTATTTCGAGGCAGTCCATGCGCACGCGGATGCTGGCGACGGTCGAGGTTCCGGGGCCGGCGGTGGCCCGGGTGCGCAGTTCGCCGCGAGCCGCCCAGTCGAGGTAGACGCCGACCGGGTCGGCGGAGAGCAAGTCGGCGAGCGAGGCGCGGGCCTCGGCGGGGAAGCCCTCGCGTACCACGGCACGTCGCAACTCGCCTGCTACCCAGCGGAGTTGGCGGGCGCGCGAAGCGGAGGTGTCGTCGCGGGACGTGACGCGCAGCAGCGCGCGGTCGAGCTGTTCGAGCGCGGTGATACGGGTCGCGGTCGTCATGCGCGTCAGAGTAGCCGCCGAATAACGGGCCGGTCCGGCATCGCGCGAGAGTGTGCGTAAAGCGGCCGACCGTGTCCGAAGGCCGCCGATGCCCTAGGTTCTACGCTGTGGAGGACCTCGACCGACAGATCGTCCGACTGCTTGTCCGGGACGGTCGCATGAGTTATACCGACCTGGGCAAGGCCACCGGCCTGTCGACCTCGGCCGCGCACCAGCGCGTCCGCAGGCTTGAACAGCGGGGTGTCATCAAGGGGTACGGAGCCGTCGTCGACCCCGACGCCCTGGGGCTGCCGCTGACCGCGTTCATCTCGGTCAAACCGATCGACCCGGCCGCGCCCGACGACGCCCCCGACCGGCTCGCCGACCTCGCCGAGGTCGAGGCTTGCCACAGCGTGGCCGGCGACGAGAGCTACATCCTCAAGGTCCGCGTGGGTGCGCCCGGCGACCTGGAGGCGCTGCTCGCGAAGATCCGCGCCGCGGCGAACGTCTCCACGCGCACGACGGTGGTGCTGAGCACGCCGTACGAGGGGCGCCCGCCGAATCTCTGAGCGGGGGCGGATCGGATCCGTCGGTGAGGCTCGGTCGTTCTCGACTGCTGTCCTGACCACGTCAGGCTTTCCGGGTGGGCGGCGCGCGAGGGCGTGCGCTGTCGAGCCCTGTCGAGCCCTGTGCACGTGGGTGGGCGGAGCGGGGGCGTGGATCGGGAGCAAGGAAGGTGGTTTGGCAATGGACATCGCGATGTGATTTCCTCCGCCGACGCATGTGGGGAGCCGGCGTCCGGCAAGGGCGCGCTTGAAGACGCAGCCGAGCGTCTGTGATGCGGTGGGCCACCTCCCCGCGGACCCGGACTCGCAACGCATCGTTCGGAAGGCCCCGGGCGCCCCGTTGACGGCTGGTCAGGGGAGTATGCGAGTGAACGGGCCCGCGGATAGTCGCTCAGAACAGCGTCGGTTGCGGCGCCCGCGGTGCGCCCTCGATCGTGAGCATGCGCATCTTTGTGCCCACGCCTCCGTGTGCGGAGAAGCCGCCCGACGCGCCGCCGGCGGCGAGCACCCGGTGGCACGGGACGACGATCGCGCACGGGTTGCGTCCCAGCGCGTGGCCGACCGCGCGGGCGGCGCCGGGCATGCCGAGGCGCCCGGCGACCTCGCCGTACGTCATCGTGCTGCCGGGCGGGATCGTCCGCGTCACCGCGTAGACGCGCCGGTGGAACTCCGGGACGCCGTCCAGGTCGAGTACGACGTCGGCCAGGTCGCGGGGTTCGCCGCGCAGCAGCGCGCGGATTGCCCCGATCGCGTCGCGGACCGCAGGCGGGGGCTCGGCCTCCGGAAAGGCGTCGGGCAGCCGTCGCCGGGTCGCCTCGTCGTCGCGCTCCGGCAACTGCACGGCGGTGACGCCACGCGTACCCCAGGCGATGCCGCACCGGCCTATCGCGGTGTCGAAGAGCATGGAGCCGCGTGACGTCATTTCTCCAGTCTGCCGTCCGCATCGGACACTTCGCGCGGCGGGCGGGAGCCCGGGCCGGTCCCGGGAGGACGCGGCTCCTAAACTGTGTACACCGTACGGGATTCCTGGTCCCGTTCGGCGGCTTAGTGCACTCGCGTCTTTGCGAAGGACGGTCCATGGCAGTGGAGAAAACCGGTCGGTCCGACCCCGCGCGCACGCTCGCGCTGCTGTGGCGGGGCAAGGAGCCGCCCGCGCGCGGCCCCAAGCCCGGGCTCAGCGTCGACCGCGTGGTCGCGGCGGCGATCGCGCTCGCCGACGAGTCCGGCGTGCCGGCGCTTTCGATGCGCAAGGTCGCCGAGCGCCTCGGTGTGGGCACGATGTCGCTCTACACATACGTCCCGGGCAAGGACGAACTCGTCAACCTCATGCTCGACAGCGTCCTCGCCGAGCCCGAGCGGCCTGCCGACTTCGCGGGGACATGGCGCGAAGCCCTCGAACTGCACGCGCGCGCCGACCGCGCGGTGGCGCTGCGGCACCCGTGGGTCGTGTCGCTGTCGACGCCCGGCCTGATGCTGATGGGTCCGGGGGAGACCGCGCGTTCGGAGTTCGCGATGAAGGCGGTGTCCGGCATCGGGCTCAGTCCGCGCGAAATGGTCGACGTGGTGAATCTGGTCGACGGCTACGTGCGCGGCGTCGCGCAGATCAACGCCGACCTCGGCACCGCGACGCGGGACTCCGGCGTGGACTACGAGGAGTGGTGGGAGCAGGCGACGCCGATGCTCGAACGGTTCATCCAGCAGTCGCGCTATCCGACGCTGTACGGCGTGTGGGCGTCGGGTGCGTTCGAGGTCGCCCCGGACGAGGGCTTCGAATTCGGGTTGGCCCGCCTGCTCGACGGTGTCGAACGGCTGGTGGACGAGCGGGCGCTGGGGCGGCAACCGGAGTGAGGAAGAGCTGCGGCGGGCCCGGAAACGCGCGGCGGCGGTCCCAGCGCTGCCTCCCGGCCGCGCTCGGCCGTGAGCTACCGGGTGCGGCCGGCCCGAGGCGTGCGGGGGCAGCTCCCGGGGAGGACGGGGAATAGGACGGACGCATACGGCGTTCCGATCTCCGTACGACGTACCGTACGCTGTACGGAATCCGCAGCCGTCCACCCCTGGAGGCCCCCGCATGGGGATCGGCACCACCCGCACCACCACCGCCCACCCGGGCCCGACCCCCGGAGACGCCGCTGCACTCAGCCGCTGCGCCCCGGTGTTCGAGCCCGCGGACCCTCCCCGCCTCTCCCACCTCGCCTTCTGGAGCCCCGACGGCGTGGACCTGCCGACGGGCGCCGGCGAAGCCGTCGAACTGACCGTCGTCGCACCGGACTCCGCGACCGGTGCGGTGGCCCGGCGGACCGTGCCCGGCGTACGCCTGCCCGTCGCCGAGGCCCTGCCGGTGCTCTCCCGGGCACGGACGGCACCCGGTGCACACCGGGCCGCCGCGTTCTGGGGGGCGGTCTGCCTGGTCGCGCTCCAGCTCGTTGCGCGCGGACGCCTGTTGCCCGGTGTCACCGCGGGGGATTTCGACGCATGGCGGGTCGGTCCGCTGGACGCCCCCGACGTCGCCCGGATCCGCGAACTCGCCCGCGCCATGCCGCCCGAGGCCCGCGCGGTGCCGCACGACGGCGTCACAGCGACCGGTGGCGGCACCGGCACGCTTCTCGAACTCGCCGACGCCGAGGACCTGGTGCGTGGCCTCCTCGACGCGGTCGCCGACACCATGCCGCGCACCCCCGCCGCCGCTCGGGCCGCGGGGACGCCGCTGTTCTCCGCGTCCACCGCCCCCGTGCGGGTCCCGCAATTGCGGTCCTGGGCCGACGAGGTGGCGGCCGGGCTCGACACCGGGCTGCGCGCGTCACTGCGCATCGAGACACCGGAACACACCGACACCGATGTTCCGTCCGGCGTCCGCGCGGTCGTCCAACTGCACAGCCTCGCCGACCCGACGCTCGTCGTCGACGCCGCCGATCTGTGGGCAGGCACCCCGGGCGCCGCGCGCGACGTCGAAGACGATCAGAGCGCCCGGACGATCGCCCGCCTCGGCCCCCGCGCGCGCCTCGACGCCACCATGGCGGTACGCCGCGCGGCCGACGCGTGGCCCGCCCTCGAACGCCTGCTGCGGCAGGCCGTACCCGACGCCCTCGATCTCGCCGACGACGAGCTCGGCGACCTCCTCGGCCCGGCCGCCGCCCGTCTCGCCGCCGCCGGTGTCGAGGTGCACTGGCCCAAGCGGCTCGCGCGCGGGCTCACCGCCAAGGCCGTCGTGGGCGGCCTCACCGATGAGCACGCGAAGTCGGGACTGCCGTCGTTCTTCGGCGGCGACGCGGCCTTCGCCTTCCGGTGGCGGCTCGCGGTCGGCGGCAGCGACCTCACCGACGCGGAGATGGACGCGCTCGCCGAAGCCAAGCGTCCGATCGTCCGGCTGCGCGACCAGTGGACCCTCGTCGACCCCGAAGTCCTGCGCCGCGCCCGCGAACGCGATCTTGGAACCCGGTCCGCACTCGACGCGCTCGGCGCCGCTCTTACCGGCACCGTCGACGTCGCGGGCACACGCGTGGCCGTGGAAGCCGAAGGTTTCCTGCGTACGCTGCGTGAACGCATCGCCGACCCCGACACGGGGACGGAGCCGCTCGCGGCACCCGCCGCCCTCGCCGCGACGTTGCGCGACTACCAGTTGCGCGGGCTGCGCTGGCTCGCCCGCATGACCGAACTGGGCCTCGGCGGTTGTCTCGCCGACGACATGGGCCTCGGCAAGACGATCACCCTCATCGCGCTGCACCTGCACCGGCAGCAGGACGACACGACATCGGGCCCCACCCTCGTGGTCTGTCCCGCGTCCCTCCTCGGCAACTGGGAGCGCGAGATCCGCCGCTTCGCGCCCGACACGGGCGTGCGCCGGTTCCACGGCACGAGTCGCGACCTCGACGAGCTTGCCGACGGGTTCGTGCTCACGACGTACGGCACGATGCGCCGCGACGCGGCCGCCCTCGCCGCAAGGAACTGGGGCCTGGTCGTCGCCGACGAGGCGCAACACGTGAAGAACCCGCAATCCGGCACCGCGAAGGAACTGCGCCGCATCCCCGCCTCCGCGCGGGTCGCGCTGACCGGCACCCCGGTCGAGAACAACCTGTCCGAGCTGTGGGCGATTCTCGACTGGACGACCCCCGGTCTCCTCGGTCCGCTCGCCGCGTTCCGGCGCCGGTGGGCAGTGCCCGTCGAGTCCCGCAGCGACCCGGCCGCGGCCGAGCGGTTCGCCCGCCTGGTCCGGCCGTTCCTTCTGCGCCGCCGCAAATCCGACCCCGGCATCGCGCCCGAACTGCCGCCCAAGACCGAAACCGACCGGCCGGTCGCGCTCTCCCCGGAACAGGCGGCCCTGTACGAGGCGACCGTCCGCGAACTCATGGCCGAAATCGCCGGCAGCACCGGCATCATGCGCCGCGGTCGCGTCGTCCGGCTCCTGACCGCGCTCAAACAGATCTGCAACCACCCCGCGCACTACCTCGGGGAAGCCGACGCGCGGCTGGAAGGCCGGTCCGGAAAACTCGAACTGCTGGACGAACTGGTCGACACCATCACCGCCGAGGACGGCGCCGTCCTCGTCTTCACGCAGTACGTCGCGATGGCCCGCCTGATCGAACGCCACCTCACCGCGCGCGGCATCGACAGCCAACTGCTGCACGGCGGGACGCCCGTCGCCCGCCGCGAGGAGATGGTGCGCAGGTTCCAGGACGGCGAGGCGCCCGTATTCCTGCTGTCGCTCAAGGCGGCCGGAACCGGGCTGAACCTCACGCGCGCCGACCACGTCGTGCACTTCGACCGCTGGTGGAACCCCGCCGTCGAGGACCAGGCGACCGACCGTGCCTACCGCATCGGGCAGACCCGCCCGGTGCAGGTCCACCGGCTCATCGCGGAAGGCACCATCGAGGACCGCATCGCCGACATGCTCGCGGCCAAGCGCGCGCTCGCCGACGCGGTACTCATCTCCGGCGAGGCCGCGCTCACCGAACTCACCGATGCCGAACTGGCGAACCTGGTCGAACTGAGGAGCGCTCCGTGACCCACGAAGCAGCATCACAGGCACTGACACAAGGAGCGACTCGTGAGGCCACTCGGCATGCGGCGGCTCACGCGGCACCCGAGGCGCGCGGCTTCACGGCCTTCCCGGCAGGCAGGCGCGGCGGCCGGGCATTCGCCCGCTCGTGGTGGGGACGCGCCTGGCTCCAGGCCGTGGAAGACTCCGCACTCGACCTCGAAGCGCTCCGCGTCGGGCGCAAATACGCCTATACGGGGCGTGTCGGCAGCATCACCGTCGCCCCGGGGCGGCTGACCGCACCGGTGTACGCGGAGAGCGGCGACGTCCACCGCACCACCCAGCTCCTGCAACCGCTCACCGCGCGACAGTGGGACCGCTTCCTCGACCAGGTCGCCGCCCGCGCCGGCCACATCGCGGCGCTTCTCGACCGCGACATGCCCCACGACCTGGTCGCCGCCGCCGAGGACGTCGGGGTGCCGCTGCTGCCGGGCATCGGCGACCTGGACCCCTCGTGTGACTGCGAGGACTGGGGCCATCCGTGCCGCCACGCGGCGGCCCTGGCTTACCAGGCGGCGTGGCTCCTCGACGCGGACCCCTTCGTGCTGCTCCTGATGCGCGGAATGAGCGAGGAGCGCTTCCTCGACGCACTCCAGAAGCGCGGCGCGTCGGCACCCGAGCCGGGGATGGAGCCGCAACTGACTTCTTCCGATGGGAAGTTGGTGCCGGCGGTGGACGCGTACGCGACCACGCCCGGAACCCTGCCCGAACCCCCGCCGCTCCCCGACGCCCCCGGCGACATGCCGGACCTGCCCGCCGGACCGGGCGTTGACCCGGAGGCATTGCGCCTCCTCGCCCGCGAAGCCGCAGCGCGGGCGCTCAACCTGCTGGCCGACGCATCGGCCGCGGCCTCGGCGCGCGAAGGTTCCGAATCCGCGGTGGCTGACCCCGCGGAGTCTCGGACGCCCGCGGAGCCCGCGCCGCCCTCATCCGGCGAGGCGCCGGGGCGGCAGATTCCGGCTTGAGTCGAATGCAAGATCGTGCACCCTCGCCCCGCATCTGCTCGGGCACGTCGGTCTGACGGTGTGGGGGGGCCGGAT
>NZ_JBPKBI010000008.1:201540-212043 GCF_051388935.1 Yinghuangia sp. YIM S10712
CCCACTGCGTTGCCAAGGGACCGGTGACGGTGCCGTTTTCCTCGGTGCGGCCGGTCCGGGCGGCTGCCGCGGACGGCGCCCGGACTACTACTTCACGTCGGCCATGCTCTTGCCGACGTCCGCGAGCGTGACCGGCTTGGTGTACGAGCCGGTCAGCTTCACTGCCGGGGCGTCGCAGCGGTAGGGCCCGTTGTCGGGCTTGAAGTCGGGGATCTTCCAGCCCTCGGCCGTGGCCTGGACGACGTTGAAGCAGGTGATCGGGGCATCGTTGGTCGACAGGTCGACCGGTGCCTGGAGCCCGCCGCCCGTCCACGCCTTCTCGGCGCGGGCGGCCTCGTACACACACTTGCGGGTGAGCTCGTCACCGCAGCTCGCCGCAGACTTGGCGAAGACCAGCCAGGACACGAACGCGCGCAGCACGGGCAGCGTCACCTTGGCGCCGGGGGCGTACTTCTGGAACAGGTCGACGACCTTCTGGGTCGCGGGACTGGCCGCGGCGTTCTCCAACGGGTTGATGCCGCTGAGGTCGGCGACGTTGTTCTGGGTGGAGATCACCTGGTCGCCGAGGAGTTCGATGAAGGCCGGGGTGTAAGCGTTGTTGTTGGCGTCGATCCAGTCGAGTTTGTGGCCGATGTTGGTCAACGCCTGTTCAAGCTTGGCGAGTTGGGCGTACTGGCCGTAGAAGACGAGCCCGCGGACGTTCTTGTTCTTGATGGTCTGGGCGTACGGCGTCCAGTCGGAGACGCCCGCCGCGGGGAAGAGGTCCTCGTAGACAACGGAACCGCCCGCGGCCTTGAGGCTCTCGACGACCTTCGCCCCGGTGATCTTCACCGACGGGGAGTCACCGACAATGATGCCGAGGCTGCTCCCCGACGCGGGGTGCGCTTCCTTGAGCAGCCAATGGTAGAAGCCGGCGTACGGGGCATAGCTGATGGCGCGGGCCTGCGTGCGTATCTGGAGGTCCGAGCCGTCGGCCTCGGCCTGCACGACCTGGGCGGCGAAGTCCGGCAGCAGGCACGACAGCCGCTCCTTGACACCCATGCCGTCAAGCGCGGCGCTGCCCCCGACGAGCGCGAAGTCCTCGCGGCACGCCTCGGCGATGCGCTGCCGGACCTCGACCATCTTGGTGTCATGGATGTTGGCGACGAGCTTGCGGCCGTTGATGCCGCCGGCGTCGTTGCACCACGACGTGAACACCTTGGCGGCGTCGAGGAATTCGGAGTTCTTCGTGAAGCCGACGTCGGACATGACGCCGACCTTGATCTCGTCGGCGGTGACGCCCTGGGCCGGCGACCCGGTCGCGCCGCCGGGCTGACAGACGCCTTTGAGGTCGCCGAAGTCGGCTGACACCGCGGTCGGTTGCGGAGTCGCCCCTGCTTGGTTTTCACTGTCCGAGTCGCCGCGATCGGCACAGCCGACGGCGAGCAATGCGACCACCGCGAGGGTGGTGACGGTTCTCCGCGATCTCACGGGCTGCCTCCTATGGCGTGGCGCCGGAACGGTTGGTTCCGGCGTGCAGGCGTACGCCCGTACGGCACAGGCCCCGAAACCCGGTGCCGGACGGAAGTCTTCGGGGGACCGTCGCCCGCAAAGGGCGCGCGAGGGCACCGGTGCCACCACGATGGGATCGGGGCGTCGGGCCGGTGCCGGGACGCTTCAACTCACAGGCAGCGGCCGGTCGTTCACGCGGCGGTCGGCGGCGGACCGGGCCCCGCGTCCGTAGATCGGACGGGTATCCTCGCCGAAAGGCCGCTCAAACGGGACTTCATGACGGGCTGTGTCTTCGGACTGCCGGCTGCCGCCGGGCCGGACCACTGCGGCCCCTTGGGCTGTTCGGCCATGCGGTGACCTCCAAGGAGCCGACAAAATGCGGACCCGGTAGGTGCCCGTGGTCCTCCCACGTTCGTTGCCCGTACGGATCTTCATCATGGCCACTCGCCACGAGCGAGTGAAATACCAAGACCTGATGGTGGTATGCCCGCTGACGATGGCTCGGGAAGCCGGCGTCTCGCGCCGGGTGCGGCCGGTTCGGCACTGTGCATGCCTGCGGCGTGCGGCGTCCCGATGGCACCGGAAGTGCGATGCGGCGACGCCACGGACGCGGGCGGTCGCCGT
This sequence comes from Yinghuangia sp. YIM S10712, assembly GCF_051388935.1. NCBI lineage: Bacteria > Bacillati > Actinomycetota > Actinomycetes > Kitasatosporales > Streptomycetaceae > Yinghuangia > Yinghuangia sp. YIM S10712. Next base: position 203,656 of record NZ_JBPKBI010000008.1, read on the forward strand.
ACGGAGCGAATTCCGGGCGCCGCGCGGGGAGCGGCAGCCAGGACCGTTCGGCGGTTCCTGGCGCGGCGAGGGTCCCACCGGGACCATGCCTCCGCACGTGTCGCACCGGCCGCCTAGGCTGCCGGTGCGGCCACCACATCCGGCGGCGGCTGTGACCGACGCGCTGCGGCGCGTGTTGTACGACGGAAAGGCCCCTGTGTTCGCTCTGCATGCTCTGTGGCAGACGAACCGGACGCTCGCGGTGTGGGGCGAGGACGCCCGGCCCGAGCCCGGCGGCGACGGACCCGCCGCGCGGGCCACGGGCGAGGCCGGCGCGGCACGTCCGCACCCCTACGCGTGTACGGCCGAGCTGGTCGGCGCGCTTCTGGCCGGCGTCGGCCCCGGGCTGGAATGGCTGGCCGGATGCGCCACCGTCGGGACGGTCGTGGTCGACCTGCCCACGCTGCGCGACGCCGTCCCGCAAAGCTCACCGGAACTGCCCGGTGAGCCGCTGCGCGGGCCGCGTCCCGACCTGGCCCTGCGCCCGTGGCGCGTTCCCGCACTGCTGTTCGACGCCGACCAGGCGGCGCAATTGCTCGGCGCTCTGTTCGAGCCCCGGCACGCCGTGTTGCGCACGGAGATCCCCGGCGAGGGCGCGGTCGATGTCCCCTACGGCGCCTCGCTGCGCTGGCTGACCGCGGTGCACGACCTCGCCTGGCGCATGGTCGGCCGAGGCCGGGTGCTGCCCTCCGTCGTGGTGGAGGGCGGGACCGCCCACGCGCGCTGGCTGCCGGCGCCGGCCGAGGACGACTGGCGGCTGATCCGCGAACTTGCCGCCGCGTGTCCGCCGGTGTGCCGTGCCGAGCACCGCGAGCGGTTCGCCGCCGTGACCGCGACCGCGCTGGTCGACGACCTCGTGGCCGCGCTCGTCGACCAGGAGGCCCGTGCCGTTTTCGACGGCCTGCCGTCGCTGCTGCCACAGGGACGTCCGCCGCGCCCGCCCGAGACCGCGGCCGAGCACTGGCTCGCGGCGCTCACCACCGCCTCCGGGTGGCTCGGCGCGACCGGTCCCGACGACGCCGAAGACCTCCGCGCAGCGCTCGCCGCCTGGCACGCCACCGAGCGGGCGCCGACCCGCCCGCTGCGCACCTGCTTCCGCCTGGTCGAACCCCTCGGCCCCGACCCCACCGACCGGTACGGCGGCACGACGGACGACAACTGGCGCGTAGACATCCTCCTGCAAGCCCCGGACGAACCGTCGCTCCTGGTCGACGCGTCGCGGGTGTGGGCCGCCGGGCCCGTTCTCAACGTCTTCGAACGCAAGCAGTACCAGCCGCAGGACGCACTCCTCGCCGACCTCGACCGGGCGTCCCGGAGCTGGCCCGCGCTCGCGGCCACGCTGCGCGAGGCCCACCCCTCGACCGTGCGCCTCGACCGCGCCGGCGCGGTCGCGTTCCTGCGCGACGCCGCGCCCGCCCTCACCGCATCCGGCTTCGGCGTTTTGCTGCCGGCATGGTGGCAGAACCCGCCCCGGCTCGGCCTGACACTGACGGCGCGCACCCGTACGCCGGGCCTCGTCACCGGAGGCAGCCTGCTCGACCAGGACGCGGTCGTCGCGTTCGAGTGGCAGGCGGCGCTCGGAGATGTCGTGCTCACCGTCGACGAGCTCCGGGAACTCGCGGCCACCACACAGCCCTTGGTGCGCATCCGGGGCCAGTGGACGGAGGCCGACCCCGGTGCGATCGCCGCCGCGGCGCGTTTCCTCGCACGCGGGGGCGCCGGCACGATGACGGCGGGAGAGGTGGTCAGGATCGCGGTCGACCCGGACCCGACGGTCGCCGGGCTCCCCGTCCGCCGTGTCGACGCCGATGCGTGGCTCGGCCAACTTCTGGCCGGGGCCGAGGAGTTGCGCTCCCAGCCGGTCCGGATCCCGGACACGTTCGCCGCCACACTGCGTCCCTACCAGCAACGTGGCCTGGAATGGCTGGCGTTCATGTCCCGGCTCGGCGTCGGCGCGGTCCTCGCCGACGACATGGGGCTTGGCAAAACCGTGCAGACACTCGCGTTGCTGAGCGCCGAACAAGCCGAAACGGGGCGCGCCGAAGCCGAGCACACCGAGACCGGACATGCCGAGGCCGGGCTTGCCGACGGTCGGGGCGAGGGGGCGGCTGCGTCACCCGCACCAACCGCCGTGCCCGGCCCGACCCTGGTCGTCTGCCCGATGTCCCTTGTGGGCAACTGGCTGCGCGAGGCCCAGCGCTTCGCCCCCCGGTTGCGGGTGCACGTCCACCACGGATCCGGGCGCCGCCGGACGGAGACCGAGTTCAGGGACGCGGTGGCAGGCGCCGATTTGGTGATCACCACGTACGAGACCGCGCAGCGCGATGTGGCGACGCTGCGTACCGTCACGTGGCGGCGGGTCGTCGCCGACGAGGCGCAGCAGATCAAGAACACCGCCACGCGCCAGTCGGGTGCCCTGCGTGCGCTGCCCGCGCGGCACCGCATCGCACTCACCGGGACCCCGGTCGAGAACCGCCTCGCGGACCTGCACGCCCTCCTCGACTTCACCAACCCGGGCCTGTTCGGCGACCCCGAACGGTTCAAGGCGGCGTACGCGATCGCCATCGAACGCAACGGCAGCACAAGGGCGTTGGCCGCACTGCGCCGCGTCGCCGCGCCGTTCGTGCTGCGCCGTCACAAGACCGACCCGGCGATCGCCGCCGACCTGCCCGTCAAGCAGGAGATGACCGTTCTGTGCACACTCACTCCCGAACAAGCCGGGCTGTACCGCGCGGTGGTCGCGGACATGGAGCACCGCGTGCGGCACACGGCCGGGATCGAGCGCCAGGGACTGATCCTGGCGACGCTCGGCAAGCTGAAGCAGATCTGCAACCATCCCGCGCAGTTCCTCCACGAGCGCGGCACACCGCTCGCCGCACGGTCCGGCAAGGTCGAACGCCTCGTGGCGACGCTGGAGGAGGCGGTCGCGGAAGGCGACAGGGCTTTGTGTTTCACACAGTACGCGCGTTTCGGTGCTCTTCTGAAGGACCACCTCGCCGAACGCCTCGGTGCCGAGGTGCTGTTCCTGCACGGCGGGGTCACCGGGCGGAACCGGGACCGGCTGATCGAACGTTTCCAGTCAGCCGACGGCCCGTCGATTTTCGTGCTGTCGCTGAAGGCGGGGGGTACCGGTCTCAACCTGACCGCGGCGAACCAGGTGATCCACGTCGATCGGTGGTGGAACCCGGCGGTCGAGGATCAGGCCACCGACCGCGCGTACCGTATCGGGCAGCAACAAACCGTGCAGGTACGCAAGTTCCTGTGCGTCGGCACGGTCGAGGAGCGCATCGACGCGGTGATCGCCGGCAAACGCGGCCTCGCGGCATCGGTGGTCGGCGGACCCGGGTACGGCATGCGGTCGGGAGAGCACTGGCTGACCGACTTGTCCGCCGACGCCCTGCGCGAGCTCGTCGCGCTGACCGAGGAGGCGGAGGCATGAACGGACCGGACGACAGCCGGAGGGCGGGAGCGGGCGGCGGAGACGTCGACGGCCCGCTCGACGCCCGCCTCGCCGATTTCTGGGGCGGAGGGCCGTTGCCGCTCGCCCCGGACACGCCGGCCGCCCCGGATCCCGCACTCGACCGGCTCGCTCCCGCACCGCCGGCACTGTCGGCCATTCGCGGCCGAAACCCGGCGGATCTGCTGCGTCCGGCCTACACCGCCATGACCTCACGGTGAGTCGCACGCGCGCACACGGCAGGATCGTGACCGGCCCGCGCACGTTGCGGGCCGGGATCAGTAAGGAGAGTTCCGCATGTCCGGCGAGTCCGTCCGCATACGGCCGACCCACCCCGACGACCTTGAGGCCATCGCCGCCATCTACGCCCACTACGTCCACAACAGCGTCGCGACCTTCGACGAGGTCCCGCCGTCGACCGAGGATTGGCGGGCCAAGGCGTACGACCTTTACGCGCGCCGCCTGCCGTTCCTGGTGGCCGAGGCGGACTGGCAGGTGGTCGGTTTCGCCTACGCGGCACCGTGGCGTCCCAAGCCGGCCTACCGGCACACCGCGGAGGACACCATCTACCTCCACCCGGACCACGGCGGCAAGGGACTGGGCAAGGCGCTGCTGACGACACTGCTGCCGCTGTGCGCCGACGCGGGCGTACGGCGACTGCTCGCGGTCATCGCCGACGGTTGCGACAACAACCCGTCGTCCCGGCTGCACAAATCCGTCGGCTTCACGGAGGCGGGGCGGCTGAACGGGGTCGGTCACAAGTTCGACCGCTGGATCGACACGGTCATCTACCAACTGGAGCTACAGCCCCGCGAGATGCCCGCGGTGGAGCAGCACCTGGCTGACACGTCCGCGGGCGCGGAGTAGGCCTCCGACCCGTTCGTACTTCGGGAGCACCGGGGGCACCCCGGGCGGAACGGCCTTGCACCACCCCGTGTTTGTCACGAGGCTGCCCTGTCGGCACCGCGAGTCGGCCGGGGTCTCCGCGTTGTCCGAGGACGACACCGTCGGCGATCCTTGAGCACAGCGAGCACGGGGCACCGGACACAACGCGCAAGTCACGGATCCGGCAAGGCTGTTGCGCCCGGCCCGCACGGCGGCACGGACACAACGGGCAAGTCAAGGATCCGGCAAAGCTGTTGCGCCCACCTCGCACGGCGCAAGCCGCCGCCCGTTCGAGCCGCTGCCGGGCATCAGGCCGTCGTGATGCGGAAGACCGGGTGGCCCGGGGCGATGCGGAGGAGGGTTTCGTCGTCGGCGGAGGCGTCGACGCCGTCGAAGAACACGCCGACCTCCCACTTCCACTTCTTCAGGTAGGCGCGCAGGATCTCCGGCTTCTCGGCGTCGGTGAGCTCGACGTAGGTGAACGCCCCCGCGCGGCTGCCGACGCGCAGTTCACCGCCGTCCGTGGCGCGCAGGTTGCGCACCCACTGGGTGACTCCGCGTGGGGCCACGAGGTACCGCTCGCCTTCGTGCGTCAGCAGATTGACCGGGGTGGTGCGCCATTCGCCCGACTTGCGGCCGCGTACCGCCAGAACGCGGCTGCCCGCGACGCTGAGGCCGCGGCGGGTGAGCCACGCGACGACGGCGTTGAAGATCTTGGTGGGACGGCCGGGCTGGATGTAGCGGATCTGGGGGTCGGTCATCGGGGTCTCCCAAGGGGCGGTCGTGGCGGCGGTGGCGTTCGCGGTGGTCGGCGCGGTGTTCGTCATCGTTGTTCCTCCGGCGCGGGGGCGTGAACCCTGTTCGGTTTCAAGAGCGCTGCTCTCGACTGAGAACAGCATGCACGGCTCGACCGCTCTCGCGCAAGAGCACTGCTCTCTTTTTCGTCCGGTGCTCGCGTTTCTGGCACACTGGCACCATGAACGCGAGCCGCACCGCCCGTGACCGGGCCCGGGCCGAGCTGACCCGGGAGATCAAGGAAGAAGCCCGCCGCCAGCTCGCCGTCGAGGGCGCGCAACGCCTGTCGCTGCGGGCCGTCGCCCGCGAGCTGGGGATGGTCTCGTCCGCGCTCTACCGCTACTTCCCGAGCCGGGACGACCTGCTGACACAGCTGATCATCGATGCGTACGACGGCATCGGCGCCGCCGTGGAAGCAGCCGGCGCCGACCTGCCGGCCATCGACGTACGCGGGCGCTGGTGCGCGAAATGCACCGCAGCCCGCACGTGGGCGCAGGAGCACCGGCACGAGTACGCCCTCATCTACGGCACGCCCGTCCCCGGGTACCAAGCCCCCCAGGACACCGTCGGCCATGCCTCCCGCGTGCCCGTCGCGCTGTTGACCACGGTGCGTGAGGCCCACGACCTGGGCCTTCTCGTCGACCGCACGACCGATCGCCCCGACAGCATGGCTCCCGAGCTCGTCGCCCAGGCCGGCCTCGTCGCCGAGGCGACCGGCGTCGACCTGCCGCCGGCCGCGACGGTCCGGACGGTCGTCGCCTGGTCGCAGCTCTCCGGGATGATCGGCTTCGAGCTCTTCGGCACCTTCGTCGGCACCTTCGACCCCGCCGATGCACTCTTCACCGAGGCCGTTGCCCGCATGGCTGACTTTCTCGGCCTCCCGCACGAACGGTGAGTGCGCCCGGGGTCGTCGCCACGGCCGGACGTGTGCCGACCGCATCACGGTTCAAGGCGGGCCCGGACCACGCTCTGACGTGCGGTCACCGTCCCGATCGGCGATTCCGCAGAACGCATCGTCGACCGACCCCAAAACAGAAGGCAAGTTGCCGACTTGATCGAGGCAGGGTGTCGATGACCATCTCGACCCGGGCCGGGCCCGAAGGTGGAGCCGCGTCAGGCCGGACTCAACTGCGAACAGGGGCGACTCGAACTCGCGTGGCGGCTGCCCCGTGCGAAGGCGCCGCCCAGCGGTGTTGATTCGTGGTGCCGACCGCCCGTCGGCACCACGACCCAGCGACGACACCCGGCCCGCAGACCGGAGCATGAGCTTCGGCCCCTGCGCCTTGCGATGCAGGGCACCGGACAACGAGAACCGGCAAACCTTTGTGGCCGCCGCACTAGTCGAGCTGACGCATGACCTCGGCGGCGATCAGTTCCAAGTGGTCGAGGTCCGACAGGTCCAGGACCTGGAGGTAGATCCGCGTCGCACCGACCTCCGCGTAGCGGCCGATCTTGTCGACGACCTCCGCCGGGGTGCCCGCGAGGCCGTTTTCGCGCAGCTCCTCGGGGGCCCGGCCGATCGCCGCCGCGCGGCGCGTGAACTCCGCCTCGTCGCGGCCCACGCATACGACGAGCGCGTTGGAGAAGACCATGCTGTCCGGGCGCCGTCCCGCGTCGGCCATGGCGTCGCGTACACGGCCGAACATCGTGGCGGTGTCCGTGGGAGACGCGAACGGCAGATTGAACTCGTCGGCGAACCGTGCCGCGAGTTTCGGCGTGCGCTTCGGCCCGTGGCCGCCGATGAGCACCGGGGGACGCGGCTGTTGCACGGGCTTGGGCAGCGCGGGGGAGTCGGCGAGCTGGTAATGCCTGCCGGTGAAGTCGAAGGTCTTGCCGACCGGTGTCTCCCACAGCCCCGTGATGATCGCCAGTTGCTCTTCGAGGCGGTCGAACTTGTCCTTCGGGAAGGGGATGCCGTACGCGGTGTGTTCGTCCTGGAACCACCCCGCCCCGAGGCCGAATTCGACGCGTCCGCCGGACATCGCGTCCACCTGTGCCACCTGGATCGCGAGGACTCCGGGCTGCCGGAACGTCGCCGCGGTCATCAGGGTGCCCAGACGTATCCGCTTCGTCTCCCGTGCGAGGCCGGCGAGGGTGATCCACGCGTCGGTCGGGCCGGGCAGCGGGTCCCCGCCGCCCATGCGCAGGTAGTGGTCGGAACGGAAGAACGCGTCGAATCCCAGATCCTCGGTCGCCTTCGCGACGGCGAGAAGGGTGTCGTAGCTCGCGCCCTGTTGCGGCTCGGTGAAGATGCGAAGATCCATACCGGCCATCCTCTCCCATCGCCGCGGTGGGACGAAGAACCGTCGAACGCCCGAGCGAATGTTCCGGTCGCTGTGCCGTCGTCGTGAGCACCCACAGCGCCCAGACGTGGAAGGGCGATGTCGGCGAGCGGCGTTCCAGGCGGGCAGTCAGGCTCACGAGGAGTGGGAGCGTACGCGGGACCACCGCCTCGCGGTCCGCGAAGGGCTCGCCACACCGGCTGACGTCGAACGCACGGACGACGTCAACTTCCGGATGCGGAAAGGCTGTTCGGTCGTCCGCGAGTACGCGGCCGGGATCCGTCCCCGGCCCGCGTACCCGTGACCGGCGGCCCCGAGACCTCTTAACCTCGGCTTTGTGAAGACCTCATCGCGCGCACTGCTGCTCCTCGACGTCGACGGTCCGCTGAATCCCTTTGACGTGCAACCGCGTTCGTGCCCCACGGGCTACGCGTCCCACATGCTCAAACCGCGCAACTGGATCGACATGCACGGTGGTGATCCCGAGCAGGCCCCGCTCCTGCGCGTCGACCTGAACCCCGCGCACGGCCCCGCCCTGACCGCGCTGCCGTTCGAACTCGTGTGGGCGACGTCGTGGATGGACGAGGCGAACGCCATGATCGGCCCGGTCGTCGGTCTGCCGCGCCTGCCTTACATCGACTGGGGCGAGGGTTTGTTCGCCCGAGACCCCGACGGCCTGCACTGGAAGACGCGCGCGTTGGTCGCGTACGCGGCGGGCCGGCCGTTCGTGTGGGTGGACGACGAACCGGGGGACCGCGACCGGGAATGGGTCGCCGAACACCATGGGGGCCCCGCGCTGTTGCACACGGTGTCGGCGGAACGTGGGTTGGACGAAGAGGATTTCGCGGTGCTGCGGGAGTGGGCGGCAGGACTGTGACAAATGGCGGCGGGGGGGGGGGGGGGGGGGGGGGGGGGGGGGGGGGGGGGGGG
>NZ_JBPKBI010000008.1:212128-295180 GCF_051388935.1 Yinghuangia sp. YIM S10712
GGTCGCCGGCGGGCCGATGCCTTCTTGTCGATTCTGCTCGCTGCCGCTCGTCGATCGCGAGTCCGTGTCTTCGGCGGTGGCCTGGCGGACGGCCGCCGTCACCCGTGGGTCAGTGCCCGCCCTGCCGTGCGTGCTTAGGGAGCAGGAAGCCGACCGCGAAGGCCACCACCGTCAGGACAAGGGCGATGAGCGCCGTCGTCGCGACCGCGTCGAGTGCCGACTGCTGGTGCAGATGCGCGCCGCCTTGGCTGAAGAACACCGTTCCGAAGACTGCCACGCCGAGCGCCGCCGCGAGCTGCTGCATCGACTCCAGGGAGCTGGACGCGGAGCCGACCTCCTCGTCCGCGACCTCACCCATGATGATGTCGAACAGCGGTACGAAGATCATGCCCATGCCGAGCCCGAAGACCAGGAACGGCCCGGCCATCGTCCAACTTCCCAGATCCGTCGACGCGTTGGCGAAGACCGCGTACAGGCCCGCGATGCCCACGGCCATGATCGTCAGGCCGATGTGCAGGATCTTGCGGCCCAGCTTGCCCATCAGCGCGCCGCTCGCTCCCGAGCCGATGAACGCGCCCACCGCCCACGGGGCCATCGTCAGGCTCGCCCGCATCGCGCTGAATCCCAGGCCGAACTGGAGGAACAGCCCGATCGCCATCGAGAGCCCGGTGATCGTTCCGAAGAACACGATCACGAACAGCACACCCGAGCTGTACGAGCGCTTGGTGAACACACTCAGTTGCACGATCGGCGCCTTCACACCCAGCCGCGTCCGGCGCAGCGTGTACGCCACGAATCCGGCCAGCACCGCCACCGCGGCCGCGAGCATCCCGAACATCCAGGCGGGCCAACCCTTTTCCTGCCCCTGGACCAGCGGGTAGACCAGCATGAACATCCCCGCCCCGCCGATGGTCAGGCCCAGCAGGTCCAGCGACTTGTCGTGCGCCACCGGTGGCTTGGCCGGCAGCGCGACACGGCCCGCCAGCAGGGCGAACAGGCCGATCGGGACATTGATCAGGAAGATCATGCGCCAGCCGGTCCCGAACAGGTCGGCGTCCACCAGCGTGCCGGCCACGATCGGGCCGAGGATCGTGGCGAGACCGATCGCGGGTCCGAACAGCGCGAAGGCCTTGCCGATCTCGTGCGGCGGGAACATGTCGCGGAGGAGCCCGAACCCTTGCGGGATCATGACCGCACCGGCGAGCCCCTGGAGAACACGCGCGGCGATCAGCGCCTCGGGCGACCACGCCACCGCACACAACACCGATGCCGTCACGAACGCGACGATGCCGATCGCCATCATCCGCTTGCGCCCGAAGATGTCACCGAGCCGGCCGCCGGTCAGCAGGCCCGCCGCGAGCGTGAGCGTGTAGGCGGCGGCGGTCCACTGTAGGGCGGAGTACGAGGCGCCGAGGTCGGCCTGGATCGCCGGAGCCGCGATGTTGACGATCGACGCGTCGAGCAGGTTCAACAGCGTGGCGGCGAGGACCACGGTCAGCCCGAGCCACTTGCGGTCGTGGGACGGTGTCGCGGCACTCGGGGCTTCCGCGGCTGCGGCGGGCGCTGCCGCGGAGTCCAGGACTGCGCTCATAAGACAAGTTCCTTCGGGGCGAAGCGTGCTGCGGAAAGGGTCAAGTCCCCGAGGTTCAAGGGGACTTGGAGAGGTCGGTGGCCACCGCTGCTCTCCACTGCCTGAACTCTAGGAGCCCATTAGGCAAGATTCGTTCCTAAAGAAAGGGCACCCTGGAAACATGTTGGAGACCTCGGCACGACTTCTGCGTCTGCTCTCGTTGTTGCAGACCCACCGCGACTGGACCGGCACCGAACTCGCCGAACGGCTCGACGTCACCCCGCGCACCGTGCGCAACGACGTCGAGCGGCTGCGCAGCCTCGGCTATCCCGTCCACGCGACGCGCGGCGCGGCGGGCGGTTACCGCCTGGGCGCCGGGGCGTCGCTGCCCCCGCTGCTGCTCGACGACGAGGAAGCCGTCGCGGTCGCGGTCGGTCTGCGTACGGCGGCCGGCGGCACCGTCTCCGGAATCGAGGAGACCTCGTTGCGGGCGCTGGCCAAACTCGAACAAGTCCTGCCGAACCACCTCAGGCGGCGGGTCAACGCCCTCCAGACGTACACCGTCCCTGTCCCGGGGCAGGAAGGCCCGCGCGTCGACGCGGACGTGCTCACGACCATCGCCGCCGCGTGCCGCGACCACGAACGCCTCCGCTTCGACTACCGCGACCACTCCGGGGCGGCGACGCTGCGCAACGTGGAGCCGTACCGCATGGTGCACCGGGGGCGCCGCTGGTACCTCGTGGCGTGGGACACCCAGCGCGAGGACTGGCGCATCTTCCGCGTCGACCGGATCGCCCCGCGTACGCCGAGCGGTCCGCGTTTCACGCCGCGTCCGCTTCCCGAGGAGGACATCGCGGAATACGTCTCCGCGCGTGTGTCCGTCGCACCTTGGCGCACCCGCGTCCGCGTGACCGTGCACGCGCCCGCCGCCGAGATCGCCGCCCGCGTACCGGCCTTCGCCGGCAGCGTCGAACCCGTGGACGAAGAAACGTGCGTCTTCACCACCGGGTACGACAACCCCGAGACCATGGCCGCGTGGCTCGGTCTGCTGGGCGCCGACTTCTCGGTGCAGGACACCCCGGAAGTCATCCCGCACCTGCGCGAGTTGGCCGACCGCTTCGCGCGTGCGGCGGGCGACTGACCGCGGTTGCGCGCCTCCGGCGGGCAGCCGGGCTCCACCCACGCGGCAGTCGGCCCGTGCCGCGTGGGTGAAGCGGTGAGGTCGGCAGCGAGTCGCGCGAAGCCGGCCGACAAGTACGCGCGGCCGCGAACACGACGCCGCGGAGACGTCGCCGGCCGGCACCGACCTCGTGCGGCTGCTCGCGGCGAACGCGGCGCAGGCCGGGGGAATGTCCGGCACGGGGTTGCGTCGTTGGGCGTTGGTGACAGGAGACACGCGAGGAAGGGCTCGTACATGCAGCGTCAGGCGACCGCGACCAAGGCCGGGGCCGGCGCCCCCGAGGACGGCGGCACGGAGGATCTGTTCCCGGCGTGGGGCCGGGTCGCCGGCTTCCTCGGCGTCATGGCGTCGGTGTTCGTGATGGCCCTTGTGATCGGACGGCTCACCGGACCGGAAGCCCCCGGCGCGGCCGGGCAGTCCACGCCGGATGTCCGCCCCGCCGACACCGGCGCCACAAGCGCTCCGGACAACCGGCACGGGCACGGCCGCTGAGCGGGCACCGGCCGGGCGCGGACCGCCGTCCGCTGTCACCGGGCCTCGCTACCCTCGAACGCCGTGACCACCGGCACCCACCATGCGACCGAAACCCCGGAGCAGGCAACGGACTTCGCGCCCGTAAGCCTGTGTTCCGCAGCGGCCCACCGATGACCGCGCCCCCCGCGCGGGCCCATCGCGCCGCCCTCGACCATGTGCTCGCGCTCATCGCCGGCTCCGAGACGGCCGAAACGCTCGTGCTGCGCGGGAGCATGACCTTGCCCGCGTGGCTCGGCGAGCGGGCGCGCGAGCCCGGCGATCTCGACTGGATCGTCCTGCCGCCACACGCGGTGCCGATCGATCCGCATGACCCGTACCCGTACGTCGACGGCCCCGAGGCCTTCCAGCACTGGCCCGAAGCCGTCGGCGGCGCGACCGCGTACGAGCTGTTCCGCGACGAGAACGAAGCCTTCGAGACCGGCGGCCTGCACCCGCGCATGCCGCCGGAGGGCACCCACTGGCTTCCCGATCCGGACACCGACCAGCCGGGCGATCCTTGGGTCGACGTCGTCCCGCTCGTACGCGAAAACCCCGTGGCATCGCACGGCGTGCGGTTCGACACGCAAGGCGCCCGTTTCGACAGCACATGGGGCTACTACGCCTACGGCTCGGACGAACAGTCCCCCGGTGTAAGGCTGTTCCTTCCGTGGGAGGCGGACGGGACGCGGGGCGAGATCCAACTCGACTTCGCCCGCGACGAAAGGCTCCCCGAGGCACCCGTGTTCACCCTCGTCCCGCGCATCGACGGGCAGGAACCCACCCTCGTGCGCACCGTCAGCCCCGAGTTGTCCCTTGCGTGGAAACTGCTGTGGCTCCACACCGATTCCGGAAGGGACGACCGAGCGCGGGGCAAGGACCTCCACGACGCCGTGCTCCTTGCCGAGTCACCCCGAGTGCATCTGCAACGCCGTTTGCTGGAACGGGTCTTCGCCCGAGCCGCGGTCACCTTCGATCCAGGGGACATACCCGGCTGGAACGTGGACTGGCACGCGTTCCGAAACCGACACCCGCGTACTCGCGGGAGCGCCGACGACTGGCTCGACCGCCTTGTCCGGGCCGTGGGCCGTATCACGGACGCGGCCAAGGACACGGGCGAACCGCGCTCGCCCCACGGGTGACCGCGGCCGAAAACAGTCGCTCCGCACTACCACGAATCCCCGCCGACAGTAGGGGAATCCGCATTCACGGTACAGATTCGCGCCGCTCCTGGATGCTCGTCGGTCAGCCGACGAGAACCACGGGAGGCCAAGGTGCGGCGCGCATCATGGATCATCAGCTCGGTATCAGTTCTGCTGGTCGCGGCAGGAGCCGTCAGCAAATTCGCCGTCTACCCCCAATTGCATCAGATGCCGGACGATCTGGACGGGAACATGGAGTTCCGGGGCGTCCTCACCGCCATGGACCCCCAGGCCGTACAGCGCGGGGACTTCGCCCAAGCGATCATCCGGGATCTCCCGGTGACCGCAGACCGCAACGTCAAGGCGGTGCACACCTCGGGCTCGACGATCGTGCTCAACGACCGCACCGAGATCTACGGGCCGACGCGGCAGGTCGTCTCCACCACTGAGCACCAGTACGCACTTCACCGCGAGAACGCGCTGGAACGCCCCGCCCCCGAGGGCGTCAAGGCCGAACCGCACGGCGGCCTGACAGCGGCCTTCCCGCTCAGCCCGGAGAAGCGCGACTACCCCTTCTGGGACGCGGAGACGCAGAAACCGGTCGATGCGAAGTACACCGGCACCGAAAAGCGCGAGGGCCGCACGGTGTACGTCTACACGATCACCGCCCAAGGGCCCCTGGCCGACCCGGTCCTGGTAAGCGCCCTGCCGACCGAGCTGCCCAAGGCCGCGCTCCAGGCCATCAACCCGTCCGCCGCACTGGCCGACGCACCCGACATGGTGCCGCTCACCTACATCTCGACGACGCGGATGGTCGGGTACGTCGACTCCGAGACCGGCGTGGCCATCGCTCTCGAATCCGACAAGTCCGTCACCGCCCAGGCGCAAGGCGTCGAGGTGTTCCCGGTGGCCCAGGGCAAACTCACCACGACCGAGGCGTCCCAGAAGGACCTCGCCGACCAGGCGGCCACCGCGGCGATGGCGTTCTGGCTCCTGTCCGATGCCGGACCGTACGGCGCGTGGGCCCTGGCCGCGCTGCTGATCCTGCTCGCCGTGTGGCTGGAATACCGCGGCCGCAGGGCCCAGGCCGCCGACGGGGCGACGCCGGTTCCGCAGCAGCGCGATGCGGCGGAACCCGAGCCGCGGACCGGCGAGACGGTCACCGCCGGCGCGACGCGGACCGAATCACCGGCCGAACAGCAGCCGTGACCACCGGTTCCCATCGCCGGCGCTGAACACCCGTGCGCGGGGGGNACCGGCGAGACGGTCACCGCCGGCGCGACGCGGACCGAATCACCGGCCGAACAGCAGCCGTGACCACCGGTTCCCATCGCCGGCGCTGAACACCCGTGCGCGCGGGGCCCCGCGAACTGCGGGCGCCCCGCGCGATGCGTGTGGGGGAGTGCCGGTCCTTGACCCCGCGGAGAGGACCGCGTCATGCCGGGCGACGACGCGCCCGAGTCCGTTCAGGTTCCCGGCCCCCAATAGTTGTGCGCCTCGGCGGTCGTCGGCGGGTTCTCCGGCCTCGGCAGGTCGAGTTCCGCGGCGATCGGCATCATGCGCTCCTGGAAGGCTTCCAGGGCCTCCCGCGATTCCCACAGGTCGGTCACCGTCACGCCGCCCCCGCTTTCCGCGACCGCGATGTGGGCGAGGCAGCCCGTGAAGAACTCCGGGCCCTCCTTCTGCATTCGGGCGTTGAGCGCGTCGTACTGCTCGGTGGTGACCGGCAGTTTGATCTGCATGAAGACGGCCATCATGACCTTCCTTGTGAATGGCTCCGCACAGCGGGTGGGCCGCGCGCCGCGGGCCCGACCGGCCCGGTGGGCCCTCCTCCCAATCTCCCCGCAGCCGGGGCGACCCGCAAACAGAGCCCGCCTGGCGTGAACACGCGCGCATCGGGCAGCGCGCGTACGTGCCGGCCGGCGACATTCAGGAGCGCGGGAACGCGGGAAACGAGGTCAAGCCGCGATGAGTTCGAGCACGGAAGTCCGCGTGAGCGGCCACACAGTGCGCATCACGCGACCCGAGAAAGTCCTCTTCCCGCAGGACGGCATCACCAAGGCCGACCTCGTCGCCTACCACCGCGCTGTCGCCGCCCGCATGCTGCCGCATCTGCGCGGGCGTCCGCTGATGCTGGAGCGCTATCCGGACGGAATCGACCACCGGCCGCTCATGCAGAAGAACGCCCCGGACTACTTTCCCGACTGGATCGAGCGCGCCGAGGTGGGGAAAACCGGCGGCACCGTTGTGCACGCGCTCGCCGACAACGCCGCGGCGCTGGCCTACCTCGCCAACCAGGCTTCCGTGACCCTGCACCGCTGGCTGTCGAAAGCCGACCGGCCCGACCACCCCGACCGCATGGTGTTCGACCTCGACCCGCCCGGCGACGACTTCCCGGTGGTCCGCGACGCGGCGTTCGCGCTCCGCGACCTCCTCGACGAGCTGGAGCTGCGTGCGACCGTGATGGCCACGGGCTCACGCGGCCTGCACATCGCCGTCGCCCTCGACCGTCGCGCCGACTTCGACACCGTGCGGGCCTTCGCCCACGACACCGCCGAAGTTCTCGCGGCGCGGCATCCCGACACGCTCACCACCGCGCCGCGCAAGCAGGCCCGCGGCGGCCGGCTCTACCTCGACGTACAGCGCAACGCGTACGCGCAGACCGCGGTCGCGCCCTATGCCGTGCGTGCGCGGCCGGGGGCGCCCGTCGCGGCGCCGCTGTCCTGGGACGAGCTGAGCGACGCGGGGATGAACGCCCGGCGCTGGACGCTCGCGACCATCGGCGAACGCCTCGACGACGACCCTTGGGCGGACGCGCGGACGCGCGGCCACGGTCTCGGAGCCGCGCGCCGCCGGCTCGACGCCCTGCGCGACTGATGGGGCTTGTGTGGCTTGTGTGACTTTTTGTGACTGAAGCGATGTTTGTGCCAGACGTATCAGCTCCGGTGGCGGCGTCGCGGGCAAGGACCGGATCGCCGCGCGGGCCGACGGTTGCCGTGCCGGTCGACGGGTAGCCGCCCTGGCGATGTGGCCGCCGCGGCGATGTGGCCGCCGCCCAGTCCCGCATCGTCCCGGAGGAGTACCCGTGGCCTCGAAGGACTCGCACCGCACGACCGGACCGCGACACCGGTCGGCCCAGGACCACGACGGTCCGCTCGCCGATTACCGGCGCAAACGCGACTTCGACAAAACCGCCGAGCCGGAAGGCGCCCACGCCCCCGCCGAACCCGGCGAGGCCGCCCGTTTCGTCGTCCAGATCCACGATGCGAGCCGCATGCACTTCGACTTCCGCCTGGAGGTCGACGGCGTCCTCAAGTCATGGGCGGTGCCCAAGGGGCCGTCGCACGACCCGACCGAGAAGCGCCTCGCCGTGCCGACCGAGGACCATCCGCTGGACTACCACGACTTCGAGGGCATCATCGCCCAAGGTGAGTACGGCGGTGGCACCGTCATCGTGTGGGACCAGGGCACGTACCGCAGCCTGGCGACCGACCGGCGCGGCAACGAGGTTCCCTTCGCCGAGGCGCTGGCGGCCGGACATGCTTCGTTCTGGATGGACGGCGCGAAACTGCACGGCGGATACGCGCTGACCCGCACCCGCGGCGGTGCGTTCGGCGACAACGAGACCTGGCTCCTGGTCAAGCGCAAGGACCGGCACGCCGACAAGACCGACGCCCCCGATCCGTGGCGCGCGAGATCCGTGCTGACCGGCAGAACTCTGCGCCAGGTGGCCGCCGAGTCAGCCGACGAGGCTTCCCGGGACGACGGAGACTGACCGCGTGCGGTCCGGCAATCCGGAGGAGACGAGACCCATGAGCACCGACGACAAGGAGACCGTCCGCGCCTTGCTGCGCGCGGCCGGGACCACGTACGCGGAAGACGCCGGAATCCACCTCGCCGACAAACCCGCCCCGCTGTGGCGGCTGCTCGTCCTCGCCAATCTGCTCGCCACCCGCATCAAAGCCGCGATCGCGGTCGCCGCCGCCCGCGAACTGTTCGCCGCAGGCGGCGGAACGCCCGCCGGGATGGCCGAACTCACGTGGCAGGAACGCGTGGACGCGCTGGGACGCGGCCACTACAAGCGCTACGACGAGGGCACCGCGACCCGCCTCGGCGCCTGCGCCGACCTGGTCCGTGAACGCTATCGCGGCGACCTGCGACGGCTCGGCGAAGCGTCCGGCCACGACCACGACCGCCTTGTGGAACTCCTCTGCGAATTCCCGGGAATCGGGCCGACCGCCGCCGATATCTTCTGCCGCGAGGTGCAGGCCGTGTGGCCGTGGCTGCGTCCCGCGCTCGACCGCAAGGCGCTCGACGCGGCCGGAGACCTGGGTCTGCCCGCCCGTGCGGACCAACTGGAACAACTGGTGAAGGGAGACGAACTCGCCGCGCTCGCCGCCGGGTTGGTCCGGGTCGGTCTCGACACCGGCCTTGCCGACAAGGTGCGCTCGGCAGCCGCCCACACCTGACGCCACCCGCGACGCCACCGCGTGACGGCGCTGCGTGACGTCACCCCACGACACAACCGCCGCGAAAGGTTCGGCTTTCGGCATGGAACAGCTCGACGCCTTCGACAAGGCCCTCCGCGAATTCGACACCCGGGTCCACGAAGTCGGCCCCCGGCAATGGGACGCCGCCACGCCCTGCACGGAGTGGTCGGTCCGGGACCTCGTCAACCACGTGACCGGCGAGCACCTGTGGGCGCCGTGGCTCCTGCGCGGAGCCACCCTCGCCGAGGTCGGCGACCGTTACGACGGCGACGTGCTCGGCGACGACCCCGTGCGGGTGTGGGAGGGCGCCACCGCCGACTCGCGCGACGCGTTCCACGCCGCCGGGGCCCTGGACGGGCGGGTCCACGTGACCGGCGGACGCATCGCCGCGAGCGAGTACGGCTGGCAGATGATCAGCGACCTCACCGTACACGCCTGGGACTTGGCCCGAGGCATCGGTGCCGACGACCGGCTCGACGAGGATCTGGTCCGGGAGGTGTACGACAGGATCGCCCCACAGGTCCCGAACTGGCAGGGCAGCGGCATGTTCGCCGCTCCCGTCGAGGTACCGGACGACGCACGCACGCAGGACCGCCTGGTCGGACTGCTCGGTCGGAAGCCGTGAGCCGGCGGTGAGGCTCGGCGCGGGCCGGGTCACGGCGCCGCGAGGCCTCGGACCGCCGCGTCGACCGGCGTGTCGCCGCCCACCAGTTCCAACGTCAGACCGACCGTGTTCGGGGCGCCGAGCAGAGCCGCGAGAACCGCCGCCACGTCGTCGCGGGTCACGTCCCCGCGCCCGGTCGACGGCGCCAGGGCCACGCGGCCGGTGCCCGGGTCGTCGGTGAGCCGCCCGGGGCGCAGGATCGTCCAGTCCAGCCCGACCCGGCTGCGGATGTCGGCGTCGGCGGCGCCCTTCGCGCGCAGGTACGCGGCGAAGGCCGGTTCCGTGCCGGCCGGCGGTTCGCTGTCGGTGCCCATCGCCGAAACGACCACGAACCGGCGCACCCCGGCGGACTCCGCCGCGTCGGCGAACAACGATGCGGCGGCGCGGTCCACGGTGTCCTTGCGGGCAACCCCGCTGCCGGGCCCCGCGCCGGCGGCGAACACCGCGGCGTCGGCGCCGGCCAGATCGCGGGCCACCTCCTCGACCGCGGCGGACTCAAGGTCGCGGACGACGGCCTCCGCCCCGGCGGCTCGCAGGGCGTCCGACTGCTCAGGGCGGCGGATAAGACCGACGGGCTGGTCCCCGCGTGCCGCGAGCAGGCGTTCGAGTCGCAGGGCGATCTGGCCGTGTCCACCGGCAATGACAATGCGCATGCACGGCACCGTACCGGCGGGAGGGAGGATCCGCCGTCCACGGCACGGCGGGAGCCGGAGGGGCTCGTGGGGACGACGGAGGACGCCGCACGTGAACAGGTCCGACCATCCATGGCGAAGCGGGCCATCCGCGGCCGAGTTCGACCGGCTTCGCCAAGGGCGACCACCTGCGGCCTCGATCGAGGATGGCCGGGCGCGGCTTTCGTTCACACGGTCAGTGGACCTGCCGTTCGTGACCCGCCCAATAGGGCTCGCGCAGTTTGAACTTCTGGAGCTTGCCGGTCGCGGTGCGCGGGAGCGACTCCACAAACTCGATCCGCTTCGGGCACTTGTACCCGGCGAGCCTGGTGCGGCAGTGTGCGACGAGGTCCTCGGCCGTCACGTCGTCCGCCGCGACGACCAGGCCGGTGACGAGCTCGCCCCACTTCTCGTCGGGGGTGCCGATCACCGCCACCTCGCGGACGCCGGGGTGGGCGGCCAAGGCGTCCTCCACCTCGATGGATGACACGTTCTCTCCGCCCGAGATGATCACGTCCTTCTTGCGGTCGGAGATCACCAGGTAGCCCTCGTCGTCGAGGTATCCGCCGTCGCCGGTGTGGAACCACCCGCCCGCCTGGGCCTGTGCGGTCTCGTCGGGCTGCTGCCAGTAGCCGTCCAGGTTGTGGTTGGAGGCGGTCAGGACCTCGCCGTCCACGTCCACCATCACGCGGACGCCGAGGGCCGGGGCCCCCGCGCGGCCGAGCCTGCGTGCGCGTTCGGCGGTGTCGAGGTCGTCCCACTCGGCGCGCTGCCGGTTGAAGGTCACCAGCGGAGAGGTCTCGGTCAGCCCGTACAACTGGATGAACTCCCAGCCGAGTTCCTCCATGATGCGTTCGATCGTGCGCGTGGGCGGCGGCGCGCCGGCGCAGATGACGCGCACGCGGTCGCGGCCGGGGATGTCGCCGGTCCAGTCGGCGGCGGCGTCCAACACGGCGTTGACCACGGCCGGTGCGGCGCACATGAAGGTGACGCCGTGGTGTTCCACGCGCCGCAGGATCTCCACGCCGTCGATCTGCCGCTGCACGACGTGCCGGGCCCCGAGCCCGGTCACGCCGTACGGCATGCCCCAGCCGTTCGCGTGGAACATCGGCAGGGTGTGCAGGTATACGTCGCGGTCGCTGATCCCCGAGTGCAAAGCGAAGACCGTCGCGTTGAGCCACAGGTTGCGGTGGGTGAGCTGAACTCCCTTGGGCCGCGCGGTCGTTCCCGAGGTGTAGTTGATCGTCGCGGTTGCCGCCTCGTCGGGGCCCGCCCACGGGCGCGGGTCTGTGTCGCGCAGGTACAGCGAGTCGTCGTCGCCGAGGAGGAACTTGTGCGGCACGTCGAGGCCGTCGAGCACGCCCGCACACGACGGGTCCGCGTACACCACCGCGGCGCCGGAGTGCTCGATGATGTACGCGATCTCGGGCTTGGTCAGGCGGAAGTTGATCGGCACCAGCACCCGGCCCCAGCCCGACACCCCGAAGAACGACGTGAGCAGCCGCGCCGAATTCTGCGAGATCACCGCGACACGCCCGCCGGTCGGGACCCCGAGCGCGTCGAGGCGCGCGGCCTGCGCCTGTGCCAGCGCCCCGACTTCGCGGTACGTCAGCGAACCGAGCGACGCGGCCGGCTGCTCCGGCTCGTCGACGACCGCGACCCGGTCCGGATACACATGGACCGCGCGATCGAGGAAGTCACGGATGGTCAGCGGGTAGTGCACGGCAGCACCTCCGGAAGGGCGGGTCGACGACGAACGTACCCGGAACCGTCCTTCCCAGCGGCGGGAAAACCGGCCGTCGAAGGGGTACGTCCTGGGGCACGCTAGCGAAAACCGGGCGTACACTCCGCGCTTCGGCATCCGGGACACGCGCTGTCCCGCCGACCAAGGACGGGGCGGCACCGGGAAACGCGCGGGTGCCGCCTGCGACATCACACCGCCGGACCGACCAGCAGCAGTTCCTCGGGGAACGAGTCGGGCAACAGCGCGGGCACCCACGGCAGGCCGGAGTCGCCCCGCAGGATGCCGGATCCCCGGGCCTCGGGCGGCTCCGGGGATTTGGCACCCGATGCGCCCTGTATCTCCTCGGCGACGCGGAACAGGCCTGGTTCGTCGAGGTGTTCGCGTGAGTCGGTGGGTCGGGGCCACCAGCGGTCCATGCGCGCGGCTATCGCCCGTGCGTCCGCGGTGCCGGCGCGAGGTTTCGGGGTCAGCGGCGACAGCGCCGCCGCGCATCTGCCGGCGCCCAGGATCATCGGGGGACCGACCCGGGAAGCCCGCGTGGTGCGCGGGCGGGGGGAACGGGAGAAGCGTCTACAGGCATGCCGCAACCGATCCTTCGCAACTGCCGTGCGGGCGACCGGAGGCACCTGCACGATCCGGAGGAGCAAAACGGTACCGACTTGGGGGCCAAGTCGGCATTCCCATGCCTATTCTGCCTGTTGACCGGCTCCAGGATGCACAAGATCGGCCGATCATCCGAACTCCCACGGCTTGCTTCTGCAATGCTTAAGCGTTTGAACTTTGAGATCTGCAAAAGGAGAGTGGCGGATGGCGGCCGAAGGGGAACCCATCCCGAACTGGGCGTTCCTCGGGGCGTGCATCCGCAGGGACCGCAAGGCCCGCCGCTGGACGCAGAGGGACCTCGCGGAACACGCCGGACTCGCGCTGCGGACGATGGGCAAGTACGAACGCGGCGAGGGTGGTTCGGCCGGTGAAGGAGTCCCGTCCGGCTACTTCGCCGTGGCGCGCGCGCTCGGCTGGCGGCACGGATTCATCGAGGCCTGCCTGTTCGGCGACGACGGTTCGGCGGATCCGCAACTGCCCGTCGCCGCCGAAGCGTTCACCGGCACACCGGAAAGGCGGCCCGTCCCGCCCGGCCGCGACCCGCTGATCGCGGCCTACCGGGGCGTCCAGGACTTCCTCGTGTTGGCCGTCGAGCGAGGTGCGTCACCAGGACTGATCAGGCGCTTCTCGGACACCGCCGGCGACCTCCTGGAAGCCGTCGCCGCAGGCAGCGGGCTGGGCAACACCCTGGGTCTGTCCGCCGATTCGCCGCACGGAGCACCCCCTGCCGACGACGACGCCGTACGCGCGCTGGCCGCGACCGCCGACCTCCCGGATGTTCCCGACCGCCGCGACCACCAAGATCGACAGTGAGGCCGAGATCACCGACTCCCCGGCCCATCTTCCCGTTTCGTTGGTTCTAGGGTGGCCACCGTGCACACGCCAGACGACGCAGCCGCCCTTGACGCGGACGACGCCAAGTTGATCATTTCCTCGCGGGCCGGCAGCGACTACGAGCTGATGTTCGGGTTCGCCCTGCCCGACCTTCGGGGGCACCGCATCCTCGACTGCCCGGGCGGAGCCTCGTCGTTCGCCGCCGAGGCGGCCGCGCTCGGAGCGGATGTCGTCGCCGTCGACCCCGTGTACGACACCGACGCCCACCTCATCGACAGCCGCGTGCGCGACGACATCGCCGCGACCTGGGCGGTGCACGGCCCCGAGATCGCCGACCCGGAGTTCATGGAGGACCAACGCCGGTTGTGGCTCGGCGCGTTGGACGCCTTCTGCACCGACTACCGGCGGGCCCGCGGGGGAGGGGGCCACCCAGGGCCCGGCAGCACCGCGTACCTCACCGCTGCCCTGCCCGAACTCCCGTTTCCTGCCGCGTCGTTCGACCTTGTGCTCAGCTCGCACCTACTGTTCGTCTACGACTCGGTCGACCCGGTCGCGGGACTGCGCGAACTGCTGCGCGTCGTACGGCCCGGAGGCACCGTGCTCATACACCCGCTCTATCGGCAGGACGGCACGCGAGGCCGAATAGACGCCCTGCTGGCCGAACTGGGCGCCGACGGCGTCACCGGCGACGTCGTCTCCTACGGCTCGCCATCGAGAGGTCGGCCCGCCGAGACGCTGCGCCTGGTCCGGCCTCCGGCAGCCACCACGCTCTCCGCAACCGCCCGAACCGACCGGTGACCTCCATCGGTTCGCCGCCCTCCACCGGCACCGGATTGATGTCCACCACCCGGTAGTCGGTACGCGTCGACGCGACGTACGGGTCGGCGACCATCGTGTGCACGTTGTAGTGCTGCACGTGGTCCGGGTCGTGCCACGGATGGGTCGGGTCCTGGTCCCAAAGCGCCGCCATCACGAACCGCCCCGCGCCCGTGGGGCGTTCGCTCGCGGCGACGTCGTGCCAGCGCACCCGCCAGACCGGGCTTAGATCCGACAGGTACGCGACCACCTCGTCGAATATCGGCCGGCACTCCTCGTGGTCCCAGTGCCGCAGCATCACCGCCTTGTAGTGCGCCATGATCTGCTCCAAGTACGCCTCCATGTGCTCCTCGGGGATCATGTGCCGAGGAGCCTCGACCACCTGCATCACCACCGCGTTGTGCCGCACCCCGCCCTCGTGGTCCGGTGCCAGCAGCGGCGAGATCCACACCCCGGCCGCCTCGTTGCTCACGAGGATGTCGCCCGCCGGGCCGCACACGTATGTCGGCGACGGCTTCGACTTCACATAGGCGTACAGTTCCTGGAGGTTCTCCGGCACGTCCCGGCAGGCCAGAGGCGGCAGCGGCAGCCGCGCCGCGCCCGCGAGCGCGGTCGCCTCCGAACGCGTCAGCCCCAGGTCCGCGATGATCTGCCGCAACGACTCGGCGGCCAGCGGCCGGCGCCCCTTCTCGTACTCCCGGTACGAACGCAACCCGACCCGTTTCTCCGCATCGGTCGGACGCAGGCCCCGCGACTCCCGCAGCTTCGCCAGCAGCACCGCCCAGGGCGGCAACTTCTCGACGGGGTCACCTCGTTCCATCTCGCACCTTCCTCATGCACCGCACATTAACTGTGCGGTTGCGCACACCGCGCGAACGTTGTGACGATGATCAGCCCAACCACGCCGCACCGAAGGCGTATTGGGGCATGTGCGGGGACGAGCATGGGGTGGTGGGGATGTACGACCCTTTCGGCGAGCTGGACCGCCTGGGCGTGCACGTACGCCGGGCAACGCTGCGGGCCGCCTGGGCGGTGTGGGTGCCGCACAAGCGCGCCGTCGTGCTCACGACCGGGCTCACACGCGTCCAGGAGCGCTGCGTGCTCGCCCACCAGGTCGAACACATCCTCGCCGACGACCGCTGCCCCGCCGGGGGCATCCCCGGCCCCGCGGCCGGCTGGCACCCCGACCACCTCGATCCCCGCGGCTGGGACCCCGGGACCGCGCTGCGCGAACACCTCGCGGACCGCGCCGCAGCGGCGAAACTCGTCGACGGCGGCACGGCCCGCCGCGTCCTCGCACAGGCCGAACACCCCGCCCGCGCCGCCGAATTACTCGACATCACCGAGCACATGCTCGCCGTCCGGCTCGCCCATCAAGGCGGGGTGGATCATCGGCCCGCGCGGCCCACGACGACAATGGGGGCATGACAGAGACACCCAACTTGTCGGCCGGAACGTCCACCGGAACCGCCGCGACCGCCCATGAGGCGATCCGGAGGATCGGCGTCGTCGGCTCCGGGCTCATGGGATCCGGAATCGCCGAGGTCTGCGCCCGCGCCGGCCTCGACGTCGTGGTCCGCGAGATCTCCGACGCCGCCGCCGAAGCCGGCAGGCGCCGCATCACCGACTCCCTCGACCGCGCGGCCCGCCGCGGCAAGCTCGCGGAAGCCGACCGCGACGCCGCCCTCGGACGGCTCCGCTTCACCACCGACCTCGCCGAATTCGCCGACCGTGACATGGTTGTCGAGGCCATCGCCGAAGACGAAGGCGCAAAAGCCGAAATCTTCTCGATCCTTGACAAGACGGTCGCCCGGCAGGACGCGATCCTCGCCTCGAACACGTCGTCCATCCCGATCATGAAGCTCGGCATGGCCACGAGCCGCCCCGAGTGCGTGGTCGGCGTCCACTTCTTCAACCCGGTCCCGGTCCTCGACCTCGTCGAACTCGTGCCCTCGCTGCTGACCTCCGAGGAAACGCTGGCCCGCGTCGAGGAGTTCGTGCACAGCCCGCTCGGCAAACACGTCATCCGCTCCAAGGACCGCGCCGGATTCGTGGTCAACGCGCTGCTCGTGCCGTACCTGCTCTCCGCGATCCGCATGCTCGAATCCGGCTTCGCGTCCGCCGAGGACATCGACTCCGGCATGGAACTCGGCTGCGCCCACCCGATGGGCCCGCTGCGCCTCGCCGACCTGATCGGCCTCGACACCCTCGCCGCGATCGCCGACTCGATGTACGAGGAGTTCAAGGAGCCCCTCCACTCGGCGCCGCCGCTGCTGCTGCGCATGGTGGACGCGGGACTGCTCGGCCGCAAGTCGGGTCGCGGGTTCCACGACTACTCGTGACGCGCGGGGTCTCGGGCCGCCCGGGCACACAGCGACCGCTGTGCCGGGCGGCCCGGCGACCCCGTGAGCTCGTGTCCCCGTGACCTCGTGAACCTGTGAGCCGCGGGCGCCTGCCGGTGACCCGCCGGGCCGCGTGACGGCTTGATCGTTGCCGTCGATCCGATCAAGCCGTCACGGCACGGCACCCCGGAAAGTCCTCGGAAACAAGACTGTTTGTCGGCAAGATCCGGCACACTGGTCTCCGGTTTCGTGCGTCGGTCGGGGGGTTGCGTGCACAACCGCGCGGGGTCGGGGGGCTCGCCCCCCGGACGGACCGTCGAGGTCGTCAACCCGCGTGCCGGAGTCCGCGGATCCGGCTGCGTGATCGCCCCCGGCCTGGTGCTGGCGGCCGGGCACGTCGCGTGCCCCAACCGCGACAGCGGGCCCGTCGTCGTCCGCGAGCTCGAAGGCGGCGCCGAACACGAGGCCGCCGTCCTGTGGACCGACCCCTCGATCGACGTCGCCCTGCTGCGCGGCGACCACACCCGCCTCGGCGCCGACCTCGGCATCGTGCGCTGGGGTGCACTGACCTGCGACCCGGCCGGTGCACGCCCGGTCTGCACGACGATCGGCTTCCCGCAGGCGCTGTACCGCAAGGTGCCCGGCGGCCCGAGGTCCGCGGCCCAGGCCCAGAGCCTCGACGGCTGGATCGCCCCGCGCGGGCGCGCGCGTTCGGGCATGTACGTCTTCGAACTCGCCCACCCGGACGACGTCTCCTTCGACGTCTGGCAGGGCATGTCCGGCGCCGCCGTCTACTGCGACGACACCGTGGTGGGCCTCGCCACCAACGCCGCTGATTACTGGCGCGGCGAATCGCTGCTGGTCCTCCCGGCGTACCGGCTCCTCGGCGCGCCCGGATTCGCCGAAACCGTCGCCGCCGCGACCGGCATGCGACCGCTCTTACGCCCCGCCGACCTCGGTCCGCTGCTGACCGAGTCCCCCGATCCGCAACTGTCGTCGTCGTACCTGCTCGAACCGGCCGCACAGGTCGTCCCCGTGTCGGGCGATCCGGCCACCGCGCGGGCACTGCGGGAGTGGTGCTTCAACGGCAGGCGCACCGACGTCGCCGCGCTGACCGGCGCCGACGGCACCGGCAAGACCCGCATGGCCTTCGAACTGCTGACCGACCTCAGCGACCCGGGCGGGGGAGGAAGGCCGGCCCACGATGTCCGGCGGCGGCCCGCGTGGACCGGCGGGTTCCTCGCCGAGGTCCCCCGGCCCACCGACCGCGGGTACACACTCTTCACCGAGGTCCGCCAGCCCCTGCTGCTCATCGTCGACGGCGCCGAGGCCCGACTCGACCAGGTTCATTCGCTGTTCGACCTGCTGAGCGGCAGACGCAGCGGCCAACCGATACGCGTCCTGCTCGTCGTCCGCGGACGCCGGGACTGGTGGCCCCGCCTGCGGACGACGTGGGCGAACAGCGTCGTCATGGGACGCGGCGAGACCTTCCGCGTCGCGACCGCCGACGCGTTCGCCGACACCAGTGCGGACGCCTTCTACCGACGCGCCACGAGCGCCTTCGCCGAACGCATCCGGATCCTGCGCGAACTCGGCATCGACGACGACCGCCCGGAGCAACCCGCGCCGGACCTCACGCGGCCGAGCCGCTACAGCGTTCCGCCCGGCGGTGCCCCGGGCCTGACCGTCGGCGACCTGCACATGGCCGCGCTCGCCGACACGCTCACCCGGTTCGACCCCGAACTCACCTCTCTTGAACGACCGCTGGACGTCCTGCTCAGCCGCGAGGAAAGCCACGTCCGGCGCATCGCCCAGGCCCGCATGCCGTCCGGGCTGGTCGACACCGGCCTGCTGCGCACCCTGCTGGCCGTCCAACAACTCGTCGGCGCGACGACCCACGAGGACGCGCTCGGCGCGGTCCGGGCCGGCTTCGAGGTGCACAACCGCGGGCGCGGCGACCTCGCGCAACCGCAGGGGCCGGTGCTCCGGGCGTACGAGGAAATCCTCGCCACCGCCTACCCGTCCGGACACGGCGCCCGCTGGGGCGCGATCGGACCCCAGCCGCTGCGCGCCGCGCTCGTCGCCGAAGTCGAAGCCGAAGGCAGCGGCGGTTTCCTCGCCGGCGTGCTGGGCAGCCCGCACCTGACCGCGTTGCAGCGCTACCGGGCGCTCGCGCTGCTGGTGCGGTCCGCGGACGGGCAGCCGGAATTGGTCGCCGCCGGAGCGCGGGCCGTCGCCGCCTCCCCGGAGCTGCTGCTGCCGATCGCGCAGTGGATACCCGCGGAGGTCTCCACCGAACGCGCCCGCGAATGGCTGCTGTTGTGCCGCGAGGCGGTGATCGCCCAGGCCCGGAGCGGTGGTTCCCCGGCCCACGCGGGCACCTGGGCGGTCTGGACCCTCGACAACGCGCTGGTCCGGCTCGACAACGCGGACGCGGGCGGGGAGGACGACCAACTGTCACCGCCGCGCGGCATATTCGTGCCTCGGCCGCGCGATCCGGACAGCCCCGAACCGGAGAACTCCGGCCCGGAGATCCCCTATTCGTACGGCCCCCGCCCGAACGGCCCCGCGCCGGGCGGCCCGAGCCCGGACCGCCCCGACTCTGCTCCCGTCCACGGCCCGGTGACCGCCGCGAGTGCCCCCGGCCCCCGGGCAGCCGGGCGCGACAACGCCGCGCCGACGGTGGAATGGACCGCCGACCCGGACCACCGGGCAGGCAACCCGCCCTCGGACAGCGCAGACGCCCCCGCCCCCGCAGGCGCCACCGAGCGCACCGAGCGCTCCGGCTCGGCACCCTCCTCCCGCATCCCGGGCAGCGCAGTGCCGGGCGGCCCAGGCCCGGGTGGCCTCGGGCCGGGCAGCGGGAGGCGGGGTGGCGCAAGGCCGGGCGGTGCGACGCGAAGCAGCGCGGGGGCGGGCCGCGCGGAGAGGCCCGGCAGCCGAACGCCGGGGGGCGCCGCACCCGTCGGCATCGCGCCGGACGACGCCGCGCCACCACCGGCCGG
This sequence comes from Yinghuangia sp. YIM S10712, assembly GCF_051388935.1. Lineage (NCBI taxonomy): Bacteria > Bacillati > Actinomycetota > Actinomycetes > Kitasatosporales > Streptomycetaceae > Yinghuangia > Yinghuangia sp. YIM S10712. The sequence goes on from NZ_JBPKBI010000008.1 coordinate 231,700, forward strand.
GCCTGGTTCCGCGCGAGCTGCCGCGCCCGGCGGTGCCGCGACGGACGCCACCGCGTCACCGCCCCGCGCGCCGGAGCCCGCGCGAGCCGCCGCATCCGGCTCCGCGCGCGGCGCACGCCCCGCAACGGCCACCCGTACGTCCGGGCCCCGCCACGCCACGTCCCCGCGCTCCGCCCCCTCGCACCGCCGCCCGGACCGCCGCCACGCCGACGGACTGCGGCCCGTGCGTCGCGAGCAGCCGAGGCCGGGGACGGCACGTGTCGTGGTGACGCTGCTCGCCTTGGCGTACCTGGCTCTGGTCGTCTACGCGGCCTGCGACACCTTCTACGTCTCCGGCCGCTTCGCCGGCTCGCGGCCGGCGTGGATCCTGCCGCCCGTGGTCGTGCTCATCACCGTCGAAGCGGGCCTTCAGGCCCGGCATTGGCGCGGCCGCCCCGAACCCGCCGATCTGCCGGTGCAGTTGCTCGCGGTCGGCGTGGCCACCGCATGCGGTGTGATGTTCGCGGGGAAGCACACCGGCGACACCGGCGACACCGGCCTCGTCCTCGCCGCCGCCACGATCGCCGTCCTGGGCACACTCGTGCTCACCGAGGCCGCCCGGCGGTGGTTCGGCCAAGTCACGTACGTGCGCCGCCGAGACGGGACCTGACGACCTGTCAGTGCGGTTGCCGAAGAAACTCCCGGCCGGGGAGACGGGTGACGGTCCGTTGGTCCATTCGGGGGTCGGCGAAGTGTCGCCCGGTGAAAACGACCATGGCGCGGTCAGGATTGCGGCCCATGACCAGCGCGTACGACATGACCGTCCGGCAGTCCCGACCCACCGCGAAGTCCCGCGTGCACAAACGCTTTCCGACCCCGTCCCGGCGAAGCACGGCGGCCGTGTGGCTCGCTTTCGCGATGACGTTGACTGCGGCGATGCCCGTCGAAGCGGCACCCCGGACCGACGGCGCGACCCCGGCCTCCGGTGCCGGAGACCCTTACCTCCCGCTCGCCGGCAACCAGGGCTACGACGTCGAACACTACGACTTGGAGCTGGACTTCGCGCCTCCCGTCCTCACCGCGCAGGCGACCTTGACGGCACGTGCGACGCGAAACCTCGCCCGCTTCCACCTCGACTTCACCGGGCCCGCGATCGAGTCGGTCGAGGTGGACGGAAGGCGGGCGGCATACCGGCGGGACGGGCAGGAACTGATCGTCACGCCGTCCGAGCAGGTCCGCGCCGGACGGGACTTCACCGTGCGGGTCCGGTACCGGGGGACCCCGCAGGCGCCGGCCGATCCGCAACTGGGCCCGCACGGCTGGATCGCCACCGACGACGGTGCCGTCGCACTCAACCAGCCCGACGGCGCCCCGAGTTGGTACCCCGTCAACGACGACATGCGCGACAAGGCCACGTACACCTTCCACATCACCACCCCCGACGGCCTGTCGGCCCTGGCCAACGGCGAGCCGATCGGTCCGCCGCGGGTATCCGGCGGCCGCACGACCGTCACGTGGGCGATGCGCGAGCCGATGGCGAGCTATCTGTCGATGGTCGCGATCGGCGCGTTCACCCGGACCGACGGCCGTGTCGGCCGGCTTCCGCACATCACCGCGTACGACCCGGCGGGCGGGGACGACGACCGCGAACTGCGGGCCGTCACCGCCGGTGCCGTCACATGGGCCCAAGAGCGTTTCGGCGCCTACCCGTTCGACTCCACCGGCGGCATCATCGACCGCATCGGCGCCGCCTACGCGCTGGAGACGCAGGGACGCCCGGTCTACGACCATGCGCCGGACGAGACGACGATCGTGCACGAAGTGGCCCACCAGTGGTTCGGCGACAGCGTCACCCCGAAGACGTGGGCGGACATCTGGCTCAGCGAGGGCTTCGCGACCTACGTGGAATGGCTGTGGCAGGAAGACCACGGCGGCCCGTCCGCGCAGTCCGCGTTCGACGAGCTTTACGCCACACCCGCCGACGCCCCGTTCTGGAACCGCACGACCGCCGACCCGGGCCGGGACGGGATCTTCGACTACCAGGCGGTTTACCTGCGCGGTGCGATGGCGCTGCACGCCTTGCGGACGCGCGTCGGCGACCGGGACTTCTTCGAACTGTTGCGCGCATGGACGGTGAAATACCGCCACGGCAACGCCGACACCGGCGACCTGCTCGCGCTCGCGGGATCCGTCGCACCGTCGCTCCCGGGTCGGAAGCTCACGCAGTGGGCGGAAACGTGGCTTCACACCGCCGCCAAGCCCGCGACGCCCTGACAACGCGCTGCGCCGGTTCCGGGTTGCAGCCCGGCGCCGGCCGGTATCCGGAAGGCCTCCGCAGGCGGGGCACCCCACGTTCGGCCTAACGTGGAACGCACCGGGCGCCTCGGTCGGCGCCCTGAAGTCGTGCGGCGCAGCCGCGAGGACGGTGAGACGAATGTGTCGATGGTTGGCGTACACCGGAACGCCGATCCACCTCGATGAACTCATCTACAAGCCGGCCCACTCGCTGATCGACCAGAGCCGTCACGCGCGTCTCGGCGTCGAGACGACCAACGGCGACGGGGCCGGCATCGGCTGGTATCCCGATGAGCGTTACGCGACGGACTCCGAGTTCGTGGAGCCCGCGGTCTTCCGCGCCACGGGGCCGGCGTGGAGCGACCGCAACCTGCACGAACTGTCACGGTGTGTTCGCTCACCGCTGTTCTTCGCGCACATACGCGCCTCGACGGGGGCGGCGGTGCAGGAGACCAACTGCCACCCCTTCCGCCATCAGAACTGGCTGTGGATGCACAACGGCGCCATCAACGGATTCGCGAGGCTGAAGCGCGACCTGGCGATGGCGGTGGACCCCAGCCTGTACGCCGAGATCGAAGGCTCGACGGACTCGGAGCTGATGTTCTACCTGGCGCTCACCCTGGGGCTGAAAAGCGACGTGCCCGGGTCGGTCGAACGAATGATCGGCCTGATCGAGGCCGTCGCCGATCGGCACGGTGTGCCGAACGCGGTGCAGATGACCGTTGCCGTGTCGGACGGTACGGGCCTGTGGGCGTTCCGCTACTCCACCGAGCGCCACTCGCGGTCGCTGTTCTACAGCACGGAGATCAACACGCTGCGCGCGATGCACCCCGAGATCAAGGTGCTGGACAAAGTCTCGCCGGACACGCGGCTGGTGGTGTCCGAACCACTCGGCGACCTCACCGGCGCCTGGAACGAGGTTCCCGAATCCTCGTACGGAGTCGTCCACGAGGGCGACGACGAAATGCACGAGCTGACTCCGACATTGCCGTGACCACCGGCCCGCCCGCCCGGCCGGGCGGCCCGCGGGCACGCCGGTCAGGCAGGGCGTGTACGCCAGTTCCGCCGCCACGCGCGTCCGGTCGGCCACGCGACCGGCACCTGGGACGCGGCCGACGCCGAACGCGTCGGCGGGGTCGCGGGCGCGGGCGCGGGCTCGGTGGGGGCCGGCGCGTGGTCCCACGCACGGGCCTGGCGTACCAACGCGGACAAGTCCTCAGCGGGCGAGAAGCGGCGGCCTGAGAGTGGGCTCATGGGCCTAGCGGATTCCCCGCGGGTATTGACGTATCGTCCCGAAATGATCACGATTTGCCAACAACATCGCTGTTCGTCCGGATGTTCGAGGCATGGGGGAAAGCCGGCGCAGTCCGACGAACTAACGGTTCGTCAACACGCAGGTGCTGTCGAGGCCGAGCACGTGGTTGAGGCGTCCGAACGCGAGCCACGACCCGATGGCCATGCTCAGTTCGACGATCTCGCGCTGCGTGTAGTGCTCTTTCATCCGCGACCAGAAGGCGTCGTCGATGTTGTGGTGGTCGAGCGCGTACCGCTCGGCGTACTCGGCGGCCAGCCGGGTGCGGTCGTCGAACACCGCGGTGGTACGCCAGGCCGTCACCGCGTCCGCGAAACCCTCCTCGACCCGCTGCCCGTCGCGCTCGGTGCGCCAGTCGAGGCAGAAGACGCAGCCGTTGATCTGCGCGATGCGCAGGCGCGCCGCCTCGAACTCGCGCAGGCCCAGCCGGCTGTGGTCGTACACCGCCATCGAATACGTCGCCGCCGCGGTGCCGATCTCCGGGACCAACTCGGCCCAGACGTAGGGGATGGGGTCTTCGCCCTCGGGAATGTCGATGATCATGTCGAGCTCCTTCCGAGCTTGCCCACGGCCGGGCGCAGCGGGACGTCGAGGGCGTCGTAGAGGCCGGGTTCGGCGTCCACGAGCCAGCCGATCGCGTTGACCAGGCGGCCGACGGCGGTGGCGTTCCCGCCGGCGGACCGGTTGCCGCCCTCGTCCGACGCCTCGACGGTGACCTCGATGCGGGGGCGGCCCTCGATGACCACACGGTGCGCGCCGACGCCGTCCGGGGGAGTGGGCCAGTCGGGGGCGCACGAGGGGTGGATGCGGGTGACGTGCTCGATGACGATGCGGGGTTCGCCGCCCACGATGCCCTGCACCTCGAACCGCACCGCGCCCTGCGTGCCGGCGTCGAAGTCGCCCATGGTGTCGGTGCGTACGCCGGTGTCGAGGGCGCGGCGGTCCATGGTCTCGCGGATCTCGTCGAGTTCGACGCCCAGGGCCCGGGCCATCAGCCGTATCTGGCCGCCCCAGATCATGGTCGGCATCTCCGGCCACAGCATCGGGGCGCCGTAGTCGAGCGGCATGCCCATGCCGACCAGGTTGCGGACGGAGTCCTCCTGGTCGTAGGTCGAGTAGTCGAAGATCTCCTGGCACCGGATCACATCGATGGTGCCGCCGAGTCCGCTGATCAGGAGCGGAAGTACGTCGTTGCCCCAGCCCGGGTCGACCCCCGACACGAACAGCGAGCCGCCCCCTTCCGCGATGGCCGCCAGCACCGGGTCGCGGAACTCCGGTGCGGCGCCACGCGGGTCGTACAGCGGGTAGAGCGCGGGAGTGACCACCACGGCGCCCGCTCGTATCGCCCGGCAGATGTCGTCGAGCGCCTCGTCGGGGCGGATGTCGCCGGAAGCCGCGTACACCACCGCGCGCGGGCGACCGGCCAGCACCGCGTCGGTGTCGTCGGTCGCGGCAATGCCCAACTCGGCTTCCAGGCCCGCGAGTTCGCCGGCATCGCGGCCGACTTTGGCGGGGTTGTGCACGATCACGCCGGTGAGTTTCAGCGCCGGCTCGGCCGCGATCGCGCGCAGGGCCAGTCGGCCGATGTTCCCGGTTCCCCAAACCACCGTGGACGTCATGCGGCGGAAGCTAGCAAGAGTCAGGGAACCTTCCCAGAGCGATCGGCCCTGATTTTCCATCGGCGGCGTTCCGGCGCCGGCTCCCGTCCTCGCGACGGCTCCCGCGCCCCGGTCACCGTCGAGGTCCTCGACGCCGACGCCGCGTCACTTTTCGGCTCGCGGAACGCCCTCGTCGGCCCCGCACGGACCGACATCGACGGCGTCACCGGGGGGATTGCCGGTCGATGCCCTCCGGGACGATGAAGTCGCGGACCAACTTCTCGGCGTCGCGGACGAGGGGGCGGAGGAGTTTGTAGCGGGACAAGGTGGTGACGCGAGCGACCATGGGCGTGGTGCGGCGCACGAAGTCGCGGCTGCGGGCGTTGTCCGGGGTGCGGTCGTAGACCCAGAACAGGACGATGCCCATCTGGTGCAGCCACAGCAACTCCGGGAGGATCGCTGCCATTTCGGCGTCGAGTTTCAGCGTGGAGCCGGCGAGGACTTCGCGGTAGAGGGCGACGACGGTTTGCCTGGCGGGGTACGACTCGGCGGAGAACGGGGAGAGCGGGCTGTCGGGGTCGGCCGCGTTGCGGAAGAACTGGACGGCGAAGCCGTGGTACGGCTCGGCGATGTCCAGCCAGGTCTCCAGGGTGACTTGGAGGCGGGACGCGAAGTCCGTACGGCCGACGAGGCGCGCGCGGGTGGTGGCGATGTGGTCGTGGGTGACACGGTCGTAGAAACCGTGGATCAGGTGCTCTTTCGACCCGAAGTGGTAGTAGGCGTTGCCGACGGAGACCCCGGCTTCGGCGGCGATCGCGCGCATCGTCGTCTTGTCGTAGCCGCGCTCTTCGAACAGGCGCATGGCCGTTTCCAGGATGAGCGATCGGGTTTGGTCGCTTTTGCTGGTCTTTCCGCCCGGGGTTTCCCCAGGGGTTTCGGGCGCGATCCCGCGCCGGTCGTCGGATGTCACGCGCCCGCCTCCGTTGAGGGCAACTGCCTTCGTGTGATTGCAGGTTGCCTTGCAGGCGATAGGTGGGGGCGCGAGTTGTGGACGCGGTGTCGCAGGGCGTTGCGCATGCACGGCGTCCGTGTCGTTCCCGCGCGGCCCGGACGGCCGCAGCGCGGTCCCCGGGTGAGGAGACCGCGCTGCGTGATTCCCGGTCGTGCGTCGTTTTTCACGCCTGGAACCTTAACCCGGTACAAGACACCCGTTCGCGCAGCCGTCGAAGCCTCCGGGGTCGTCGAAGCCGGAGTCGTCGCGGGTGGAGGCCCTGACACGGGCGGCCGCGACGACTGCCGCCTTGGCGACGGCGAGGCCGGCCGGGGTACTGAGGCGTTCCGCCGTCCTTCGGTAGCCGCGCAGTGCCCACAGGCAGACGACCCAGGCGTACGCGCCTTCGTATACCTGCCCGGAGTCTCCGACGACGGTGATCTCGCGCAAGGTGCGCTCGTGGTCGAGGTCCGGGTAGCGGTTGCGGGCACGCGCCGAGCCGGCCGGGATGAGGTCGATCGCGACGAGCTTCGGGCGGCGGGCGAGCCGGCCGCTGACGGCCGTGCACAGCGGGCAGTCCGCGTCGTACAGGACCGTGATGCGGCGGACGGGCGGGACGGTCGGTGCGACGGGGGAGGCCTCACCCCTGTACAGGCCTCCCCCGTCGGTCCGGGCTGCGGCGGTCACCGGGTCACACCCCGACGGCCGGACTGGTCCAGCCCTGTGGAGGCACGGGCGGGACGGAGCTGCGGTCCGCCATGATGCGGCGCCTGATCCGATTGAGGACGTAGACGTTCACCAGGTGCAGAACGCCGAGCACCAGCAGGACCGTACCGATCTTGACCGACAGCGCCTCGAAGGATTCGCGGACGCTGTCGACGCCGCCGCCGAGCTTGAGGTACAGCGCGACGAACCCGAGGTTGACGAGGTAGAAACCGACGATCAGCAGGTGGTTGACGGCATCGGCGACCTTTTCGTCACCCTGCATGACATCGGAGAGAAAAAGCCTGCCGCTGCGGCCGAGCGTGCGACCGACCCACACCGTCAGGGCGATGCTGATCAGCAGGTAGACGGCGTACGAGACCACGGTGAGATCCATGGGCGCCTTCCTTGTTTGAACGCGTTCAGTTCGCGTGCCAGGAACTCTAGCCCGCAGTTTTGAACATGTTCAACCCGGGGTCGAGCATGGAATCGCCCGCGCGGGGGGAACGTCGCGCCCATGGCGAGTGTGTGGACTGAACTGGTGATCGACTGCGCCAAACCGCGTGAGCTGGCGGATTTCTGGCGCGCGGTGCTGGAGTACGCCCACCTGGAGGAAGACCAGGACGGCGACGTGCTGATCAGCGATGTGCACCGCACCCCCGAGGAGCGCCGCGAGGGCGGGCACCCGCCCCTTTTGTTCTTCATCCGCGTCCCCGACGGCCCCAAGAAGACCAAGAACCGGCTGCACCTGGACCTGACCCCGACCGACCGTCCGATGGCCGCCGAAGTCGAACGCGTCGTCGCCCTCGGCGCAGTCCGTGTCGACGTCGGCCAGGGGGAACAAGAGGGCTGGGTCGTCCTGGCCGACCCGGAAGGCAACGAGTTCTGCGTGCTTCGCGGGCCGGCGGATCGCTGACCGGATCGGCCGGCACGTGCCTGCGATGTCGATGAGTGTCGTCTCTCAACAACCGGCGTGAGGAGTCCATCCCATGGCGCGTCCGAAGATCGTGGTGGTCGGCGGCGGGTTCGCCGGGGCCGAATGCCTGCATCGGCTGGAACGCAGGCTCGGCCCCGCCGAGGCGGATCTGCTGCTCGTCACGCCCACCGACTACCAGCTCTACCTGCCGCTTCTGCCGCACGTCGCCGCCGGCGTGCTGACGCCGCAGTCCGTCGCCGTGTCGCTGCGCCGCAGACTCCGAAGAACCCGCCTCCTGCCGGGCGCGGCCATCGGCGTCGACGTGCACGCCAAGGTGTGCGTGGTCCGGAAGACCACGGGCGAAGTGCTCGACGTGCCGTACGACCAGCTCGTACTCACGGCCGGGAGTACGACCCGTACGTTCGACATCCCGGGACTGTCGCAGTACGCCCTCGGCATGAAGACCCTCGCCCAGGCCGCCTATCTGCGCGACCATGTCATCGCCCAGCTCGACCTCGCCGCCGTCACCCAGGACGCCGCCGAGCGCGACGCGCGCCTGCGGTTCGTCGTGGTCGGCGGCGGCTACGCCGGCACCGAGACGGCGGCCTGCCTCCAGCGCCTGACCACCGCCGCCGCGCGACGGTACCCGCGCCTCGATCCGGCGCTGATCGAATGGCATCTGATCGACGTCGCCCCGAAGCTGCTGCCGGAACTCGGCGAGAAACTCGGGGCCAAGGCGATGATGATGCTGCGGCGCCGCGGGGTCGAGTTCTCCCTAGGAACCTCCGTGAGCTCGGTGGAGGCGACCTGCGTCACGCTCACCGACGGGCGGGTGCTGCCCACCCACACCCTCATCTGGACGGCCGGTGTCAAGGCCAGCCCGCTCGTGGACACCCTGTCGACCGAGACGCTGCGCGGACGCCTCGTGGCCACGCCGGAGTTGACCGTGCCCGGCATCGACTCGGTCCTGGCCGCGGGCGACGCCGCCGCTGTTCCCGACCTCGCCAAGGGCGGCGACGCGGTCACCCCGCCGACCGCGCAGCACGCGCAGCGGCAGGGCAAAGTGCTCGCCGACAACGTGGTCGCAAGGCTGCACGGACGGCCGCTCAAGCCCTACTACCACCGCGATCTCGGCCTGGTCGTCGACCTGGGCGGCAAGGACGCGGTGTCCAAGCCGCTCGGTGTCGAACTGTCGGGCGTCCCGGCTCAGGCCGTCGCCCGGGGCTACCACGTGCTGTCGCTGCCGACCGTCACCGCGCGCACCCGCGTCCTGGTCAACTGGGCGCTCAACGCGACTGCGGGCGACGACTTCGTGCGCACCGGCTTCCAGGCCGGACGGCCCGCGAGGCTCCAGGACTTCGAACAGACCGAGGCCTATCTCAGCACCGACCAAATTGCGCACCACGAACGCCCGCAGGCGCGCAGGACCGGGTGAGCCACGGCGGGGCGCGGGCGGGGTCGCGATCTCCGCGATCGTCGCGATTGTCACGGTTCTGAAATAGCGCGACGGGGCGGGCGGTGGGACGCCATGATGAGTGACGGAAACACGTGATTGTCGGCCCCGGCCCGCCATCGGGGGCGTCGGGAACAGGGGCTTGTGAGGTACGGGTCGTGACCCGCCTCGGGGAAATTTCTGTCATTCCCGTCCAGGGGATATGCAGGGGGGAAGCATGGAGGCTTGGCCGCCTCGCATGCCCACGCATGCGTGGAACCGCAGTCGCGCGGCATTAGTGGCACTCATCGCGGCGGTGGCGATGCTCGTCGCCTTGTCCGCGTGTCAAAAATCCGAGGTCACCGACGTGACCGGCATTGCGGCCGGCGAGGTCGGGGAAGGCCCGTTCTCCGCCGACTTCGGGGCCGACGTCAAGGGGCTCACCGCCGCAGTGTCGACGGAAAAGCTCCGCGGCGACACCCCGGGCCTGTTCGGCGGCACGAGAAACGCAAGCGTGTGCGACAAAGCGAAACTCGTCGAATTTCTTCTGACCAACGCGGTCCCGGCGACGCGTTGGGTGAAAGTCCTCAAGCTCGCCGACCGGGCCGCCATTCCGGAGTACGTCCGGAAGCTCACCCCGGTCGTGCTGCGTGTCGACACGCTCGTACGCAACCACACCATGGACACGTCGTTCGACGCGATTCTCCAAGCGGGTACGGCCGTGCTGGTCGACGAGTTCGGCATTCCCGTCGTCAAATGCAATTGCGGCAACCCGCTCACCCGAACGGACAAGGACGCGGGCCGGATCAGGCTCAAGACACCGGACGCGACCTGGAAGAACAAGGGCTCGAAACCCACGAGGATCGACAAGCCCAAGACCAAGGTGCCGAAGTTCCACATCGCCGACCTCCAGGCGCCCGACAGCGGAATCAACCGCACGCCGGGCACCGACGGCGAACAGGACGAGGCCGCGGAGGCGCCCGCCCCGCTGCCCGACCGGAGTGACGACAACGCGTTGTCGCCGTCCGGGTCGGGCACCGGTACCACGACCGACTCGCCGTCGGGCACGCCGACTTCGACCGGCGACGAGGGAACTCCGACCGGAACCGGAACGGTCGACGGGACACGGACGGCCACCGAGACCGGCCCGCCCACCGGCACAAGGACCAGTACGGCAACCGCAACAGCGACCGACGACGGCACGAGCGACAGCACCGACTACAGCACCGACGGCACCGACGGCACCGACGGCACGAGTGAACGCACCAGCACCGCGACGAAGCCGATGACGGTCACCAAACCCGCCGGGGCGACGACACGGCCGAGGGTGACCGGATCACCGTGAGGCGTCGGCCGCCGTGTGCGTCACCGGCTGCCTGACGGTGCCGGCGGCATTCGGGGAACAGCGAACGGGCCCTGGACGGAGGAGAGTTCCTCCGTCCAGGGCCCGCTGCACGTGGGGCAGTGTCACTCCCACGGCCACCCGGCGTCGAAGCCCCGGTCGAGCAGGTCCAGCAACGTGAAGAGCTTGTCGCTGAATCCGCCGATCTCGTGCCGGTTGGGTGTGCCCGCGGCGACCACCGTCGGTGCGTAACCGGATGTGTTGACGCCGAACATCGGCACGGACGCCGGGATCGCCTCCGACACCGACAGCCCTTCGGCGTGTGTACCCGCGTACCGGAACGCCTGCATGTCGGAGACAAGCACGACCCGGTCATGCCCGTCGTACGCGGCCCGGAGCGCGCGTACCGTCTCCGTGCCGTGCCCCACCTCGCCGTTGCGTCGGCAGAAAGCCTCGACGTCGCGCAGCACCGAACCGCCGCGCGCGTGCACGCGGTGGGTGAACTGCCCGTCCGCGAACCCGACGAGGTCCACCTCGGCCCCGCGGTGCGCGAGGGCGACGCCGAAGAGCGCGCCGATGTCCGAGTGGGTCACCGTCGAACGCGCCGACACCCGCGACGACATGCTGCCCGACGTGTCGACGAGCACCAGCGTGCGGCCCGGCAGCGCCGGGAGGTTCGCCGTCGACGCGGCGAGCGCCTTGTCGAGCGCGTGGCCCCAGCGCTGCGACGGCGCGCTGCGGTACGCGGACAGGAAGCGGTACGGGAACAGCCGCGAAGCGCGGATCGCCGCAGGGTCCGCGATACGCCGCGCCACTTGCTCGGCCACCTCGTCCGAGACGCCCGCCTCGTCGAGGTTGCGCAGGTTGCGGATGAGCGCCATCACGCCCATCGACGGCAGAATCGCCTCCCACAGCCGGTCCTTGGGGATCCGCCGGCCGGCGAGCGACAGGACGTCCTCCCACGTCATACCGGCATCGCGGAGCCGGTCGGCGTCCAGCAGCACGGCCGGGTCGTCCTCCGCCGCCGCGCGCAGCGCGCGGTTCGCGGCGATCATCCGCAACTGGGCGGGGACTTCGTCACCACGCCCGTGCCGACGGTCGATCGCGTGCCGGAACAACGCGCCCTGCCAGGGCTTTTCGGCCGCGGGTGCGGCGTGCGTCAGCTCCAGCACGTCGGCGAACCGGAAACTCCGGGCGGCCGTGTCGTACTTCAGCAGCGCCCGCTCGGTGTACAGCCGCGCCGCTGCGTCGGCGACACCGCGCTTGACCGGCTTCGGCAGGCTGCGCCCGTGCGTCGACGTCCAGTATGCCAGCAACTCGCCCGGCTCGTCGGGGCGTTGCAGTGCGGCGTCGATGATCGCCCGGTTCATGCCGTGCCGGCCGAGCGTCAGCCGCGCGAAGACCGCCTCGGCCGCCGCCACGAGTGCCGCGGAACGCATGCCCGCCGCATCGCGCAGCCAGCCGACGAACCCGACCATCCACAACGGGTCTTCGGCCGCGACGTCGTGGACCAGATCGCGGAACCGGCGGTCGCGCTCGTCCGCGGTCTCGTAGAACGACGCCTCGCCGACCATGTTGGTGAGTGCGAACAGCACCAGTTCGCCGCGCGGTTCGCGCAGATACGCGGCGCCGCCCTCGAACGTCCGGGTCGTGGGCACGCGCATCGTGGTCCGCACCGGGCCGACGGGCGGCCGGGCGACATGCCGGTTGAACTTGGCCATGTGGAATCCCCCCGTGGGAGTTGAATACGGGGGGCGTCGCGGGGGTGCCCGAGATCCGAGCGGCTCCGGAACAAACGTGCTCTGCCTTTGAGCTACCGCCGGGTTGCCCCGACGACCGGGACTCGAACCCGGAACCTCGCCATTATCAGTGGAAGTAACCGATGCCTGCGCACCGGGCACCCGCGCCCGCCCTCCCGAGATCGGAAGCGGCCCCGGCTTTTTCGTGGAATGAAGTAACCGGGACCTGCGCACCGGGAGGTGCGTACAAGCCGGCGAAGTCCTCCGCCCGGGTGGCCACCCGGGCGAGTCCCTCGCGCCTTGCTCTGCACCGATGTTCGGGGATCACCAGCCGCCTGTCGACCTGTTTTCGCGCACGTCCGAGCGCGTTGCCCGGCCGTCCGGCGCGTCACCGGCGTGCCGTGTCCGCCCGGTGCGGGACGCCTTTGGGGTCGCGGGAGCGGCGGGCGGTCGGGGCGCACACCGCCGGTCGGCCGGGTCAGGTCCCGGGCGGCGGATCCAGTCCCAGGACGCGTGCGGCGTTGCCGCTGAGGAATTGCGGCCACACCTCGTCCTTGAAGCCGACTGACGGCAGTTCGCCGAAGATGCGGTCGAGGGTGAGCCCCATCGGGAAGTAGCCCGCGTACAGAATCTTGTGGGCGCCACGGGTGTTGGCGTAGTCGACGATCGCCTGCGGGTAGTAGCGCGGGGCGAAGGCCGACGTCGAGTAGTACAGGTTGGGCCACTTGATCATGAGCTTGACGGCCAGGTCGACCCACGGCTCGCAGCCGTGGCGGGTGACCATCACCAAGTCCGGGAAGTCGTACATGACTTCGTCGATGCGTTCGACGTGTTGGGCGGCGAACCTCAGGCGGGGGCCCGGGACTCCGGCGCAGACGAAGATCGGGATGCCCAGTTCCACGCACTTGGCGTAGACCGGGTACATCTTCTTGTCGTCGATCGGCACCTGCGGAAAGGTTCCCGACGGAAAGCAGCCCACCGCCCGGGTCCCGAACTCCTCATGCTCGCGGACGAGTTGCCGGATGCCTTCCATGCCTGTGTTGGGGTCGACGGTCGACGACGCGACGAAACGCCCCGGGTGGCGGCGCAGCGCCTCGCGCGAGGTATCGTCGCCGACGCCGATCATGCCCTGCCGGATGCCGAAGCGGTCCATCTCGTGGAGGGTGAACGCCACCGGATCGTCGGTGGGCAGGTCCTTGGGCACGCCCTTGAACATGAACTCGGCCGGGAAATGGAAGGATTCGCGCGACTCGCGGTCCTTGGTCTGCCTGCGGATGAACGCGTACTGGTCCCAACCCTTGTGCGGGAAGCCGATCATCGTGTCGATGACCGGGACATCGGTGGGGAAGGCCATGTGCCCGTCCTCCTGTCCTCCGGCCGAGCGGCCGTCGGGTCGTCGAGTGCGGCGGGTGCCGTTGCTTGTCAGGGGAGGCGGGTGACCAGCGACTCGGCGTTGGTGCGCATCACCCGGATCTGCTCCTCGTCCAAGTAGCCGGCCTGCTCCAGGTCCTTCACGAAGTTCAGCGGCTGCGCGATGCCTTCGGTGTGCGGCCAGTCGGACCCCAGCATGATCCGGTCCACGCCGATCACCTCCCGCAGGCGGGTGAGGTCGTTCTCGTGGAACGGCGACACCCACACGTGGCGGCGCAGCGTCTCACGCGGGTCCTCCGGCCATGCGTGCGGCTGCTGGCTGTACGACTTCTTCAGCCGCTGGAACAGCGGCGGGATCCAGTCGGCACCGGTCTCGATCGCCGCGATGCGAAGCCGGGGGTGGCGGGCGAGAACGCCGTTCGCAAGCAGAGCGGCGATGGTGTCCGCAATGGCATCCGGGCTCAGCAGGCCGCGCATCGGCGTCGCACGGAACGCCTCCATCTCCTGGGACTCGCCCCACCACGAGATCAGTTCGGTGTACGCGCTGTCACCGCCGTGGTAGACGATCGTGATGCCCGCCTCGGCGGCGCGCGCCCAGAACGGCTCGAAGACCGGGTCGCCGGGGGAGGCCCAGCCGCGCGCGGTGCGGATCGGGCCGTACTGCATGACGATGAGCCGGGCGTCCTGGGCCAGCGCCCAGTCCAACTCGGCGACGGCGTTGTCCGGATCGGCGAGCGTGAGGTACGGCGCTGCGAAGATGCGTTCCCTGTAGGCGAACCCCCAGTCCTCCAGGAGCCACCGGTTGAAGGCCCGGAACGCGGCGCACAGCGCGGGGATGTCGTGGATCAGCGCCTGTTCCATGCCGACTCCCAGAGTCGGGAAGAACAGCGCGCCCGCCAGGCCGAGTTCGTCCATCGCGAGCAGTCGCGCGTCGCGGTCGCGGTAGGCGGGGCGCGGGGGTTCGAGCTCGCCGAACTGCTCGACGAGCGAGCCCTCCGCGGTGCCGCGGAACCACTTCTCCAGGACGCCGGGCCGCGCGAGCCGGGAGAATGTCGGGTCGGGAATGAACCTGTTGACCTTGCCGCCAACCAACAGCCGTGTCTTGCCGTCGACCTGCGCCCATTGCATGCAGCGCTTGCGATAGGCCGGTTCCAGGTGTCGGGTGAAGGCGTCCGTTGCCTCGTAGTAGTGGTTGTCCGCGTCGAACGCTTGGAATCCGTCGGGCAACACGCTTGCCCCCTTTAAGCGTTGTGTGTGCCACCGGGTATCTCAGGACGCGCTGAAACTAGAACACGATTCCTGTTTGGGTCAATGGTCAGGACGCCCGGAGTGGCGTCGGAAGTCATAGGACCGGGGCGAGGGAGGCGGGCCCGTCTCCCATGGGGGACAGGGGAGTTCGGTCCGGACGGGCCGGCCGGCTCAGGTGCCGGCGAAGACGCGGCGCGTCACGCGTTCGAGGTCGGCGAAGGCGTCGGGCCATGCCTTGCGGCCGGTCACCCACGACATGAGCCCGGTGAGCACCACGGCCTGCACGGCCACGCGGATCGTCCGCACGTCGTCGTCCGGCATGCCGTGCATCAGCGCCGCCATCGCCTCGTCCGACGACGCCTGCATGCGTGCGATCATCTCGCTCGCGTACGGATCGGCCGAGGACACCAGCGCGACGGCCAGCCGCGCGAATTGCGGGTTCCGCTGAAAAGCCCGCAGCTCACGCTGGGCATAACGCAGGACGCGCTCCTCGGCGGTCGTCCCGGCGAGCGCGCGCCCCCGGCCGGTCTGCATCTCGGCCACGACCCGGCGCGTCAGGCGCTCCTGCCAGTCGGCGACGGCTGCCGCGAGCAGGTGCTCCTTGGAGGAGAAGTAGCGGTAGATCGTGCCGAGCGACACGCCGGAACGTGCGGTGACGTCCCGCATCTGCAACGCGTCGGGGCCGACCTCGGCGACGAGTTCGATGACCGCATCGGTGATGCGGCGGTGCCGGTCGAGTTGGGCGCGCGTCATGGACTCCAGGGCACGGGGCGGGAGTTCACTTGTCGGCACGGGAGGGATTCTAGCGGCGACGCGAATCGCGAACGGCGAGGGGATGCCGAAATCGAGAACCGGATTTCTCTTCGTGAGCGGCCCGGCATGCGGCCGGGTACGGCAGGGATTCGAAGGGATGTCCTATTGGGAGTGTCTTCGAAATCCCGCCGGGGCCACACATCGGGCCCGGCGGCCCTCTCAAGCCGAACCCGGGCCGAGCCGCGCGTCTGCGCCTTGCGATGCGCGGCATGAAGGAGGGCCGTCCAGGTCCGGTGCGACGCTGCCTGGTCCGAGGGGGATTCGAAGACACCCCTAGAGTCGTGGGCGTGGACGACAACGCCGCTTGCCGAGATCGAGAAGAGCCCGTTGGAGGCGTGACGCCGACCGGGCCGGGCCACGATTCCGTGGCCGGGGGCCGCATGACGGCACGTGCGTGCCGGGGCGCGGGGCTGTCCGCGCCCGGTCGCATCATCCGCGGCGCCGGTGGTGGCATCCGATGACCGGATCCGCTCGCGACCGCCTCGGCGGCGACACCGTCGGCATCGGCTTCGTCGCGCCGCGGGATTTCCCGGCGGCAGCGGCCCTCGACCGTACGCCCGGCGTCGACTCGCTGTGGGTCGGCGGCCACATCGCGTCCCGCAACCCGAGTCCCGAGCCGATGGCGTGGCTCGCCGGTCTTGCGGCCGTCACCGAACGGGCCGTCGTGGGCTCGGCGGTGGTGACGCTGCCGCTGTATCCGCCGGCACTGATCGCCAAGCAGGCCGCCGACCTCGACAACGCGTCCGGCGGGCGGATCGCGCTCGGCATCGGTGTCGGCGGCGAGTATCCCCAGGAGTTCGCCGCGACGCATGTCCCCACGAAGGGGCGGGGAGCGCGCACGAACGAGGCCGTCGAGCTCGTACGCGCCTTCTGGACCGGTGAGCCGGTGACGCACGAGGGGCCCCTCCATCCGGTGTCCGGCGTGCGCATCCACCCGCCGCCCCTGCAACGCGGCGGCCCGCCGATCATCGTGGCCGGCCGCGGCGACGCCGCGATGGCGCGTGCCGCGCGGCTCGGCGACGGGTGGATGCCGTACATGTACTCGCCGCGCAGATACCGGCAGTCGGTCGCCACGATCCGCGAACTCGCCGATCGGGCCGGGCGCGACCTCGCCGATTTCGGGTGGCTGGCGTACATCCCCGTCTGCATCGACGACGACGGCGAGCGGGCCCTCCGCGACACCGCGGCGTTCCTCGGCGGGACGTACCGGCAGGACTTCACCGAGCTCGCGCGCCACATCGGCGCGGCGGGCACGGCGGCCGAGGTCGCCGGGCGCCTGGCCGCGTACGTCGAGGCGGGCGCGCGCCACTTGGTCCTGCTGCCGTGCCGCCGAGAAGACGACACCATCGCCCGCATCCTCACCGAGGTCGCACCGCAACTACGGCGTACCTGACCGGTGTTCCGGCCCTGTCGGTCCCGGTTCCGTCGCCGACCCGGCCAGACTGACCGCGGTGTAACCGATCCGATGTTCCACCCCGTCGGTCCCGCCGCCGACGCGGCCGGGTCGTGCGAAACGGGAACGGCTCATCTGCGCGTGACAAACGCGCTGTGCGGACACGACATCGCCTTGCTCGACGACCTGACCTAGCCTCCCCTGCCACATGGCTCGTGAGGGGAGCAGCGTGGTGTCGTTCGAGATCGTGGGCGCGGGTGCGCGCGGAATCGCAATGATGAGTCGATGGGCGGTGGAGGAGGGCTGGAACCAGGGGCTCTCCGACCGGTTCGCGTTCGCCACAACCGACCCGCACGGGTTCTTCATCGGGACAACGCGCGGATGTACACCGGCGACGCGCCCGACGTGGAGCTGTCCGGCCTCTTCGCCGTCACCAGTGGCGAGCTGGGATGACCCTGCCAGGCCCGGAGAAGACGGGCGTGACCATTGACTTCTTTCGCGGGCGGCTATAGAGAATGTGCTTCTCCAACACGTGACGGAGGTCGATGTGGCGGACGTGACTCGGCGGCTCGTCGGGCGTACCGCGATCGTCACCGGTGCCAGCCGCGGGCTGGGCAAGGCGATCGCGGTGGCCTTCGCCCGCGAGGGCGCGTCCGTCGCCGTGGTCGCGCGGACCGAGCAGCAGTGGAGTCCGCGACTGCCCGGGACCATCCACGACACCGTCGCCGAGATCGAGGCCGCCGGCGGGCACGCGGTGGCTGTCGCGGCCGACCTGTCCCGACCGCAGGACGTGGACCGGGCGGTGGAGGAGACCCGCGCCGCGCTCGGCCCCGTCGACCTGCTGGTCAACAACGCCGCGCTCACGGTGGGCGGGCGCCCTCCGGCCCGCGGCTCCGAGAACGGCAGTTCGCAGCCGGAGAAGCCGGCAGGGCTGCGCAACCTGCGCGACCGTCCGTTGCCGGTGTCGTTCCTCGACTACCCCCTGAAGTCGTTCCGCCTGCATTTCGAGATCGGGCTGTTCGCGTCGTACCGGCTCATGCAGTTGGTCCTCCCGGACATGGTGGCGGCAGGGCGCGGCGCGATCGTGAACATCACGTCGCTGGCCGCATTCCTGCCGGGTGAAGGCCCGTACACCACCGAGCGTCGCGGGCCGATCGCGTACGGCGGCAACAAGGCCGCGCTGCACCACCTCACCGAGTGCGTCGCGGCGGAGATGCAGCGCCACGGCATCGCGGTCAACGCGCTTGCGCCGTCCGAGCCGGTCGAGACCCCCGGCAACCAGTACGCCTCCGCCGGCGAGACGGACTGGGCCACGTCGGAGGACTTCGCGGAGGCGACCGTACGCGTGGCCCTGGCCGACGCCGCGACCACGACGGGTCGCGTCCTGTGGAGTGACGACGTCCTCCACCCCGAACTCGGCGCGCGCGGCTGGCTCCGGTCGCTGCCCTAGGGCCACGGCCGGCAGTCGCCCGCCCTCGGGGCGAACGCCGCGGTCCTTCGCCTGTCCGGGCAGCGGTGGCACGGGGCGGTCGGGACCGGCAAGGTGGAAGACGGGGGAAGCCGCTCGGGGCATCGAAGCGGAGGAAGTCCAGTCTTTGTTCCCAAGAACGAACCCGTCCGGATCCGGCACGTGCGGGGCCGGCCCGACACGCGGCCCTCATGCCGCAGCGGCGCCCCTGACGGGCACGCGGGAGCCGCAGGGCCCGTCAGGGGCCGCCGGCGACGGCGAATCCTTTCTGTGTACAAGTGAGTTCGCCGCGGTGGTGGCCCAAGACCGTTGCCTGCCTGGTCGGATGCGGGGGTATCCGATGAATTCGCCGTCGACCGGGGTGCGGTGCCCGGATTCGGAAGACCGGGGCGGAAGTGCGTCCGCCTGCGGCTGCCAGGAAGGAATCCGCCATGAACAGCGCCGCGGAGCACACGCGAGTTGCCGGACCCGTCACCCTGGACGGTCGGCTCGACACGAACCTGTCCCGTTGGCTGTGGCTGGTCAAGTGGCTGCTGCTGATCCCGCACCTGATCGTGCTGGTGTTCCTGTGGATCGCATTCGTTCTCGTCAGCGTGGTGGCGTTCTTTGCGATCCTGTTCACCGCGCGCTACCCGCGCGGGCTGTTCGACTTCAACCTGGGCGTGCTGCGCTGGACGTGGCGGGTCAGCTACTACGGCTACAGCGCGTTGGGCACTGACCGTTACCCGCCGTTCAGTCTCCGTGACGACCCCGGCCATCCGGCCCGGCTCGACGTCGCCTATCCGGAACAGCTCTCCCGGGGGCTGGTGTTGGTGAAGTGGTGGCTGCTCGCCCTCCCGCACTACGTGTTGGTCGTCGCGTTCAGCTCCGGCTTTTGGCGCGGTCCGGGTCTGACCGGTCTCCTCGTGCTGTTCGCCGCGGTCGCGCTGCTGTTCACCGCGCGCTACCCGCGCGGGATCTTCGACTTCGTGATGGGGCTGAACCGCTGGACCGTGCGCGTAGTCGCGTACGCGGCTTTGATGACCGACGTCTATCCGCCGTTCCGTCTCGACCAGGGCGGCGCGGAACCGGCGGAAAACGTTCACCTCTGAAATCAGGCGAAGTCTGAATTCGGGGGTCGGGTGATCGGCGCGCCCGTTCGCATTCGCGGACGAAGATCGGCCATTGCACGGAAACTCTCCGCTGCGCTCCGTGCCGCCGCGTGACTTTCCGTTCGCCGGAATCCTGCGGTAGGGCGGACTCCAAGTGGGCCCGGCACGGCGCATCGGCTGAGAAAGCGAGGCTGACCAGCGGATTCAGTGCGACATGGGAGCGCCCTCCCGGAGATGACGGACGCTGTGGGGCCGGCGTCGGCCGCGTCTGAGCGCGTGCGGCATCTGCATGCGGGCCCTTCCGTCGCAAAGATCGCAATACCGGTTGGGGATGCAGGGTTGCGCACGCCGGGCGGCTGCGTCAATGCCTTGACGGAGGCTGTTACAGCCCATTTGGTTTGGCCTGTGCGCCACCACAACACGAAGCGGACACGGCGCGAAAGCAAACATTGATTCTCGGTACGCGAGAAGATACTTTCCTCTACGCGAGAGGGACAAGATGATCGTCGCGACGGGGGGTCGCGACCGGAACAGGTGGAACGCGGCCGGGTGACGTCCCCGGGCACGGGCCCTGCGGGCAGATCCACCGACATTCATGGCGCTCCTGCGCGGGTTCCGAGCCCGCGCTCGTCCGCCTGCCCAGCCGGCCGCCCGACCGGAGTTCGAGGTCGGACACGCCACAAGCCAACAGCACCACGCTCCACACCGCCCGGGGCCGAGGGAACGCTGCTCGGCCGCGTCGCGGTGAACCGCAAGTACGTGTATTTGTAAGCCGTTTCTGGGGACAGCCTTGAGGAGGCAGCCCGTGAGACCGCAGAGGACTCTTGTCGCCGCTTTGTCGGTGACCGCTCTGCTCGCGGTGGGATGCGGAGACCGGGGCGACAGCTCCGAGTCGGACGCCCCGCCGACAAACGCCCAAGCCACCGCCACATCGGCGGACTTCGGTGACCTGAAGAACGTCTGCCAGCCCGGCAAGCCGACGAGTTCGCCTGCCCAAGGCGTCACCGCGAGCGAGATCAAGGTCGGCGTACTCAGCGACGTCGGCTTCACGAAGAAGCAGGAGTACCTGGACGCGGCAAAGGTGTTCACGTCGTGGTGCAACGATGCGGGCGGCATCAACGGGCGCAAGCTCGTGGCCAACACGCACGACACCAAGATGATGGAAGTGCGCCAGCGCATGACCGACGCGTGCCGCGACGACTTCGCGCTCGTCGGCGGCGGCGCGGCATTGGACAACATGGGTGTCAAGGACCGGCTGTCGTGCCTGCTGCCGGAGTTCCCCGCCCAGACTGTCTCCCTGGAGAACTCCGGTTCCGACCTCCAGGCGGCCACGCAGCCCGGCGGTTCGTCGTGGGTGATGTACGCCGGCTACTACAACTGGCTGCTCAAGGAGGCCTACCCGGGCTCGGCCGGTGCCGTCGGTGTCATCGGCGGCGACTCCCCGTCGGTCAAGGTCCTCGTCGAGATGGCCGTGGACGGTGTCAAGGCCACCGGCGGCGCGGTGACGTACAACGACCTGTACCCGGCGCAGGGGGTATCGGACTGGATGCCGTACGCGCAGTCGATCAAGAGCAAGAACGTCAGGGGCCTGCTCTTCTACGGGGCGTTCCCCCAGCTCGCGAAGCTGGAGCAGGCGCTCACGACGATCGACTACAAGCTCGACTGGATCGACGCCAACAGCAACGCCTACGGTGACGACTTCCTTCAGCTGACGGGCAACCAGGCGCTCGCCGCGCAGAACAACATCGCCGACCTGAGCGGCGTGTACCCCCTGGAGCTGGCCGCCCAGAACCCCGCCACGCAGAAGGTCATCGACCTGTACGCCAAGTACGCGCCCGGGGCGAAGGTGGGGCTCGGATCCATCCGCGCGTTCTCGTCCTGGCTGCTGTTCGCCAAGTCGGCCGCCACATGCGGCGACCAGCTCACCCGCAAGTGCGCGTATGACGCCGCGCTGACCGAGAAAGCCTGGACCGCGGGCGGACTCCAGGCGCCGCTGGACATGTCGAGTCCGGACCTTCCGGTGAAGTGCTTCAACGTCGTGGCCGCGACGCCTGACGGCTGGAAGCCGGCCGACTTCAAGCCGGACACCGGTGCCTACCGCTGCGACGCGCCGGCGATCAAGCTCACCGGCAACTACCCGAAGCCGACCACGCTCGCCGATGTGGGCAAGAGCATGGCCGACTTCAAGTAGCACCGAGTCGCGGATCGCCACGCCAGGCGACAGCAAGCGGAAGGCGGCGCGCACCTGTTCGCAACAGCGACGATGAAGCGCTGCTGAACGGGAGCGAACGCACCCCCGTGTAAGGGACGGCCGGAATCGGCCGTCCCTTACACGGCGTTCTGCGGTCATGGCACGAAAAGCACGTCAGCGGGCGGGTGTTCGTGACGGCGCAGGGCGCAGGTGACTGCCGGGCATTGCCGTGAGAGCGGACCGGTTGTCTGCGCGGTGTTGTCGTTTTACTACGGCAGCACGGCAGCACGGCAGCACGGCAGCACGCTGGCACGGCGGCATGGCGTCGCGACGTCACCGCGTCACGGCATTACCGCGTCGCGGCGTCACAGGGGCACGGCGTCACAAGGGAGACGGCTCCGTCGCCACCGGCGGCACGGGCGGGACCTGCGGCACCTGCGGCACCTGCGGGACCTGCGGGACCTGCGGTGCGCCGGGGATGCCCTCCACCATCCTCGGAGCCTCGTCGGCAAGGCCGGCCCCCGGGGCCACGGTCGCCGTCCGCTGCCGCGGGACCGCGAGTGGCGGCCACTCGGGTGCCGCGGCGGTCCGCTCCACCACCCAGTCCACCGCCCGAGCCGGTTCCCACGCCCAGCCGCGTGCCGCCCGGCGCTGCTGCTCCGCCGCACTGCCCGATGCGAGCGTGCGCTCGGCCAATGCGGAGATCAACGGCCAGTCGCCGTGCTCCTCCAGGTACGGGCGTACGTGTGCGAGGAGTTGGCGCACCACGTCCGCGGCCGGCGCGGAGCCGAAACCCCGGGGATCCACCAGCGGCCCTTCCAGCCCCGATCGCGCGGCCCGCCATGACGCGGCCCGCTGCCACTCCGTGGGCCAGACCGCGGGTGGCTCGCCTCCGGCCGCGGCCCGCATGCCGTGTGCCACCAGCGCGCGGAACAGCCCCGCGATCAGGATCGGCGTCTCCACCGACGGGCACGAATCGCACACCCGCAGCTCGATGGTGGGGAGATGGGAGGAGAGCCGCAGGTCCTGGTAGAGCATGCCCGGGTCGAGGAGGATGTCCGAATCGACGAGGCCGGCGATCATGGCGTCGTATTCGGCGGCGTTCGCGAACACCCCGACCGGTCCGGCGGCCGGCCAGCGCTGCCACATCTGCGTACGCCAGCTCGCGTACCCGGTGTCCGCGCCCTGCCAGTACGGCGAACTCGCGGACAGCGCCAGCAGGACCGGGACCCATGGGGCGATCCACGGGAGGGCGCGCACGGCCAGGTCGCGGTCCTCGGCTTCGACGTGGACGTGCATGCCGCAGATGAGTTGCTCGCGGGTGAGGGCCGCGTATGTGTCGGCGATGCGCTCGTACCGGACGTTGGGGGTCAGAGCCGCGATCCCGAAGTCCGCCAGCGGGACCGTGCCGACGGCCGCGACACCGACATCCAACTTGGTCGCGACGCCGACGATCTCGGCGCGCAACGCGACCAAGTCCTCTTGGAGCGCGCGGAGGTCCCGATGCGGTCGGCTGTTCGACTCCAGAACGGTCTGGTGCAGTTCGGCGGTGAAACCCTCACCGGACAGGCCGTTCAGGATCGCCGGGGCCTGCGGCACCAGCCGCCGGGTCTCCAGGTCGATCACATGGAACTCTTCCTCGATACCAACTTGTGCTACGCGCAAGCGACTTCCCTTTCCCCGGTGGCGTGACGACGCTGTCCCGCCATGAACGCGGATTGCCACGAGCCCGTAAGTTCACCGGCCGTCTGAGGCCTGTGCGTGTCTCCCAGCGGAACGCTCGGGCCTGACAAAGGACTTCGTCTGGTCCCTACCCGCCCCGCACGATCCACGACCCTCGCGCGGCACGCGAAGGCGCCGTCGGAACAAAGTGGTCGATCGCGTTCCGGAGCGCCACCGTGTCGGCGTCCCGACACCGTTGACTCGCCCGATTCCACCGACCACCCGTGCGTACGCCCCACCCGCGAGGCACCCGCCCGGCACTCCCGACAGCCATGTCACAGCAGTTCCGACAGCACGGCGAACTCGGCGCCTCGTGACGCCTGGATCCAATCTTCCGTCCGAGTTGGTGGATTTCTATCCTTACCGCGCAGTTTCGCCGGGGGCGAAAGGGGATAGACGCGATGGTTGTCCTTGCGCAGGAGGCTGAGCGGCAACGGAAAGGCCCGCCGCGCCCGTGGCGGAGCGCAGCGGGCCCCTCGGCCGGACGGCGGCTCAGTTCATGACGCCACCGAAGCCGCTGTAGATCTCCGTGGCCTCGCAGAAGGCAAAGCCCAAGTGCGCGGCGAATGCGAGCGTTTCCTCGATCTTGGTGAGATCCACCGCACAGCTGTCCGCCCAGCCCTCGGTGGTGGCCGGACGCAGGAGTGCATCACGGTTCTCGGTCAAGCGGGCCCGTGCGGCCTGTACTTGGGCGGCGTCGACGAAACCGCCGATCATGTAGTTCTCGTCGATGGTCGGTGCCGAGAACCAGTCTCGGCCCGGGTACGCGTCGCGCAGCGCCGCGAACAGCGGTTCCGGAGCGGTGAATTCGGCGGCGTCCAATCCCGCCTCGGCGTACAGCCTGGTCGGCCAGGTGTATCCGCGCGACATCCATCCCGGATGCAACGTGGCGGCGAACTCCAGGACGCTGAAAGGCACCTCACGGTCCATCAGGCGCCCCGGGTGGTGGGTCCGGCCGGAGTCGGGGTCTGACACCGTCGCCTCTCCCGCGCGCAATGCGGCGCCGCTCGCCCGCAAAAGGCGCATGCGCCACATCAGTTCGTGCGCGAGTGCGGCGTCGTCGGGGAGGTGGCCGGTGGTCGACGGCTCCACCTTCCCTGCCAACGCAGGATCGAGGCGCGCGAGCATTTCGTGGGCCAGGGCTTCGACGCCGTCGGGCGGAGTGGCGAGGTAGCGGAGAGTGTCCTCGACAACCCGGTCGGTGGTGTCGGCGACGATGAAGAACGGTCTTCCCCATACGTGCAGTTGGGAGTCGAGGGCGGTGATGCCGAGCGAGGTGGCAGCGGACAACGCGCCGAGGGCCCACTGCTTGGCGACGAACCGCGTTTTGCGTATTTCCACCGCCCGCGCGACCAGGTCGGCGAGATCGCTGTCGGCGCCGGCACCGGCGATGTAGGGGAGCAGGCGGTCTTCCACGAGCGCGAGGTCGACCGGGTGATAGCTGGTGTCGAATCCCATGCCGGACAAGTTATCGACCGCAGCGGACAAGGAGGTTGCGCCGCTCGCGCGTGTGGCGAGATTCGTGACGGCGGGTGGAGTACAGCTCTGCGGCCCCGCGTTCGCGCAGCCGCTTGAGGGCTTGCGTGCGTCGAGGGGTAGCTCGGCCGACGAGACCGTTCCAGGGAGACGCAGGTGCGGTCGACGCAGGCCGGGGGTCGGTGGCCGGGAAACCTGTGTGGACGATGTGGCCGGGAAAGCCGCCTGGGGTGGGACTGCCCGAGGTGGACCCGGGCGGAGGATCCTGCCAATATCCGCGCATGCAGACGACAGAGCCCGTTTTTGAACTTCGTCGGCGTTGGACCCGGAACACGGTGAAGCTGCTGAGTGGAACGGTGGTGCTCTCGCTGATCGGGATTCCCCTGCCGTTGCACATTGCGATCGGTGTCTGGGTGTTCTTCGGAGCGATCGCGGCGTTGATCGTCGCCGGGCCGTGGATCGGCGCGGCGCCCCTGCGGATGGACTCGGCCGGGGTTTCGCTTCCGGGCGGGCTGTTCCGTGCAAGGCGGTTCATTGCCTGGTCCGACATCGAGGCCGTGGTGGCTTGGCAGATCAAGGACGGCAGCCATTGGGTCGGTGTCGTCGCCACCCAGGAGTACCGGGAGCGGAACAACCTGAGCGGGAAGCGGACCGACTTCGTGAACAATCTGATCGGCCTGCCTGTCGCCGGGACGGTCGCCCAGTGGGAAGGGCCGTCCGCCGAGCTCAAGGAGTTGGCCGCCGCGTTGGTGTCGACAGCGCCCGGCGTCCCCTTCGTCGACCCGACCCACCGCGAACCCGACGCCGCAGCGTAATGGCCGGGACACGGCATGCACGTGCCGGCGGGCAACATGTGGCAACCGATTGGCGGAATCCCGGTGCCGACGATGGGGTGGGCCTGGGCCGAGGCCGGCATCCGCTGTGGTGCGTCGGGGTCGACACGATCGGTTCGCGGTGCCACAGCATTTCGGGGTGGCGTTCGGGAAGGCGAGGCGACCGGACGGGCTGCCCGATCCGCCGTGACCCCGGATCGGCCGCAGTCGCCGCGTCGACTTCCTTCGTAACCCGGTCGCCACAGACTCGCGAGGGGACAACCACATGAACGCCGACGCCGGTTCGCTCGCTGCCCTGCGCCCGTGGGACGCGCCGGAAGCGACGTCCTGGAACCGGCTGCCCATGCACGCGGTCCCGCACCCGGAGCGGCTGTCGCTCGACGGGACATGGGACTTCCAACTGCTTGCCCATCCCCTCGCCGAGCGAGGCGACGAGTGGCGCGGCATCGAGGTTCCCGGAGTCTGGACGATGCAGGGGACCGAGGACCGGCCGCACTACACCAACGTGACGATCCCGTTCGACGCGCGGCCGCCCCGCGCCCCGGAGGACAACCCGACCGGGGTCTACCGCCGGACGTTCACCGCCGGCGACTGGACCGGCCGGCGCGTCGTCCTGCACGTCGGCGCGGCGGAAAGCGTGCTGCTGGTACGGCTGAACGGACAGGACGTCGGTTTCAGCAAGGACTCGCACCTGGCCGCGGAGTTCGATGTCACCGGCTTCGTGCGCCCGGGCGCGGAGAACGAGATCGAACTGACGGTCGTCAAGTGGTCGGACGCCACGTACATCGAGGACCAGGACCACTGGTGGCACGGCGGCATCACGCGGTCGGTGTACCTCTATGACACGGCCGCCACCTACCTCGGCGACCTGCACGCCGTCGCCGACTTCGACGCGGAGGCCGGGACCGGAAGCCTGCGGCTCGACGTCGCGGTGGACGGTCTCGAACCGCTCGGCGACGGCTGGACGGTCCGCGCGCGGATCGCCGGGCTGTGGGAACCGGAGCCGGCGCCCGTCCCGTTCACCGGTGCCGTGCCGGGCATGCCCCGCCCCGGGGCCGGGTACCCCGAACAACCGCCTGCCTCCCGCATTCCCGACGGCCTCATGGACCTGCTTTCGCTGGGCGCCGCGGGAACGTCGCTGACCCCCGAGCAGTCGGCGGTGTACTGCCGCATGCACAATCAGGCGGTGCCGCCGCGGACCGGGCGCGTGCGCCTGCACGGGACGAACCTGCCCGTCGCGCCGTGGTCGGCCGAGACGCCGAGGCGCTACCCGCTGATTGTCGAACTCGTGGACCCGGCCGGCGAGACCGTCGAACAGACGACTGTCGGCGTCGGATTCCGCCGGGTGGAGATCCGGGGCCGTGACCTGCTGGTCAACGGCGGCCGGGTGTGGATCCAGGGCGTCAACCGGCACGACTTCGACGCGCGTACCGGCCGCGTCCTCACGCCGGACCGGATGCGCGCCGAACTTGTTCTGCTCAAGAGGTTCAACGTCAATGCCGTACGCACCTCGCACTACCCCAATGACCCGCATTTTCTGGACCTGTGCGACGAGTTCGGCATCTACGTCGTGGACGAGGCGAACATCGAGGCGCACGCGTACGCCGGCACGCTCTGCGACGACCCCCGCTACCTCGCGGCGTTCACCGACCGCGTCTCACGCATGGTTCGCCGCGACAAGAACCACCCCGCCGTGATCATGTGGTCCCTCGGCAACGAGAGCGGTTACGGCGCCAACCACGACGCCGCGGCCGGATGGGTCCGCAACTACGACCCGACGCGGCCGCTGCACTACGAAGGCGCCATCTCCGCCGACTGGCACGCCGGACACGCCGCCACCGACGTCGTCTGCCCGATGTACCCCGTCTTCGACGCACTGCGCGCCTACGCGGCCCACCCCGACGCGGACCGGCCCCTCATCCTGTGCGAATACGCGTACTCGCAAGGCAATTCGACCGGTGGACTCGGCGCGTACTGGGACCTTTTCGAGTCGACCCCCGGTCTCCAGGGCGGCTTCGTCTGGGAGTTGTACGACCACGGTCTGGACCCCGACGGCGACGGCCGGTTCCGCTACGGAGGCGACTTCGGCGAGGAATCCCACGACGGCTCGGTCTGCATCAACGGTGTTGTGTTCGCCGACGGCACTCCCAAACCCGCCCTCCACGAGGCACGCCACATCTTCAGCCCGGTCCGCGTCGTCTCCGGCGCCGAGGAAGCCCGGCGCGGGCACGTGCGGTTGAGGAACCGTCAGACCTTCCGCGACCTGTCCGGGTTCCGCATCCGGGTCCAGACCGAGACCGTTGAGGGTCCGGGCACGGCAACACCCTTGCCCACGCCGGACGTTCCCGCCGGCGAGGAAGGCGTACTCGACCTCCCCACCCACGTCACCGCACAACTCGGCGATCCCGCAACGGTCGCACTGACGCTCGTCGTCGAACTCGCCGAAGCGACTCCGTGGGCCGAGCCTGGCACGGAGGTCGCCCGGCAGCAGGTGCCGATCGACACGGCTCCGCGTCCATTCGCGGACGCCCGCTCCGCCGCCGGAACACCCACGCTCGACGCCGAAGGCCTGCTCCGGCACCCGGTGTTCGATGTCCCGCCCACGCTGTCGCTGTGGCGGGCACCGACCGAGAACGACGTTTCACTGCGCCTGGACGGGCGCCTGATCCGCACCGGACTGTTCCGCGTCACCCGCACCCTGGTCGAACGGGAACACGACGGCTCGACGGCGACGGTCGTCAGCCGCCACACCGCCGCGTACGGTGCGGTGGTCGAGCACCGACGGCGGATCACCGCCGTCACGGACACGGTCTTCCGCTTCGACGAACACGTCCTCCTCCCCGAGGAGTTCGAGGAAGTCCCGCGGGTAGGGATCACGTTTGCGACGGTACCGGGCTTCGAGCGGGTCTCCTGGCTCGGCCTCGGGCCGCACGAGACGTATCCCGACCGCAAGCGGTCGGGCCTGCACGGCCGGTGGGCCGCCGATGTGGACGACCTGTTCGTCCCCTACCTCGTGCCGCAGGAGAACGGCGGGCGCGCCGACGTCCGCGAGTTGACCCTGAGCGACGGATCCGGGCGCCGCCTGACCGTCACGACGGACCGGCCGAGCCAGATGAACGTCTCCCACTTCCAGCCCGCCGACCTCGAAGCCGCCGCGCACACCTGGGAGCTCAAACCCCGTGCCGAGACATTCGTGCACGTCGACATCGCCCACCGCGGTCTCGGCACCGGGCTCCTCGGGCCGGACACCCTGCCGGAGTTCCGCATGCCTTCCGGCGAATACCGCTGGTCGTGGCAACTCGACCTGACCGACGCGGGCTGACCGACACCTCGTCGGGGGAGAGGCGGGCGTCCGAGGCCCGTCTCCCCCTGCGGTCCGGCGTCCTCCCGGACCGTCGACCGCGTCGCGCCCAGGCATGGCCAGGCATGACGAGGCGAGGCGGGGCGAGGCGGGGCGTGGCCAGGCAAGGCAAGGCCAAGTCCGGCCAATTGAAACTTTCTTCAAGTTGCAACATGATGGCTGGTGCGCCGGACCGGATGGGCTGCCCGACGGGCCGCAGAGGCCTCCGGGGCCACTGGACGCGCGCGGCCGACCCGCGCGGGCGGCGCACCGGCACCCGTGATGGCAGGTGGAACATGAGCCGAGAACACTCACCCGGCGAGGGCACAGCGCGCGAACACGCGGCGCAGCCACACGGCGGGGGCGCAGGCGCCGCCCACGAACAAGCACCCGACGAACACGCCGCCCAGGTGCGTGACCGAGTGCAACGGGCCCGGCACGACCTGGCCGACGCCGCGCGCACGCACGACGGAAACGCGCTGCGCGTCGCCGTCGACGAGCTGGAGGAAGCGCTTGCCGCGGCCCGCGTCGAGAGCGTCCCGCTGCCGGAACCGGAACACGACGTGGAAGCCGCGCGTACCGGGGAAACCGGCGAGGGCGGCGCCGCCGCTCCCGGCGCGGAGAGAGGGTGACCGTGCCCGTACCGCTCTACCAGGCGAAGGCCGAGTTTTTCCGTATGCTCGGCCACCCCGTGCGCATCCGCGTGCTGGAACTGCTCCAGGACGGTCCGAAGCCGGTACGCGACCTGCTCGCCGCGATCGAGATCGAACCGTCGAGCCTGTCGCAGCAACTCGCCGTGCTGCGCCGCTCCGGCATCGTCACCTCGACTCGCGACGGGGCGACGGTCGTTTACCAGCTCTCCGGCGGGGACGTCGCCGACCTGATGCGCGCCGCGCGGCGCATCCTGACCGAGATGCTGGCCGGCCAGAAGGAGCTCTTGGACGAGCTGCGCGAGGCGGAGGCCACCGCGCGGTGAGCCCGTCGGCTCCGCGGCGGGCGGCTGCCAGGAGACCGCTCCCGAGGCTCTCGTTTCGCCTCGTCGCCCGCGCGGCGGGCCGTGTCTCCGGGGCGGCGCCGTGCCTCAGGAACGCACCCAGCCCGCGATGAGCGCGGCGATGTCGCCGCCCACGACGTCGGAGAACCGGCGGTCGCCGTAGACGCCCGCCGCCCAGTGCCGGGCGCCCTCGCTGACGAGCGATTGGGTCGCCTGTGCCAGGCGCAGCGTGTCCACGTGGCCGGGCAGCTTGCCGTCCGCCTGCGCGCGCTCGAACAGCTCGGCGAAAATGTACGACAGCGATTCGTCGGCGGGCGCCTCCCCCGCGAGCAGCCGGTGTTCGTACCGGTAGCCCTCCAGGATCGTCTCGACGATCAGCTCCGGCGGGTTGCGCCGCATCGACCGCTCCAGGCCGGTCAGCACGCTCTCGATGACGGAGGACACCTCGTAGGGCTTCTCCAGCAACGCGTGCACCTCGCGCTGCGCGGTCCTGGTCGACAGCACGCCGACTTCCAGGAGGACGTCCTCCTTGCGCGGGAAGTGGAAGTAGAACAGCCCCTTCGATACCCCTGCGGCCCGGCAGATGTCGGCGACCGTCGTGCCCGCGTAGCCGTGCGCGCGCCACAGGGCCACTGCCGCCTGCACGAGCGCGTGTTTCGTCTCGCGTGACCGCGCCTGCTGGTACGACGCCCGACGTTGACCCCGGTCAACAGCTCGCACGGAAGGTTCTGTCGGCATCCGACAACTCTATGAGTGGCGTCCCGTCGACGGCAAAGAGTTGACTCGTGTCCAAACGATCTTCAGCGTTCACGGCGTCCGCCGCACGTGGCGGACGGACGGCGCGTCGAGGAGCGGCACCGTGTCCCGGTCCTTCGGCTGACCCGGTCGGCCGGCGGTCCGCCCCCCGTCGTGCCGACTCGTCGGCGGGGCGAGGGCGTCACGGTTTGCGGGCGACCCCGCCGAACTCGATCCACTCGGTGCTCTCCGGCACCGGCCCCTTCGTGCCGTCCGGGCGCCACTGCGACACCTCGACCAGCCCCGGCGCCAGCGGCTCCAGGCCGGCGTCCGCGATGTAGCCCGCGACGTCCTGTGGAGTGCGGACCCGCCCCCAATTGCCCTGGGTCGCATCGAGCATGAACGCCGTGAGTCGGTCGCGGACCTCCGGATCCTCGGCGACCAGGTGCGACACGACGACGAAGCTGCCCGGTGCCAGCCGGTCGACGACGCGGCGCAGCAGCGCGCCCGGGTCGTCGGAGTCGGGGATGCAGTGCAGGACCGACACGAACAACGCCGCGACGGGCTCGGTGAAGTCGAGCAGCTTGACGACGTCGGGGTGCGTCATCACGCCTTCGGTGTCGCGCATGTCGGCGGTGATCACGGTGGTGGTGGCGTTGTCCATGAGCAACGCCCGGCCGTGCGCGAGCACTATCGGGTCGTTGTCGATGTAGACCACGCGCGCGGTGGGGTGCACCGACTGGGCGATCTGGTGCACGTTGTTCTGCGTCGGCAGGCCGGAGCCGTGGTCGAGGAACTGCGTCACGCCGTACTTGTGCGCGAGCTCACGAACCGTCCGCTGAAGGTAGCGCCGGTTGTTGACGGCGATGGCCCGCGAGCCGGGGGAGACGGCGCTCAGTTGCTCCGAAGCCTCGCGGTCGGCACGGAAGTTGTCCTTGCCGCCGAGAAAATAGTCGTACATCCGTGCCACGCTCGGAACGGAGACGTCGATGCCCGTCGGGACCCGGGCGACGGGTGGTTCCTCGGTGTACTCGTCGGACATCATGACCCCCGGGCAGCTTTGACGCCACGTCAGCCCCTGCGGCCGAGCCCGTCACAGCTTAGCGTGACCCATCGGTCACACAAAGGTGTTCGGGTGTCCCGGAGTTGGCGTCGCGCGGGTTCACCGGGCGCCTCCCGGCGGTGCCTTGGTGCTGTTCCTGCGGGTCGTGGGGCGATTGTCGCGGACGCGGCTCAGGCGCATCAGGTGGCGTGCCGCGCGGGTCGTGCTGCGGGTGGGCTTCGTCGCGGCGAGGCGGGGTTCGGCGCGCTTCTCGACGTCCAGTTCGCCGAGGATGCGGTCGACACCGGCCAGCAGGGAGCCGTGCAGCTCCCACGTGTCCGGCTCGTATTCGGTCTCGGTGCGCAGCAGGTTGGCGGTGCGGTCGCGGTCGGCGCGGGCCTGGGCCAGGGCCTCGGTGAGCTCCGCCTCCGCGTGCTCGGCCTGCGCGGTCACCTCGGCGGTGACCATGCGGCCGAAGCTCGTGACCGCGTCGGCGAGGTGACACAGCAGGTTGTCCAGCGCCTCGGCGACGTCGGTGGGATAGACGCTCTCGTACCGACCCGACTCCTGGGTGAGGTCGGCGAGTCCGCGGCACACCGAGCGCATCGTGACCGCGCAGTGTTCGAGTGTGTCCAGGCCGCTGCGCAGGACGATCCCGGCGTGCAGGGCATGGCGGGCGGCTCGCGGGTTGAGCCGCAGGCTCTCCTCGGCCTGGGAGAGTGCGCCGTCGGCCTGGACGATGTCGCCGTCGAGTACGCGCGCTTCCTCCAGCCACGAGTCGGCGTTCTTGCGGGTCGCGCCCTCGCGCAGTTCCCGGCCGATGCGCTTGAGGAGGCCGCACAATCGGCTGCCGAGGTCTTCGATGGCCTCGCCGGCCGGCTGGACGAACACCGGTGGCGCGTACACGAAGTTGAACAGCATGCCGACTGCGACGCCGATGAGGGTCTCGCCGATCCTTCCCAGGGCCGTGCTGTGTGCCGCGTGCAGACTGCTGACGCCGAGCACGAGCATGCCGCTGATCGCCACCTCCTCGACGAACGGATCGACGCGCAGCAGGTGCCCGGCGACCAGTGAGGTGAGGATGAGCACGCCGAGACTCCACCAGCTCAGGTCCACGATCTCGGTGAATCCGACCGCGATCAGCACGCCGAGCAGGACGCTGAACATGCGGCGGATGCCGATCGTCAGCGTCGAGTACAGCGTCACCTGGACGACCAGCAGCGCCGTCAGCGGCGCGAGCAGCGGGGCCTCGTTGCCGGACAGCCACAGCGCCACGACGAACGCCAGGACCGCGGCGACGGTGCTGCGCAGCGTCCGGACGACGACCGGTTCGTTGCGGCGCTTGACCAGGCCGAGAACAGGTTCGGGAGCAATCGGCATGAAAGTCAGCATCCCCGATCGGGTCGTGATGACTACGGACGAAACGCTGCGGAGCGCGACGCGCGTTGCCGCAGGCTGGTGCTGTGGCCGTGATCACGGGGTGCGGTCGTCCGGGGTGCGTCGCGCGGGTCCCGACGGTCTCGGGCGCAGGAGGGGGCCGTCGATGCGCCTCGCCGCGTTTCCCGACATGTTGTGTCCGGCCGGGCCGGGCGGGTGCCGGGCGCGCTGGTCACACGGAGGCTTCCCTGTTAGACCTGTGCGGGCAACACGTCAGGAAGGAAGCACTGTGCCGGAGACACCCACCCCGGAGCCATCCGTCTTTCCGGTTCGCCGGGTCGTGACCGGGCACGACGCCGACGGCCGTCCGGTGATCGTCGCGGATGCGAACACGCCGGTCACGTCCGTGTCGAGACGCGGCCACGGCATGGCGGAGGTGCTGTGGTTCGACGGCTCGCCGGCCCGTGCCGACGACGGGGGAGACCCGGCGCCGGAGCTGCGCGGGACGTTCCCGGCAGGCGGGGCCGCGGCCTGTCGGCTCGTCCGGTGGCCCGGCTCGCCGGCCGGGACCCCGGCGGAGGAGACCTGGCTGCGCACGCCGGGCGACGACCCGGAGGAGCCGGGCATGCACCGCACGGACACCCAGGACCTCATCGTCGTCGTGTCCGGATCCATCGTGCTCGGCCTCGACGACGGCGAGTACGAGCTCGGCCCCGGCGACGCCGTGGTCCAGCGCGGGACCCGGCACCGGTGGAGGGTGGCCGGCGAACAGCCGTGTGTCTTCCTCAGCGTCGTGCTGTCGCCCGAACCCGGGGCCAAAAAACCGGAGTTGGTGATCGGCGGGGTGGGCGACCCGGTCGACGGGAATCGGCTGCTGATCACCGTCGGAGACGCCGGCCCGGATGGCGGTGACGCGGGCGAAGGCCGGTCGAGGGCAGCCGTGTTCGGCACGCCGCCATCGGTCTTCCCGCCCGCTGGGTTCGCGGTGTACGACCTGTGGCAGACCGGCGGACCGCTCGCCGACGCGGCGCAGGGCGGTACGTCGATTCCCGGTGCCCGCTGGTCCCTCGAACCGCACGGCGGCGGAGTTGCCCTGCGCCGCGTCGAGTTCTCCCCCGACCGCGAACCGGTGCCGGCCGACTGGCACACGACCGCCACCATCGACGTCGGCGTCGTGGTGTCCGGGGCGTTCGAACTCGACCTGGCCGACGGCGGCGCCGACGGCAAGGGCACGACGACGCGGCTCGACTCCGGCGACGTGGTGGTCCAACGGGCGACCCGGCACCGCTTGCGCGCGGTGGGCGAGACCGAAGCGTGCATGGTCTCGGTGATGTTCGCGCTGTCGGCGGCGGGGGGCACCGGCGGCTGACCGCGCTTGCGGGCCGGTGGCCGACAGTGAGACCGCACCGGCGAGTTCGCGTTGCCCCGGCGTGAGTCGGTGGCCGGGGACGGCCTGGGCCGGGGCGCGGCACGAAAGGGTTCGCGCTGCTCGACACGCGGCCTGGTCGGCGGGGCGACGGCGGGTCGTGCGGGTTGCCGTTCGCTCCCGGGCGCCCTGGCTGCGGCAAACTGCTCCGGCTGCCGGGGGAGTTGCCGCGCGCTGGAAACCGGGACGGCCGTCGGTTCGGTCGCGGGGCGGGTCACGCCCCGTGTCGGCCCGACGGCCGTTGCCGGGTGATCAGTCGGCTGCGGATTCCACGAGTGCGCGGGTCAGGGGCTTCGCGTCGATCCACGCCAACGGGTCGACGCGCCGCTGCGGTTCGGCGTACCGGCGGATTTCGGCGGCGTGGCGCTGCAACCACGCCGCGGCGTTGCCGCAGTACGCGGGCGGCATTTCGGCGATCAGGTAGGTGCGGCCGTCGGCGGCGACCCACACCTCGTCCTGGTCGAGCAGCCACAGCCACGCCGCGGTGCCCGCCGAGCCGCGCGCGATGAGCGCCCGCGCGCCGGCGCGGGTCGGACGAACGGGACGCCCGCGCCCCGGCACCGGGTCGCCGTACCGCACGAGGTTGCGGGTGTCGAGGGTGTGCAGCGTGCGGGCGGAGATCCCGGGAGCACCGGCCCGCCCGCCCGCGTGGGTGCGAACCGCGCCGGTCGCGATGCGCGCGAGCGCACGCCGCGCGGTGGACATGCGGACGGGTGCCGGGGCCGGTCGGTCGGGGTCGGGCCGGTCGGTCGGGGTCATCACGGTCGCGGGAGCGGGATTCCGAGTCAAGGCCATGCCGAACTCCGCTTCTGGGTGTGATGGTTTGCCCTGTTCAGTGGTGAACGGGCGCTGTTACAAGCATTGTTCCA
The DNA here is from genome assembly GCF_051388935.1 of Yinghuangia sp. YIM S10712. Lineage (NCBI taxonomy): Bacteria > Bacillati > Actinomycetota > Actinomycetes > Kitasatosporales > Streptomycetaceae > Yinghuangia > Yinghuangia sp. YIM S10712. Next base: position 267,395 of record NZ_JBPKBI010000008.1, read on the forward strand.
TCTCCCACCGACATGCCGGGTGTCGCGGCGGACCCGTCTGACGGTGTTTCAGGTGCCGTTTGCGTCCACCCTCGTCGCCCCGGAGCCGTCGACGGTCACCGTCAGCTTCTCCGCGCGGAACACCGTTCCTTCTGCGGTGTCTTCGCGGGTCGCCGATCCATGCGCGGCGAGGTACTCCTCCGTCAACTTGGTGATGACGGCGGCGCGTTGGGGTTCCGAGACCAGTGCCGTGACGACCTCGGCGGCGCCGCGCAGGGCTTCGGCCATGGCCGTTGCCGCCGTGGCGCGGGGGACTCTCGGGTCGTCCACGGTCACGTAGACCGCGCGCCCGTCGTCGTCGGGAAGGTCGACGCAGCAGCCTCCCGCGAGCAGACCGGCTGCGCCGTGGCTGAGGAGTTTGACCGCGGCCGTCGGGTCCGGGCACGCGGACAGGTCGATTTCCGGGCCTGTTTCGGGTGCGTTGGCCAGAGCCGGCAGCCGTGACAGATGGGCGTGCGTGTCCGGGTCCCAGACCCATCGCGTTCCGGAGGCGTCGAGTGAGCCCAGCACGCGGATGCGGATCCCGGACGAGCCGCAGTGCAGCACCTTGGCGGCCAAGTCATGGTTCGAGTACGGATTCGCTTCGATGAACGCGGTGAACTCACCGTCCTGCTCCAGGACTTGCGCGAGACCGGCGCCGGCGGCCAGCCACCAGGCGCGGGATGGGACCGTGCGCGGCGCGGCGGTGACCCCGACGCGCGCGATGCGGTCGTGGGTGTCGATGTCGACCGTGACGGTGTCGCCGTCCGCCAACTCGGCGCTGAGCGTCGCGCCTTGGGGTGTACCCGTGCGCAGGCAGGCGAGACCGTGGTGTGCCAGGTAGCCCGTGACCACCGTCTCCGCCGACACCGGCAGGAATCCCGCGCCGGTCATCAGGACGCGCGGAAGCGTGATCGCGTCCGGGTGGGCGCGCGGCACCTGCTCGTCGTCGGTGAGCATGTACAGGCGGCCGGTCGGGTTCGCGGTGACGCCGATGTAACCGGACGAGCCGAGCAGGCCCATGGCGGCGTACGCGAGAGTTTCGGCCGCCATCCGAGGGTCCGCGAACCCCGACAGATCGACGAGTTCGCGAGTGAACTCCGGTATGCCGTCCCTTTCCCCGATCGCGCGTACGGCCCGTGCGGCGGACGCCACCGCGGGGTCGCTCCAGGACGGATTGGCCCACCCCCACAGCCAGGTGTTGTCGCCGGTGGAGAAGCTGCCCAGCACCGAGACGGTGATCGCGCGACCGCTCTGCCGGTAGATCCGTTCGTCGAGATTGACGCGCCACTCGCCCATCGGCATGAACTCGTTGAACGCGTCGAGCTGTTCGGCCACCCAGGCGCCGTGCGGTCCCGCGGCTCGGACAAATGCGTCCGAAAAGAAGTCGTGTCCGCTCATACGCGCGCACCTTACACAGGTGGATGACGGCGCTGCGCCGCCACGGCAGGGCCTGCTTGATGTCCGCTGCAACTTAATGGACTTGAGACAGTGAAAGCCTGGCGTGCGCATGCGGTGAGGAATACGTTGTCGCCAGCAACATACTCGTACTGGCCCGTCCAGAAGGGAAGTTGCACCATGCGCAAGAGAACCCTGGCCATCGCGCTGTCGCTCGGTGTCGTCACGTCGCTGGGGGCCACCGCGTGCTCCGACGACTCGGGCGACGGGGACAAGCCGAAGATCGGCGTGATCCTCCCGGACAGCAAGAGCTCGGCGCGCTGGGAGACCGCGGACCGCAAGTACCTGAGCGAGGCCTTCCAGGCTGCGGGAGTCGACTACGACATCCAGAACGCGCAGAACGACAAGGCGCAGTTCCAGACCATCGCGGACCAGATGATCACCAACGGCGTCGACGTGCTGGTGATCGTCAACCTCGACAGCGGCACCGGAAAAGCCGTGCTCGACAAGGCGAAGTCGCAGGGCGTCGCGACGATCGACTACGACCGGCTCACCCTGGGCGGCGGTGCGCAGTACTACGTCAGCTTCGACAACGTGAAGGTCGGGTCGCTCTTCGGCGAGGGCCTGGTCAAGTGCCTCACCGACATGAACGCCGTGAAGCCCGTCATCGCCCGGCTCAACGGCTCCCCGACCGACAACAATGCGACGCTGCTCAAACAGGGCTACGAGGGCGTGCTGAAGCCGAAGTTCGACTCCGGAGAGTACGTCAAGGGCCCCGACCAGTCGGTGCCCGAGTGGAACAACACCGAGGCCGGCACGATCTTCGAGCAGATGCTCGTCCAGAAGCCCGACATCGGTGGTGTCATCGCCGCCAACGACGGCCTGGCCAACGCGGCGATCGCGGCGCTGAAGAAGCAGAAGCTGAACGGCCGGGTGCCGGTCACCGGACAGGACGCGACCGTGCAGGGTCTGCAGAACATCCTCGCAGGCGACCAGTGCATGACCGTGTACAAGCCCATCAAGCAAGAGGCGGACGCCGTGTCGGCGTTGGCGATCGCCCTCGCGAAGGGTGAGACACCCTCCGCGCCGGGCACCGTCCACGACCCCGAGGGCAACCGGGATGTGCCCTCCGTGCTCCTGGAACCGCAGTCGATCTTCCGGGCCAACGTGAACGACGTCGTCAAGGACGGCTACGTCACCAAAGAGGAATTGTGCACCGGCGAGTTCGCCGCCAAGTGCGCCGAAGTGGGCATCACCTGAGCGGCACCGAAGCCGGCAACAGCAGCACCACAGCGGTACCCGATCGGCCACTGACCGGCCACTGACCGGTCACTGAGGAGGATTGCCTGTGTCGTCGCCGCCCACGGGAGCGGCGGATGCGTCCGCATCCACCGACCCCATCATCGAACTGAGGGGAATCAACAAGAGTTTCGGACCCGTGCACGTACTGCGGGACGTCGACCTGACGATCCGCCGCGGCGAAGTGACGGCTCTCGTCGGCGACAACGGCGCCGGGAAGTCGACGCTCGTCAAGTGCCTCGGCGGCATCTACCCGACGGATTCCGGGACTTACCTGTTCGAGGGCTCCCCGGTCAAGGTGGACAGCCCGCGGGCGGCGGCAGCGCTCGGCGTCGAGATCGTCTACCAGGACCTCGCGCTGTGCGACAACCTCGACATCGTCCAGAACATGTTCCTGGGCCGCGAACGCACCCGGCACATGGTGCTCGACGACGCGGCCATGGAGGAGATGGCCACCGAGACACTGGCCGGCCTGTCCGTGCGCACCGTCACCTCCGTACGTCAGCGCGTCGCCGGACTGTCCGGCGGCCAGCGGCAGACCGTCGCCATCGCGAAGGCCGTGCTGTGGAACAGCAAGGTCGTCGTCCTGGACGAGCCCACCGCGGCGCTCGGCGTCGCGCAGACCGCACAAGTCCTCGACCTGGTACGCAGGTTGGCCGACAACGGACTCGCCGTGCTGCTGATATCGCACAACATGAACGACGTCTTCGCGGTCGCCGACCGCATCGCCGTCCTCTACCTCGGCCGCATGACCGCGCAGGTCGCCACCTCCGACGTCACGCACTCCCAGGTCGTCGAGCTCATCACGACCGGACGCGGCGGCACGCTCCGGCGCGACGACCACGCCGGGCGGCCGTCCCTCGCCAAACGCTCCGACCCGGCGGAAGGAACCGGCCCATGACCGTCACCACCCCCGCATTGACCGACGCCGGAACCCGCGCCCCCTCCCCGCTCGTCGCGCACGTCCGCGACTACCTGGCCCGGCTGCGCGGCGGCGACATGGGAGTGCTGCCGGCCGTCCTCGGACTCACCGTCCTGTGCGTCGCGTTCTCGATCATGCGCCCGCGCTTCCTGACCGCCGGAAACTTCGCCAACCTCTTCACCCAGGGCGCCGCGGTCACCATCATCGCGATGGGCCTCACCTTCGTCCTCGTCCTCGGCGAGATCGACCTGTCCGCCGGCTTCGCCAGCGGCGTCTGCGCCGCGGTGGCCGCCGTGCTCATGGACTCGCACGGCTCCCCGTGGTACCTCGCGACCGCCGCCGCGCTGCTCACCGGCGCCACGATCGGCCTGGTCATCGGTGCGCTGGTGGCCAAACTCGGCATACCGTCGTTCGTCGTCACCCTCGGCGGGTTCCTGGCCTTCCAGGGCGTGCTGCTGATGATCGTCGAGAACGGCAAGAACGTTCCCGTCCGCGACAGCACGATCCTCGCCATCGCCAACAAGAACGTCACCCCCTGGCTCGGCTGGGTGCTCTCGTCCGCCGCCATCGGCGTCTACGCCTTCGTGCAGTTCAGCCGCGAGTACCGGCGGTCCCGGCGCGGTCTCGCCGCCACGCCGCCGGCCATCACCGCGCTGCGTGTCGGCACGGTCGCCGCCCTTGTGTGGACCGCGGTCTACGCACTCAATCTGGAACGCAGCCGCAACGCCGCCGTCGTGTCGCTGCGCGGCGTCCCCATCGTCGTCCCCGTGATCGCGGTGCTGCTGGTCGCGGGCACGTTCGTGCTGCGCCGCACGGCGTTCGGCCTGAGCCTGTACGCGGTCGGGGGCAACCGCGAGGCCGCCCGCCGGGCCGGCATCAATGTCGACCGGGTGCGCATCTCCGCGTTCGTCATCTGTTCGACACTCGCCGCGATCGGCGGCATCGTGGCCGCGTCCCGCGCGAATTCCGTCGACCCGAACACCGGCGGCAGCAACGTTTTGCTGTACGCGGTCGGCGCCGCCGTCATCGGCGGCACCAGCCTTTTCGGCGGCAAGGGGCGCGTCCTCGACGCCGTGATGGGCGGTGCCGTCGTCGCGGTGATCGACAACGGCATGGGACTCATGGGGTACAGCGCGGGCGTCAAGTATGTTGTCACCGGCTCGGTGCTGCTGCTGGCCGCCGGGGTGGACGCACTGTCGCGGAAGCGGGCCGAGGCCGTCGGCCTCCGATGACCGTCGCCGGACGGCCCGGAGGCGGCGGGAGGAAGGGACAGGACCGCAACGGCATGCGCGCAGCACCGACACAAGAGGACATCCGCAGGCAGAACCTCGGTGCGCTGCTGCGCCGCGTGCACGTCCTCGGCCCGGTCTCGCGAGCGCAGCTGACCGCCGGCATGGGGCTGAACCGCAGCACCATCGGCGCGTTGACCACCGATCTCACCGAAGCCGGCCTGGTTCTGGAGGAGTTGCCACGCGGCACCGCCGGACGCGGCCGTCCCTCGCTGGTGGTGCGCGCCCGCTCCCGGCGGGTGTACGTCCTCGCGTTCGGCGTCGGCGTCGACCGTCTGGTGGCCGCACGGGTGGGACTCGGCGGCGTGATCCTCGACCGGCGCGAGATCGAGCGGCCCGGCGGCCACTTCGGTGTCGACGAGACCGTGGAGCGGCTCGCCGGGTTCGCCGCGCGGCTGACGGAGTCGGCGGAGCCGGAGGCGCGGTGCGTGGGCGCCGCCGCATCACTGCCGGCGATGGTCGCCCGCGACAGCGGGGAACTGCGCTACGGACCCAACATCGGCTGGGGGACGGTTCCGTTCGGCGCCCGGCTGTCCGACGCGGCCGGGCGTCCCGTCGCCGTCGGCAACGACGGCGCGCTGGGAGCGCTCGGCGAACACACGCGCGGCGCCGCGGTCGGCCTCGACGACGTGGTCTACCTGCACGGGGACGTCGGCATAGGCGGCGGCGTCATCGCCGGCGGCAGGCCGTTGACCGGTGCGGAAGGCTTCGCCGCCGAGGTCGGGCACATGGTCGTCAACCCCGACGGCCGGCCCTGCCCGTGCGGCTCGTACGGCTGCTGGGAGACCGAGATAGGCGAGGAGGCGCTGCTGCGCGGTGTGGGACGCGCGGGGACGCCGGGCCGCGAGGCCGTGCACAGCGCCGTCGACGCGGCGGCGCGCGGTGACAAGGACGCCGAGGAGGGCCTGCGGCAGGTGGGAGACTGGCTCGGCATCGGCGTGGCCAACCTGGTGAACCTCCTCAATCCGAGGATCGTCGTCTTCGGCGGCACCCTGCGCACGGTCTATCCCGCCACGGCCGCGCAGGTCCGCAGCCGCATCAACCGCACGACGCTGCCGACGCACCGCGAACACCTGCGCCTGCGCACGGCGTTGCTCGGCGACGACGCGCCGCTGCACGGCGCCGCCGAGCTCGCCTTCGCGGAACTCTTCGAAAACCCCCTGGACTTCACATCCCCGTGACCGCGGCGCCCGTCAGACGGGGGGCCGCGCGTCGGCCATGTCGCGCAGTTCCTTCTTGAGAACCTTGTCGAGCGTGCCGAGCGGGAACGCGTCCACGAAGTAGACGGCGCGCGGGACTTTGAACGCCGACAGGCGCGTGCGGCACTCGTCGAGGATGGCCTTCGCCAACTGCTCCGACTGGTCCGATGCGGCCTCGCCGGAGTCGCCGGGAGCGGGGATGACGAACGCGACCACGACTTCGTTGAGGAAGTCGTGGGTCTTGCCCACCACCGCGACCGAGCGAACGCCCGGGACGCCGCCGATGACGTCCTCGACCTCGCGGGCCGACACGTTCTCCCCGCCGACCTTGAGCAGATCCTTGTCGCGCTCGCGGTAGAAGACGTTGCCGCCCTCGCCGAGGACCACCATGTCGCCGGTACGGAACCAATCACCCTGGAAAGCGGCCTCGGTGGCCTCGGCGTTGCCGTAGTACTCCAGGAAGAGCTGGATGCCGCGCCGGCCGCGCAGCCACAACTCGCCGACCTCGCCAACCCCGCACTCGCGCCCGGTCTCGCGGTCGACGACCGCGCACTCGTAGCCGGGCACCGGACGGCCCATGGACTTCGCCGGAAGGTGCTCCGACGGCTTGCCCGAGATGCAGTGGATGACCGTCTCGGTCATGCCGTAACCGGCGTACACCTTCAGGCCCAGCATGGCGTCGAGTGCGGTGCCGACCTGACCGAAGACACCGACGCGCAGGTCGGACCGGGGCCGGTCCGGGGCGGCGAGCACGCCCATGGTGAACGGCATGACCGAGATGTGGGTGATCCGTTGCCGGACCACCACGTCCCAGAAGCGGCTGATGGACCACTTGGGGGTCAGGACCGCCGTGGCGCCGACGCCGAGGACCGTGAAGAACGACCAGCTCTGGGCGTTGACATGGAAGAACGGAAGGTAGATCAGGTAACGGTCGTCGGGTCCCAGGTCGATGTTGCGCGAGCCGGTGCGGCCGGCCCAGACCGCGTTGCCGTGGGTGTGCACAACTCCCTTGGGCCTGCTGGTCGTTCCTGAGGTGAACATGATGCCGAACGGCAGCAGCGGCTCGATCGGCCGACCCTGCCACGCCGCCGGGTCGCCGTGCAGACGGTCGAAGGGGATCAACTCCGGTGCGGCGCCGGTCTTGTCGCCTTCGCCGGCGTCGCCGTCCGAGCCGCCGATCACGGCGATCCACCGCAGCTTGGCACCCGATTCGGTGATCGCCTCGACGAATCCCGGCTGCGTCACGGCGACCGAACTCTCGGTCTGGGCCGCGTAGTACGCAATCTCGCTCGGCGTCGCCTTGGTGTTCGTGGTGACCGCCACCGCGCCCAGCGTGGCGCACGCGAGCCACGCGAGGACCATCTCCGGGCAGTTGTCCGAGTGCAGAAGGACCTTGTCGCCGTGCCGCACGCCGAGTTCGGCGAGCCCGACCGTGACGCGCTGTGTGTCGTGGAGCAGTTCGGCATACGTCCAGGTGCGCCCAGGGCCTTCGGGCGGGTCCCACACGAGGGCCGGATGATCGGAACGGTGCTCGGCCCAGTGGCGCAACAGCCAGGGGATGTCCTGGCCGTGCACGCTGAAGCCGTCGGGTGGTGCGGTTGCCGCGGTGATGCCGTCGTTGTTCGTGCCGGTGTTCCCGTCGCTCACGCGATCACTCCCACGATCGTGCCGACCGACCGCCGAGACGGTCCCTGCGGATTTCGCGGATCCGGGGCACGATAGCCACAGTTTCTTGACAAAATCAAGCATGCGACGGGGGAGGTGCCGACCGGGTGGGAACAGCCGCGGCTCGCTCTCGGAGGGCGATGCGAACGCGGTCGACCGGGCCACGCCCCGCCCGTTCCCGCAGCCGCGACAAGGGGCGGTCAGGCTGAGGGATCTCCATGACAACGCGCTGATCGGCACCCGACATACTGCTCTGCGTCGAGAGTGACGGGCGACCGTGCAATCTCGGGGATCCACGGACGACCGGCACCCGAGCCGCGTCCTCTACGGGCTGGGGGTGGATACGTGGCGACCACGGTGACGCGTACGCCGACGGCCGAGACGGCACCGGACACGCCGTCGCCGGCCTCGGTCTCGCCGCCCGAAGTGCCCCTGGGCCGAATACAGCGGCTGCGCCGCGGAATGGCGAAGACGCCCGGCCGCCTGCGCGGCGCGGTCGTCCTCCTGTGCGTCCTTGTCCTCGCCTTCGGTGTGACCGCGGCGTGGCAGGCGAACACCCGGGCGCAGGCCGCCGATCGGCTGGTGTCGGACAGCGGGCCGCTGAGCCAGGACGCCGCCGAGATCTACCGGTCGCTCGCCGACGCCGACACCACCGCGGCCGGGGGATTCCTCCTCGCCGCGAACGAACCCGCCGCCGTGCGCGAGCGTTACGAGCAGGACCTTGCCACCGCGGGGGAGCTGCTCACCCGGGCTGCGGCCCGCGCCGCCGCGTCGTCGGAAACCCAGCGCTCCATTGCCGCACTCACCCGGCAACTCCCGGTCTACGCCGGGCTGGTGGAGACCGCGCGCGCCAACAACCGGCAAGGCCTGCCGCTCGGCGGCGCCTACTTGCGCTACGCGTCGGACCTGATGCAGAACACCATGCTTCCGGACGCCCAGCGCCTGGTGGACTCCGAAGCGCAGCGCCTGGCAGCCGACTTCGACGACGCCGAGGCGTACCCCTGGGCGGCGACGGGCCTCGCGGTCGTCGCCCTCGGCGCGTTGGTCTGGTGTCAGACAATGCTGTTCCGGCGTACGCACCGGATCTTCAATCTCGGTCTGGTCGGTGCCACCGCGGCGATCCTCGCGGCCGGGCTGTGGCTCGTGGTCGGCTTCGGCGGGGCCGCGTCGTTGCTGGCCGACAGCCGCACGCGCGGCGCCGAACCGCTGCGGGCGCTCAACCAGGCGCGGTTCGACGCGTTGGAGGCGCACGCCGCGGAGAACCTGAACCTCGTGGCGCGTGGTGCGAGCAGCGCGTACACCAAGCGTTGGGACGCGGAGGACACATCGCTGGCCGGACCGCCCGGGCGGCCGACCGAAGGGGCGCTCGCAGTGGCCCAGGAAAAGGCCCCCGAGTCCGCCGACGGCCCCCTGGCCGAGGCCCGCAGGCAGTTCGAGGCATGGCGCATACTGCACGGGAAGGCCGAGGCGGCGGAGAGCGCGGGCGACTACGGCACCGCACTCGCACTGACGATCAATCCGACCCCGGGCGGTGAAACCACCGACGCCGCCTATGCGGAAATGGACGCTCTGTTGTCCGAGGCGGCGGTGATCGAGCAGCGGGAATTCGGGTCCGCCGCCCGCGGCATCGACGGTGACCTTCGCATGCTCGCCCTCGCGGCGCTGGTCCTGACGGTGCCGGCCCTGTACGGCGTGGTGCGTGGCATCGGGCCCCGACTGGCCGAGTACCGATGAGCGGGCGCGGGTGGTGCCGCATGCCGCACGCGGCCATGGGCACCGGCGGGGCACCCGGCTGGGCGACCGCCCGCATGCCCGATGCGGGGTGCGATTCGGCGATGGGCGCGGCAACCGGAGCGGGGCCGGGCACGAAACCCGGTGCGATTCGGAGTGAGGGAATGTTCGACGGGACGACTGTGGGAGGGGCTGCGTGATGCTGCGTTCGACCGGGGCACGGCTCGCCACAGGCGTCCTCGTGCTCGCCACCGTGCTTGTCGGCACCGGGAGTTCTCCCGCCGTGGACGCCCCGTCGCGTCCCGCCGCCGCACCCCCCGTGCCCGCTGCGGACAGCGAGGACACCGTCGACGACTCGTGTGACACCCGGACCAGCCTGCCGCCCCGGACGGACCCGAACGGCGAGACGATCAAACGGATCCGCGCAGCCGGCACCCTCGTGGTCGGCATCGACCAGAACAGCTACAACTGGGGCTACCGCGACCCGTTGACCGGCCGCATACAGGGTTTCGACATCGACCTGGCCCGGGCCATCGCCGCGTCGATCCTCGGCGACCCGAACAAGATCACCCTCAAGGCGGTGCCCACCGCGCGGCGCATCGAGGCGGTCAGGAACCGCGAGGTCGACATGATAGTGCGCACCATGACGATCACGTGTGAGCGGTTGAGGGAAGTCGCCTTCTCCACCCCCTACTTCAACGTCAGCCAGTCGCTTGTCGTGCCGGTCTCCACTCAGGTCGCCACGGTGGCGGAAGGAGTGGCGAACAAGCGGGTGTGCGCCGCGGACAACTCCTCCTCGGAGACGGAGCTCACGAGCGGGCAGCACCGACTCGCCGAGCTGCGCATCGTCGAGAACCAGCTCGACTGCCTCGTGCTCATGCAGCTCGGGCAGATCGACGCGACACTCGCCGACACCGTCCTGGCGTACGCCCAGGTCGCCCAGGACCCGATGGTCAAGATCGCCGGAGAGCGGATCGTGCCGGCCGCGATGGGCGTGGCGATGAACAAGCAGAGCCCCGACCTGGTGGCGTGGGTGAACAAGGTGATCGCGGACTACCGGTCAGGCGGGGGCTGGGAGTCCGCCTACCGGACATGGCTCGCCTCGTCGATGGGGGCCGACTCCTCGCCCTACCGTCCATGAGCCGTTCCGCCGATGAGGTCGGTCAACTTTCGTCTGCCCAAGCCGAGTTGCCAGGCAGCTTGGTCATCGATCACCGAAAAAACACGTGACGCACACCCGGCTGGTGATCTACGGTGGGGCCCATGGACGCCACACGCATGCGTGACACAGGCGGGCGCCGCGTCAGCGGCGGCCGGCCGGGCTGCGTGCGTCCGACGGCCAAGAGGGAGCCTTGGAAGGGTCGTTGGCCTGATCGAGCCGGGTCGCCGCGCGGCTGAATCGCGCCGTGGCATTCCGCCCTGCGCCGACCCGAAGGCCGTGAGGCCGAGACGAACGCCGTCGACCCACCGCCGCTCGTGACGTCGGTGTCGCCATGCTTGCGCACGCGATGCCGTACGGACGATGCCGCGGCCGGTCCCCTCGGCAAACCAGCGAAGTGAACGCACGCCCCGGGTGATTCCCTGGGGGCGTGCGGTCGCGTGCCGGTGCGTGGGGCCGGCGCGCGTGCGAAGGCGGCGGTCGCCCTGGCCAACGCTGTGACCCGGCCGTTCCAGCCCTGCCATGTGTCTCGGAACGCGGCCGTGCCGGGCTCCGACACGCGCACGCACCCGACACCCGGGCCGTTGCCGCGGCCCTGCTGCCCATGCCCGCATGCTCCTGTGCCGCAGTGCCGCAGTGCCGTAATGCCGCAGCCCCAGTGCCCTAATGCCGCAACGCCGCAACGCCGCAATGCCGCAATGCCGTCAATCCGACTTGCCACCCGACACCGCCATGCCGCAACTGCCGTCCGACACCCGGTGGTTCGGGCGGCGAATCCTGACCAGAAAGCGAATTGTCGTGACGATCAACAGCACGCGCAACGCCGCCACCGTCCGCAACATCGGGATCATGGCGCACATCGACGCCGGCAAGACCACCACAACCGAGCGGATCCTGTTCTACACCGGCGCCTCGTACAAGATCGGCGAGGTGCACGACGGCAACGCCACGACGGACTGGATGATCCAGGAGCGCGAGCGCGGCATCACGATCACTTCTGCCGCGATCACGTGCCGATGGGCCGTCGACGGTGTCGACCACGGCGTCACCATCATCGATACGCCCGGCCACGTCGATTTCACCGTCGAAGTCGAACGCTGTCTCCGGGTCCTCGACGGCGCGGTCGCGGTGTTCGACGCGGTCGCGGGCGTCGAGCCGCAGTCGGAGACGGTGTGGCGGCAGGCCGACCGCTATCGCGTGCCGAGGATCTGCTTCGTCAACAAACTCGACCGCGCGGGAGCGGACTTTTTCCGCTGCGTCGAGATGATCCGTACGAGGCTGGGCGCCACACCGCTGGTCGTCCAAATCCCGATCGGTGCCGAGGCCGAGTTCGCCGGCGTCGTCGACCTGATCGGCATGCGGGCGCTCGTGTGGTCCGCGGACGCGAAGCCGGGAGAGGCGTACGACATCGTCGCGATCCCCGAACCGCTGCGCGACACGGCCACCCGTCTGCGGGCCACGCTGATCGAGACCGTCGCCGAGCACGACGACGCGTTCCTTGAGACCTACCTCGCGGGCGAACACCCCAGCGAGGCGGACCTGCACGCGGCGATTCGCCGCGTCACCGTAGCCTCCGGCACCGGCGACGGACCGACCCTGACTCCCGTGCTGTGTGGAACAGCCTTCAAGAACAAAGGAGTTCAACCGCTGCTCGACGCGATCGTGCGTTACCTGCCGTCGCCCGTCGACATCGACGCCGTCGAAGGGCGCACCGTCGACGGCACGAATGTCCCGACCCTGCGCGGTCCGTCCGACGACGAGCCTTTCTCGGCACTGGCGTTCAAGATCGCCGTACAGGAACACCTCGGCAAGCTTACGTTCGTGCGCGTCTACTCCGGCCGCCTCTCGGCAGGCGACCAGATCCGCAACACGGTCCAGGACCGCCGCGAACGCGTCACCCGTATCTACCGCATGCACGCCGACAAGCGAGAGGAGGTCGCGATGGCCGTCGCCGGCGACATTGTCGCGGTGCAGGGCCTGCGGCACACAGTCACGGGAGAGACCCTCTGCGACCCCGCCCATCCGCTTGTGCTGGCCGCGATGGAGTTCCCGACACCCGTCATCGAGGTGGCGATCGAACCCGTCACCAAAGCCGACCAGGACAAACTGGCCACGGCGATCGGACGGTTGGCCGTGGAGGACCCGTCGTTCCACGTCGCGACCGACCGTGAGACCGGGCAGACCGTGATCTCCGGCATGGGCGAACTGCACCTGGAGGTGCTGGTCGACCGCATGCGCCGGGAGTTCGGCGTGGCCGCGTCGGTCGGCCGTCCGCGCGTGGCGTACCGCGAGACACTGCGCACTCCGGTGGCCCGGCACGATCACACCTACCGCAAGCAGAACGGCGGCAAGGGCCAGTACGCCAAGGTCCAGATCGCCCTGGAACCCCTGGAAGGAGAGCACTACGAGTTCGTCAACAAGGTCACCGGCGGGCGGATTCCGCGTGAGTTCATCCCGGCCGTCGACGAGGGCTGCCAGTCGGCGATGGACCAAGGGGTGCTTTTTGGACACCCGCTCACCGGCGTACGCGTCACGCTGCTCGACGGCGACCACCACGAAGTCGACTCCTCCGAGACGGCGTTCGCGATCGCCGGAGCAGCGGCGTTCCGCGAGGCCGCACGGCTGGCGTCCCCCGCGCTGCTGGAACCGGTGATGGCGGTCGAGGTCACCACTCCGGAGGAGCACATGGGCGACGTCATCGGCGACCTGAACTCCCGGCGCGGCCAAGTACGGGCGGTCACCGACCGTTCCGGCGCGAAGGTCGTGTCCGCCCGAGTGCCGCTCGCGGAGATGTTCGGTTACGTGGGTGACCTCCGCAGCCGGACCTCGGGGCGGGCGAGCTTCGTGATGCGCTTCGACGCGTATGCCCCCGTCCCGCGCAACATCGTCGACCGGCTCCTGGGCGGCGTGACCACCGGCTGAGCCGGAGGGGGAGAACAGAGGATTCCGCGTGGGTGCCTGACGGCCCGTCAGGCACCCCCGCGGATCCGCCGCGCCGTTGCGATTCATGAGCGGGAGGCCGAACGATGATCACCTGGCGACGACTGACCGAGCGTGACTTTCCCTTGCTGAGCACGTGGCTCGCGCAACCCCACGTTGCGCGGTGGTGGAACCACGAGACGACGGCCGAGGCTGTCGCGCGTGACTTCGGTGCGGCGGCGCGGGGAGAGGAACCGTCCGAGGATCTGCTCGTGCATCTCGACGGGACGCCCGTCGGGCTGGTGCAACGCTGCCGCATCGACGACTATCCGGAGTACCACGACGAGTTGGCCCCGGTCATCGACCTGCCGGCGGGGACGGTGAGCATCGACTACCTGATCGGTGACCCCGAACGCATCGGCCGGGGGCTGGGAACCCGCATGATCCGGGCGGTCGTTGCCGCCACCTGGACGGACCACCCCGACGCTCCGGCGGTCATCGTGCCGGTGCACGCCGACAACGCCGCGTCGTGGCGCGCGCTGGAGAAGGCGGGGTTGCGGCGCATCGCGGAAGCGGACATCGAACCCGACAACCCCGTCGACGACCGCCGGCACTTCGTTTACCGCGTCGACCGGCCCCGGTGACTGGTCGCGGGACGCGTAGGGTGGCCGGGGCGGTCAGCAAATCCTCGCCTTGCGGGGGGACTTCAGGCGCTTCCACGCCTTCGGCAGCTCGGCCGCGGAACGAGCTGCCGCGCGTTGCTCCGCAGCGAAGATCATGCCGTACGCGAACGTGTCCGTACCGACGCGGTGTTCCTCGGCGGCCTTGCGCGCCACGGCCGCTCGCGCCACGACGGCATCCTGGTGTTCGCCCAGCACACGCTGTACGCGCTGAGTGCGCTTGACGAACCGGCGGGCCGGCCGCCCGGCGACCGGCAGCGCGGTCTCCGCCGCATAGCGGAGCCGCTTGGCGGCCTTGCGTGCCTCGTGCAGGGCGCGGTCGCGTTCCGTCCCGGGCGCGGCCGACTTCGCGGTGCGCACGCGGGCGGCGAGGCGGCGGTGGTCCCGTTCGACGGCACGTCGCAATTCCTTTGCGGCGTCCCGGTCCGCGCGCGGCCGCAGCGGCGGGTCGGCCACCATCGCCTCCAGGTTCTCCAGGAGCCGGTAGTAGCGCCGGGAGTCCAGGTGCCGAACGGCGTGCGCACGGGTGCGGGAGTACGCGTCCGCCTCGCCGGCGCGGATGCGTTCACCGGCCTTGGCGAGTGCCGCCGAGACGTCCGTGAGGTCGCCCAGGTCGTCGGCCGCGGCGAGTTCGTCGGCGCGTGCCTTGAAGCGCGCCGCCAGAACCTCGTGGTCGCGGGCATCGCCCAACACGCTGCCCAGCCACTTGAGTTCCGCGCCCATCGGGTCGGTGACCCGGCGGTCGAACAGTTTCCGGTACGAGCGAAGCAGGCTGCGCAACCGCCGTGTCGCCACCCGCATGTCGTGTACCGCCTCGTCCTCGTCCAGGCGCACGCCGGGGTCGTTGGCGACGAGTGCCGCGACCTGTTCCGCGAGCCGCGCCTGAACCACCGCGCCCGCGCTGCCGGGGCGCGGCGCGCGGCGGCGCTTCCGTTCCAGGGCGTCGCCGAATACGTGCGCGGTTTTGGACGGGCTCGCCGAGCGCTGCCATCCGCCACGGGTGAGCTGCGCCTCGACGGCGTCCAGCAACGCCGTTTCGGCGCCTTCGAGTTCGACTTCCAGTTCGGACCAGGACACGGTGCGTCCCAGCGTGGTTCGCGGTGTTCCGCCGCCGTTTCGGCCGCCTCGGACGGGGTGCCCCGGGACCTGCCGCCCCCCGCGATCGGCCTTGCCGCGCCCACGGGTTCGACGCCCGCCCGGCCCCTCCAGGACCTCCGCCGACACGTGGTCGTGTGCCACCTCGGCCACCGCCGTGCCCTGCGCGTCGACCAAGTGCTCGCGTTCGCGCCGGGTACGCATGTGCAGCACCGGGACGATCGGCTTCCCGCGCGCCAAGGCCTTGACCCGGACCAGGAGTTCGTCGGGAATCACGTCGCCGCCGGTTGCCGAAACCCGGAGTTCCTCCCGCCGGTCGCCTCCCGCAGGACGTTTGAGATGCCATCCGGCGTCATGCCCGCCCGTGCGGTGCCGCAGCGTGGCTCCGTGCGTCAGCAGCCGCAGGTCCGTGGTGTCGAAGTACACGGCGTCCAGTTCCTCGTCGGCGGCCGGAACCACACCGGCGACCCCGGGCAGCGCACCGGGATCCAGCCGCGTGTCCGGGGCCCCGCCTTCGTACTTGCGTTCCGTTTCGATGTGTGTGGCAGCCATACCACATGGCTGCCCGCCCACCGGCGCGCCATGCGCCGACAGCGTCCTTCGGCGCGAACCGGGAATCACGAAGTGTGACCATTCTGCTACTGTTTGTGCGCGATCGGTGCAAGACCGCGTACAGAAAGGCAATCCGCATGCGGCATGTCCTCCGGGCCGGCGTCCTCGTCCTCACCACCGCGCTCGCGGCGCTCACCGCGACCACCGGGGCGGCCACCGCCGACTCCGCGGGCCCGTCGCGCGGGGTCCAGGCCAGGGCCGAGTGCCGCAACGACGGCACGTCGTTCAGCGACAAGCTCCTCCCTGGACACTGCCTGAGCAACGGGGGCTACCGGTTCGAAATGCAGTACGACGGGAACCTCGTGCTCTACTCGGGCTCGCGCGCGTGCTGGGCCAGCGGCACCGACGGCACGGACGGCGTGTACGCGGAGTACTCCGGCGACTGGCAGATCGACTCGCCGTTCATGACGCTCGAATCGCCCTTCGGCGAGTTGCGCAAGTGGCGCGGCAAGTACACCGGCCTGCACAAGACCGGCAACGTGAGCCTCAACAGCAAGGGCGAAGTGTGGATCGCCTACGGCAAGTTCGTGCACTGCTGAACCGCGCACAGAGAGACTTTCCGATGCCGCGACTCCTCACCCGAAGCCTCCTCGCCGCCGCGCTGGTGGCCGGTGCCCTGACCGGCGCCCCAGCCGTCGCCCACGCCGCCGCGCCGACACACTACGAGACGCAGACCGCAGTCTCGGTCCGCGGCGCCTGCGACGCGGGTGACAACCTCGGCGAGATCGCCAACAACTTCATCTCGCGCTGCCGCAAGGCGTCGATCCGCCAGGTGTTCCCGGGCGAGCACTACGGGGACACCCTCGGCGAGATCCGGAACTGCCGCACCAAGTCGTGCAAGACCGCGTGGAAGCTCTTGAACGAAGGCCGGTTCAAGAAGTAACCCGGAGCCATGCGTCACTACATCGCGGTCATCCTGGCCGAAGCCACCTCACCCGCCCCCGGGTTCGCCCCGCTCTATCAGGAGAGCTTCGTGCTGCTCACCGCCGGCTCGGCGCGGGAGGCCCGCGCGAAGGCGCGGCGGCACGGGCTCGCGGTGGAGACGACGTACGAGAACGAGGCGGGCGAGCCGGTCACCTGGTCGCTCAAGCAGGTGGTGGACGTCGCCGAGGTCCTGGACGCGGACCTCGGCGACGGTGCCGACTTGTATGCCCGGCACTTCCGCGACTACGCCGCGTACCGGTCGTTCGAACCGCTGCTGTCGGGGGAGGAGCTGTGAACCACAGGCCTACTCGCTGGTGAACGTGAGCGTGTCGAAGGTGATCGTGCGCTTTCTCGTCGCAGCCGCCTGCTCACTCGCCGCTGCGNGAACCGCTGCTGTCGGGGGAGGAGCTGTGAACCACAGGCCTACTCGCTGGTGAACGTGAGCGTGTCGAAGGTGATCGTGCGCTTTCTCGTCGCAGCCGCCTGCTCACTCGCCGCTGCGGCGGCCGCCCTGCCCATGCCGGGCCCCGGCCGGCCGCTGACCGCGAAGCCGTGAGGCTTGCCCTCTACGCGCGGCGCGGGCGGCGTGGCGAGGGGGTCAGAGCTCGAACTTCACCCGAAGGTTCTCCGGCACCAGGTTCGTGTACTCGGGGTGCTTGCGGATCCAGCCCCGGATGAACGGGCAGTACGGCAGCACCGCGAGCCCGCGTTCCCGTGCCGCGTCCAGGGCCGCTTGCGCGAGGATGCCGCCGAGACCCTGGCCACCGAACTTCGGGTCGATCTCGGTGTGGATGAACGCGATCTCCCCGTCCGCCTCGCTCAGGAAGTACTCGGCGAAGCCGGCGAGTTCGGTGCCCTGGTCGCCCGAGGTCACCTCGAAGCGCGACTTGGCGGGGTTGTCGGCAACATGCGCGGCCATCGGGTCTCCCAATATGTCGATGATCGATTATCGGGGTGAAGAGTACTCGGTGTCCCGATCATCACGTTTATGGGCAAAGCCCCGGTGTTCACATGCGGGTGACGCCGCGTCAAGTCCAGTGTTCCGCCGGTGCGTTCAGGCGCCGGTCGTGGAACCCGGGCGCACGACCATGAGGACGGTCACGGTCACCCAGAGCAGGTTGAACACCCCCGTCAGCATCGCGAGACGTACCGTCGCCTCGCGGCCCGGCAGCGGCGCCGCGTCGGTCTTGGGTGCGTACAGGCACGCCACGACAGCCGACTGGCCGGGCACGATCAAGCCCCCCAG
This sequence comes from Yinghuangia sp. YIM S10712, assembly GCF_051388935.1. Lineage (NCBI taxonomy): Bacteria > Bacillati > Actinomycetota > Actinomycetes > Kitasatosporales > Streptomycetaceae > Yinghuangia > Yinghuangia sp. YIM S10712. The sequence continues at coordinate 285,551 of NZ_JBPKBI010000008.1, forward strand.
CACCACCACGGCCAGCGCGGTCAGCATCATCGAAACGGTCAGCCACGTGCTGCTCAACACGCCCATACTGGCTCCGGTGGCGATCCCCAGGATCGGCACTGCGGTCCCCACCCAGGCGTACGCGACGCAAATGCGGTGCAACTGGCGGACCGTCGAGGCCGCGCCGGGGTCGTCCGGGTCGGCGAGCGCGCGGCGGGCCTCCTGCGGAAAGCGGCTCGCCGCGACCGTGACCGGACCGACCGCGACGATCGCGGCGAGGACGTGCAGGATCAAAAGAAATTTGCTCACGGGAGGCCGTTTTCTCGCGGTGGGGCGGGAAGCATTCCCGAGGCTAGGCAACGCTCCGCGGCGCCCGGGAGTGGCGAGAGTGACAGCTTTCAACGGATTCTCGCCAAGACCTCGTCGTCGACGCCTACCCGGTGCGGAGCAGGTACGAAGTCGCTGCGGTGCGCTTTGGGACAGCGGGGCGCACGGTGTTGTCACAGGTGGTCGCGGTTGGCCTGATTCCGGCACCTTTGGCATTTGCGCCCGCACGCGGTATGCCGCGCTTTATGCTCTGGCCCATGCACACCGTGGCCGTCCTCGTGTTGGATCAGGTGGTTCCCTTCGACATGTCGGCGCCGATCTGGGCCTTTGAACGCGCCCGCCTGCCCGACGGCCGCTCGGCGTACCGCGTGGTGGTCTGCGGCCCCACCCCCGAGGTGGACGCCGGCACCTTCGTGATGCGCGTGCCGCACGGCCTCGACGCACTCGCCGACGCCGACACGATCATCATCCCGGGCACCGCCCGCTCCGAAGACGACGTCCCACCCGAGGTGTTGGACGCACTGCGGGCCGCCGCCGCGCGCGGCACGCGCATCGCGTCGATATGCATAGGGGCGTTCGTGTTCGCCGCCACCGGGTTGCTGAACGGCCTGCGCGCCACGACGCATTGGATCACCGCCGGCGAACTCGCCGAGCGCTACCCGGAGATCGAGGTCGACCCCGACGTTCTGTACGTCGACAACGGGCAGTTCCTCACCTCCGCGGGCGCGGCGGCCGGGCTCGACCTGTGCCTTCACATGATCCGCCGCGACCACGGCTCCGCGGTCGCCGCCGACGCCGCCCGGCTCTCCGTCGTACCGCTGGAACGCGAAGGCGGCCAAGCGCAGTTCATCGTGCACGCGAGGCCGCCGGTGCCCTCCGGCGCGTCCATGGAGCCGTTGCTCGACTGGATGCGCGACAACTGCGGGCGCGAACTGACCCTCGCCGAAATCGCCGCCCGCGCCGGCACAAGCACCCGCACGCTCAACCGCCGCTTCCGCGAGCAGACCGGCACCACACCGCTCACGTGGCTGCACCGCACCCGCGTCCACCGCGCGCAGTACCTCCTGGAAACGACCACGCACTCCGTCGACCGCATCGCCCTCCAGTCAGGCTTCGGCTCACCCACCGCGTTCCGCGACCGCTTCAAGCGCGTGGTCGGCATCAGCCCACACGCCTACCGGCGCTCGTTCCGCGGGTCCACGACGGGCTGAGGGGGAGGGGACAGTGGCCGCCCGGTGAGCCGGTGAACCGGCGGCCAGGTGAAACGTCGCCGCCTGAGCGGATCGGGCGGCGTGGGCACGTGATCGCGTCCACCCGCTGCGGCCGGCGCAGGAGCACGTGCCAGGTCTCGGCGACCGGTCAGGCGGGGCGATGCAGTGTCCCCCCCGACGGCGAACGATGTGCCCGGTGAGGCTGACGTGGCCGCAGTGACCCGTCGGGACTGCCCTGGTCGCCGATGGTTGTCGCGAGCACGAACACGAGTGATGCTGGGATTCTGGCCGCGGGTTGTCGGACACGCGTCCGGTCCGCCCTTCGCCGGGAGGCGGCGCCGTCTCCCGCGCCGCTTGTGCGCACCGGGCTCCCGAGCCGTGGTCGGTGTACTGCGGAAGGGAGTCGCGACATGCGGGCCGACGCAGTTGAGCCTGCCTCCCGGGTGGTGCCCCTGCACACCGAGCGGGCCCGCGACCCCTCCCTGACCGGGGCCAAGGCCGCCAACCTCGCCCGGGCCGCCGCCGCAGGGCTGCCTGTTCTGCCCGGCTTCGCCCTCGTTCCCAACGGCCGCGCCGACAACGGCGCCGACGACCCGGCCGTGCGCCGCGCCTGGCGGGAACTGGCCGGCGGTGTGGAGAAGCCGCTGGCCGTGCGGTCGTCGTCGCGTCACGAGGACACCGCGACCTCGTCGATGGCGGGGCGGTTCCGTACGGTCCTCGACGTGCGCGGCTGGGACGCCTTCACCGACGCAGTGCAGGCGGTTCTGGAATCGGCGGCGGTGGACACCGGCATGGACACCGCCATGGACACCGGCACCGGCGTCGCCGCGACCGAGTCCGTGCACCCGGTCTCACCGCCGGCCCGCGACGCACCGGCAAGCCCTTACCGGGCGACGCCCCCGCCCGGCCCACCATCGCCCAACGGCTCGTCGCCCCAGACGCATTCGGCGTACTCCCCGGAGCCACGAACGCCCGCTCCCGGCATGGACGTTGCCGCCGCCGACAGCATGGCCGTCCTCGTCCAACCCATGTTGCGTCCGGCCGTGGGCGGCGTCATGTTCGGTGCCGACCCGGTGACCGGCCGCCAAGACCGAATCGTCGTGAGTGCGGTTCGCGGCGGCCCGGCCGCCCTGGTCGACGGGACGACGCAGGGTGAGCGCTACCACGTCTCGCGCGCGGGGCACCTCCTCGACGCCGACGCCGTCGCACCGCAGGAAGCACCGGTCCTGACCGAAGCCGACCTGCGGCGCCTCGCCGCGCTCGCGCGGCGCGCGCAGAAGCTGTTCGGCGGCCCTCAGGACATCGAATTCGCGTTCGACACCGATGACCGCCTCTGGCTGCTCCAATCCCGGCCGATCACCGCGATGGCGCCACAGCCCTCCAGGCATGCGCGTCTTCTGGGGCCCGGACCGGTCGCCGAGACCTTCCCGGACGTACTCCAGCCGCTGGAGGAAGACCTTTGGGTTGCGCCCATGGCCCACGGGCTCACCGTCGCCCTCGACACGTCGGGGTCCGCATCCCGCCGCATGCTGCGCGCCGTGCCCCCGGCGGTGACCGTCGACGGCCGAGTTGCCGCCGACCTTCGGCTGCTCGGAGCCGTACCGCCCACCCATCGCTTCCTGCGGCTGCTCAACCCGATTCCGGCCGCACGACAGGTCGGCGCGGCCTGGCGGATCGGTCGACTGCGGGCCACGCTGCCGTCGCTGGCACTCGACCTGATGGCCGACATCGACCGGCAGCTCGCCGACTATCCGGCGCCCGACGCGATGTCCGGCGGCGAGGTGCTGGCCGCGGCGGGATGGGGGCGACGCGCGCTGTCCGCGCTGCACGCGCAGGAGTCGCTGGCCGGGGCGCTGCTGGGAACCGAGAACGACGCGACCATCGCGGGCGAGGCTCTTGCCGCCCTGACCGAGGGCCGGGCCGCGGGCGACGACGACGTGACCCTCCTCGCGACCCGACCGGTGTTGCTCGCCCTGTTCCCACCGTCACTGACGCAGCCCGCGAGGCTACCGGAGCACACCTCGTGGACCGGCGTGCCGCGCGGAGTCGCCGCGCTGCCCGTACGCGAGGCCCTGCGTCTGCGCATCCGCTGGGTCCAGGAGATGCAGGCCGCGATGGTCCGGGCGTACGCCGCGCGTCTCACGGCGGCCGGGCTGCCCGCCGACATCGACCGCGTCCGCCTGCTGCGCTGGCACGAACTGCTGGCCGTTGCCGACGGCGCCCCCCTGCCGGACGACCTGCCGCACCGCCGGCCACGCCCCGACCGGCCTGAACTCCCCGCCCGGTTCCGCCTCGCCGACGGAGTGCCGGTCGCCGAACCACCGCCGCGCCGCCGTCGTCGACGCGTCGGCGGGGCCGCGCACCCTGGCGGGGGACAGGGCGCCGGCGGTGGCACCGGAACGGGAACCGTATGGGACGGACACGGCGCCCGGCCCGACCACGCCGTTCTCGTCGTCCGAGTCCTCGACCCCGGTCTCGCGCCGGTGCTTCCCGGTCTGGCCGGGCTCGTCGCCGAAACCGGCAGCCCGCTGTCCCATCTGGCGGTGCTGGCGCGCGAACAGCGCGTACCCACCGCGACCGCCGTGCCCGACGCCGTGACGCGCTTCCCGGTCGGAACCCGCGTCACCGTGGACGGAGGCACCGGCGAGGTCGAGGCCCACCCGGACGGCACAGACGACGGCTTGCCCGCACCCCCTCGCGCGGACGAAGGCGGGCCTTCCGCGGCACCGGGAACCACGCCTTTGCACGAGGCGGACACACGGAACGTGCCGCGCGCCGACGTTTCGTGGCGGAGCGACCGCGCCGAGCGGGCCGTCCCGGACGACGCCTCCAAGGGAGGTTCGCCGTGCTGAAGTACGTCAGCTATCTCCTGGGCGGCGTCTCGGCCGCCGCGACCGCGCTCTACCTCTTCGTCTACCTCTACCGGTGGCAGTGGAACAGGGCCCTCATCTGCGGTGTGCTGCTGATCGCCATCGAAGTGCTGCTGCTCGGCGCGATCATCCTCACCCGCCTCAACCGCCTCGAACGCACGATCGCCGCGGACGACGGCCGCAGCGAGGACGTCCGGCGCCGCCTGCGGCAGTCCCGCGACCATGCGTACGAGGAATCCCCGCACGCGTTCCGCCGGATCGACGCCGCGCACCTGGGCGACCAAGGCGCGCGGCACGTCTTCATCCCCGTGTTGCTCGGCCTCGGCGTCGTGTTGTCGGCGCTCAGTTGGATCGTGCAGCGCGCGGCCCGCCTCACCGTGGGCCCGACGTCCGACAAGCGACTCTCCCGGCGCCTCGCCCCGCTCGGCGCTCCCGCGGTCTCGACCGGGCCCGGCTCCGGCGCGCGCTCCGGCCCACACACCGCGTCGCAACTGGGGCCGCAATTGGAGGACGAGCCTCCCGTCCCGGCGCCACGCCCGGTCCGCACCTTCGCGATCGGCGCGGCCGTGGTCGCCTTGATCGTGGGCGCCGCAGCCTCGATCGACGCGCTCGGCGACGCGACCCAGACACGCCGGGAAGGGATCCCCGACTCGGCCGCCACAACGCTGGTCATGCGTGTCGAGACGAAGTGGGCATCCGGCGACGCCGCGAATGAGAACGCGGCCATCAGCCTGTGGGAGAAATGCCGCCACGGCGTGACCGCCGCGCCCCTCGACAACGCCGACATGAGCCGTCTGAGCACGGACGTGTTCGCGATCGTCGTCAGGCCCGCGCTGACCGACAACGACCTGGCCAGGCTGCGCGGCTGCCTGGCCGACGCGAACACCGGCGGAGTCCAGGCCGACATCATCGGGGAGGGCCAGGCCTCCGCGCCTCCGTGGCTTCCGTGAGACCGGTGCCCGGACGCGGCGCCCGCGCCGTCCGCCGGCAGACCGGAATCGCGATGTTCCGGACATGTGTGATGAGTCACATCATCTTCCGGCGGCGCGCTCCCGAGTCCACTCCGTGCGAATCCTTACGCTTGCCCCGTCCGTGCAGGTCACGGAGCCGCGTCGCGACAAGCGCCGCGCCTTTGTGTGACCCAAGTCACGCATTTTCTCGCCACCTGGATCCCAAAAAGGCATTTTCATGCCTGAAATCCAAAATGTCCTGTTTGTAATCCTTCCTCCATTCGGGCTAGCCTGCTGGGACCCGATCGTCGTGTTTCGCGCGGCGGTATGTCTGCCCCCTGGTGATTTCTTTTGCAGCCGCTCGAAACATCCCCGACTGCCCCGCGCATCCCCGCCCAGACCCCCAGAACAACCGACGCGCCCGACCTCCGGCCCCAGCGTGATTCCCGCGGCCGCAAGGTCCTGCGGCGTGGTCTCAAGGTGCTGGTGATCGCCGCGCTGGCGTACGGCGTCATCTGGTTGTTCGCCTTCCTCGGCATGCTCGGCGCCCACGCGTGGGCCTCGTCGCACACCACCGGCGGCTCGGGACGCAGCGTCGCCGGCATGAACCACGTCAAGCAGGTGGACGAGCGACTTTGGCGCGGCTCCGCACCCGGCACGGACGGGTACCGCGCGCTGGCCGCGATGGGCGTGCGCACCGTCGTCGACCTGCGCGCCGAGGACATGTCGGCCGCCGACCTGGCTCGCCCCTCGCAGGCGGGGCTCGACCTGGTCCGCATCCCCATCCGCGACGGCCAGACCCCGACCGATGCGCAGGTCGAGAAGTTCATGGAGGCCGTCCGGAACTCCGACGGGCCGGTGTACGTCCACTGCGGCGCGGGCGTCGGCCGCACCGGCTCCGTCACTGCCGCGTACATGGTCCGGACCGGCGAGGCGAGTGCCACCGAGGCGGCGCGGCAGACCCTTGCGGTCGGACCGCCGTCCGTCGAGCAGGTCTACTACGTGTTGCACGCCGACAAGGACTCCAACGAGCAGCCGCCGCTGGTGATCCAGATCATCAGCCGCATCCTGGACGCTCCGCGCCGGATCAAGTCGACGATGGACATCTGACCCGGCGCACATGCAACACACAGGGAACGCGCGGGGGAAACAGCGAAGGGCCGGTCATCATGACCGGCCCTTTCGTGTGTGCTCCGGGGCTCAGAACCCGCCGCCGGCGTCGCCCCAACCGCCCCCGTCGCCGAAGCCTCCACCGTCGAAGCCGCCGCCTCCGCCCCAGTCCCCGCCGCCGGAGGCGTCGCCGCCCCACGACGGGTCGCCGTACGCGTAGGGCGCCATCGCGGCGTGCCCCAAGGTCGTGCCGATCAGCAGACCCGGCAGCAGCATGCCGCCGTACCAGCCCATCGCCCACGGCGCGTAGGCCGGCCCCGCATCCCAGTACGGCCGTCGGCCCAGCGGTGTGTCGACCTCACGTGACACCGGTTCGAGGCCGTCCTCCAGCCGCGCCGCGTCGGCGGCACATACCGGCACCGTGCGCCGGGCGCCGTCCGGCGGCGCCCACTCCATGTCGCGCACCGAGAGGCCGTGCCGCGGGTCGAAGAAGCAGGGGGGCCGACGCTCGGGCAGTTTCGCGCCGCGGCGCCGCGCGTCCAGGGTCGCGAGGGCGAACCGCCCCTCGTCGAGCGCTTCGCTGACCTCCTGGACGTCCTCGGGGTGGCGCGCGGAACGCATCGCGGCCTTGGCCCGGTCGTAGGAGTCGAGCGCCGCGGACCAGTCGGCGCGCATTGCGTCGTCGGCGTCGCGCGCGCCCGGGTCGAACGCGGTCCGATCGAGTGCCTCGCCGTAGGCCGTGATGTCCTCGTCCACGGTCGGCCGCACCTGCTCCAGGGCCGCGCGGTCATCGGCCGCACGGCGCCGCCGGGACTGCAGCCGGTACATCATCGCGCCGCCGAACACCACGACGGCCAGCGCCGCGACCACCACAGGCCCGGCCCAGGCGCCGCGGCCGGGCTCGTTCTGCCCGGTCGAGGACCCGCCCGAGCCGGTTCCGGCGGCGTCGACGGCGCCGTTCACGAACTGGGTGAACAACCCCGGCCCGTTGCCCTGGTTGTCCGCGAGGCTGTCGCTCTTCAGCGTCGCGAGTCGGGACGGCGACATCACGGACGCGTCCGCGGCGGCGTCGAAGGAACGGCCTACGGCCACGGCGTACACGCCCGGCACGCCCACCTGGTCCCGCAGCGCGGACAGCACCGCGGAACGGGAACCGGCACCGGCGAGCGGCGAGTCCGCCGGCACCGCGACCACGAACACCGGTTTGCCCGAGTCACGGATCGTCGTCCGCAGCGCGTCGGCTGTGGCCGGCGGCAGGACATCCGAGGCGCCCGGTTCGGTGTACACCGGGTCACTTCGCAGGTGCGCCGCGATGTCGCTGATGCCTGCCGCGCGTGCGGAACCCGGGATGAAGGGCAGGGCCAGCAGGGCCAGCAGGAGCACCGCGAGCGCGCGCAAGGCCAAAGGAGGAATCAGTGCTTTCCTCACGTTTTCAGGCTACGCCTGCGAGGCGGCAGGCCAAGTCGGAAGCCCGACCCAGGGCACCGGACCGACACCCGTTCCCGCGGCCCGCAGTCGAGGTGGCAGCCCGTAACGGGGTGACATGACCGTTTGCATTGGGGACGCCGTCGGCCGCCGTTCGCCGGGGCGTCGCCGGGCGCGACTACACACATCGGCATGACCTCCCTCGGCAGAAGAAACTTCCTGCGCGCCGGCACCGCGGCCGGCGCCGGTCTCGCGCTCACCCCCGTCGTCGGCGGCAGCGCCTCCGCGGCGTCGGGCGACGCGCCCGGCTTGCTCGTCTCCGGGCGCCCCGAACTCACCCACGGCGTGCAGAGCGGCGACGCGACCGCCTCCTCGGCCATCGTCTGGGGCCGTGCGGACCGTCCCGGACGCCTGGTCGTCGAGTACGGCACGCGCCCCGACCTGCGCGATGCCAAGAGCGTCCGCGGGCCGCTGCTCACCCCCGACACCGACCTGACCGGCCGAGTCCGCCTGCGCGGCCTTCCGTCGGGGCGCCGCATTCACTACCGCGTGCGCATCGAAGGCGAACGCGGTGCCGCAGGCCAGGCGCTGACCGGGTCGCTGGTCACTGCCCCGGACGCGCACACGCGCGCCGACGTGCGGCTGCTGTGGTCGGGCGACACTGTGGGCCAGGGCTGGGGCATCAACCCGGACATCGGCGGCATGACGATTTTCGAGCACATGCGGCGCCTGAGCCCCGACGTGTTCCTCAACAGCGGGGACACCGTCTACTCCGACGGGCCGCTGGCGCCGAGCGTGACGCTCCCCGACGGCCGGGTCTGGCGCAATCTGACGACGCCGGAGAAGTCGAAGGTCGCCGAGACGCTCGCCGAGTACCGGGGACAGTTCGCGTACAACCTGCTGGACCGCAACTACCGGGCGTTCGCCGCCGAGGTCGCGCAGATCAACCAGTGGGACGACCACGAGGTGACCAACAACTGGTACCCGGGCGAGATCCTGGAGGACGCGCGGTACACCGAGAAGAACGTCGACGTCCTCGCCGCCCGCGCCGGCCAGGCCTTCCGCGAGTGGCTGCCCATCGGCGACGACCGAATTCACCGCAAGCTGTCGTACGGCCGCCACCTCGACGTCTTCGTGCTCGACATGCGCACGTACAAGGACCGCAACGACGACAACCGGTACGCCGACCCCCGCCGCGGCCTGCTCGGCGACCGTCAGCGCCGCTGGCTGATCGAGGGCCTGACGCACAGCCGCGCCACGTGGAAGGTGATCGCCGCCGACCTCCCGCTGGGCCTGATCGTGCCCGACGGGTCGGCGGCGCAGGAGGGCGTCGCGCAGGGCGACAACGGCGCTCCGCTCGGACGCGAGATCGAATTCGCCGAGGTGCTGCAAACCGCGCAGCGTCGCGGTGTTCACGGCATCGTCTTCCTGACCGCGGACGTGCACTACACCGCCGCGCACCACTACGACCCGTCGCGCGCGGCCTTCAAGAACTTCGACCCCTTCTGGGAGTTCGTGTCCGGGCCGCTCAACGCGGGGGCGTTCGGACCGAACACCCTCGACGGGACCTTCGGTCCGCGCGCCGAGTTCGTGCACGCCCCGCCGCGTGCCAACACCTCACCGCTCGAAGGCTTCCAGCACTTCGGTGAGGTGGAGATCGACGGGCCGAGCGGCGAGATGACCGTGCGCCTGCGGGACGGCGCGTCGGCCGTGCTGTGGAGTACGACGCTGCGGCCGGGCCGCTGACCACCGGGTCCC
>NZ_JBPKBI010000009.1:0-63939 GCF_051388935.1 Yinghuangia sp. YIM S10712
CTAAGCTCTTCAGCGCCGATGGTACTGCACTCGAAGGGGTGTGGGAGAGTAGGACGCCGCCGGAATTATCTTGAGTAACAAGGGGTCCCACCCGTGGTGGGGCCCCTTGTTTCATTTCCGGACTGTTTTCTTCATTGCGTGTGCGGAATTCCGGCGGCGTCGGTTCGGTGGCCTGGTGCGTCCGGTGCCCTGCGGTGCGGGACAATGGGTGTCAGCCGCGGTGCCGGCCTGCCTGTTCGATCATCTCTAGGAGTCGATCCCATGTCCTATCCCTCTGAGGGGCGACCGCATCGCCGTTCCGGTGGTTCGCAGAGCTCGGGGGGCGCCGGTAGGCGCGGACCTGGTGGCGGCGGGCGCGCTTCCGGCGGTGGTTCCGGGGGCGGCTCCGGCAGCGGTGAGCGTCGGCCGTATCCGGCCCGCGACAACCAGCGCGACCAGCGCGGGGACAGGTCGGAGCGTCCTCCGTTCAACCGGGACCGCGGCGACGAGCGCGGCGGCCGTGAGGAGCGCCGCCCGTCGTACGGCAATTCCGATCGTCCGCGGCAGGGCGGTGGCGGCGAGCGTCGGCCGTTCCAGCGGGATGACCGGCGGCCGTCCTATGGCGACCGCGACCGGCAGGGCGGTGGCGGTGAGCGTCGTCCGTTCAACCGGGACCGGGATCGGGATGACCGGCGTCCGGCGTATGGGGATCGGGAGCGCCAGGGTGACCGTCGGCCGTCGTACGGTTCGCGGGACGAGCGCGGGGGTGAGCGCCGCCCGTTCAACCGGGACCGGGACGACCGCCGCCAAGGACCCCCCGGAGACCGGGACCGCGATCGCTCCCGTCAAAGCGGTGGCGAGCGTCGGCCCTTTGACCGTGACCGGGGCCGCGATGAGCGTCGCCCGTCTCATGGAGCCCGGGACGACCGGGGCGGAGCAGGGCGTTCGTCGCAGCAGCGCGACCGTGACGACCGGCGGCCTTCATACGGGGACCGCGAGCGTCGCCCGTTCCAGCGGGATGACCGGGGCGGTCGGGACGAGCGCCGGCCCGCGCAGGGCGGCGGTGAGCGTCGTCCGTTCAACCGGGACCGGGATCGGGATGACCGGCGTCCGGCATACGGGGATCGGGAGCGGCAGGGTGGCGGTGACCGTCGGCCGTCGTACGGTTCGCGGGACGAGCGCGGGGGTGAGCGCCGCCCGTTCAACCGGGACCGGGATCGGGATGACCGGCGTCCGGCGTACGGGGATCGGGAGCGGCAGGGTGGCGGTGACCGTCGGCCGTCGTACGGTTCGCGGGACGAGCGCGGGGGTGAGCGCCGCCCGTTCAACCGGGACCGGGACGACCGCCGCCAAGGACCCCCCGGAGACCGGGAGCAAACGCGCGAGCGGCGTCCGTACACCGGCAGGGACCGTGACGAGCGCGGCGGCGGTCGCGATGAGCGGCGTCCGGCGTACGGCGAGCGCGGACCACGGCGTGAGACGGGCGACCGCCCGGCGCACGCGCGATTCGACCGCGACCGCGATCGTGATCGGCCCGCTTACGGACGCGGCCGTGACGGCGACCGAGGAGACCGCGGCGAGCGGCGTGCGGCGCCTCGCGGCCGGGACGACCGTCGTCCGGCGTACGGCGATCGGGACCGGGCCCGGGGAGAACGCGGCGACCGCGGAGATCGGGGAGAACGCGGAGACCGGGGCAACCGGCGTCCGTTCTCGCACGACGAGCGGGAGCGGCGGAATCCTCCGGCCGACCGCCTGCCGATCCCGGAGGACGTGACCGGCGAGGAGCTGGACGCCGGTGCGCGCCGCGAGCTGATGAGTCTGCCGAAGACGCTCGCGGACGAGGTTGCCAAGAACCTGGTGATGACCGGGCGCCTGATCGACGAGGACCCCGAACTGGCGTACCGGTACTCGCGGGTGGCGCTGCGGCTGGCCTCGCGGGTTGCGGCGGTGCGCGAGGCGGCGGGCATCGCGGCGTACATGACGAGTCGCTACACCGAGGCGCTTTCGGAACTGCGTGCGGCGCGGCGGATGACCGGTTCCGCGGAGCACTGGGCGGTCATGGCCGACTGCGAGCGCGGGCTGGGCCGTCCGGAGCGCGCGCTGCAGATGGCCGGCGCGCCCGAGGTGAAGGAGCTGGACAAGGCCGCGCAGATCGAGCTGCGTATCGTCGCGGCCGGTGCGCGCCGCGACATGGGGCAGTTGGACGCCGCCGTGGTCACCCTCCAGGTACCCGAGTTGAACGCACAGGGCGGCAAGGAGTGGACGGCGCGGCTGCGCTACGCGTACGCCGACGCGCTGTTCGCGGTCGGGCGTGAGGACGAGGCGCGCGATTGGTTCGCCCGGGCCGCCGATGCGGACGCGGACGGTTCGACGGGTGCCGCCGAGCGGTTGGCGGAGCTGGACGGCCTGGAGTTCGTCGACGCGTACGACCCCGAGTTGGACGACGAGGAGGAGCCGGCCGAGGCCGTGCGTCGTCGGTCCGGCCGAGACGAGACGGCGGACGAGGCAGCTTCGGTCGTGATCGAGGCGGAGGACGACGAGGGCGACGACGATGCGAGTGCGTCGTTCGAGGCCGCGGCGGACGCCGGCGAGGCCGATATCGACGTGTTCGCCGACGACGACCTCGACGATGACGACGATCTGCCGCCGAGCATCACCATTCGGGACGGCGACTGAGTCTCGGCTGCCGGGGCCGTCCGAAGCACACCGATCAGGTCAGCTTCAGGGGACGAAGGGCGCCATCCGATGGCGCTTTTCGTCCCCTCGCCTTTTTGTTGTGACTGAATGTGTCCGAAATGCGACGTAAAATGATCTTGATAACAAGCCTGGGCTGGCACGCTGTCATTCCAGGGCGAGGCTGCGCAACACCAGTCCGGTCGCCGGCTTGGGGCCGAAAGACGTCGATTTGCGGGGCATGCGCACCGACTGCCGAGCCAATTCGCGGACGGTGCTCTCGTTCGTCGGTCGCATCAGGATCGCGCTGCCCCCGCTGGTTTGGGCCTCGTGGATGGCCGCCACGGCATCGTGGTGGTACGTGATGTGCTCGGGGTCGTCCGGCACCCCCCAGACAAGGTCCAGCAGAGCCGTGTGCAGGATCGTCGCGTCGAGTTCCCGCCACATCTGTGGGCGGTCGCGCGGCACCGCGGTGGCGAGGAGCTCGGGATCCGGGTCGGTGAGCAGATGGAACGCGCCGTCGCCGGCGAGGAGGAAGGCCGGGCCCTCGGCGCGCTCCAGGGTCCACAGCACGGACGGCCACGGGTCCTCGACGCGGCGGGCCAGGAAGGCGCCCGAGCCGGCGGGGCCGTGGCTGACCAGGCCCGCGAGGATCGCCGGAACGGACATGCCGGGCAGCACGCGGTGGATCGCACCGACCTGGAGCGGATAGCGCGCGGAGTCGACGAGAAGCACGAGGCCGCGGTCCCACGCTCCGGCTCCGTGTCCTGCCTGGTGCGCGTCGTCACGGAGGCGGTGGTACCCCGCCCATCGGTGATGTCCGTCCGCGATCAGTGCCTGACGGGTCGCCAGGTCCCCCGTGATGCGCTGGAGTTCCTCGGGGTCGGTGATGGCCCACAGGCGGTGTTCGGTGTTGTCCGGCGTGGAGGTCTCCAGCAGCGGTGGGCCGGAGAGAACAGCGCGATCGACGGCGTCGGAGGCCGGGCCGTTGCCGTTGTAGGCGAGCAGGATGGGCTCCGGGTTGGCCTGTGTTGCCCGCATCAGTTCCGTGCGGTCGGTCACCGGCCCCGGCATGACGTCCTCGTGCGGCAGCACGGCCGGGTTGCCGGTTGCCGGGCCGAGTGCGAGGGCGCCGATGAGGCCGCGCTGGTGGGCGGTGGTGGTGATCTGGTCGTACACGTACAGCGCGGGTGTCGGGTCGGGGCGCAGGACGCCGTCGGCGAGCCAGGCGCGCAGGGTCGCGCCGGCGTGCGCGTGGGGGCCGCCGAGTTCCGAGCGGGGGGTGCGGGGGAGTACGACGCGGACGATGTTGTGCGGTTCGGAGTCCTCGAACAGCCCGATGGCTTCCGGCTCGATCACGTCGTACGGGGGCGACATCACCAGGGCCAGATCGCCGACTTTCGCCGGGTCGTAGCGCAGGCCCCTGAATGGCGCGAGATCGAGCCCGTTCGTGTCGGCATGGTCCATGACGGGCATGCTACGTCCATGATCGCGTGGTAGCTGCGGGTTCGGTCACCGCGACGCCGCCACGGGATCGCCGCGGCGGCGTCGGTGCGACGGACGGGAGCGGACTATGGCGGGTGGGCCGCACGGCCGGGATGACGGCGGGGCAGGAGAGTCGGCCGGGGGGTCGGCCGGGGGGTCGGGGCCGGAGGCGAACGGCGGCGGGGGGTCGGGCTCCGGGTCGCCGAACGGTGACGTGTACGACTGGTATCGGCGGGGCCTGCGATTGCTGGATTCCGGGCATCCGGCCGCCGCTGCGCAGTTGCTGGCGCGGGCGTCCGGTGTGGCGCCGCAGGCGCGGAGCGTACGGGAGGCGCTGGCCCGGGCGCTCTTCGACGCCGGGCGGCACGGGGAGGCGCTGGAGGAGTTCCGGGTGGTGGCGGAGTCCGATCCGGCGGATGACTACGCGCAGTTCGGCTGGGGGCTCTCCGCTGCGCGGGTGGGTGACTTCGAGACCGCGGTCGAGCATTTGGCGTTGGCGGTGGCGATGAGTCCGGGGACGAAGCACTACCGCACCGCGTTGACCCAGGCGCGGGCGACGTTGCGCGCTCGGGCCGGGGGCGCCGGGAGATGACAGGGCCGCCGGGGCCGGTTGCCGGGCATGCGGCCAGGTTGGCATGATCGTCGCGCCCTGGAGCGCGGCTCAAGGGCGGGACGGACGTGAAAGGGCGACACGCGTGACCGGTGGCGACGGCGGCTCAGGGACGGACGCGCGCGTGCCGCGGGGGGACGACGTGGGCGGGCTGTCGGAGCCGGTCGTCCCGGCCGAGGCGTACGACGTCGCCCTCCTCGACCTGGACGGCGTCGTCTACACCGGGCAGCGTGCGGTGCCCCATGCGCCCGAGGCGCTGGAGCGGGCTCGCGCGGCCGGGATGACGCTCGCGTTCGTGACCAACAACGCCTCGCGCACGCCCGAGGCGGTCGCCGCGCATCTGACCGAGATCGGAGTGCCGGCGGGGCCGACCGATGTGGTGACGTCGGCACAGGCCGCCGCGCGCCTGGTCGCCGAGCGTTTTCCGGCGGGTTCGCCGGTGCTGGCGGTGGGCGGCGAGGGCTTGGTCGAGGCGCTGCGTGAGCGCGGTCTCGTGCCGGTGGTGTCGGCGGCGGACGAACCGGTGGCGGTGGTCCAGGGGTTCGCGCCGGGGGTGGGCTGGGCGTTGTTGGCCGAGGCGTCGTACGCGGTCGGTGCGGGGGCACCGTGGATCGCGTCGAATCTGGACCTGACGATTCCGACCGAGCGCGGGATCGCGCCGGGCAACGGCGCGCTGGTCGGGGTGGTCCGTGCGGCGACGGGTGCGGAGCCGGTCGTCGCGGGCAAGCCGGAACTGCCGTTGCACCGCGAGTCGATGCTGCGGACGGGCGCGAAGCGGCCGTTGGTGGTGGGTGATCGGCTGGACACCGACATCGAGGGAGCGGTCGCGGGCGGTGTGGACAGCCTGCTGGTGATGACCGGTGTGACCGATGTGCGGGCGCTGCTGGCCGCGCCGGCGCAGAGCCGGCCGACGTACGTGGCCGCTGATCTGCGGGCGCTGCTCGGCCCGTTGCCGCGTGCGGTGCCCGGCGCCGGGGGCGGGTGGGTGTGCGGTGGTTGGTGCGCGCGGGTCGACGGCGACGGGCCGGAGCTGTCGGGCGGCGGTGACGCGTACGACGGTCTTCGCGCGGTGTGTGCGGCCGTGTGGGACGCCGGGGGCGCGGCGGCGGTCGATGTGGACCGCGCGGTGAAGACCGTTGCCGGGCTGGGTGTTTCCGTGGGCGGGTGACCCGCCTAGACCAGCTTTCTCAGGGTCAGCAGGTCTTTGAACGACGCTTCGAGTTTCACGCGGCCGCGGGCCCACGAGGAGGCGAAGTTGAGGTCGCCGTCGACGAGGGCGACCAGGTCGTCGCTGGTGGCCTGGAGGCGGATCTGGGCCTTCACGGGCGCGGGTTCGGTGGTGATGTCGTGCAGGGTGCCGTCGCGGAGTTGCCCGGAGAAGGTGATGTCGAGGTCGGGCAGTCGGCAGCTCAGGCTGCGGTCGAGGCGTGTGGCGCGGCCGAGTTCGCCTTCGGCGGCGCCGAGTTTGGCGGACAGCCGTTCCAGTGCGCTGCGGCATTCCTCGACGGTTGCCATAGGGAGATGGTCCTTTCCGGCCTTTCCGGTCCTGGCTCGCTGCCCGACGGTACCCCACGTCCCCGATCCGCCCGTTGCGCGAGGACGAGGGCACGCCGACGCGATAGCGTCGAGTTCGTGGCAATTGCGGCCCGCGCGGACGGTGTGCGGGCCGGCACACAACAGGCCCGCGGAACCCCAGGAGGCGCCGGACCATGCGTGACGCACTGCGGAGTTACTTGCAGATCGCGACTGGCTTGACCGAGATGACCGTCCATCGGGTGACCGAGACGGCGCGGCAACTGGTCGAGAAGAGCGGCGTGGACCTCGACCATGTGCCCGCGCAGGTGGCGCAGCAGGCGCAGGCTGTGCCGCAGTATGTGCAGCAGGTCGCCGATGAGCTGTTCGCCACCGGCAAGGCGAACCGCGATCTGCTGGTGGGGGTGGTGCGCAGTGAGGTCGACAAGGCGATGGGCCGGTTGCGCCCGTGGCTGGACGACGTCAAGGCCGTCGAGGACGACTTGGAGCGTGTCGAGCGGCGTGTGACGGATTTGGAGCACCGGCTCGCTGTCGCGTCGGTCGCCTCGAAGCCGTCGCGTGGGCGTCGGGCGCCGGCGGGGCCGCCCATGGACGAGGAGCCGGTGCCGGTGCGCGGCGCGGGCACGGTCGCCGAGCCTGTCGCGAAGGCCGCGGTGGAGGCGGAGGCGGATACGCCGGTGGCCAAGCGTGCGATCACCCCGGCGCGCGCGGCGAAGAAGGCGGCGGCGAAGAAGGCCCCGGCGAAGAAGACGGCCGCGAAGAAGACGGCCGCGTCCAAGACGGCGGAGAAGAAGACGACGCCGGGGAGCGGGGCGACGAAGCGGACGCCCGCGGGCGAGTCGGTGGCGAAGAAGTCCGCGAGGAAGGCCGGCGAGGGCCCGGACACCCCGCCGTCCGGCCCGTCGCCCGCCGAGCCGGGGGAGTGAACGTGGACGTGCCGCACGGCGTTGTGGAGGAGCCTGTCTCGGTCGGGGGCCCGGCGGAGGCCGGTCCGGCGTCCGGCGTCGGTGTGGAGGCCGGACCCGGGGTCGCTCCTCTCGGTCTCGCGCCGCCGGAGCCGTCCGGTGACCCGGAGGTCGACCGGGCGGTGGCGCGCCTGACGCAGGTGGATGTGCTGCCGACCGATCGGCACGGCGAGGTGTACGAGGACGTCCACCGGGAGCTGCGCGAGGTTCTGGCGGGCTTGGACCGCTGAGGACCGCGTGTCGGATCGGGGCACGGACGGTTCGCCCCTGCGGGCAGTTGTGGGCGACGCTTGGTCGTGCCGGTGCTCGTGGGCCGAGCCGTCCCGCCGCCGGGTGCGGTGTGGGTGCTTGGCCCGGGAGGGCTTCCCCCGCTGACCGTCGGTCTCGCGGGGGTGCTTGACTACACCGGTTTCCGGCACCGTCACAACACACCAGGCAAGGGGCGACCGTGGCACGACGCAGGCTCGATGCGGAGCTGGTGCGCAGAGGATTGGCGCGCTCTCGCGAGCATGCGGGGGAGTTGATCGCGGCGGGGCGGGTGTCGGTCGGCGGGGCGACGGCGACGAAGGCGGCCACGCAGGTCGAGACGAGTGCGGCGGTGGTGGTCGCCCGCAACGGCGCGGAGCCCGATTTCGTGTCGCGCGGTGGCCACAAGCTTGCCGGGGCGCTGGCGGCGTTCGTGCCGCGGGGGCTGGTCGTCGAGGGTCGCCGGTGCGTCGACGCGGGCGCGTCGACGGGCGGGTTCACCGACGTCCTGCTGCGGGCGGGGGCCGGGCATGTGGTCGCGGTCGATGTCGGCTACGGGCAGTTGGCGTGGTCGTTGCGCAGCGACGAGCGGGTGACGGTACGTGATCGCACGAACGTACGAGAGCTGTCGCTGGATCAGGTCGGTGGTGAGCCCGCCGGGCTGGTGGTGGGCGACCTGTCGTTCATTTCGCTGGGCCTGGTGCTGCCCGCGCTGGCGAGGTGTTCGGCCTCGGACGCGGATCTCGTGCTGATGGTCAAGCCGCAGTTCGAGGTGGGCCGGGAACGGCTGGGCTCGGGCGGTGTCGTGCGGGAGCCGGGGTTGCGTGCGGAGGCGGTGCGTACGGTCGCCGGGCAGGCCGCGGCGCTGGGCTTCGGGGTACTGGGGGTGGTGGCGAGTCCGCTGCCGGGTCCGTCGGGCAACGTGGAGTACTTCCTGTGGCTGCGCCGGGGGGCGCCGGAGCTGGATCCGGCGGAGGTGGATCGCGCGGTCGCCGAGGGCCCGCGGTGATCCGGCTCGTCCGGTCGGGGCGTGATGACGGGGGTACGCGGTACCGTCGGCCGATGCGGATGTTCAGGGCAACCGCTCCCACGGCGTGCCTGGCGGCGGTCGCGGGGGCACCTTCGGTCGGACGGGCGGGCGATGGCATGACAAGGCGCGGGACGTGACCCGGCGTACGGTCCTGGTGCTCACGCACACAGGGCGTCCCGCCGCGCTGCGCAGTGCGCGCCTGGTCGTGGACGGCCTGGTGGCGGCGGGGATCGTGGTCCGGGTGCTGGAGTCGGAGGCCGAGGAGCTGACGCTGCCGGGAGTCGAGGTGGTGTCGGCCGAGCCGGACGCCGCGAAGGGCTGCGAGCTGGCGATCGTGCTGGGCGGCGACGGGACCCTGCTGCGCGGGGCCGAGCTGGTTCGCGACGCGCGGGTGCCGATGCTCGGGGTGAACCTGGGCCGGGTGGGTTTCCTGGCCGAGGCCGAGCGCGAGGATCTCGGCGAGGTGGTCGAGCGCGTGGTGCGTTTCGACTACGAGGTCGAGGAGCGGATGACGCTCGATGTGGTGGTGCGGACCAACGGCGACGTGGTGCACACCAACTGGGCGTTGAACGAGGCGGCGATCGAGAAGGCGTCGCGGGAGCGGATGCTGGAGTTGGTGACCGAGGTCGACGGGCGTCCGCTGTCGCGGTGGGGTGGCGACGGGGTGGTGTACGCGACGCCGACGGGGTCGACGGCGTACGCGTTCTCCGCGGGCGGCCCGGTGGTGTGGCCGGAGGTCGAGGCGTTGTTGATGGTGCCGATCAGCGCGCACGCGTTGTTCGCCAAGCCGCTGGTGGTGTCGCCGCGGTCGGTGCTGGCGGTCGAGGTGCAGCCGGAGACGCCGAAGGGCGTGCTGTGGTGCGACGGTCGGCGTACGGCGGATCTGCCGCCGGGGGCGCGGGTGGAGGTGCGGCGCGGAGCCGTGCCGATCCGGTTGGCGCGGTTGCACGAGGCCCCGTTCACGAACCGGCTTGTGGCGAAGTTCGCGTTGCCGGTGCGGGGGTGGCGGGGTGGGCCGCACGACGCACACGATGCCCAGGATGTCCGGGATGCCGCCGATGCGGCTGAGGCGTCCGACGGTTCCGCTGTTTCCCGGCATGGTGGCGTGCCGGGCCCGAAGAACCCGTAGGGTCGTCGCCGTGCTGGAAGAGATGCGCATACAAGGCCTGGGCGTGATCGAGGACGCCGTGGTCGAGCTGGCGTCCGGTTTCACGGTGGTCACCGGTGAGACGGGCGCGGGCAAGACGATGGTGGTGACGGGCCTGGGGTTGTTGTTCGGAGGCCGCGCGGACGCCGGTCTGGTGCGGACGGGCCGGGGCCGTGCGGTGGTCGAGGGCCGTGTGCGGCTGTCGGCGGACGCCCCGGCCGCGGTGCGGGCGGCGGAGGCGGGCGCCGAGTTGGACGAGGACGCCCTGTTGCTGAGCCGCACGGTCTCGGCCGAGGGCCGCAGCCGCGCGCACGTGGGCGGCCGGTCGGCGCCGGTCGGCCTGCTGTCGGACCTGGCGGACGAGCTGATCGCGGTGCACGGGCAGACGGACCAGCAGCGGTTGCTGCGTCCGGCGCGGCAGCGCGCGTCATTGGACCGGTACGCGGGGGAGTCGGTGGCGAAGCCGCTGGCCTCGTACGCGCGGGTCTACAAGCGGCTGCGCGCGGTCACCGCGGAGTTGGAGACGATCACCACGCGGGCGCGGGAGCGCGCGCAGGAGGCCGATCTCCTGCGGTTCGGCCTCGGGGAGATCGAGCAGTTGGCGCCGCAGGCCGGTGAGGATGCCGAGCTGGCCGCGGAGACCGAGCGCCTCGGGCACGCCGACGCGCTGCGTTCGGCGGCGACAACCGCGCACCAGGCGCTGCTCGGTGACCCGGAGTCGGGGGTCGAGGGCGCCGACGCGGTGACGTTGATCGGCGAGGCGCGCCGGGCGGTCGAGGCTGTGGCGTCGCACGACCCGGCGCTGGCCGCGCTGGCCGAGCGGCTGAACGAGCTTGGCTATCTCGCCTCCGATGTGGCGACGGAGCTGGCGTCGTACGCGGCGGGCGTCGACGCGGACCCGGTGCGGCTCGCGGTCGCCGAGGAGCGCCGGGCGGCGCTGACGGCGCTGACGCGCAAGTACGGCGCGGACATCGGCGAGGTGTTGGCGTGGGCGCAGCGGTCGGCGGCGCGGCTGGCGGAGCTGGACGGCGACGACGACCGGGTCGGTGAACTGACCGAGGAGCGCGACGCGTTGCGCAGCGAGCTCGCGGAGCTGGCCGCCGAGGTGTCGGCGGCGCGCGCGGCGGCGGCGGACCGGTTCGCGGAGGCGGTCACGGTCGAGCTGGGCGCGCTGGCGATGCCGCATGCCCGGGTGACGGTCGCGATCACCGGGGTCGAGGATCCGGACGGGCTGGAGGTCGGCGGCCGGGTTCTCGCGTACGGCCCGTCCGGCGTCGACGAGGTGGAGCTGCTGCTCGCGCCGCATCCCGGAGCGCCGCCGAGGCAGCTGGGCAAGGGCGCGTCGGGTGGTGAGCTGAGCCGGGTGATGCTCGCGGTCGAGGTGGTCTTCGCGGGCGCGGACCCGGTGCCGACGTTCGTGTTCGACGAGGTCGACGCGGGTGTGGGCGGCAAGGCGGCGGTCGAGGTGGGTCGGCGCCTGGCGATGCTCGCGCGGTCGGCGCAGGTGATCGTGGTGACGCACCTGCCGCAGGTGGCGGCGTTCGCGGACCGGCATCTGGTGGTGGAGAAGTCGAACGACGGGACGGTGACGCGGTCCGGCGTGGTCGCTCTCGACGACGCGGCGCGCGTGCGGGAGTTGTCGCGGATGCTGGCCGGTCTGGAGGACTCCGAGCTGGGCCGGGCGCACGCGGAGGAGCTGCTGGAGGCGGCGGCGAAAGTCAAGCGCGCCTGACGCCGCGGCCGGTCGGTTCCCGGAACCGGATCACAAGGCCGTAACGGCTTGGGCACGGCCGTGCACCGGGCGGCGTACGGCGTGTGAAGGCCGCCATAGGGGCGGGCGG
The DNA here is from genome assembly GCF_051388935.1 of Yinghuangia sp. YIM S10712. NCBI lineage: Bacteria > Bacillati > Actinomycetota > Actinomycetes > Kitasatosporales > Streptomycetaceae > Yinghuangia > Yinghuangia sp. YIM S10712. The sequence goes on from NZ_JBPKBI010000009.1 coordinate 11,510, forward strand.
TACCCGCCTGACCAGGGCTGTTCGCATGGCAGGATGACCGCGATGAGGATTCCCGTGCTCCGCCGACGCCGTGTGCCCGAGTTCGAGGGCATCGCCGGCGTCGTCCGGCTGGACCGGCGTACGAAGAACCTCACCAAGCGGCTGCGCCCCGGTGACATCGCGGTCATCGACCACGTCGACCTCGACCGCGTCGCCGCCGAGGCGCTGGTCGCCTGCCGGCCGGCCGCGGTCGTCAACGCGTCGGCGTCGATCAGCGGCCGCTACCCCAACCTCGGGCCGGAGATCATCGTCGCGGCCGGCGTCCCGCTGCTGGACGCCGTCGGGCAGGGCGTCATAGGCCGGCTGCCCGAGGGCGAGTGGGTGCACATCGAGGACGACATCCTCTACCGCGGCGAACGGCCGATCGCGGTCGGCACGATGCTCGACAAGGAGTCGGTGCGCGCCGCGATGGAGGAGGCCCGTGCGGGGCTGTCCGAGCAGATCGAGGCGTTCGCGCAGAACACCCTCGAATACATCCGCGAGGAACGCGACCTCCTCCTCGACGGGGTCGGGGTGCCGACGATCAGGACCAACCTGGACGGCCGGCAGGTTCTCATCGTCGTGCGCGGCTACCACTACCGCGAGGACATCGCCGCGCTGCGGCCCTACATCCGCGAGTACCGCCCGGTGATGATCGGCGTCGACGGCGGCGCGGACGCGCTGCTGGAGGCCGGCTACCGGCCGCACATCATCATCGGCGACCTGGACTCGGTGTCGGACGAGGCGCTGCGCTCGGGCGCGGAGATCGTCGTCCACGCGTACCGCGACGGCCGCGCGCCGGGAATGCAGCGGCTGGACGAACTCGGGCTGACCGGCGTGCCGTTCCCGGCCACCGGTACCAGCGAGGACATCGCGATGCTGCTCGCCGACGACAAGGGCGCCAACCTGATCGTCGCGGTCGGCACGCACGCCACGCTGGTCGAGTTCCTCGACAAGGGCCGCGCGGGGATGGCGAGCACCTTCCTGACCCGCCTGCGTGTCGGCGGCAAGCTCGTGGACGCCAAGGGTGTCAGCCGCCTGTACCGCAGCCGTATCTCCACGACCTCGCTGCTGGTGATGTGCCTGGCCGCACTGATCACCATCGCGGTGACGATCCGGGTGAGTCCCATCGGCCAGGCGTACTACCACGTGTTCCAGGCGCAGTGGAACTCGTTCGTCTTCTGGCTGCAAGGAATCTTCGGTTGATCGACTTCCGCTACCACGTCGTGTCCATCATCGCGGTGTTCCTCGCGTTGTCGGTCGGCCTCGTGCTGGGCAGCTCCTTCCTCGCCGACATCGTCAAGGAGGACCTGGACGGCCGCATCCAGGAGCAGACCCGGGCCGCCGAGGCGGCGCGGCGCGACCTGCGGGCCGAGGAAGGCGAGAACCGGGCGCTCAACAACTTCATCAACGGCAGCAAGCCGGAACTGGTCGCGGGCAAGCTCACGGGCAAGTCCGTCGTGCTCGTCACGCTGCCGGACGCCAACTCCGCCGTCACCGACGCGACCGTCAAGACGCTGGAGGAATCCGGGGCGACGATCACCGGGACCGTCGCGGTCAAGGAGGCGTGGACCGACCCGGCCAAGGAGCCCGCGCTGATCTTCGCCGCCGGCGGCACCTCGGCCGGGCAGTCCGGGTACGACCGGGCCGCGGCCGCGCTGGCCGCCGCGATCGTGCACAAGAGCAGCACCAAACCGACCACGCCGCCCACATCGACCGGCACACCGGCGACGCCGGGGGCGGCCACCGGCGCACCGCAGGCCACGCCGCTGCCGGGCCAGGTCACGCCCGAGACCAGCCCGCCCGCGAACCCGGCGACGACGGCGCCCGTCGACCCCGCGGCCAACCCGCCCGCCACCCCGCCGGTCACCGGCACCTCCCCGACCGGGACTCCCAGCCCTTCCACGAGCGGCAAGGGCGGCGAAGGCTCCACCGGCGGCACGTCCACCGAGACCGCGGCGGCTCTGCTCGACCGCTTCGAGGACGCCGGGTTCGTCGACATCGAAGGCAACCCGGAGAAGGGCGCGACCCTCGCGGTCGTCGTCGCGCCGTCCGGCCCTGTCGAGGGCGCCGACCCGGCGCGGCCGAACAACATCTATCTGGGGCTGTCGCGCGCCATCGACAGCACCGGCGACGGTACGGTCGTGGCCGGGGACACGGCCTCCGTACAAGGCGGCGGCACCGTCGCGGCGCTGCGCGGCGACGAACGCACCGCCAAGGCCGTGTCGTCCGTGGACGCGGCCGAGACGACCCAGGGCCAGGTCTCGGTGGGCTGGGCGCTGGTCGTCGAGTCCGTCGAAGGCAAGTCGGGGCAGTACGGTGCGACCGGACAGAACGGCTGGCTGCCCCAATTGCCGGCGGACAAGACGGAGCACACGGAGACGGAGAAAACGTCGTGAGTTCGGTTCGACGCTCGCTGCGCACGGCCGCGGTCGCGGGCACCGCGGCACGGTTCGCGTACACCATGCTGCGCCGCTTCACGCCCGGCCAGGCCGCGGCGTGGGAGCGCCGCAACCACCGCGGCGAGGCGGTCACGCTCGTCGAGGGCCCGGCCGCGGCAGTCGGCTCCGCGCTCGCCGCCGCCACCGCGCCCGGTGTCCCGGCCGCGCACCGTGCCGCGGCCGCGCTGGCGACGCTGGGCGCGGCGGGGTTCGGCACGTACGACGACATGCTCGGGGCGACTGACAAACGCGGCTTCAAGGGCCATGTCGGCGCGCTCGCGCACGGCGAGGTGACCAGCGGCATGGTCAAGGTCCTCGGCATCGGCGCGAGCGGGCTCGCCGCGGGCGCGCTCATGCGGGACAAGCCCGTCGACAAGTTGCTGGCCGGCGTCGTGATCGCGGGCAGCGCCAATGTGGTCAACCTGTTCGACCTGCGCCCGGGCCGCGCCGCCAAGGTCGCGGTCCTCGCCGGGGCACCGTCGGTGCTGCGCGGCTCGCGCCTGGCGGCGGCCCCGGTCGGCGCCGCCGCGGCGCTGATGCCGGAGGACCTGGGCGAGAAGGCGATGCTCGGCGACGCCGGGGCGAACGCGCTCGGTGCCGCGCTCGGCGTGGCGGCGGTCGCGGGGGCGTCCCGGCGCGGGCTGGTGGTTCGGGCCGCGGTGCTGGCCGCGCTCACCCTTGCGAGTGAAAAGGTGAGCTTCACCAAGGTCATCGCCGAGACCCCGGCGCTGCACAAGATCGACATGCTCGGCCGCCGCCCGGTCGTGCCGCAGCGCCCGGCTCCCGAGGCGGAGAGCACATCCGGGCAGCCGGTGGCGTCGTAGGCCGATGCCCCATGGCGTGACGCGAGAAGTCCGATGATCGACCCGGCCCTGTGGACGCCGGCCGCCGCAGCGATCCGCTCATCCGGTAAACCCCCGCAGTGGGGGCTGCGGGGCCGGTCGGAAGATCGCACCAACGTTCTCGTCGTTCGGGGCGCCGCGTGACCGTCGGCACCCCCCCGACCCCGCCCGCGTCGCCGCGGCGTCGACGCCTCACGCGCGGGCTCGCCGGCGCGGCCCTCGTCATCGCCGTCCTCACAGTCCTCGCACGCGTGGCCGGGTTCGGCCGGCAGATCGTCTTCAACGCGGCCGTCGGCCAGAACAACGTCGGCGACGCCTACACCACCGCCAACTACGTCCCCAACATCGTCTTCGACATCGTCGCCGGCGGGGCGCTCGCGAGCCTGGTCGTGCCGCTGCTCGCCGGCCCGCTCGCGCGCGGTTCGACCGACGAGGTCCGCCGCACGGCGTCCGCGCTGCTCACCTGGACCGTGGCGGTCCTGGTGCCGGTCACCGTCGCGGGCGTGCTGCTCGCGGACCCGCTGATGGACGCGCTGCTGCGCGACAAGACCGATGTGCCCGGCATGTCCGGGCTCGCCGCCGCATTCCTGACCGCGTTCCTGCCGCAAATCCCGCTGTACGGCCTCGCGGTCGTGTCCGCCGGCATCCTCCAGGCCCACCGCCGGTTCACCGCAGCGGCGGTCGCGCCGCTGGTCTCCAGCCTCGTCGTCGCCGGCGCCTACCTTCTCTTCGCCGCCGGCTACGACGGCAGCGGAGACGACCCGGACGCGGTCCCGCGAGGCGGCGAACTCGTGCTCGGACTCGGCACCACCGCGGGCGTGCTGGCACTCGCCCTGTGCACCCTTGTCCCCCTGCGCGGCACCGGCATCCGGCTGCGTCCCACCTTCCGCTTTCCCGACGGTGTCGCCCGACGTGCCCGGATGCTCGCCCTCGCGGGAGTCGCCACGCTCGTCGCGCAGCAACTGGCCACGGTCACCGTCCTGATCCTGGTCAACGCGCACGGCCCGGCGGGCGGCGCGGTGACGTACCAGAACGCGTGGATGGTGTACGTCCTGCCGTACGCGGTGCTCGCCGTGCCGATCGCCACCAGTGCCTTCCCGCGCCTGAGCGCAGCCGCGCACGAGGGCGACCACCCCGGGTTCGCCGCCACCGCGGCGGCCACCACGCGCGCGGTGCTGCTGGTGTCGTTCGCGGGAGCGGCGGTGCTGGCGGCCACGGCGTATCCGGTCGGTGCGTTCTTCGCGAACCTCGCGGGCGGCGACGGCGGAGTCGACCCGGCCGTCCTTGCCCGCGCGCTCGTCGCCTTCGCACCCGGCCTGGCGGGATATGGCCTGATCGCGCACCTGGGCCGGGCGTTGTACGCGCGCGGCCACGGGCGCGCGTCGGCGGGTGCGGTGGTCCTGGGCTGGGCCGCGGTCATCGCCACCGACCTGGCCCTGGTGCCCGCGGTCGACCCCGAGTGGAGCGTCGCCGCGCTGGGGCTGGGCAACACCGTCGGCATGACCGTGGCCGGAGCCCTTCTGGTGGCCGCCACCGTGCGGGCGTCGGGCCGCGAGGCCCTGCGCGGCGCCGGGCGCGTGAGCCTGGCCGGGGCGGCCGCAGCGGGTGCGGGGGGAGCGGCCGGGGCCGGGCTCGCCCACGTGTGGGGAACGGGCGGCACGGTCCACTCGTTGCTCGCGGGAACGACAGCCGCGATCATCGGCGCGGCGGTGTTCGCGGGTGTGGCCTACGCGCTCGCCGGCCCGGAGGTGCGGGTGCTGCTCGCGCGGCGGCGCTGAACCCGGCACGGGACGCCGGCCGACGCGCGGACCAGGCTCGGAGAGGGCATGACGGGACGGCACGAGAACCGGGCGCCGAAGCCGGCGCGGAATCACACATGCCGCGCCCGGCTGACCCCCGGGAGCGGGCGGCGTGCCCGCACGCGCGGCAGGGCCCGCGAGCGAGTCGGAGGTCGACGTGGGGCCTGCTGCGGGAGGCATCGGATCACCGGAACCTTCGGCAGCGATCAGTGCCGGGGCGACGTCTTTCGATCGGCAACGCGAGACTTCGGTGAAAAGGGACCAGAGGCGGTCCCGAGAGAACGCGGGGCCCCTGCGCCCGTGCGAACATGTGCAGGCGTCGGGTCGTGAAGGAGAGTCGTGGCTGACGGGACGTCACAAGAGCGCGCCGGAAAGCCCGCGCGGCTGCGCGCGGTGCTGGTGCTGGGCACGGCCACCGGCGGAGTCGGGGTGCATGTCCGTTCCCTGGCACGGGGATTGGTGGCACGCGGGGTGGCTGTGACGGTCGCCGGACCGTCCGCGGCCGAGGAGCATTTCGAGTTCGCCCGGACCGGCGCGCGGTTCGTGCCCGTCGAGGTCTCCGCCGGGTCGCGCCCCACCGGCCGCGCCGCCCTTCGGGCACTGCGCGAAGCCTGCGCGGACGCGCACGTGGTGCACGCGCACGGCCTGCGGGCCGGGCTCGCCGCGGCCTCGGTGATCGGGCGCCGCCCCGGCCGCACACCACTGGTCCTCACCCTGCACAACGCGGTGCTCGCGACCGGGCCGAAAGCAGTGCTCGCACGCATGATGGAGGCTCGCGCGGTGCGCGCCGCCGACGTCGTGCTCGGCGCCTCCTCCGACCTCGTCGACCGGGCCCGCGGACTCGGAGCCGCCGACGCCCGGCTCGGCCCGGTCGGCGCGCCCGCGCCCGCCGCGCGCCGTGACCGGTCCGCCGTGCGCGCGGAACTGACCGTCGGGGCAAGGCCCGTCGTGCTGGCGGTCGGCCGCCTCGCGCCGCAGAAGGCGTACCCGGTCCTGCTGGACGCCGCCGCGAAGTGGAAGGCACTCGCGGAGGCGCCGATCGTGCTCATCGCCGGCGACGGGCCTTTGCGTGACGAGTTGCAGGCCCGCATCGACGCCGAGGATCTGCCGGTGCGGTTGCTGGGCCACCGCGGCGATGTCGCCGATTTGTTCGCCGCCGCCGACATCGCCGTGCTCCCCAGCCACTGGGAGGCGCGGTGCCTGGTGGCGCAGGAGGCGCTGTCGATGGGCGTGCCGCTGGTGTCCACCGCGGTCGGCGGCATTCCCGAACTGGTCGGGGACGCGGCGGAGTTGGTGCCGTACGGCGACGCCGACGCGTTGGCGGAAGCCGTCGCGGCGCTGCTCGCCGACCCCGGTCGCCGCGCCGCACTCGCCGAGGCCGGCCGCGCCCAGGCCCTGACCTGGCCGGACGAGAACGACACCGTTGCCCAGGTGCTCAGCGTCTACGAGGAACTCGGCCCGCGTTAGTCGCTGCGCTCGGGGGCGGACCTCACCGGGCCCGTGGTGTTCTCACGGCCCGGTGCGGGGGCCCGAGTCGCACACCCCGCGGTGACGAAATCGGCCCCGCCCGCACGTCGATGCGTGCCGGCGGGGCCGTCCTCGGTCTTTTTCGCTCAGCCGCCGGACTCCGCCGCGTGTGCGCGTTCCGCGGTGCCCGGTTCCGCGGCACCGCCCGCTTCGGCGGCCTCCGCGGCCTCGGTCGCGGTCTCCCGGCGTTCGGCCTTGACGGCCGCCTCACGCTGCTGCTGATGCCACAGCGCGGTCAGACGCAGTGCCGTGTCGATCAGCGGGACGTGGCTGAACGCCTGCGGGAAGTTGCCGACCTGGCGCTGCAGGCGCGGGTCCCATTCCTCGGCGAGCAGTCCGAGGTCGTTGCGCAGTGCGAGCAGGCGTTCGAACAGCTCCCGGGCCTCGTCGAGGCGCCCTATCATCGCCAGGTCGTCGGCCAGCCAGAACGAGCAGGCCAGGAAGGCCCCCTCGTCGCCGGGCAGGCCGTCGAGGCCGATCCCGTCGCCGTGTGTCGGGTAGCGCCGGACGAAGCCGTCCTCGGTCAGCTCGTGCTGGATCGCCTCGATGGTGCCGACGACGCGCTTGTCGTCGGCCGGGAGGAAGCCGACCTGCGGGATGAGCAGCAGCGCCGCGTCCAGCTCGCGGGACCCGTAGTACTGCGTGAAGGTGTTGCGTTCGGCGTCGTAGCCGTATTCGCACACCTCGCGGTGGATCTCGTCGCGCACGGTGCGCAGTTGGTCGAGGGTGCGCTCGTCGGCTCCGGCACCGTCGAGGGTGTCGGTCTCCATCATCTTGATGGTGCGGTCGACCGCGACCCAGGCCATGACCTTGGAGTGCACGAAGTGGCGGCGGGGGCCGCGGACTTCCCAGATGCCCTCGTCGGGGTTGCGCCAGTGGTCGCCGACGAAGTCCATGAGGCGGAGCTGGAGTTGGTGGGCGTTGTCGTGGCCCTCCATGCCGGCCATGCGGCCGTGGTGCAGTGCGTCGACGACCTCGCCGTACACGTCGAGCTGGAACTGCTCGGCGGCGGCGTTGCCGATCCGCACCGGACCTGAATTCTCGTAGCCGGGAAGCCAGTTGGCCTCGTACTCGGTGAGCCGGCGCTCGCCGCCGACGCCGTACATGATCTGCAGGTTCTCCGGGTCGCCGGCGACCGCGCGCAGCAGCCACTCGCGCCACGCCTTCGCTTCCTCCAGGAAGCCGGTGCGGACCAGCGCGGACAGCGTCATCGCGGCGTCGCGCAGCCAGGTGTAGCGGTAGTCCCAGTTGCGGACGCCGCCGACGTCCTCGGGCAGCGACGTGGTCGGCGCGGCGACGATGCCGCCGGTGGGGGCGTACGTGAGCGCCTTCAGGGTGATCAGCGAGCGCACCACCGCGTCGCGCCAGGGGCCCTGGTAGGTGCAGCGGTCGACCCAGTCGCTCCAGAACCGCTCGGTGTCTTCGAGTGTCGCCTCGGCGTCCGTCGTCAGCGGCGCCTCGACGTGGCTCGGCCACCAGTTGAGGATGAAGGCGTGGCGCTCGCCCGGTCCCACGGTGACGTCGGCGTACGTCGTCATGCCGCGCCCGTACGCCTCGGCCTCGCTCTGCAACCAGACCGCGTCGGGGCCGGCGACCGCGACGGTGCGGCCGTCGGTGTGGCGGCGCACCCACGGCACAACCTTGCCGTAGTGGAACCGCATGCGGATCTCGGAGCGGACCGGGACGTGGCCCGATATCCCCTCGACGATGCGCACGATGGTGGGTGCGCCGATGAGCGCGTCGGACGGCGGCATGAAGTCGATGACCCGGACCGAGCCGCGGGGGGTCTCCCACTCGGACTCCAGGATCAGCGAGTCGCCCCGGTAGCGACGGCGCGTGGCGTGGCCGCCGGAGAGCGGGGCGATCTTCCAGTAGCCGTTCTCCTCGGTGCCCAGCAGGCCCGCGAAGACCGCGGGCGAATCAAAGCGGGGGAGGCACAACCAGTCCACGGAGCCGTCGCGGGCCACCAGGGCCGCGGTCTGCATGTCCCCGATGAGGGCGTAGTCCTCGATGCGATTGCTCACGCGGAATCCGTCCTGCCTTATACGGCCGTCGCGCTGTTCTTCAGGCGGGTGATGGGAGAGTGTGTGGGATGTCGCCTGGGCGTGCCGCCTGCTCCGGGCGCACGCTGCGGACCCTTGATCAGAGTAGTCCACTCACGTCGGTGATGAGACCCGTTCAGTGACTCTGCGTTGCCCTCGTCGGGGAGTTCATGGGTAACTGCCCGGTTTTTCTAGGGTTTGCGGAGGCTTCGGTCACGCTCTGAATAGGGTGGATCGTGCTACGTGGTGGGGGCCTCGCGCGGGGGGACGATGTCGGGTAGCGCTGTTAGTCTGGTCGCCCGTGGACTTCTAGGGACCACATTCCCTCTCGCGTTTACACGACCCCCCACGGGAGCCCCTCCTTGGCAGTGCCCCAGACGCCCGGCAGTGCGACGCGCGGCGCGCGTCCGTCGACCCGCACCCGGCCGACCAAGCATCTCTTCGTCACCGGGGGCGTCGCCTCCTCGCTCGGCAAGGGGCTCACCGCATCCAGCCTCGGCGCTCTGCTCAAGGCGCGCGGGCTGCGGGTGACGATGCAGAAGCTCGACCCGTACCTCAACGTGGACCCGGGCACGATGAACCCGTTCCAGCACGGCGAGGTCTTCGTCACCAACGACGGCGCCGAGACCGACCTCGACATCGGCCACTACGAGCGCTTCCTCGACGAGGACCTGCACGGCTCGGCCAACGTCACCACCGGCCAGGTCTACTCGTCGGTGATCGCCAAGGAGCGCCGGGGCGAGTACCTCGGCGACACCGTGCAGGTCATCCCGCACATCACCAACGAGATCAAGTCGCGCATCCGGCAGATGGCCGAGCACGACGTCGACGTGGTGATCACCGAGGTCGGCGGCACGGTCGGCGACATCGAGTCGCTGCCGTTCCTGGAGTCGGTCCGCCAGATCCGCCACGAGGTCGGCCGCGACAACGTGTTCTTCCTGCACGTCTCGCTGCTGCCGTACATCGGGCCGTCCGGCGAGCTCAAGACCAAGCCCACACAGCACTCGGTGGCGGCGCTGCGCTCGATCGGCATCCAGCCCGACGCGATCGTGCTCCGTGCGGACCGGGCGGTGCCGACCGACATCAAGCGCAAGATCTCGCTGATGTGCGACGTCGACGAGGAGGCCGTGGTCGCGGCGATCGACGCCCCGTCGATCTACGACATCCCCAAGGTGCTGCACGCCGAGGGGCTTGACGCGTACGTCGTGCGCCGGCTCGGCCTCAACTTCCGCGACGTCGACTGGTCGACGTGGGACGACCTGCTGCGGCGCGTGCACCAGCCGGAGCGCGAGGTCACCGTCGCGCTGGTCGGCAAGTACATCGACCTGCCCGACGCGTACCTGTCGGTCACCGAGGCGATCCGCGCGGGCGGCTTCGCCAACAACGTGCGCGCCACGGTCAAGTGGGTCACCTCCGACAACACCGCCACTCCCGAGGGCGCCGCGCGTGAGCTCGCCGACGTCGACGCGGTGCTGGTGCCGGGCGGCTTCGGCGACCGCGGCGTGGAGGGCAAGGTCCAGGCGATCCGGTACGCCCGCGAGAACCGCATCCCGACGCTGGGCATCTGCCTGGGCCTCCAGTGCATGGTCATCGAGTCGGCGCGCACGCTGGCCGGTCTGGAGCGGGCCAACTCCCTGGAGTTCGACCCGTCCACTCCGCACCCGGTGGTCTCCACGATGGCCGACCAGCTCGACATCGTCGCCGGTCAGGGCGACCTGGGCGGCACGATGCGGCTCGGCGAGTACGAGGCGCGGTTCGTCGGGGGCTCGATCGCCGCCGAGGTCTACGGCAGCGACCACAGCTTCGAGCGGCACCGCCACCGCTACGAGGTCAACAACAGCTACCGCGAGCAGCTTGAGGCGACCGGCTTGGTCTTCTCCGGCCTCTCCCCGGACGGCCGTCTCGTCGAGTACGTCGAACTGCCGCGCGACGTCCACCCGTATTTCGTCGCGACCCAGGCGCACCCCGAGCTGAAGTCGCGCCCGACCCGGCCGCACCCGCTTTTCGCGGGCCTGGTCGCCGCCGCCGTACGCCGGGTCACCGGCGAGGACCGCGCGACCGTGGAGGCCGCTCCCTAGGGGGTCCTCGAATCCTCGTCGGATCCGGCCGCGTCGCACCGGCCCTGGACGGCCCTCCTTCGTGCCGCGCGTCGCAAGGCGCAGGCCCGCAGCTCGGGCTGGGTTCGGCTTGGGTTCGGCTTGGGCCGCCGGGGCGGCAAGGGTGTGTGCTTCGAGGTGCGGTGCCGGGCTTGGGAGGTTGCCGGGCCCGGCGTGCGGCCCCGGCGGCGATTCGAGACACGCCCCAGGCCGAGTGGCCGACGGCGCGGTCGACGTGCTCGGCGGCCCCGGGGAACGCGGGAGAGCCGTGCCTTCCGCGCCGGTCCCGGCGAGGTCCGCCGCGAGGCGCCGAGGCACGGCGAGCGCAGGCGTGCCTGAGCGCTGCGCGGGCGTCCGGACACCCCCGGGCCGACCGCGCGGCGCGGCGCTCGACTACGTTGTGTGCCTTGACCATTCCCACTTGTGTGCAAAGGGTCTTCCCAACCGTGCCGCACAGGTTTTCTGTTTGGTCGCGGAGAGGGTGCGCGGGCATGATCCGTTGACGCTTCGTACCGGCCCCCGGCCGCGCTGTCGAGTAAGGAGCCGAAAGTCGGCATGGTCGGCCAAGGCCGTCGCCTCGCGGGCGTGGCTTCATGATCGCGTCGGTCGGCTCCGCCGCAGGGCCGTTGCCGGGCGGGCCGGTCAGGACATACCGGGGGCGATCACCGGTCCACCCCGGCGGCGGCCCGGCGCAGCGCTTGGGCCCTGCTCCGCAGGAGCCCGTTCCGCCCCGCCGCCAAGGCGGGGGAAGGAAACCACGGAGGAATCAGATGAACGCCGACGCACGACCGCACGACGCCGCGCCGCAGCCGCCCTCCACCCCTGCCGGGTCCCGGTTCACCGACACGGCCGAGGAATGGCCGGTCGTCGAGGAAGGGACCCCGTACGAGGGCCGGATCTTCGGGCTGCGCAGCGACGTGGTGGCCATGCCCGACGGGACGGACGCGCGCCGGGACTATCTCGTCCACCCGGGGGCGGTCGGCGTGTTGGCGCTCGACGACGATGACCGTGTGCTGGTGCTGCGGCAGTACCGGCACCCGGTGCGGCACAAGCTGTGGGAGGTTCCGGCGGGCCTCCTGGACGTCCCCGGCGAGCACCCGCAGTTGGCGGCGCAGCGTGAGCTGTACGAAGAGGCCCACCACAAGGCCGACGACTGGCGCGTCCTCGTCGACTTCTACAACTCGCCCGGTTCGTCCGACGAGGCGATCCGCGTCTTCCTGGCCCGCGGCCTGAGCGAGGTCGACGGCGAACGCTACGCCGCGCACGCCGAGGAGTCCGAACTTGAGGTCGCGTGGGCACCGCTGGACGAGGTCGTCCGCCTTGTCCTGGCCGGCGCCCTGCACAACCCCACCCTGATCGCCGGCGCCCTCGCGGTCGTCGCAGCGCGGGCGGGCGACGGGCTCGACCGCCTCCGCCCGGTCGACGCGCCTTGGCCGGCTCGGCCGTTCTGAGGAGCCCCGCCGCGCGGGTCGGACGACGTGCCGGCACGTCCCGTCGTGACGATCAGGCTCAGGGCCCGACGGGTGGATCCCTTCAGGCCGCGCGGCGCGGGGAGGCCGGGGGCGGCCGGTGACGCACGCTCGCGGCGTTGCGCACCGCTGCGGCCTCGGGCCCGGCGGCCGTCCCCCTGACAAGCTCGGGCCGAGCCGCAGGCCCACGCCTGCGGTCGCACGCCGTCGGCCTTCACGTTGCCAAGCGTCGAGTGGGTTGGGGGGCGGTCAGCCGCTCTTATGGGCCTTCGGCGCCCCCACGCGCCGGCGGCCGGGTGCTGCGCTGGAGTGGGCGGACGACATGTCCGGCCCGCCCATAGAGACGTCTGCCGAGCGTCGGCCTTGGTCAAGCCGGGCCCGTCGACCGGGCTGGGTGGTCCGAACGCCGGCTCGGGTCCCGTCACGGCGGACCCGGCGTGCGGCCTGGTCCGGCGGGACGGGCACGCTCTACGGCACGCCCTTCTGTTCCGGCCAGACCGCGCGGAGCGCGAGCTTCGCCGAGGCCTGGAGTTCGGCGGCGTCGGCGCCGTCCCGACTGCGCTGTGACATGCCCTGGATGACGAGGGCGAACCAGCCGGCGAGCGTGGCCGGATCCGCGTCGGGCGGCAGTTCGCCGTCCTCGACCGCGCGGGCCAGGCGGGCTTCGAAGACCCCGAGATTGCGGTTCCGCAGGTCACGCAGGTAGTTCTCGACCTCCGCGTTCTGAGGGGTGACATTGGTCGCCGCGCAAATGGTGAGGCAGCCGCGCGGGTGCGAGGGGTCGGTGTAGATCTCGGCCGCCTCTCGCAGGATTCGGGCGAAGGCGCCGCGGGCGGTGGGTTCTTCCGCGAGCGCGCGTGCCATGAACGCGCCGTAGGGCGACTGCCCGTAGGCCTGGACGGCTTCCTCGAAGAGCTTCCGCTTGTCGCCGAACGCCGCGTACAAGCTGGGCGGCTTGATGCCCATCGCCCGAGTCAGGTCGCCGATGGACGTCGCCTCGTAGCCGTTCTCCCAGAACATCCGGGTGGCTGTTGCCAGCGCCTCGTCGCGGTCGAACGCGCGCGGCCGACCGGTGGGCCTGGGCTTGCCGTCCGAGGTCCGCGGGGACTGCCTTGAGGCCTCCGTGCGCTGCTCCTTCGCCATCCCCCAAGTCTATAACGGTCACTACAAAAGGATGCTACCGTTCTTTTGTAGTCATCGCTAAACAAGCAAAGGGGATTCTCCATGTCTGCGTCCATTGCGGGCCCGCTCACCGCCCGGCTCTCCGGCAAGGTCGCGCTCGTCACCGGCGGCAGCCGCGGCATCGGCCGGGCCGTCGCGGAGCGTCTGGGCCGCGACGGCGCCATCGTGGCCGTCAACTACGCGCGCAACGCGGCTGCCGCGCAAGAGGTGGTCGAGGCAATACGCTCCGGTGGCGGCACGGCCTTCCCCGTCCACGCCGAGCTGGGCCCGGCGAAGGACGGCGGCGCCGGGGAGCTTTGGGCCGCGTTCGACGCCGGCCTCGCCGCACACGCGCCGCAGGCCGGGCCGGGCCTCGACATCCTCGTCAACAACGCGGCGGTGGCGACGAGTTCGTCGTTGTACGACCTGACCCCCGACGAGTTCGACACCGTCTTCGGCGTCAACGTCAAGGCGCCGTTCTTCATCGTCAAGGAAGGGCTCACCCGGCTCCGGGACGGCGGTCGGATCGTCAACATCTCCAGCGGCGTCGTCCGCATCGCGCTCCCCGAGATCATGACCTACTCCGCGACGAAGGGCGCCCTCGACGTCTTCACCCGTCACCTCGCCAAGGAACTCGGTCCGCGCGGCATCACCGTCAACTCGGTGGTGCCGGGCATCGTCGACACCGACACCAACGCGTCGTGGCTGCACACGGACCCGGAGAAGCGGGCGTGGGCATCGGCGTTCTCCGCTTTCGACCGGGTCGGTGAACCGGCCGAGATCGCCGACGTGGTCGCGTTCGCCGCTTCGGACGACGCGCGCTGGGTGACGGGCGCGGTGTTGGACGCGACGGGAGGCTCGGGGCTCTGAGCCCGCGACGGTGGCCGCCGGTCCGCGCGGCGCCGGGTGCCTCGCGGGCGCATGATGCGGGCTTTGCGTGGTGCGCCCGGACGGCGTGCAGGCCGGCGGCACCGGTCCTTGTGCCGGCCATGACGAAGACACCGAGCCGAGAAGAGGCGGAGCGGAGGCGGATTCACCGGTCGGCGGCTGTCCCGGGCTGCGTTTGTGTGACGGCGACTGGTCCCGGCGCCGCGCGGCTTCACGTGACCGGCCGGAACGAAGCCGAAGCAACTACCGGAGGTCCGCCCCCGCAGGACGGGGTCGCCCCACGCCCCCGCCCTCGCGGCCACCGGCCGTGCCCCGCAGCCGCCCCTCGACGGCGCATCATCCGTCGCTGCCGTGTTCGCTGCTCGATCGCGCTGAACAAACCGTCCGGGGTGGTGTCGACGATGCACGACCCGGAGGGCCGTCCCACGCTGGCCGAGTACGTGACCGAGGCGGGCTGGGTGTTGGGTGCTGTGTCGGGTTTGAGGGGAGGTGCGGCGGCGGATGATGCGTCCCTGCCGTGTTCGCTGCTTCGGGGGTGCGGGCTGGGTGTTGGGCGCGGCGGTGGATGATTCGCCGCTGCCGCGCTGTTGTGCGTCCGCGGGCGTATTTCGTCCGCGGTTCGCTACCCTGCGCAGCAGGACTGTCGGGGGGCTGGAACAGGGGGTCGTCGGCGGTGTTCACGGGTGGCGAGTCGGCGGCCCAGACCGAGGCCGTCGGGACTGCCGTACCCGCGCCGAGGGCGGGCGACGAGGCTTTCTTTCCGACACTGCGCCTCGGGCCCGCGCAACTGCCGCCCATGCCGACCGAATTCGTCGGCCGCACCGACGAACTGCGCACGCTGTACGGGTGGGTCACCGGTCCCGGAGCCGCCGTACCCGTGCAGGGGGTTGCCGCGCGGGCCTCGCTGCTGCCGCCCGACCGGGTCGTCTCGATCTCCGGGCCGCCCGGCATCGGCCGCAGCAGTCTCGCGGTGCTGCTCGCCCACCGACTCGCCCCGCATTTCCCCGACGGTGTGCTGTACGCGCGGCTCACCGGCGCGCGCGGCGAGACCATCCCGCCCGCGGAGGTGCTGGAGAGCTTCCTCCACGCCTTGGGCGACCGCGAGCCGCCGGGCGGCACCGACGACCGGTCGGGGCGCTTGAGGGAGCTGCTGGTCGACCGTCGCATACTCGTCCTGCTCGAAGACCTCACCAGCACCGCCCAGTTGCGGCCCCTGCTGCCCGAAAGCCCGACCGCTCTCGTCGTCGCGACCTCGGTCGGGCCGCTTACCGGCCTCGGCCGCGCCGCGGTCGTCCGCGCGTGTGCGCTGGACGTCCTCGACCACGGGGCCGCGGCCCAACTGCTCGGCGACCTCGCCGGACACACGCGCATAGCGTGCGACCCGCGCGCCGCCGACGAGTTGCTGTCGCTGTGCGACTACCACCCGGCGGCGCTCAAGCTCGCCGGCGCGTGGCTGCGTGCCCGGCAGCGGTACGCGCTCGCCGACGTCGGGCGGCGGCTGCGCGCCGAGCGGTTGCGGCTGCACGGTTCGTGCGACGACACGGAACTCGCGCTGCGCGCCTGCTTCACTCTCGTACACCGCGAACTCGTTCCCTCCGCCGCGCGGTTGCTGCGGCTGCTCGCGCTCGTACCGGGCCGCGAGTTCGGGTCGGACGCGGCGGCGGCGCTGGCCGACTGCGGACCCGACGCCGCCGCGCGGTCGCTCGCGGAGCTGTGCGAACTGCACCTTCTGGAGCCGGGGCTGGTTCCCGGCCGCTACCGCTTCCACGAACTGCTGCGCGGCTACGTGCAGGAATGCCTCGACGCCGAGGAGCGCCCCGGGGAGCGCCGTACCGCCCGCGTGCGGCTGCTGGACCGCTATGTGCGCCTGGCGCGCGCCGCCGAGCAGACCATCGCCGGGCGCGGTGCCGACGTCCCGGCCGACGTGCGCTTCGAGTCGGCCGCGCACGCCCGCGCGTGGCTGCGTGAGGAGCGCCCCGAGCTTCTGGCCGCCGCCCGGGTCGCCGCAGCGGCCGGCCTCGACGGGCCCACCAGGCGCCTGGTCGCGGTTCTGACGCGGTTGCTCGACCGGCGTGCGCACTGGCGCGACGTCCGCGAGCTGCACGAGCTTGCGCTTGCGGCGGCCAGGCGGCACGGATCGGGCCGCCAGGAGGCGGTCGCGCTGCTCAACCTCGGCAACCTGCACGTGGCCCGCGCCGAACTCGAACAGGCGCTGTCCTGCTACCGCGCCGCACTCGAGGTGTCGCGGTCGCTCGCCGACCCGGCCGGCGAGGGCCGCGCGATGGTCAACCTGGGCAACGCGTACGCGGACCTGGGCGATCTCCAGCGAGCCGCCGACTGGTACGACCGCGCGCTGCTGCTGCGCCGCACGATCGGGGACGAGGACGGCCAGGCGCGTGTGCTCTCGCGTCTGGGACGCCTGCACGCCCGCATGGGCCGCTTCGAGCAGGCGCTGCGCGACCACCGCGCGGCACTCGGGGTGCGCCGCCGCCTCGACGAACCCGCCGAGATCGGCCGCGTGCTCGCCGACATCGGCGCGTGCCTCGGCGACGCGGGCCGCACCCGGGAGGCGCTGACCGTCTACCGCGACGCGGTGGAGTCGTTCCGGGCGGCCGGCGACGAGCGGCTGGAGGCGCTGACGCTGTTGCGCACCGCCGACCTGGCGGAGGACTCCGGCGATCCGCGCGAGGCCCACGCACGGCGGCGTCAGGCGTTGGCGCTGCTGTCCGACATTCCGCAGGCCGAAGCCGTGCGGCGTCTGCTCGACGACGACGGCCCCGGCCCGCCGGTCGCCGCGCCACCCGCGCGGGCGGACTGACCGGCGCCACGGACGGGTAGCCGCCGCGCACCCACGAGATCCCGCACGGTCTGGTTGCCTGCGAAACATAAATTTGGTGTGCCGATTGATGGCACATTGCAAGGTTGTCAGTGTGTTCTAGCCGCATTAACCTAGGTGGGCCTCGGCGGACGGCGCTCCTCGCCGGTGCTTGTTCCAGGTCGGCGGACGGTGTCGCCGGCCCTGCACGGAAGGACGTGGACAGCCGTGAAGGTCGGTATCCCCAGCGAGGTCAAGAACCACGAGTACCGCGTGGCGATCACCCCGGCCGGCGTGCACGAGCTCGTGCGCCACGGGCACGAGGTGTTCGTGCAGCAGGACGCCGGGTTGGGCTCGTCCATCCCCGACGCGGAGTACGCGGCGGCGGGTGCGACCATCCTGGCGACCGCCGACGCGGTGTGGGAGACCGGCGACCTGATCCTCAAGGTCAAGGAGCCCGTCGCCGAGGAGTACGGCCGACTCCGCGCGGGCCAGACCCTGTTCACCTACCTGCACCTCGCGGCGTCGCGTGCGTGCACGGACGCGCTGCTCGCCGCGGGCACCACCGCGATCGCGTACGAGACCGTCCAACTGCCCGGCGGGCAACTCCCGCTGCTGGCGCCGATGTCCGAGGTCGCGGGTCGCCTCGCCCCGCAGGTCGGGGCGTACCACCTGATGCGGCAGGGCGGCGGACGCGGCACGCTCATGGGCGGTGTCTCGGGCGTGTACGCGGCCAAGGTCGTCGTGATCGGCGCGGGGGTGTCGGGGCACAACGCGGCGGCGATCGCACTGGGCATGCAGGCCGAAGTGCTGCTGCTCGACCGCAACATCGAGACCCTGCGGCAGGCCGACCGGATCTACCAGGGCCATCTTCAGACCGTGACCTCCAACGCCTACGAAATCGAACGCGCGGTGCTCGACGCCGATTTGGTGATCGGCGCGGTGCTGGTGCCGGGCGCGAGGGCACCCAAGCTGGTGACGAACGACCTGGTGTCGCGGATGAAGCCGGGGTCGGTCCTCGTCGACATCGCGATCGACCAGGGCGGCTGCTTCGAGGATTCGCGGCCGACCACGCACGCCGACCCGGTCTACGGCGTCCACGACTCGGTCTTCTACTGCGTCGCCAACATGCCCGGCGCGGTGCCGCACACCTCGACATACGCGCTGACCAACGCGACGCTGCCGTACTTCGTCGACCTTGCGAACAAGGGGTGGCGCAAGGCCTGCCGCGACGATGCGGCGCTCGCGCTCGGACTCAGCACACACGACGGCGCGCTGGCCAACGCGGCGGTGGCCGAGGCGCACGGCCTCGAACACGTCGAAACCGCCCGGTTGTTGGGCTGAGCGCCGCGCACCGGTCCGGTATCGCAGCGGCAGTCCGGCCGGGTCGCGACCGCGTCTCGGTGCAATCCGGGGCGAATTCACGCCGTTTTGGCGACCCCCGCCCGGCCTTCCCCGGACCGGCCGCGATACCGCCCGGCCTGCGCAGGGGCGCCGCTCCCGGGCGGGCGGCATTCCGTTTCGCGGTGGCGCGATCTGCCTGACGGCAGACCGGATATCGATGTTGTCGCCTTGTCTGCACATACGGTGTTGCGCACGGGCAGTGGCCACAAACCACATGTCGCACGGCCCGGTTCGCATGTCGCGGTGGCGGTCGGCGGATGCCGGAGACCGGTCACGATCACCACGGTCGGAACCGGTCGCGGACGTCGGGTGTTGCGGCGTACGCGCGGGCGACGCGGTTGCCGCAGCCGAGCGTGTCGCAGGACCGCACGGGGTCACGGCGCGGTGTCCGACACACCTGCCGGACGGCCGCGCACCCGCCCGCGGGTTGTCCAACTTGTCCAAGAACCATAGTGAAATGCCTCGTTGACGACCACTCAGGTTTGTTCCGTGGTCGCGGCTGACCGAGTCGGCCCGACCTGCGCAGCTTCCCACCCTCGGGCTCTTGACTGAACCGGTGCGATGTTGCATGGGTCGGGCGGTTCGCCTTGCTGCGACCATGCGACACGCCATAGAGTCGCGATCCGTCAGTAAGGATCGTCACGCTGACGAAGCAAGAAATGGCCTGGTCGGCAAGGAGGTAAGACGACTTGTGAATGAGTCGACATTTGCTCCCGGGGGTGCCCAGCCAGCGTCGGCCCAGGCCCCCCGTGGGTCGGTTCAGGGTTCAGGCCCTGCCGCGGAGCAGCAGGGGACGCGCGACGCCGCGCTCCCGTCGACGGCCGACCAGGCGGGTGCCCACGGCAGTGCGGGCGGCGAACAGGTCCCGGCCGGGGCCGAAGCCGACGAGTACGCGTACGACATGTACTACTACGACGACGAACTCCGGTACGCCGAAGAGTTGCGCGGGGGGCCGTTCGACCCCGACGCCGACTACGAGCCGGATCCCGAGTACGCCGCCACGCTCGCCCCCGACGCCGCGACACAGCGCCGCGAACGCGTCGGCCCGACAGGTCGGCCGCTGCCGTACTTCCCCGTCCCGGGGCCGGTCTCCGAGCACGGCCCCGCGAAGATCATCGCGATGTGCAACCAGAAGGGCGGCGTCGGCAAGACCACGTCGACCATCAATCTGGGTGCCGCGCTCGCGGAGTACGGACGACGCGTGCTGCTCGTGGACTTCGACCCGCAGGGCGCGCTCTCGGTCGGCCTCGGCGTCAACCCGATGGAGCTGGAACTCACCGTCTACAACCTGCTGATGGAATCCCACCTCAGCGCCGACGACGTCCTGCTCAAGACCATCATCCCGGGCATGGACCTGTTGCCCAGCAACATCGACCTGTCCGCGGCCGAGGTCCAACTGGTCACCGAGGTCGCCCGCGAGACCACGCTCGCGCGCGCGATCCGGCCGCTGGTGCAGGACTACGACTACATCATCATCGACTGCCAGCCGTCGCTCGGTCTGCTCACGGTCAACGCGCTCACCGCCGCGGACAGCGTCATCGTGCCGCTGGAATGCGAGTTCTTCGCGTTGCGCGGTGTCGCGCTGCTCACCGAGACCATCGAGAAGGTGCACGAGCGCCTCAACCCGAACCTCGTGCTCGACGGCATCCTGGCCACCATGTACGACGTGCGCACGGTGCACGGCCGCGAGGTGCTGGCCCGTGTCGTCGAGGCGTTCGGCGAACAGGTCTTCCACACGGTGATCGGCCGTACCGTCCGGTTCCCGGAGACCACGGTGGCCGGCGAACCGATCACCACGTACGCGTCGAACTCCGTGGGAGCCGCCGCGTATCGCCAGCTTGCGAGGGAGGTGCTGGCCCGGTGCCGCGCCGAGTGAGTCTGCCGGGCGCCGACGAGTTGTTCCGTACCACCGGGGGAGCCACACTGACGTCCCGTCAGGCGGCCGACGCGGCGGGGACGGCCGACACGGCGGCCCTCGGAACCGGATCGGGAGCCTCCGCCGCCGCGGCGGGCACCGCGGCCGGCGGCAGTCCCGAGGCCAACGGCCGAGGAACGGTGCCCGCGCCGTCCGCCGGGCAGGACGGCGAGTCCGTGCCGTCCGGGACGCAGAACGCCCCGTCCCACGAACAGGAACCGGCCGCTCCGGCCGCCCCGGAACCGCGGGCCGTACAGGGGGCCGTACCGGCTCCCGCCCGCGAGCCGGGCAGCGCCCCGCCGCCCGCCGCGGCGCCCGCACAACGCGGCTCGGCTCCGCGGCGAGGCCGGGCCCCGCGGCGCCCCAGCGGCCGCGAGCGCCACGACGAGAAGATCACCGTGTACGTGTCGGCCGAGGAGCTGATGGACCTCGAACACGCACGGCTCACACTGCGCGGCGACTTCGGGCTCGCCGTGGACCGGGGCCGGATAGTGCGTGAAGCCATCGCCGTCGTGCTGGCCGACCTGGAAGCGCGCGGCGAAGCGAGCATTTTGGTGCGCCGCCTGCGCGGCGGGGCCGGGCCGGGCGGCCACTGATCCGACATCATCCGGGCCGTGCCATGGGCGGCACATGCGGGTTGCCATCGCCACATCGGTGACCGGGGACGGGATCGCGGCCGAGTCGGACGACTCGGCGGCGGATCCGCCCCCGGTCACCGGCGTTTTGGGCAAAAAGTGAAAAACTGGCGCGGACGGCGGGGCGACCTGCCGCTTTCGTCCCCCGCCCAGCACCATGGAACGCGATGTCCACTCCGAACCCCCGCCCGCGCCCCCGCCGAAACCTCGGCCGAGGCGGCGCGTTCGCCGTCCCGGCGCAGACGGGGGAACCGGAAGCCGAACAGCGCCCGGAAACGCCGGCGGCGGCGGGCCCACCAACGGCTTCGGCGCCGGCCCCGGCAGCGGAGGAAGCGCCGACGACCGGCGGTGAAGACGAACCCGAGTCCATTGGTGGCGCTTCGCCCGCGAACGACCGGGCCGCGAGGGGCACCTCACGCGGCACGACCGCCGCCGCCGCGACCGACGGACCCGACGGACCCGACGGACCCGACGAAGGCGACGCCGCAGTCAGCCTGCTCACCGGTGCCGCCGCGTCCCCCGGCCCCGCCGAGCCGGTCACGGGAAGCGCCCGCCACGACGGATTCGCCGTGCGCCTCGACAACTTCGAGGGGCCGTTCGACCTCCTCCTCAGCCTGATCGCCAAGCACAAGCTCGACGTGACCGAAGTGTCGTTGTCCAAGGTCACCGACGAGTTCATCGCGTACATCCGGGCCCAGGGCCCCGACTGGGACCTGGGTGTGGCCACGGAGTTCCTGGTCGTCGCCGCGACGCTGCTCGATCTCAAGGCCGCTCGGCTGCTGCCCGTCGCCGAGATAGAGGACGAGGAGGACCTCGCGCTGCTGGAGGCCCGCGACCTGCTGTTCGCGCGTTTGCTGCAGTACCGCGCGTACAAGGAGATCGCGGCGATCTTCGACGAGTGCTGGGCGGTGGAAGGCCGCCGCTACCCGCGCGACGTGCCGCTGGAGGAGCGGTACACCGGCATGCTGCCCGAGCTGGTCCTCGATGTGGATCCGGAGAAGTTCGCGCGCCTCGCGGCCCGGGCGATGACGCCCAAGAGCCCCAAGGTGGTCTCGATCGAGCACATCCACGTCCCCAGGGTCAGCGTCCGCGAGCAGTCCGCGATCGTCGTCGAACGCCTGCGCGCACACGGGGCGTTGACGTTCCGGGCGCTGATCGCCGACTGCCCCGACAACCTGCACGTCATCGCGCGTTTCCTGTGTTTGCTCGAACTCTTCCGCGAGGCCGCTGTCGGGTTCGACCAGGTCGAGGCGCTCGGCGAACTGCACGTGCGGTGGACCGGCGGCGAGGAGGACGCGCCCGAAGTTGGCGCCGAGTTCGACGAACAGGACGGGACGGACGGGCGTACGGACACGACCGGTGCCGACGACGTGGAGGAGTCGCAGGAATGACCGACGACGGGTTCTGGGTCGAGCCGCCGGACGAGGCCGCTCCGGAGACGGGCGGCGCCGAGTCGTCGGCGACGGAGACCGCCGCGCTTCCGACGCAGCGCGAGCACGGGCCGGCCGGCGCCCCCGCCGAGACTGCACCCGAGACTGCACCCGACACCGAACCCGAGGCCGCAGCCGGAACCACGGACGACGGCCCCGGTCTCAACCCGGGCCTCCTCAAGCCGAGGCTCGAAGCCGTCCTGATGGTCGTCGAGAACCCGGTTCCCGACGTCGTGCTCGCGCAGGTTCTCGAAGAGCCCACGGAGGCCGTCGTCACCGCGCTGCGCGAGTTGTCCGCCGAGTACACCGCGCACGGCCGCGGCTTCGACCTGCGCCAGGTCGCCGGGGGCTGGCGCTTCTACACGCGGCCGGAACACGCCGAGGCCGTCGAGAAGTTCGTTCTCGACGGCCAGCGGTCCAAGCTCACCCAGGCGGCGCTGGAGACGCTCGCGGTGGTTGCGTACCGGCAGCCGGTCAGCCGCAGCCGTATCTCGGCGGTACGCGGCGTCAACTGCGACGGCGTGATGCGCACGCTGCTGGCCCGCGGCCTGGTCGAGGAATACGGCGTCGAACCGGAGTCGGGCGCTTTCCTCTACCGCACCACCGACTTCTTCCTGGAGCGCATGGGCCTCGTCAGCCTCGACGAACTGCCCGAACTCGCACCCTTCCTGCCCGAGGTCGACGCGCTCGAAGCGGAGACCGAAGGCGGGCTCGACGGCTTCCCTCAGACCTCGCGGCGGGGGCCGGTGGCAGTCGAGGGGGCGGAAACCGGGGATACTGGTCGGGAAGACCCCGCGGCGACGGCCGCCGAGGACAACCGCGACGCCCGCAACGGGGTCGACGGCGCTCCCGCAGACCCCGTCCCCGCGGCCGACGACCCCACCGACACCACCGGTCCCCACGCCGGGCCGCCCGCAGCAACACCGGGCGAGGCCGACGAGGCCGGTCAGACGACTACGGACGATTGATGGCTGGCACAGGCAGGCAGGGCTCCGGCCGAGGGAACTACCGCGGCGCGGGCAACAACCGCGACGAGCGGTCGGGCGCGTCGCGAGGCGGCGGCGCCGGGCGGGGCACGGGCGGCCGTGGCGGTGCCGGCGGGCGCGGCGGAGCGTACGGCCCCCAGCGGTCCGGGACCGGGCGGCCGGACCGGCGTCCGACGACCGTGCGCGAGGGGGAGCGCACCGCGCGCGAGGAGCAGGAGGGCGTGCGGCTCCAGAAGGTCATGGCACAGGCCGGCATCGGCAGCCGCCGGGCCTGTGAGGAGCTCATCGAGCTGGGCCGCGTCGAGGTCGACGGCCGTGTCGTCCGCGAGCAGGGCCTGCGGGTCGACCCGGCGAAGGTCGAGATCAAGGTCGACGGCCTGCGCATCCCGACGAGCAGCGGCGAGGTCTACATCGCGCTGAACAAACCGTCCGGGGTGGTGTCGACGATGCACGACCCGGAGGGACGTCCCACGCTTGCCGAGTACGTGACCGACCACGAGCAGCGGCTCTTCCACGTCGGGCGGCTCGACACCGAGACCGAGGGCCTGATCCTCCTCACCAACCACGGCGAGCTGTCGAACCGGCTCACGCACCCGCGCTACGAGGTCCGCAAGACGTACCTCGCCCAGATCCAGGGCCCCATCCCGCGCGACCTCGGCAAGCGCCTCAAGGAGGGCGTCGAACTCGACGACGGGCTGGCCCGCGCGGACAGCTTCCGGATCATCGACCAGCTCGGCAAGACGTACATGGTCGAGGTGGTCCTCCACGAGGGCCGCAAGCACATCGTGCGGCGCATGCTCGCCGAACTCGGCTTCCCCGTCGAGCGGTTGGTCCGCACGAAGTTCGGCCCGATCCAGCTCGGCGACCAGCGGCCGGGCCGCACACGGCGGCTGTCGAACGAGGAGATCGGCCTGCTGTTCCGCGAGGTCGGGCTGTAGAGCCGACGCCCTTCGCTCCGAGCGGGGGTGACGCGGTGGTGACTCTCCGGCGTGGTGCCTCGTCACGGCGAAGACGCCCGTGCCGAGACCGCCGGTGGGATCGAAGCCGACCGGGTCGGTGACGGGTCGGTGACGGATCCGTGACGCCGAGGATCCGAAACCCTGCGGTGAGCGGCCGTCGGCGGAACAATCCGTGGTGGTTCGTACCTGCGGAATTCCCGAGGCGGGCGTTTTCGGTGCTGTCCGCGTCGCGCAGTCGCGTTGTGTCGTCGAGGCGGCTGCGGTGCCGGGCTCCCGGCTGCTAGAACGTTGCCAGGGTGCTGCTCCGCGTCGGGGCCGAACCCGGGGCGAGCGGTGCTGGGGGTGGCGTGGCGGAGAATGCGGGTGGGGCGGTTCTCGACAGGATCGTCTATCGGTGGCAGGAGCGGGATCTGCTGGGCGTGCGGGGGCTCGGGCCCCTGGCGACGTCGCTGCCCGGGGATCGGTTGTCCGCGTGGGCGGGGGAGTTGCGGCCGTACGTCGGGATGGCCGTCGACGTGGAGAGCGGGCCGTACACGAGTGTGTGCTGGGCCCGGACCAGCCTCGGACCGGCGCTGATCCACCGGGAGTTCGCGTTGTACGGGCGCGACAACAGGCCCGGGAACGTCGCGCACGCGCTGCTGGACCCCGACCGTGTGCTCGGCCCGCACGTCGTACTCGCGCTCGGGGTGCTCGACTGGGCCGCCGATGGCGCGGCGGCCGACGAACTCACGCCGGGGGAGCCGCTGTTCGGCCTGAGCGCCGAGCGGTTGATCGCGCTCGCGCAGGGCCGGGCGGCGACTCTCCGGGCCGCCGCGCGCGACCACGGTCCCGTACTGACGCGCGTCGCGGAGACGCTTTTGGCCCGGCCCCGGCTCGGGGTCACCCTGCTGCGCCGCGACACGGGCCCGGACCCGGTACCGCTGCTGTGGGGCGTATTCGACCTGATCAGCCATCTCGTACAGGGGAGTTGGAGTTTCTCGACGTACGAGACCGGCGACGACGCGACCCGTCCGCGCTTCGTCGTGGTGCCGCGCTGGCCCGCCGGGGACTCCCCGACGCGGGCGCGGATCAAGCCGGGCGACGGTCCCGGCGGCGATGTTTACGCCGAAGCCGCGCGTCTTTTGGTCGCGTGCTACACCACCCGGCCATGGGCGGAGACGCGGAACCTGCTGCGTGCGCTGCGGTCCTCCGCAGAGCTGGGGCCGGAGGCGAAGGCGCACGCGATCGTCGACGTGATGCGCGGCGGGCGAATACCCGCCCAGGTCTCGCTGACGAAGCCGGGCCCGGACAACCGTCCGTATCCCCCCAAGCCGCTCACCGCGCCTCCCGGCTGGGCCGGGCCGAGGGACGAGACGGAGCGGCGCGGCGACCCCGCAGGGGCGGTCGCGGCGGGCGACTCCCCGGGCTGGGGCGCCGCGGTCGCGGCGAACGGCGCGGGATCCCGTGGGCGGCCGGAAGACGCCGTCGCGGCGCACGAGCGCGTGGGGACGAAGACGCCGTCGCCCGCGAGCACATTCGACGGGCGGCCACCCCGGGCCTCCGGCGGTTCGTCCGGGACACCGGGGCCGGAGGATCGGGCGCGGCGTGTGTCCCCCGCCGCGGAGGGGGCGCCGGACGCGCCGCCGAAGGCGCGGCCCGCCGCTTCGCGCGAGGCGGTGGCGCCGCCGGTGGTCGAGCGTCCGTACGGACCCACCCCGCCGCAGCCCGACACCCGCTATCTGCCCGTCGCCTTCCCGATGCCGGAGGAACCCCGGCCGTCGGACGGCGGACGGGCGGACGCACCGCGCGACGCGGCTCCTCGGCAGACGCCCCGACCCCCCGAGGCGCCGGCAGCGCCGCCGCGGCCGACCGGCATGCCCGGGCCCGAAGGCGTCGTCCGGGCTTCGGATGCCGGGCCCGCGCCGCGCCACCGCTCGCCGTCGGCCGGGGCCGCGGCCCTCGCCGCCGCCGCGGCCGCGCTCGACACGCCCGTGGAGACCGCCGACGCCACCCGCGCCGGCGCACCGGACTGGTCCGCGAACACCGGCGGCGGTGCATCCGCCGGACCGGGCCGCCACGCGAAACGGGCCGATCCCGCACCGGCCGCCGCGCCTTTGGGACCGCCCGAACGCGCACCTCGCGGATGGGAGCGGGAGGGCTGGATCGAGGACGGAGCCTCCGACGCCGCCCTGCACGCGCTCGTCGGGGCGGCACGCCTGCTCGCACGCGAACCCGCGGGCAGGGACGGTGAGTTCCATGCTCTACTCGACCAAGTCGACCTCGTCACCGCCGCCGTGGGCCTGGGACGCGCCGAAGAGCCTTTGCTGCCCGCGCTCGTCGAACGCGTCGGCGCCCTGGTCACCGCGACCGACCGGCTGCCCACACCGCGCGAACAGACCGCGCTCGAACGCGTCCTCGCGGGTCTCGACGGGCCGATGCGCGAGCTGGACCGCTGCGGCCTGCCGCGCCATCGGATCGCCGCGGTGACGGGACAGTTCGCGGCGTACGTGCTCGACGGATGCCAAACTGGTTCCATGGCAGCGGAGTTGGCCGTCGTCGTCCGCAATCTCGACACGGTCTCCGGAACGTACCGTCCCTACCAGCAGCATCTGATCCGCGCCGTGGTCGCACACGGATCAGGGGCACACTTCTATGCGGAGATCGGGCGGCTCTGGGCCGCCAGCCGATCACTTCTCCCCGATCCGGCGGACCCCTTGGAGGGGTAGTCCATGGAGGGCACCACCCGCGCGGCGACAGGCCGTCAGGGACTGCACCAGATCGTGTACCGGTGGCAGCACCAAGACCTGTTCGGACACAAGGGCCTCGGCCCGGCGGCGACTTCGCTGTCGATCGCGGAACTCGCCCGGATCACGCCGGATCTCGCGGAGGCGGTGACCGCGGAGTTCGGCGGCGACGGAGCACCGTCCGCGAGTACGTCGTTGCTGCACGTCGACTCCTTCGCCGCCGCGGTGCACCGCGCCCCGACGGAGTTCGAGTGCGGCAGGCTCGCCAATCACGCCCACGTGCTGCTCGGCTCCCGCGCGGAACTGACCCCGCACGTCGTGCTCGCCCTCGACGGCTGGGAGTGGCGGCACGGACAGCCGCAACTCGGCGAGATACCCGTCGGCCGCAGGCTCGACCGCGTGCCCCGCGCGATCCTCGACGACGCGCTCACGGCCCGCGCGTTCGCGCTGCGGGACGCGGCGCGTCGGCAGGCGGACGCCCTCACCTTTCTGCTCGCGGCCGTACTGCGCCGCCCGACCGCAAGTTTCTCCGTGCGGCTTGCCGACTGCGGCGGCGATGCGGTCGCGCTGCTGTGGGGGCTGTTCGACCTCGTCACGGTGCCGCTGCCGGGGCCGCTGACCTTCTCGACCTATGAGACCGACGACGAGACGCACCGTCCGCGCTTCGTCGTCGTCCCCCGCTGGCCGTCGCAACTGCCGAGCGGGCGGCACCGCGTCGACCCGGACACCGAGGCCCGCACCGACGTGTTCCGCGACGCCGCGGAACGCATGGTCGCGCGGTACGTCGCCGACGACTGGGACACGATGTACCCGCTCTTGCGGGGGCTCCAGGAACTGCGACGCATACCGCCCTACGACCGGGCCGTCGAGATACGCGAACGGTTCGGCGCGGCCGAGGTGTTCGTGGTCGGAGCGCAGCCGCGTCTGGAGACGCCGGAGGTCGTGCCGGGGGAGTCGGACGAGGCGCTGACCCGGGCGTCCGCCCCGTACGATTCGCGGTTCGCCGCCGAGCGGGAGGCGGACGCCGCCGCGTCGCGCGCGGACGCCCGGGTCGACCCGGAGGAACCGCAGGTACCGAACGGCCCGGATGCCGGGCCCGGCGCAGGCGAAGCACCGGGGGAGCCGGCAGGTTCGGCGCTCGGGACGCCCGCGCGGACGGACTCCCCCTCGCCACCCGAAGCCGGTGCCGGTGCCGGTGCCGGGCTTGCCGCGGGTGCCGCGCAGCCCTTGCCGCGACGGACACCCGGCCGGGGCCCGCGTCCGGGCCCGCGCATACCGAAGCGGGTGTCGGCGGAGGCAGCCGGTTCCGCAGGCGCGGCATCGCCCGCTCCGCCCGCCACGGGTTCCGCGCCGACACCGCCGTCGGAACCTCCCGCGCAAGGCGCCGGGCGCATACCGCCCCCGGCGAGCGGATCCCGACCCGAGCCGGCCCCGGACCGCGCAGACGCCGTCCGGTCCGCCGCCGAACAGCCCGTGTCCCGCGCGCCGTCGCAGCCTTCCGGGCAGGAGATCGGACGCGCACCCTCGGCCGGCACACCTCGGCCCGTGCCGATCCCGGCCCGTGCCGATGCCGACCCGGCGACCGTCGAGCCGCCCGCGCCGCTCCCACCCGCGGCCTTGGACGAGCGACCGGCCCCGGCCCTCACCGAACCCGAGGCGTTCCCCCGCAGCGCCGCCGCACTGCCGGAACGGCCCGAGGAGCCGCCGCCCAGTGCCGGACCGGCGGACCGGGAAGCGTGGAAGCAGCGCGGGGTGTACGACGAGGACATCGACGCCCTCGAATTCGCCACCGACCAGATCGCCACCGGAGGCGCGGACCGCGCGGTGGCGTTCGTCGAAGACGTCGTGGCACTCGCCGTCGCCTTGGAGCTCGCCGATGTACGGCTGCTCCCGTACATCGCCGAACACCTGCCCCGCCGCCTCGACGACGCTCCGAAATGGTCGCACCGCGAGCGCGAGGCCGTGCGCCACATGCTGCTCCACCCCGTGCGGTACGGCGACCGGCTCCTCGGGGCCGACGTCGCGCCGCCCGTGCTGCGGCGCCTGTTCGAGCGGCTGGTCCGGGTCGTGCTGTCGCTGGAGAAGGACCCGGCGGGGCTGCTGCGGATCCTGGCCCGGGAGCTCATGAGCGAGCGACGCAAGCTGCCGCCGTACCCCGTGCTGGACGACGTCCTGCGCCGCTCGTCGTGGGAACCCGCGTACCACCGGGAGCTCGGCCGCCGCTGGGCGGAGCTCAACCCGCCGTGGACCGGAGGTCCCTGACGCGGTACCCCGGCTACGCTGGGCGGAGCGCCGGATAGCCTGGGCACACACCGGGCGCCCGGTCCCTCCCCCACCTGCAACGGAGTCTCGCCATGCGCACCGCCGCCGTCGTCGGCACCGGACTGATCGGGACCTCCGTGGCCCTGGCGCTCGCTGCCCGGGGGACGACCGTCTATCTGCGGGACACCGACGCGACCGCGGTCCGCACCGCCGCGGCGCTGGGCGCGGGGCTGGCCGAGACGCCGCCCGAGCCTGTCGACCTCGCCGTGCTCGCGGTGCCGCCCGCGCGCATCGGCGCCACGCTCAGGGAATGCCAGCGCAGCGACCTGGCGCACAGCTACACCGACGTCGCCAGCGTCAAGGAGCAGCCGCTGCGCGACATCCAGGCGCTCGGCTGCGATGTCTCCCGCTACATCGGCGGCCACCCGCTCGCCGGCCGCGAGCGCTCCGGCCCGCTGGCCGCGCGCGCGGATCTCTTCGACGGACGTCCCTGGGTGCTGACGCCGGCGACGAACACCGACACCGAGACGCTCAACCGCGCGCTGGAGATGGTCGCGCTGTGCCGTGCCGTGCCGGTCGTCATGGAGCCGCGCGCGCACGATCACGCGGTCGCGCTGGTGTCCCACGCACCGCACCTCGTGTCCGCGCTGATGGCAGCCCGCCTCGAAGAGGCCGCCGACACCGCGACCCGGCTGGCCGGCCAGGGGGTGCGCGACGTCACGCGCATCGCGGGCTCCGACCCCGGGCTTTGGGTGGAGATCCTGGGCGCGAACGCGACGGCCGTGGCCGACGTGCTGTCCGGATTCGCCGACGACCTGAGCGAAACCGTGGCCGCGCTGCGGGCGTTGGCCGCCGAGGACGACGCGAAGCGACGGACGGGGACCGACGGGATCACCGGAATCCTGCGCCGGGGCAACGCCGGGCAGGCGCGGATCCCCGGCAAGCACGGCGCTCCCGCCGCGCGCTACGAGCCGGTGCCGGTCGTGGTCGGAGACCAACCGGGCGAGCTGGCACGCCTGTTCGGGGACGTCGGCGCGTCCGGGGTCAACATCGAGGACATCACCATCGACCACTCGCCCGGCCGCGCGACGGGCCTCATCGAGCTGATGGTCGACCCGGCGGCCGCCGACGGGCTGGTGCTCGACCTGCGGCGCAAGGGGTGGAACGTCCAACGGTGATGTGGGTAGTGCGAGTTCGCTCCTCGACTGCCGCGGTCTTTCGCTCGCCTGTTCGCCTCTCCGGCACTTCGCCAGTGTTGCGCCACCTTGAGAGACCGTCCCTCGGCCGCCGCCCTTCTGGCACTCTGGACCCGTGACGCTGTCCACCACCGACTCGCTCGCGGTGTACCTCGCCTCGCTCTCCGCGCCCGATCTCGCGCGCATCGTCACCACCACGCCCACCGTCCCGGACGAGCCCCGGCCCACCACCCTGCGCCACGTGGCGGTGTGCCTCGCCGACTGCGAAACCGCGCTGCTGGGCTGCTCGTTCCTCAGCCGCGGCGAATTCCAACTGCTGGAGGCGCTGTGGGCGGTGGCCGAGGAGGGGCCGCCGGGCGGCGCGGCCCGGCTCGGCCGTGAGGCCGGACCGCGACTCGACGACGACCCCGTGGTCGTGGTCGACCCCGGCACGCTCACCGGGCTGGTCGAACAACCCCGCGACATGGGGCCGTTGCTCGACGCCTTGGCCGGACGGGTGCTCGCCTGGCCCGAGGACGGCCGGATCCGCCTGCACCCGGGCGCCGCGTCGGTGTTTCCCCTGCCGCTGGGGCTCGGTGCCCCGGCGCACGGCCTGCTGCTGGCCCGGCGACACGAGGAACTACAGGTGATCGTCCGGGAGTTGGGTGGCATACCAGCCGGACGCAAGGACGACAACGCGGTCCTCGCGGCGCGGCTCCTCACAAACCCCGAGGTCGTACGCCGTGTCGCGGCGCGGCTCGACGCCCCCGCACGGGCGCTCCTCGACGAACTCACCCACACCGGAGTCCGCCGCGTCCCGGCCGCCGGTCGGGGCTGTTTCGGCGCGCGCGCGAACGGGCCGGCCGACACGGACGCGCACGTCAGGCTCCGCCGCCGCGGCCTGCTGCTGCCGGTCGGCGACGGCTGGGAGATGATGCCGCGCGAAGTCGCGCTGGCACTGCGCGGCGACGACTACCGCGTGCCGTTCGAAGCGCGGCCGCCGCGCGTGGCCACAGTGCCGGTCGACCGTGCCGCCGTGGCCTGCGAGTCGGCGGCGTCGGCGGCGCGCGCCCTCGACCTGGTGTCCCGGCTGCTGCACGCGTGCGCCGTTCGGCCCTTGCCCGTGACGCCCGGCACGGGAAACAGCGAGGTACACCGCCTCGCCCGCGAACTCGGATGCGACGACGAAGCGGTGCGGCTGTGGCTGCACATCGCCGAAGCGGCCGGGCTGCTGCTGGTCGACGCCGAGTGCGGCCGGGTACTGCCCACGCGCGTGTACGACGCGTGGCTCGACGGCGAGCCCGCCGCGCGGCTGCTGGCCCTCGTGCACGGCTGGCTCGCGATGCCCGAGACCCCCACCCTCGACGCCGCCGGGACCACGGTGACGCCCGGGACGCCGCGGCCCGCGCCGCTGTCCGGGACCCCGGTGCACGGCGGTCTCGCCCTGGTCGCGCGCGGCGCGCTGCTGCGCACGCTCGGTGCCGAGGCCGGGGGCCGCGCGGTCGCCGATGTCGCGTCGCTCGCCCGCTGTGTCGCGTGGATCTGCCCGACGCCCTTTCGACAAGGGCTCGCGGAACTGGTCGAGGAGGTCGAGGTCGAGGCCGCCGCGACGAGCGCCGCGCCCGGCACGACCCGCCGGCTCGACCGTACGGAGGGCACGGCCCACGCACACGACGCCGGTTCTCCGCCGACCGGGCCGTGCCGGTGCGCGGAATGCCGCGGTGCCGCCGACGAGATCGTGCACGCGTACCAGGGCCGCTTCGACGCCCTCGCGTTCGTCGAGGCC
This sequence comes from Yinghuangia sp. YIM S10712, assembly GCF_051388935.1. NCBI lineage: Bacteria > Bacillati > Actinomycetota > Actinomycetes > Kitasatosporales > Streptomycetaceae > Yinghuangia > Yinghuangia sp. YIM S10712. Next base: position 43,883 of record NZ_JBPKBI010000009.1, read on the forward strand.
ACCCTGCACGAGGCGGCGGCCCTCGGATTGGTCGCGCACGGTGCGCTCACCGCGCTCGGCGTCGGGGTCGCCGGGCGGAACGACGCCGAGCACCTGCTCGCGGCGGCCGAGGAGTTGCTGCCGCCGGCGGCCCACCGCGCCCGACTGCGTGCGGACCTGACGGCCGTCGTCCCCGGTACGCCGACCGTCGGTCTCGCCCGGCTGCTCGGCGGCTGTGCGGATGCCGAAGGTACCGACCGCGTATGGCGGTTCACCGAGGATTCCGTACGCCGCCACCTGGACGCGGGCGGTACCGCCGACGCCCTGCTCACCGATCTCGCCGATGTGGCGACCGGCGAACTCCCTCAGCCCCTGGAGGAGTTGATCCGCGCCGTCGGACGACGCCACGGGCTGGTCCGGGCCGCGTCCGCCGCGAGCGTGGTCTACGCCGAGGACGCCGAGCTGATCACCGAACTCCTGTACCGCCGGGAGCTGTCGGGGCTGCGCTGGCGACGCGTCGCGCCGACGGTGCTGCTGTCGGCCGAACCACTGGACCGGGTCGTCGACCGCCTGCGCGGAGCCGGGTACGCCCCCGCGGCCGAGACCGAGACGGGCAGCGCCGTCGTGGAACGGCCCGCCGAATTTCGTGCCGGCCCGCCGGAACGGCCCGCCGAATTTCGTGCCGGCCCGCCGGAACGGCCCGACGCGTGGACCGCGCTGCCGGCGCTCGACGACGCGTCGCAGGACTGGCACGCGTGGGCCGTCGGCCTCCTCACCCGCGCGACCCGGCCGCCTCCGCCGCTCACCGCGAAGGCGGCCCGCCTGCACGAGGCGGCGCCGCTCCTCGGCCCCGAGGACTGCCTGGTCCTCGCCGACGCGCTCGACCGGGGAAGCGCCGTGCGGGTCGCGGCGACGGCGTACAACGGCGAGCCGCTGGTCAGCACGGTCGCGCACCTGGCGATGGCCGGCGACAGCCTGTACATGCGCCCGCCCAACGGACGGCCCGCGCTGCTGCCGTTCCGCCTCGAAACGCTGTGGCTCGTGCTGCCCGCAACCGAGTGAACATCCCTGGTACGCGACGTGGTTGCGGCACCGGCATCCGAGGGCCCGGTCAGGCCGGCCGGATGTTCTGGTTGAGGTGGAAGACGTTGTCCGGGTCGTACTCCGCCTTCACCGCGGCCAGGCGCCCGTAGTTGCCGGGGCCGAACGAGTCGACCACGCGGGCGTGTCCCTCGTCGCCGATGAAGTTGAGGTACACCGTCTCCGTCGCCCAGGGCCGCACGTCGGCGCAGACGTCGTGCGCCCACTGCGCGCCGCGCGCGTCGTCGGCGGGGTCCTCCCACACGCCGAACGGGTGGACGGCGTACGGCATGTTGCGCCACGGCACCGGGAACTCCTGCGGGCCGCCCGCGAGCATGCCGCCCTGCGGGAAGACGACGTGCAGCGACGGGGACGGCACGATCATCTCGGGGGCGCGGGCGCAGAACGCGTCGACCGCCTCGTCGGGGAACGACTGCAAGTACTCCGCGGACCAGTAGTTCCGCATCCCGGGCGGGTCGTCGAGCATGCGCTGGAATTCGGCGTACGGCATGTCCGTGATCAGCGCCCCTTCCGGGGCGAGGCCCAGCAGCGGCGTCACCGCCTCCTGGCACACGGCCTCCGGACCGGCGCATGTCACCAGCGCCGCGCAGGTCAGGCGGCCGACAAGGTGCGCGGGCACGAACTCCTCGGGCGGCCCGGTGAGGAAGAGGAACGCGCCGCCGAACTCGTCGGGCGCCCCGGCGAAGAAGTCCCGGTAGGTGCGCAGCACATCGGGCCCGTATTCGGGCGACCACAACAGCAGTGCCATGCTGAAATCCGGCAGCTTGTGCAAGGCGAACGTGAAGGACGTGACGACGCCGAAATTGCCGCCGCCGCCGTGCAGCGCCCAGAACAACTCGGGGTGGTCGTCGGCGTCCGTACGCACGATCCGCCCCTCGGCGGTCACCAGGTCGGCGGCCAGCAGGTTGTCGCACGCCAGGCCGAACTTCCTTTCCAGCCACCCCGATCCGCCGCCGAGGGTGAAGCCGCCGACACCGGTCGTCGACGCACGTCCTCCGGTGGTGGCCAGTGCGTGGGGCTGGGCGGCGTTGTCGAGATCGGCCATGGTCGCGCCCCCGCCGACCCGGATCGTGAGCGCGTCGGCGTCGACGACGGCCTCGTTCATGCGGCGCAGGTCGATCACCAGCCCGCCTTCCGTGAGGGACTTGCCGGCGACGCCGTGCCCGCCGCCGCGCACCGAGACCTCCATCCCCGTCTCGCGTGCCATGGCCAGCGCGCGGGCGACGTCGTCGCGGCTCGTGCACTGGGCGATGACCCCGGGACGTTTGTCGACGGCGGCGTTGAAGATGCGGCGGGCCTTGTCGTAGTCGGCGGCGCCGGGCAGCAGGACGCTGCCGCCGAAGCCGCCGCGCAGGCTCTCGATTCTGGCGGTGTCCGGGCCGAGGGTGGTCATGGTGTGCCCTGCCTTCGCGTGCTCCCCGAGCCTCCCCGAGCGGTACGCGGCACCGCGTCGGTCGGGCGGGACTGCGCGGACATGCCGCTTCATCCACGGTAAATCTCAGGCGAAAGGGGCGAAACATTACTTGTCTCAAGAAGGGGCGCACCAGACCGCCGCCGGGGCCGGTGTCAACCGGGGCCGACGGTCCGGCGTCCCCGGCGCCCGGCGAGGCACCGCCGGTGAATCGGGGATGATCGAGGCGCGCCGTTCCCGGTACCCTCGGGGGAACAACCTCCTGGAATCGAAGGGTCTCCCTGGCCGTGGATACACGCACGCCGCTCGCGACGATCGTGGTCGCGGTCGACGGTCCGTCCGGTTCCGGAAAGTCGAGCGTGTCACGCGCCGTCGCCCAGCGTCTCGGGCTGCGCTACCTCGACACCGGTGCGATGTACCGCGCGATGACCTGGTGGATGCTGCACAACGGCATCGACGTGCACGACGCCGCCGCCGTCGCGGCGGCGGCCGACAAGCCCGAGCTGGTGTCCGGCACCGACCCGGCCGCGCCGACCATCACCGCCGACGCCGCCGACGTCGCCGTGCCGATCCGGGGCCCGGAGGTCACCGCGGCGGTCAGCGCCGTCAGCGCGGTCCCGGAGGTCCGCACCCGACTGGTCGCCATGCAGCGCGCCGTCATAGGCTCCGGCGGCATCGTCGTCGAGGGTCGCGACATCGGGACCGTCGTCGCACCCGACGCCGCGGTCAAGGTGTACCTGACCGCCAGCGAGGCCGCCCGCGCCGCCCGTCGCAACGCCGAGAGCAGCGACCCCGCGGTCACCGTGAGCGCGACGCAGGCCGACCTGGCCCGCCGCGACGCCCTCGACTCCGGCCGCGCCACCGCCCCGCTGGCCATGGCCGACGACGGCATCCTCGTCGACACCACCGAGATGGACCGCGACCAGGTCGTCGAGCACCTGCTCGCGCTCGTCGCCGCCCGCGCGGAGGGCGCCGCGCAGTGAGCCTCGCACCCGCGCGGCAGGCGGCGGACGCCGACCGCCGCCCCCGCTGGCCGGTCCCCACCGACATCACCAAGCCGCCGCTCTCGGCAGCCGCGCACCGCATCGGCATCCCGCTGCTGCGGTCCTTCTGGCGCATCCGGTCGCTCGGCACCCACCATGTGCCGCTCGGCGGGCCGGTCATCCTCGCCGGCAACCACACGAACTTCGCCGACGGCCCGCTGCTGTTCGCGTTCTGCCCGCGCCCGGTGCACTTCCTCGTCAAGCAGGAGATGTTCACCGGTGTCCTGGACCCGGTGCTGCGTGGCATCGGACACATCCCGGTCAACCGGGGCGCCGCCGACCGCGGCATGATCACGGACTCGCTGACCGTCCTGCGCGCCGGCAACGCGCTCGGCGTCTTCCCCGAGGGCACCCGCGGCGCGGGCGACTTCGGGGAGGTCCACAACGGCCTCGCGTACCTCGCCATGCGCTCCGGCGCGCCCATCGTCCCCGTGGCGTGCCTGGGCACCGGCGACCGGGGGTCGTCCGCCGGCGCCATGCCCGCCTTCCGCGCGAAGATCGACGTCGTCTACGGCAAGCCGTTCCTGGCCGCCCCCGACACGGGCAACCGCTCGCGCCGCGTCGTCACCGAAGCGTCGCAGCGCATCGTCGAACGCCTGACCGCCCACCTCCACGAGGCCGCGCGCCTGACCGGCCGGAGTCTCACCCGGGGCGAGGACCCCGCCGCGACCCCGGCCGCCGCCGACGCGCGCGCCTGACGCAAACACCCGAACGCAAGGACGCCACCCATGCAGCACGACGCCGGTTCCGGCGCATCCGCCGAAGAGTTCCCGGGGACCTTCGACCCCGAGGCGTGGGAGGCCGACTACGACCCGGACGAATGGGTCGACGCCGGCGGCGACCTCCTCGGCGGCGGGGAGGAGGAGGCCGAGGCACACGCCCACATGCCCGTCCTCGCCGTCGTCGGACGCCCCAACGTCGGCAAGTCCACACTGGTCAACCGCATCATCGGCCGCCGCCAGGCCGTCGTCGAGGACACCCCCGGGGTCACCCGCGACCGCGTCAAGTACGACGCCGACTGGAACGGTCGCCGCTTCACCGTCGTGGACACCGGCGGCTGGGAGAAGGACGTCCAGGGCATCGACCTTTCGGTGGCCCTCCAGGCGGAGTTCGCGATCGACAACGCCGACGCGATCTTGTTCGTGGTCGACGCCACCGTTGGTGCGACCGACACCGACGAAGCGGTCGTGAAGCTCCTGCGCCGTGCCGGGAAGCCCGTCGTCCTCGCCGCCAACAAGGTCGACAACATGGCTCTGGAGGCCGACGCCGCCGCGCTGTGGTCGCTCGGCCTCGGCCAGCCGTACCCTGTCTCGGCCGTGCACGGCCGGGGCAGCGGCGACCTGCTCGACGCGGTCCTCGAAGCGCTGCCGGAGGCGCCCGCTCAGCGCTTCGGCACCGCCCTCGGCGGACCGCGCCGCGTCGCGCTGCTCGGCCGCCCCAACGTGGGCAAGTCGTCGATGCTGAACCGGCTCGCCGGCGAGACGCGCGTGGTCGTCGACCCGATCGCCGGGACGACCCGCGACCCGGTCGACGAGATGATCGAGCTTGGCGGGAAGACCTGGAAGTTCGTCGACACCGCGGGCATCCGGCGGCGCGTGCACCTGACGCAGGGCGCGGACTTCTACGCGTCGTTGCGCACGACGGCCGCACTGGAGAAGGCCGAGGTCGCGGTGATCCTGATCGACGCGAGCGAGCGGCTGGCCGAGCAGGACACCCGCATCATCTCGCTCGCGGTCGACTCGGGCCGCGCGATCGTCATCGCGTACAACAAGTGGGACCTGCTGGACGAGGAACGCCGGTACTACCTCGAACGCGAGATCGAACAGGACCTCGTACAGGTGCAGTGGGCCCCGCGCGTCAACGTCTCCGCGAAGACCGGGCGCCACATGGAGAAGCTCGTCCCCGCGATCGAAACCGCGCTGGAGAGCTGGGAGAAGCGGATCCCGACCGGGCGCCTCAACGCGTTCCTCGGCCAGATCGTGGCCGCCCACCCGCACCCGGTGCGCGGCGGCAAGCAGCCCCGGATCCTCTTCGGCACCCAGGCGGGGACGAAGCCGCCGCGGTTCGTGCTGTTCACGTCGGGCTTCCTGGAGGCCGGCTACCGGCGGTTCGTCGAGCGCCGTCTCCGCGAGGAGTTCGGGTTCCCGGGCACGCCGATCGAGATCCGCATGAAGGTCAGGGAGAAGCGCTCGCGCAAGCCCGGCAGGTGACCCGGCCGGTACTCGGCACGCGGTTCGGCGACGGGCTCGGCGACGGGCTCAGAGCGACCGCGGGCGGCTCGGGGGCGCCGAGACCGGGGTGAGAGGCGGCAACCCGGACCGGCCGGGGCCGCCGGACCGGGCGGCGGAGCCCCCGCTGCCCGGAACGGTGGTCGGCGTGGACGGCTGCGCCGCCGACTGCCGGTCGCCGTAGTCGTCCGCGTCGGCGAAGGGCATGGAGAAGCCCGCGGGCCGGAAGGCCGGGATGGGCGCGGGACGCGGCACGTCGTAGCCGTCGAAACCGTCGAAGCCGTCGTAGCCCTCGAAGTCGTCGTAGCCGTCCGACCCGAACCCGGGGATCCCCGACGGCTCGCCGTAGCGGTCCCCGGGCACGGCCCGGAACATCCGCTGCCACTCCTCCATCAGCTTGTCGAAGATCGGCGTGGGCGAGCCGGCGGCCCCGGATCCGGACATGCTGCGGGTCGAGGAGCCGGTGTGCGGAGAATCGTCGAAGGTGAACACGTAAAGCCCAACGACGCAGCAGTCGTTGCGATGCGGGCAAAACGCCAGGAATCCATCAGCAGGCCTGGCGCTCCCGAGGGGACCTGGGATTTTCGTTCGCGGGGCGTCAGCCCTCCGGGGCCGGATGGACGGTGCCGACGACGTCGACCATCGCGCCGGTGACGGTCGCGAGGTCGGCACCACCCATGACGTAGGGCGGCATCGCGTACACCAGCTTCCCGAACGGCCGGATCCACACGCCGCGTTCGACGAACGCCGGCTGCACGGCCGCCATGTCGACCGGCTCGTGCAACTCGATCACGCCGATCCCGCCGAGCACGCGCACATCGGCCACCTGCGGCAACCCACGTGCCGGCTCCAGCCCCGCCCGCAGGCCGGACTCCAGGGCCGCGACGCGCTCGCGCCACGGACCCGAGACCAACAGGTCGATGCTCGCCACCGCGACCGCCGCCGCAAGGGGATTCGCCATGAACGTCGGCCCGTGCATGAACGCGCCGTGCGCGCGGCTGATGGTCTCGGCGATCTCGTCGGTGCACAGCGTCGCGGCCATCGTCAGGTAGCCGCCGGTCAGCGCCTTGCCCACGCACATGATGTCGGGCGAGATACCGGCGTGCTCACACGCGAACATCGCACCGGTACGCCCGAAGCCCGTCGCGATCTCGTCCGCGATCAGCAGCACCCCGGTCTCATCGCACAGCTCGCGTACCCGGCGCAGATACGCCGGCGAGTAGAAGCGCATGCCGCCCGCGCCCTGCACGATCGGCTCCAACACCACTGCTGCGACTTCGTCCTGATGTTTTGTCAGCAATTCGGCGAAGGCCGCGGTGTCGGCGTCGTCCGCCGGGCGCTCGAACCCCGCCGGCGGCATCGGGGCGAACAACTGCTCCGGCAGCGCCCCCGACCACAGACTGTGCATGCCGCCTTCCGGGTCGCACACCGCCATGGCCGCGAACGTGTCGCCGTGGTAGCCGCCGCGTACCGTCAGCATGCGCGTTCGGCCGTCGTGCCCTCGGGCCCGCTGGTACTGCAACGCCATCTTGAGGGCGACCTCGACCGCGACCGAACCCGAGTCGGCGGGGAACACCCGTTGCAGAGGCTCCGGCGTCAAATCGACCAGGCGCCGGGCCAGCTCCACCGCCGGCGGATGCGTCAGACCGCCGAACATGACATGCGCCATCGCGTCCAACTGCCGCCGCGCGGCGGCGTTCAGCGACGGGTGGTTGTAGCCGTGGATCGCCGACCACCACGACGCCATGCCGTCGACCAGCTCACGGCCGTCGGCGAGCCGCAGGCGCACGCCCGCCGCCGACACAACGGGAAACAGCGGCGCGTCGCCGAGCGCACCGGCGTACGGGTGCCAGATGTGGCGCCGGTCGTACGCCACCAGCTCGTCGCCGTCCAACCACCGGGCGCCGCCGGGGTCCGGACTGCCTGCAAGAACGCGATCATGCGGGTCAGCGGTGTTCATCGACGGGACGCTAGCAGGCACCCCGCGGACATCCCCGCCACCCCGGACCGCTGCCCGGTCGTGTCCCGGGGTGTGCCGCCACGGCCCCGTCCGCCGTGGCCACCCACCTGCCGTCAGGACCCGCCGGCCGTCACGATCCCGTCAGCGGCACCGAACCCGCCACCAGCAGTCCGCGCCGCCCCGCCTCGCGCAGCGCGGCCCCCAACTCGTCGTTGCCGGTGTGGATGCCGATCGTGCCGACCGGTGCCGCGTACAGCAGCACGACGCCGTTGCCGCGCGCCGCGCTCAGCCACGCCTCCGGCACCTCGGCCGGGACCTGCGCCTGCCACCACGCCTCCGTCCGGCCGCCCGCGCCCGGGAACAGCACCGACGTGAGGAACCCGCCTTCCAGCACCACCGACCAGCCGCTGAGCAGCGGCGGCAGCATCCGGTCCGGGTCCGCCACCACACTGAAGCCGCGCTCGCCCAGCAGCGTCAGGAACTCGTCCTGGGACCCCTGCGTGCCCGGCCGCGCGACCGCCGCACCCGGTTCGACGACGAGTGCGGCGTAGGTGATGCCGTCGCAAACCATCATGCTGCCGGTGATCGAGATCGGGACCGGGCCGCCGGGAACGACGGTCGGTGCCGGCACGTTCGACGGGTCGCCCTGCTGCGCGGCGATCAGCGGTTGGACCGCGGCGTCCGACACGGGGATGACCTGTGAGGGGATGCACCGCGCGTGCGCGAAGGCGAGCACGGCCGTCTCCTGCGCGAGGTAGAGCAGCGCGCTGGTCTCCTCGACGGTCGTGTCGCCGCCGCCCCGGCACGACGCACACGCGTAGGTCTGCGGCCCGGTCTCCCCGGAGACCAGGCGGATGGCCTCGTCGTCGCCGATCTCGGCGCGGACCTCGGGACTGACGTCCAGCAAGCGTGACACGGTATGACTCCTCGTCGTCGCGGTGTATCGCGCCGGGACGTTACCGGTGTGTCACGTTCGGTGACATGGAGAGAGGTGTGAAGTCACCCGTACGAGCGGTGGTCGCGCGGGCAACACCAGGCCTGTACGGGGGATTTCACGTGAAATCAGCGGGTTCGTTCGCGGGCTGCGATCAGCCGAAGAGCCATGGTGCGTCGGGCGCGACCGGGCAGTTTCCGGGTGCGGTCTGCGCTCCCGCGACGAAGGCCCGGAAGACGGTCTCGACCGGCACACCCGCGACCTCCGCCGGCGCGCCTTCCTGGCGCGACATGCGGTAGGCCGTGTAGCAGCCCGGCACGCCTGCGTCCTCCGCGCGTTCTGCGTTGACCGCCGCGACGACCGTCCCGACGGCCGTGTCGGCCTTGGCCGCGGCGTCCTTCGCGGGCACCGGCGAGCTCACCCGGTGCGTCAGCCGGTCGCGTTCGCCCGGGACCTCGGCGACCGGTGCCAGATAGCCCCCGACGGCGGTGAACGACAAGACCCGCCTGTTGTCGTAGAAGAGGTCGCACTTTTGGACGTAGCCGCCTGGGTTCGTCCCCGGGGCGAGGCCCTCGGCCGGGTACGCCGGGGTCACCGCGCTGCTCCAGCGCGCCCGTTGGGCGCCCTCGGCCGCCGGGCCGAGCAGGCGCGGGTCGACGGACCAGCACACGTTCGCGTCGGTGACGGGCGCGGGCGCGGGGGCGGGCAGCACGGGCGCGGGCCGGTCGGGCGGCGCGACCCCGCAGTCCGCGTGCTCGTTGACCCCGGCGGCCACGCGGGCCACCAGGCCGGCCAGTTGCTCCCTGTTGTCGGACTGGCCGCCGTCGAGGATGCGCACCCGTACGAGCAGTCCGACCGGGAGGGGGCTGCCGTTTATGATCAGGTTGCACTCGCGGGTGACCCAGGCGTCGTCGGGGCCGGTCATGCCGTTGAGGGTGACCCCGTTCGCGTTGCCGCCCAGCAGCGGCGCCGAAGCCGCCGTCGTCGACCCGGCCAACTGCACCAGGTCGCTGCCGGACATGTTCAGCGGGTGCGCGGACGCGGTGAACGACGTGTCCCCGGACGAGACTTCGCAGTGGAGCACCGGGTACTTCGGCTCCGGTTTCTGGTCCTCGCGCACTGTCACGACGCCCTTGGGCAGGAGGGCCTTGACCTGCTTCGTCGGCAGAAGGCCGTCGCACACCTTCGCGGGCAGCGGGTCCGCCTTCTTGTCGTTGCCCACACTGCATCCGGTCAGGACGACGGCGGCGGCCAGTCCGGCGGCGACGACGCGCGTACGCGAGGACGGCCTGGAGCGAAAAATGGACAGCGGAGACACACCTCGGGCCTGGGTGGACACAGACCCGAAGGATAGCGGCAGGCCTTCGGTCGTTCTCAGCCGCGCCGGGCTTTGATCAGCCAGCCGGTGAAGGCGCCCACCGCGAACGTGCCGATCAGGACGATCCACATCGGCGCCTCGACCGTCGGGATCCAGAACCTGATCTCCGCGGACGCGGTGTTCGCCAGCACGAACCAGATGCTGAGGATGACGACCACGATCGTCAGCCACGTGCGGTTGTCGAACTGTGCGAAGAAGTTTCCGCTTCGTCCGCCTTTGCCAGTACTTGACATGGTTTCAGGCTAGTCGGGGTCGGCGGATCCTGCCGGGAATGGCCGCGGGCGTGCCGGAATCCCAAGGGCAGGTAAAGTTGTGTTCCGCAACTAATGTCTGGTACAGTTAATGCCAGGACGCCGACTCCACAGGGTGTCCGCGACGAACCGCGAGCCACAACGACGCGCGGCACGACGTACCCACGACGTACAGAGAGAGCCTGAGGGGCAGCGCGATCCGCTGTGTTGGGCTCGAAGGGGAGTTCACACATGGCGAGCAACGCGACACCCGCGACCGCGGGGGCGCGCGCCGGTACACCCGGCGACGGCGCACCGATGACGCACCGTCAGATCATGGAGGCCCTGTCCGGGTTGCTGCTCGGCATGTTCGTGGCCGTGCTGTCCTCGACCGTGGTCAGCACCGCGCTGCCGCGCATCATCGGCGACCTGGGCGGCGGGCAGTCCGCATACACCTGGGTGGTGACCGCGACGCTGCTCGCGATGACCTGCACCACGCCGATCTGGGGCAAGCTGGCCGACCTCTTCAGCAAGAAGCTGCTCGTGCAGCTCTCGTTGGTCGTCTACGTCGGCGGATCCATGCTGGCCGGCCTCGCCACGAGCTCCGGCATGCTCATCGGCTTCCGCGTCCTCCAGGGCATCGGCGTCGGCGGTCTGATGGCGCTGTCGCAGGTCATCATGGCCGCGATGATCCCGCCCCGCGAGCGCGGCCGGTACAGCGGCTACCTGGGCGTGACATACGCGATCGCCACCGTCGGCGGCCCGCTCATCGGCGGCGTCATCGTCGACTCGGCGCTCGGCTGGCGCGGCTGCTTCTACGTCGGTGTGCCCTTCGCGGTCGTCGCCCTGGTGATCCTGCAAAAGACGCTGGACCTGCCCGTGGTCAAGCGGGCGGACGTCAAGATCGACTACCTGGGCGCGATGCTCATCAGCCTCGGCGTCGCCGTGCTCCTCATCTGGGTCACCCTGGCCGGCGAGCAGTACGCGTGGATGTCGTGGCAGACCGGCGCGATGGTCGCCGCCGCCGTGGCCCTGCTCGGCCTCGCGGTCGTCGTCGAGGGCCGCGCCGCCGAGCCGGTGATCCCGACGTGGCTGTTCCGCGACCGGACGATCCTGCTCGCCGTCATCGGCAGCGTCGGCGTCGGCCTCGCGATGATGGGTGCGACGGTCTTCCTCAGCCAGTACTTCCAGATCGCCCGCGGCATGACACCGACGGTCTCCGGGCTGCTGACCATGCCGATGATCTTCGGCCTGTCGCTCACCTCGGCCGTCGTCGGACGACGCATCACCACCACCGGCCGCTGGAAGCGCTACCTCGTCATGGGCGGATTCGCGCTCACCGCGGGCCTGGCCCTGATGAGCACCGCGCGCTACGACACCAACTTCGTGATCCTCGGCGTGTTCATGTTCGTCCTCGGCATGGGGATCGGTGCGCTCCAGCAGAACCTCGTGCTCGCCGTGCAGAACTCCGTACCGGTGCACCAGCTCGGTGTCGCCAGCTCGACCGTCGCGTTCTTCCGCAGCCTGGGCGGTGCGGTGGGCGTGTCGATCCTCGGCGCGGTCATGTCGCACCGGGTGTCGGGCTACCTGGCCGAGGGCGGCCTGAACTCGGGCAGCGGTGCGGGCGGCGGCATCCCGGATGTCCGCCACCTGCCGCCGGGCGTGCGCGATGTCGTCGAAAGCTCGTACGGGCACGCCGTCGGCGACATGTTCCTCGTCGCCGTGCCGTTCGGCCTGATGGCGCTCGTCGCGGTCCTGTTCATCCGCGAGAAGCCGTTGCAGACCGCGAAGCAGGTCGCCGCAGGTTCGCCGGCGCCCGCCGGGCAGTCGACCGACCCTGTGTCCGCCACCCGGGAGCCCAGCCGCGTCTGACCGGCTGACACCCCCCGAGCCGTGCCCCGCCATGCCTCCTCAGCACCCACAAAGGGCGGGGCACAAGAGAGGCCCCGCCCCGTCTTCCCCCCATGGGCCGGGGCCTTCTCCGTGCGGCAGGTCGTGGGCCGCGGTTTTTCTGCGTGTGACTGCCGGTCCGCGACCCGCTCCGCGGCTCAGTGCGGCGCGGCGTCCATGTCCGGCAGGGGATAGGGAAACTTCACCCCCACCGCGCCGTCGACGGTCAGGACCTGGCCGGAGACGTAGCGGGCGAGGTCGCTCGACAGGAACAGCAGCGGGCCGGCGATGTCGGCGGGCCGGGCGACATCACGCAGCGGTGCGTTGTCGGCGTTCGCCACACGGCCGGTCTCGCCGAGGTACGCCGAGACGCGCGGCGTCCACACGACACCCGGCGCGACGGCGTTGACGCGTACGCCCGACGGACCCAGCTCGACGGCGGCCGACCGCACGAGCGACATCAGGCCGGCCTTGGCCGCACCGTACGCCGCGTGCATCGGGGCGCCGGTCATCCCCGACACCGAGGCGACGAAAGTGATCGTGCCGCCGCCGTGCCGTGTCATGTGCGCGCCGCCGAACTGCACCGCGAGCAGCGCGTGGCGCAGCACGATGTCGTGGTGCCAGGACCAGTCCTCGTCGGTCACCGACAGCAGATCCTGGTACCGGCTCATGCCGATGATGTCGACGACGCCGTGCACGCGGCCCAGTCGCGCCTCCGCGTGCGTCCACAGCGCGGCGGCGTCGGCACGCGAGGTCGCGTCGCCGGACCACGCGTGGCCGCCGACCTCGTCGGCGATGTCGTCGGCCAGCCCCGCATCCTGGTCGACGGCGAGCACGTCGGCGCCCGCCTGCGCGAGGGCGTGGGCGGCCTGGCGTCCGATGCCCTGTCCGGCGCCCAGGACCACGACGCCTTTGCCGTCGAGGCGCAGGCGTGCGCTGTAGTCGGGAACGTCGCTGTCGTCGGTGCGCGTCATGCGCTCAGGACTACCTGACGGACCGTCAAGGAACAAGGCTCGGCCGTGCACCCGAAAGGATTGCTTGACTGATGCAATCACATCCCCGTCTTTTCCTTTGACCGTGGCAAGGATATTGTCGCGGGGCCGGGGCCGGTGAGGCGGTCCTTCCTGTTCGTGGAGTGGGGATAGGGGAGACGCGTGGCCATCGGATACACCCCCGAACACCGGGCGTTCGCGGAGTCGGTGGCCGGGTTCGTGCGGCGTCACGCCTCCGTCGAGGCGACCCGGCGGGAGTTGGACGCGCTGGGGGGTGGGGCGCTTCCCGCGTTCTGGGAGGCGCTGGTGGCCTCGGGGGTGCCGGCGGTGCACCTGCCCGAGGAGCACGGGGGAGCGGGGGCGGGGTTTCTCGGTCTCGCGGTCGCGTTGGAGGAGGCCGGGCGCGGGCTGCTGCCGGGACCGCTGCTGCCGACGGTGACGGTCAGTGCGGTGCTCGCGCGGTACGCGGGGGACGACGCGGCGAAGGCGCTGCTGCCCGCGTTCGCCGAAGGTGCGACCGGTGCGGTCGCGGTGGCCGCGGGGCTGTCGGCGCGGCGGACCCCGGTCGGATGGGAAGTCGCGGGAAGTGTCGAGCCGGTACCCGGCGCGCTCGGTGCGCGGTACCTGTTGTTGGGGGCGACCGACGAAGACGGCGCGGAGCTGTGGTTCGTCGTCGCGGGCGACCGGGACGGCGTCGGCGTCGAGGCGTTGCGCGGCGTGGATCTCGCGCGGGGTGTGGCCCGCGTGCGGGTCGACGGCCTGGAGGTCGCGGCCGCTCAGGTCCTGGCGGGTGTGACGACCGAGCGCGTGCGCCGGGTCGCGGCCGTGTCGGGGGCCGCGGAGGCGGTCGGGGTCGCCCGGTGGTGCTTCGAGACGGCCGTCGCGTACGTGAGGGTACGCGAGCAGTTCGGACGTCCCGTCGGGTCGTTCCAGGCGGTCAAGCACAAGGCCGCCAACCTGTTCACGCGCCTCCAGGTGGCCACCGCCGCCGCGTGGGACGCCGCCCGCGCGGCGGACGAGGCGGGGCCGGGCGCCGAGGAGCAGTTCGAACTCGCGGCGGCGGAGGCGGCGATCGTGTGCCTGCCGGTCGCCCGTGAGACCGCCCTCGACTGCATCACCATGCTGGGCGGCATCGGCTTCACGTGGGAGCACGACATCCACCTGTACTGGCGGCGCGGGGTATACCTCGCGCAACTGCTCGGTGCCGACGACGAATGGGCCGAACTCCTGGGCCGGCGTGCCCTGGCCACCCTCGACGGCGGCGCCGAGCGGCGCTTCGATCTCGAACTGGGCGCGGAAGTGGCCGAGTTCCGCGCCGAGGTGGCGGCCCGGCTCGCGACGGCGAGGGAACTCGACGAGCCTGCGCGCCGGCACTACCTGGCCGACGAGTGCGGGTACGTCTCGCCGCACTACCCGCGGCCCTACGGCATCGCCGCCACACCCGCGCAACAGGTCGTGATCCAGCAGGAGTTCGCTGCCGCGGGCCTGGTCCAGCCGTCCACCGTCATCGGGGAGTTCGCCCTTCCGACGATCATGGCGCACGGTACCGACCGGCAGCGGGAGAAGTTCGTCCCCGCGACGCTGCGCGGGGACATCGTCTGGTGTCAGTTGTTCAGCGAGCCCGGTGCCGGCTCCGACCTCGCCTCACTCGGCACGCGTGCAGTGAAGGTCGACGGCGGGTGGCGGATCAGCGGCCAGAAGGTCTGGAACTCCAAGGCGCACGAGGCGCATTACGGAATCTGCCTGGCGCGCACCGACCACGAGGCGCCCAAGCACAAGGGCATCACGTACTTCATCGTCGACATGGGCTCGGAAGGTGTCGACGTGCGTCCGCTGCGGCAGGCCAACGGGCAGGCGGAGTTCAACGAGGTGTTCCTCGAAGACGTCTTTGTTCCGGACGAGTTCGTGGTCGGGGAGATCAACGGCGGCTGGGCCATCACGCGGACCACGCTTGCCAACGAGCGCGTGATGATCGCGGGCGGGCCGGGCATGGCGGCGTTCGGTGCGCTCCTGCGGGACGTCGGCGCGGACGGCGCGCGGACGGCGTCGCCCGCGGTCGCCGCACGGATCGGTGTGTTTGCCGCGGAGAACTGGGCTTTGCGGGCGCTCGCCCTGCGGTCCACCCTCCAGCAGTTGTCCGGCCTCGACCCCGGTGCCGCGTCCAGCGTCCTCAAGCTCGCCGTCACCGAGCACCTGCGGGCGGTGCAGACCGCGCGGCTCGAACGCCTCGCCGAGACGGGGACCGTGGCGGAAGGGGAGTCGGGGGAACTCGTCACCGCGTACTTGTCCGTACCCGCCGTGCTGCTGGGCGGCGGCACCCGCGAGATCCAGCTCAACGTCGTCGCCGAACGCATTTTGGGCCTGCCCCGCGGTTGACGCGGGCCCGGCGACCGCTGTGTGAAAGGACGTTCCCGTGCCTGCTCCGCTCGACGAATTCCCGCTCCACCAGGCGCCGCTGTCGATCGCACGTGTGGCCGCGAGCGACCGGAACTTCTACGACCGCTACTACTTCAACGCGCACGACCGCACCGGCGACGTGTTCGTGGTGACCGGGTTCGGCGTTTACCCCAACCTCGGGGTCAAGGACGCGTTCGTGACCGTCGGCCGCGGCACCCGGCACACGACTGTGCGTTTCTCCGACGCCTTCGAGCCCGAGTCCGACGACCGCCTGAACCCGGCCGTCGGCGCGTATCGCATCGAGGTCGGCAAGCCGCTCCACGAACTCCGCCTGATATGCGACGCGTTGCCGCACGGCATCGCGATGGACCTGACCTGGCAGGGCAGTTTCCCCGCGGTCGACGAGGAGCCCCACGTGCTGTTGCGCGACGGCCGCGTCGTGCTCGACGCCCAGCGCTTCGCGCAACTCGGCACCTGGGAAGGCACGTTGCACGTCGAGGGCCAGGACTACACGGTCACCCCCGACGTGTGGCTCGGCACCCGAGACCGCTCATGGGGCATCCGGCCGAGCGGCGACCCGGAGCCCGGCGGACGCGCCGCCGCCGAACGCGACCCCGACGGGGGCATGTGGTGGGCGTACGTGCCCCTGAGGTTCGAGGACCACGCCATCGTCGTCATCGTGCAGGAGGAACCGGACGGCACGCGTACGCTCAACCAGGCCACGCGCGTGTGGCCGGCCGCGTCCGGGCGCCGCCCCGAGCAACTGGGGTGGCCCGAGTTCGCCATCGAGTACGCCCCCGGCACCCGGACCCCGAAGCGCGCCACGATCCGCATGAAGGACCTCGCCGGGAAACCCGTCGTGGTCGAGGTCGAACCGCTCGGCAGTGTGGCGCTCAACTGCGGCCCCGGCTACGGCATGGACCCGACGTGGACGCACGGCCAATGGCGCGGACGAGGCTGGAGCGAGGGCACCGTGGTCGACCTCGCCGCCGACGAATCCGCCGCCGCACGGGCGAGGTTCGGCATCGTCGACCACGTCGCCCGCGCCACCTGCGACGGCCGGGAGGGCTGGGGCATGTTCGAACACGGCTGCCTCGGCCGCCACGACCCCTCAGGTTTCCCGGACTTCGCGGCCGTGGCGCCCTGATCCGGTCCGTCCGCCCGGCATTTGAGAGCACGACGCCACGACGAACCGCTCTGCACAGGGGCCCTGGGGGCCCGGGAGGTGACCGTGCACATCGCCTACACACCCGCGCAGGAAGAACTGCGCCGGGAACTCCGCGCGTACTTCGCCGGGATCATGACCCCCGAGATCCGCGAGCAGCAGGCCTCGGGCGAGACCACGCTGGAGGGCCGCGACGGCGCGTACTGGAAGGTCGCCCGCGCCATGGGCCGCGACGGGTGGCTGGGCATCGGCTGGCCCAAGGAATACGGCGGCCAGGACCGTTCGATGATGGAACAACTCATCTTCACCGACGAGGCCACGCTCGCCGGCGCCGCCGTGCCGTTCCTCACCATCAACACCATCGGCCCGACGCTGATGGAGTACGGCACCAAGGAGCAGCGCGACTTCTTCCTGCCGCGCATCCTGTCCGGCGAACTCCACTTCTCCATCGGCTATTCCGAACCCGACGCGGGGACCGACCTGGCCAACCTGCGCACCCGCGCGGTCCGGGACGGCGACGACTTCGTGGTCAACGGCCAGAAGATGTGGATCTCGCTGATCCACGTCGCCGACTACCTCTGGCTCGCGGCGCGCACCGACCCCGATGCGAAGGCCCACAAAGGGCTGACGATCTTCCTGGTGTCGACCGACAGCCCAGGCCTGTCATGGAGTGAGGTCAAGACGCTCGGCGGGCAGACGGTCAGCCAACTGACGTTCGAGGACATGCGGGTGCCCGCGTCCGCCGTCGTCGGCGAGGTCAACGGCGGCTGGGCGCTGATGACCGGCCAACTCAACCGCGAGCGCGTCGCGTTGTGCTCGGCGGCCGGCATCCAGCTCGCCCTGCACGAGACACGCAGGTGGGCCGAGGAGACCACGCTGCCGGACGGGCGGCGCGTCATCGACCAGGAGCACGTGCAGCTCAACCTCGGCCGCGTGCACGCCAAGGTCGAATTCCTCAAGCTCATCAACTGGAAGATCGCGTGGGCGGTCGACCACGGCGCGAAAGTCGGCCCCGCAGACGCCTCCGCGACCAAGATCTTCGGCACGGAATTCGCCACCGAGGCGTACCGGCTGCTCATGGAGTGCTTCGGGGAGGGCGCCTACCTCAGCGCGGGAGCGCCGGGCGTCGTGCTGCGCGGGCGTATCGAGAAGATGTACCGCTCGGCGCTGATCCTCACCTTCGGTGGCGGCACCAACGAGATCCAGCGCGACATGATCGCGATGCTCGGGCTCGGCATGCCGCGCCCCCCGCGTTGATCCGGGCCCACCGTCAACCACTGCGACGCACAGGGGAACTGCGACATGGACTTCGCGTATACCGATGAACAGCGGGAACTGGTGGGGCTGGTCAGGACGATCCTCGGCGAACGCGTCACGCACGACTCGCTGGCCGCCCTGGAAGCCGGGGTCACGAGCGACGGCGTGCCGCGCTTCGACCGGGCACTGTGGGCGGAGCTCGCCAAGGCGGACATCCTCGGCATCGGGCTGCCGCAGGAGTACGGAGGTTCCGGAGGCGGGGTCTTCGAACAGATCTTGGTTCTCGAAGAGGTCGGCCGGACCCTGGCCCCCGTGCCGGTGTACGCGTCGATCGTGGTCGGAGCCGCGGCGATCGCCGCCCACGGGACCGACGCCCAGAAGGCCGCCTGGCTGCCCGGCGCGGTCTCCGGCGACAAGATCCTGACGGTGGCTTTGGCCGAGCCTTTGGGACGTGACGCCGCGACACCAACGGTGAAGGCCCGTCGCGTTGCCGGCGGTTGGCGGCTCGATGGTGTCAAGACCGGTGTCCCGGCGGCGACTTCGTCCCACGTGATGCTCGTTCCTGCCGCGACCGACGACGGCGTGGGCGTCTTCCTCGTCTCCCCGTCGGCCCACGGCGTCACCGTTGTTCCGCAACTCACGACCGCCAAGGAGATCGCCGGGGAAGTCACCCTGGACGGCGCGGTGGTGGCCGACGACACACTGCTCGGCGGCACGGTCGACACCGCCCGTGCGGTGTGGCTGCGCGACCGCGCGACGCTCGGCCTGTGCGCGCTCCAACTCGGCATCACCGACAAGGCCATGCGCGCGGCGGCCCAATACACCAGCACACGCGAGCAGTTCAAGCGTCCCATCGGCTCGTTCCAGGCGGTCGGCCACCGTCTCGCGGACTGCTACATCGACGTCGAGGCGATCCGCCTGACGACATGGCAGGCGGCTTGGCAGGCGGAGTCGGGGACGGACGCGAGCGAGGCCGTCTCGACCGCGAAGTTCTGGGCGGCGGAGGCCGGCCACCGCGTCGCCCACGCCGTCGTGCACGTCCACGGCGGCATGGGCATCGCCGAGGAGTACTACGTCCACCGCTACTTCGTCCACGCCAAGCAGATCGAGTTCTCCCTCGGCGGCGCCAACGAACACGCCCTCCGCATCGGCGCGGCGTTCGCGGCCACACCGGCGGGCGAGTTCGTGTGAGACGGGGGCCAGGGAAAGCCCGCGTCGTCGGCGGTCGTGCCGTTCGTCCGGCGGCGTGAGGCTGACCGATGAGGCTTATCGGGGGTCGGGTGCATGCGTCGTCCCGTGCGTCCGAAGTCGACGGCAGGTTCCGGTCGACCGGACGCGCGGGCTGGAGCCACCGGCGTTGTCGTCGTCCGGGCTCGCCCACCGCCCGGCCTCACCTCCCGTTGTCGGCCATGGACCATGTGGGTGAGGGGAGTTTGCCGGGAGTCCAGGGGCTCCCGGCGAACCGGTCGGGCGGCCTTCCGCACCCGACGCTCTCAGCAGGCGGGCACTCGCGCGCGAATGTCCCCTTGGGTCGACAGCGTGGTGTCCGGTGCGAACCCTGCCGCCCCCCTCGGTCGGTGCGACGCGGACCCACACCGCGCTGGTCCCGGTCCGCCCGACGACGGGCGGACCCGCGGTGTGGCAGGCGACCACCACCCAGGAGCCGTCCGCGAGCCGACTCAGTTGTGCGGCGTCCGGACGCGGTTCACCGCGCACGGGCAGACCGCCGGGCGCACGGACGACGGCGGTGGGCGGTTCGGTCGCGCGAGGCGATGCGGACGTACGGGCGGCTGTTGCCGCGGATCCGTCGGACGCACCGGTGTCGCTGCCTATCACGCCCAGCAGCAGGGCTCCGGCCACCACCACCCAGGTGCCGATCGAGGGTGCGCTGCGCGGGCGGTAGACGGTGACGATCGTGGTTTCGTCGCGGTAGGTGTCGATTTCTTTCCAGTGTGCGGGCCGATATGCCGGCCGGTGAACGGGCATGCGGGAACTCCCGGGCCACTCGGCGCCCGCCCGGACGCGCACAGCGTCGGGCCGCGGCGCAGTGAGAACCGCGCCTGAGCGCGGGAAAGGGAATTTCGGCGTCCGC
>NZ_JBPKBI010000009.1:64067-68855 GCF_051388935.1 Yinghuangia sp. YIM S10712
CGCTGCCACGAATGCTTCGTCGGCTACACGGGCATTCCTGGCGTGATCCGACCGGATCAGGTCCGGATGCGGCGGTCCTCGCGCGATGCGTGAATGAACGCGGAATCACCGGGACGGATGACGCGTGACTCAATCGGCCGACATAGGCGGCTCCCCGAGATCGTTTTGTAGCGCTATGCGCGACGTGCCTCAAGTATGGCATAGCGGTATCGGCGCAGGATAAGGCGGAACCTCAGGAAAATGTCGGAGCATGACAAAATGCCCCGATTTGTCATATTGGCAACCCGGGGCAATGTCCGAATGTCGTGGCGGTAGCCGATCGCCACGACGCTATTTCTCTTGCCAGTGTGCCACGCCATGTCGCACGCAGCCAAGTCGCATGTTGGGATTGTCATCCGGATATATGACGGCTTGGAAGCATGCGGGATGCGCGGAAGCGTTCGACGTGGTTGCTGAACGCTTGTTCGCCCTTCGTTCCGCGCAGTCCGTGCGCCTGCCGTTCACCTGTCGTTCCGATGCCATCCGTGCTGCGCCGCGGGTACGCCGAGGACCGCAGAATCCAGCCGGTCGGGGGACGGGAAACGGTCACGAGCCGGCCCCGCGTGTGGTTGAATCGGCGAATTCGGCCGCCGCCTTCTGCGGCGCGCACCGTCATGAGGAGACGCGCACGGTGAAACACCCCGTCCGGTCAGATCTGCGCTGGCACAAGAGCTTTTCCAGCGGGAGCGAAAACTGCGTGGAGGCGGCAGCGGTTTCGGACGGGGTCTTGGTGCGGGATTCCAAACAGGTCGGGGACGGCCCCGTCCTCGGCTTTCCCGCTGGTGGCTGGAATGCGTTCCTGGGCGCACAGACGGTGTGCCGCGACACCTACTGATCCGGCGCGGGGCTGCCGGGGTTGGCGGACATCCGGCCCAGGGCGGCGATTGCCTCTTGGATCAGCACCGGTGCCAACGTGACCGGCGCGGCCTGCTCCAGCTCCCAGAACGACGTGAGGTAGTCGGCGGGGGTCTCGTCCTGAAGGCTCTCTCGGGTGATGCCCCCGTATTTCTCCTGGTAGAGAGCCGCCGGGTCCTCGACGGTCGGGAACTCGATGTGGACGTAGGCGGCTTCATACCGCGGGTAGAAGCCGACCGACCAAGGGACCACGCGTACGGTCACATTGGGGAACTCGGCGACGTCGAGGATGTGGCGCAGTTGGCGCTGCATGACCTTGGGGCTGCCGACCACGCGGTGTATCACCGCTTGGTCGAGAATGAAGTGCAGGTCAGGCGGGTTGTCCCGGGTCAGCAGTTCTTGACGGCCCATGCGCAGGTCCACCATGTCGTCGACGTTCGGCGTCCGGAGTGCCTGGAGGACTTCCCGCGCGTACTCGCGGGTCTGCAGCAGCCCCGGAACGGTGAGAGGCTCGAAGTTTCGGATCACCGAGGCCGACGACTCGAACCCGATGAACTCCAGGAATCTTGCCGGCACCAACTTGCTGTACGCACTCCACCAGGCGCGTTCGCGTGCCGCACGCCCCAGCGCGACCAGGTTGGCGACTTCGTCGGGGTCGGTGACCGCGTAATGCGCCAGCAGTGCGCGCAAGTCGGTGGTGCTCACGGTGACTTGGCTCGCCTCGATGCGAATCAGCTTGGAGGGTGACCAGTCCATCGCCTCCGCGACTTCGCGCTGCGTGAGCTGGGCCTCTTCGCGCAGGCGCCGCAGGGCGTCTCTCAGTCGCCGTTTCGCGACTGTCGGATCCTGCGTCGGCGGATGCTCCATCGTCGACCCCCCCACGACGTCACTGTTGACATGTCGGTCAGGTGCCGCGCAGTCAGCGAGATCGCAGCAAGCGAGGCCGCATTCGGCGTGGTGGACGAACGACACCTTGTGAAGAGAATCGCGGCTGGGCGCGGTGTGGGCAAGAGCGCGGGCGTGACACGCGCGTTGGCGGCGTGCAGCGATGTGACGTGCGGCGCAAGGGAGTTGGGGGTTCATCGCGGTGCGGCCACGCAGCCCGGCTGCAAGCGGCAATCGCTGCCCGCGGGAGATGAGGAGCACACGCGGCGGTAGCCGATCGCCGCGTGTCACTCCTTGACCAGTCTCTCAGCTACATCGCAGGGAGCCAAGTCGCAAATCGGCAGCGATCAGCACCGACCGGTACCGAACAGCGCCCTGGAGAGCACTTGGCCGGATACCCATACCCCACCACGGATCGGGCCCCGGGACATCGTCGTCCCGCCGGCGAACAGCGCCCTGGGGAGGGCTTGGCCGGATGCCCCGGCGGGGTGCCGGGGGGCGTGGTCAGGATGTCGTCGTGGACGCCACGGTGAGGGGGATGGGCAGTGTCCCGGAACTCAGCAGGGCGGCCAGGCGGGTTGCCTCGGCCTTGGTGAAGGTGCCGGTGATGACGGCCTTGCCGCCGAGGAGTTGCTGCATGACGGTCGGGGCGGTCACGACGCGGCCGTCGAGGAGGATGGCGAACCTGTTGGCCGGTGATTCGCCGGCGGCGAGCCGCCCTGTGATGTCGCCGAACCTGTCGGCGCCCGCGGACGTGAACTCCAGGTTCACTTCCCAAGTCCCCGTGCCCTGCTGGGAGAATGCCGACGTCGCGGACTTCAGATCCTGGCCGGTGAGTTCCGACGGGCCGAGCAGCAGGGCCTCCGCGGTGGGCGAGGAGCCGTCCGCTTGCAGACACGCCGGTGCCGGTGCGTCGGGCCGCGCAGCCGCGGCGGTTGCCGCGCCGGTCGCCTGGTCGGGTTGTGCGCAGTCCAACGCGGTGTACGCGGCGGTCGTTTCGGGCGGCGCGCCCGTGACCGTACCCGTCGTCGCGGCGGCACCCGAGGCGCCTCCCGAGACCGCGGTCGGCGGACCCGGCTGCGGCGCCGCGTCGCCGACCGGCCGGGCGGCCAGGACGGGGCGGAAGTCCAGGCGTCCGATCCGGTCTATTCCGTCGAGGAGTTCGCGGTCCTCGTCCGGGGCCTCGATGGTGATCGCGTCGCCGGCGACCTTGACCGAAGCGTCCTCGACATCGGCGAAGTCCAGGCGGGCGGCGAGGACTTCGCGTGCGGCGGCGAGGTCCTGAGGCGTCGCGGCGGCGGCGGGTCGCAGGGTGAGGGTGACTCGGGTGCCGTTGTCCGCGCCGCCGCGCTGGTCGGGTGCGGGGTCATCGCCGTCCGAACTCCCGCAGGCGGCAAGGGCCGACAACGTCGCGGCCAGAACGAGCGCGGTGGCGCCGGACCGGGCCGCGGAACGCCTGTCGCGTATGTCGAGGCGGCCTGCGCCTGCCTGTGTGCCGTCGGCGGATGGGCGGCGTCGGCCTGGGGAGCTCGTGTCGGACCTCAACGGGACACTCCGGGCTGTCGGTGGCGAAGCGGAAACCTGCGGCACGGGCCCTGGCTTCCCCCCCGTGGCGAGGGGGCGGAGCCGAGCCGGCATGGTGACGACCGAGCGTATCGGTTTCCCCTTGCGCCCGCCGGGCGCTTCCCGGGCCCCGGCCCGGTGCACGTGGGTCGGGGCCCGGCGGTGTCATCGGACGCCGGTGCCGAAGGCCGGACCTCGTCCGCCGCTCACGGCCGGATGGTGGTCAGGGCAGCACCACCGTCTTGAGCTCGACGAGCGCGTCCAGCCCCTCGGGCCCGAGTTCCCGGCCGAGGCCGGACTGCTTGTAGCCGCCGAAGGGTGCGCCGAAGTCCATCGCGACCCACGAGTTGACGCTCACCGTGCCGGTCTCGATGCGCCGCGAGACCTCGGTGGCGGCCTCGACGTCGGTGCCCCACACCCCGCCGGACAGGCCGTACTTCGAGTCGTTGGCGATCGCGACCGCGTCGTCGACGTCGTCGTATGCGATGACCGCGAGCACCGGCCCGAAGATCTCCTCCTGCGCGATGGTCATGTCGTTGGTGACGTCGGCGAACAGCGTCGGTTCGACGAACCAGCCCTTGTCGAGGCCTTCGGGCCGGCCGCCGCCGACGACCACGCGCGCGCCTTCCGCCTTGCCCTTCTCGATGTAGCCCAGGACGCGGTCGCGCTGCCGTTCGGAGGCCAGCGGGCCGATCGTGTTGCCCTTCTCCAGAGCGTCGCCGACCGTCATCGCGCCGATGTGTTCGGCGAGCTTGGCCACGACCTCGTCGTAGCGGGAGCGCGGCGCGAGGATGCGGGTCTGGGCGACGCAGGCCTGGCCGTTGTTGTTGAACGAGCCGGGCAGCAGGCCGGGGACCGCGGTGTCGAGGTCGACGTCCTCCAACAGGATGCAGGCCGACTTCCCGCCGAGTTCGAGGGTGACCGGCCGCAGCCGTTCGCCGCACAGCGCGCCGATGCGGCGGCCGGCCGCCGTGGAACCGGTGAACGAGACCTTGTCGACGCCGGGGTGTACGACCAGTTTCTCGCTGACCTCGCGGTCGGCGGCCACGATGTTGATCACGCCGGCCGGCACGCCCGCCTCGATGGCGACCTCCGCGAGCAGGTACGCGTCGAGCGCGGTCTCCGGGGACGGTTTGAGCACGATCGTGCAGCCGGCCGCGAGGGCGGGGGCGAGCTTGAGGACCGCGACGAACAACGGGACGTTCCACGGCACGATCCCCGCGACGACGCCGATGGGCTCGCGGCGTACCAGGGTCTTGAAGATCGCGCCTTGGCGCTGCTCTTCGAAGGGGTACTCGCGCACGAGCTTGGCGTAGTAGTCCAGGACCATCGTGGAGCTGAACACCTGAACGCCGACCGAGTTCTCGATCGGGCAGCCGGTCTCCTGCGAGATGAGCTCCGCGAACTCCTGGAGCCGCCCGGCGATGCCGGCGGAGAGGGGGGGGG
>NZ_JBPKBI010000009.1:68965-84678 GCF_051388935.1 Yinghuangia sp. YIM S10712
CTCGTCGGGGGTGGACTTGGCCCACGGCCCCTCGAAGGCCTTGCGCGCGGCGGCCACCGCGCGGTCGACGTCCTCCTCGGTGCCGGCCGGGACCCGTCCGATCACCTCTTCCGTGGAGGCGTTGTGCACCTCGAACGTGTCGGTGCCGGCGGGCTCCACCCACGTGCCGCCGATGAAGATCTTGTCGTGAACACGCATCCGGAACTCCCGATCCCCTGTGTGCCCGGTGTCCTGTCTCAGTCCGTGCCGGCTCCAGCCTCAGGCTATGTTTTTGACCTTGTCAAGGGTATGTTTCTGAAACCTGTTTCAGTCGTTGTCGGGGGTAGCCATGAGTGCCGGCCCGTCGTTCAATCTCGCCGACCTCTTCGAGGCCGTGGCCGACGCCGTGCCCGAGCGGTTGGCGCTCATCGCGGGCGACGTGCGCCTGACGTATCGCCAACTCGACGAGCGGGCCGCAAGGTTCGCCGAGCACTTGAGGAAATCAGGCATCAGAGCCGGGGAGTTCGTCGGCATCCATGCCTGGAACCGGGCCGAGTGGATCGAGGCCATGATCGGCGCGCACAAGGCCCGTGCGGTCCCGATCAACATCAACTACCGCTATGTCGAAGCCGAGTTGCGCTACCTGTACGAGAATTCCGGCATGGTCGCGATCGTCGTAGAGCGCGCTTTCGCCGACACGGTCGCCCGCCTCGCACCGGAGTTCCCCGCCCTGCGCCACGTTGTGGTCCTGGAGGACGGCACGGATCGGGCGACCCGAGTCCCGGGCGAAGTCCTGTATGAGGAAGCACTCGCCACCGCCTCCCCGGCGCGCGGGACCGGCGCCCGCAGCAGCGACGACCTGTACGGGCTGTATACCGGCGGCACCACCGGCATACCGAAGTGCGTGCTGTGGCGCAGCGAGGACATCTTCTTCGCCGCCCTCCAGGCCGGCAGAGTGGGGCGGCCACCGGTCGCGTCCCCCGCCGAACTCGCCGCCGAGGCCGCGGCCTCCGACGCCTTCGTCACGATGAGCCTCGCGCCCATGATGCACGGCGGCGGACAGTGGTCTATGTGGAACACGTTCTACATGGGAAACACCTACCTGCTGTGGACCGGCCGCCACTTCGACCCCGACGCCGTCATGGCCCTCGCGGAGAAGGAGAAGGCCCTCGCGATCGCGGTCATCGGCGACGGCATGGCCCGGCCGCTGGCCGACTGGTACGAACGCCACCAGGGCAAGTACGACCTCCGCTCGCTCGTCGCCGTCAGCAACGGCGGCGCCCCCATGAGCGCCCCCGTGCGCCGGCAACTCGAAAAGGCGGGGCTCCTCGTCGCCGACAGCTTCGGCGCATCCGAGACCGGCGCGGCGGCCCGGCAGGCCGACGTCTCCGAAGGCACCACCCGGTTCGCGTCCTCCGCGACCACCACCGTGCTCGACGACGACCTGCGCCCGGTCGAACCCGGCTCGGGAGCGGTCGGCCGCCTCGCGGTGACCGGGCACATCCCGCTCGGCTACCACGGCGACGAAGACAAGACCCGCGCCACCTTCCGCGTCGACTCCGACGGCCGCCGCTGGGTGCTGCCCGGCGACTACGCCCGCATCGAGGCGGACGGCACGCTGACCCTGCTCGGCCGGGGGAGTGCGACCGTCAACACCGGCGGCGAGAAGGTGTTCCCCGACGAGGTGGAGGCCGCCCTCAAGGGGCACCCCGACGTCTTCGACGCCGTGGTGGTCGGCGTCCCCGACCCCCGCTTCGGCGAGCGCGTGACAGCACTGGTCGTGCCGCGCGAGGGCGCCGCCCCCGACCCGGAGGACATCCGCGCGTACACCCGCACCCTGATCGCGGGCTACAAGGTCCCCAAGCGGATCCACCTCGTCGACGCGATCGCCCGCACCGCCGCCGGGAAGGTCGACCTGCGCGCCGCGAAGGCCCGCGCCGAACGGCTGTCGGCCGGGCCGTGAGCCGCCGCGCGCGGGCTCAGACCAGCAATTCGCCCACGGTGTGGATCGCCAGCCCCACCAGCGAGCCGACCACCGTGCCGTTGATGCGGATGAACTGCAGGTCGCGGCCGACGTGCAACTCGATCTTGCGGGACGTCTCGTCCGGGTCCCACGCGCGGACCGTGTCGCTGATCAGCGCGGTGATCTCCGACTGGTAGCGGGACACCACGTACACCGCGCCGTCGGCCAGCCATGCGTCGACCTTGGCCCGCATGCGCGCGTCGTACGCCAACCGCTCGCCGAACGCGCGGACCGCCTCGGTGGCGCGGGCCCGCAACTCGCTGTCCGGGTCCTCGGTCGCCTCTACCAGCATCTCGCGGGCCGCCGTCCAGACCGAGGCGATCAGCTCGTGCACCTGCGGGTGCGCGAGGGTGCGGTCGCGCAACTGCTCCACCTGGGCGATCATGCGCGGATCGTGCTGCATGTCGTCGGCGGCGTCGGTGAGGAACGCGTCGACGGCCAGGCGAGCCGGGTGTCGGGGGTCGTCGCGTACCGCCGCCGCGAAACGGACGAGCTCACGGTGAACCTTGTTCGCGACCGTTCGGTCCAGGAACCCCGGCGACCAGTCGGGCGACTCCTCCGAGACCACCCGCAAGACGGCCGCGCGGTTGTCGACCAGCCAGGCGTGGGCTTTGTCGACGACCAGGTCCACCAGCCCGTGGTGGCCCCCGTCGGCGACCACCCGCCCGAGCAACGCGCCTATCGGCTGGGCGACCTGACGGGCCGACACCCGCCGGGTGATGGCCTGCGCGAAGACCGAGCGCACGTCCTCGTCCCGCAGGATGGTCAGCGCCGCGCGGGCCAGCGCCGACAGCTCCCCGGTCACCCGCCGGGCGTGGCGCTCGTCCGCGAGCCACGCGCCGAAGCGGAGCGAGACGGCCATCGCGGCCAGCCTGCGCCGCACGACCGCGTCGGACAGGAAGTTGTCACCGACGAACTCGCCGAGGCTGTGGCCGAGAGCGTCCTTGCGCGTCGGGATGATCGCCGTGTGCGGGATCGGCAGCCCCAAGGGCCGGCGGAACAGCGCGGTCACCGCGAACCAGTCCGCCATCGCGCCGACCATGCCGGCCTCGGCCGCCGCCTGCACGTAGCCCGACCAGGCGCCCGCGCCGCGCGACTCCAACCACCGCGTCACCACGAAGACCACCGTGGCGAACAGCAGGAAGCCCGCAGCGATCGTCTTCATGCGCCGCACACCGCGTGCCTTCTCCTGCTCGGAGGTGGTCCGCGAGACGGTGGCACCGGTGGCGTGATCATCCATGGCGGCCATTGTGTGACGGTGCCCGGTCCGACGTGCGGGAAGACAGGCCGACCGGCGGCAGTCACCCCGCGTACCGCGACACCGGCGGCGGCTGGTCGCCCAGCGGAGCGAGCAGCCAGGCGTCGTACAGCTTCCGCCAGTCACCGTCCGCGATCATGTCGCGCAGCAGAGCGTTGAGGAACCGCACGAAGTCGTCCTGGCCGAGCGGCACCGCCATGCCGTGGGGTTCGTCGGTGAACGCCCGGCCCGTGATGCGGGTGTCGGCGTCCTGGGCCCGGAGGCCGCCCAGCAGCGCGCCGGTCGTGGACACCGCGTCGACCTCGCCGCGCTGCAAGGCCACCAGGCAGTCCGTCCAGTTGTCGACCGCGTACGGCAGGACGCCCGCGTCGCGCAGCGCCACGATCGACGTCGTGGCACGGGCCGTGCACACGCGCCGCCCGACGAGGTCCTCGATCTCCTTCACCTCGGAGTCGAACGGCACCAGGACCTTCTGTCCGTCGTCGTAGTAGTTGCCGCTGAAGGCGACCTGTTTCTTGCGGGCGCATGTGATCGTCATCGTGTCGACGACCAGATCCACCTGCCCGCTGCGCAGCGCGGGGATCCGCTGCGCCTGCGTGATGACCACATAGTCGACATGGCCGTCGGCACCGAAGATCGCCCGGCCCACGGCCTTGGCCATCTCTATGTCGAAGCCCTGGAGTTCGTCGGAACGGGAATGGCGCAGCAGCGACGCGAAGAACATCGTGTTCTGGTCGACCCCGACGCGCAGCCGGCCGTTCCTCAGGATGCGTTCCATCGTCGAGCCGGCCGGCATCTCGCCCGGCGGCGGCAACTCGGCCAGGGGCGTGAGGGTTTCGCGCGGGTCGCAGTCGTCGTCGGCGGCCACCGTCGGGTAGTCGCCGGGCACGGCCGGCACCGCCGCCGGAACCTGCACCGGCGACACCGCGACGACGGGCGCCACCGGGTCGGTGTCGGACGTGCAACCGGCGACAAGGGCAACAAGCGGGATCAGTACGGCGATACGAAACCGCCCCGATGTCCTCGTGCGCATGGCCCCCACCCGACATGGTCCGCGACCGACGGCACCCATGGTCGACGAGCGTTGTGCCGCGGCGCCATCGGCCTCGCGGAATCGATGGACTTCCCGCATCACCTCGGCGCCCCGATCACGGGAAAACACCGGACACTTCACCGCAGGGGCCGCAGAACACCTGCGCGGCACCGGAGTTCGGCAACCGCCCCGACGGGTGACCGGTAGGCTCGCTGCGTCGTACGTCAGTACGTACCGGCGGGAGGTCGGGCCATGACGCAACGGGATTCCGAGCCTTGGCGTTTGCCGCGCGGGGACGAGGTCGAGACCCACGTACCGCAGGGCATCGACACCACCACGGCCCATCCCGCCCGCATGTACGACTACTACCTCGGCGGCAAGAACAACTTCGCGGCCGACCGTGCCGCCGCCGACCTCATCCTCGGTGCCGCCCCCGAAGCCGCGACCGTCGCCCGGGCCGGCCGCGACTTCCTGGCCCGCGCCGTGCGCTGCGCCGCCGGTGAACTCGGCATCCGGCAGTTCCTCGACGTCGGCACCGGCATCCCCGCCGACGGCAACGTCCACGAGGTCGCGCAGGCGGTCGCGCCCGAGGCGCGCGTGGCCTACGTCGACAACGACCCGATCGTGCTCGCGCACGCCCGCGCCCTGATCTCGGGGGATCCCCGCGGCCGTACCACGATCGTGCAGGCGGACCTGCGCGAACCCGAGAAGATCATCGCCTCGCCCGAGGTCCGCGACGTCATCGACTTCACACGGCCCGTGGCCGTCGTCCTCGGCATGGTCTTGCACTTCGTACGCGACAGCGAGGACCCGGCGGGCATCATCTCGCGGCTGTGCGCGCCGCTGGCACCCGGCAGCGCGCTGATCGTCAGCCACGTCACGTACCGGTCCGAGGACTTGAAGAAGTTCGCGGAGGACGTGTACGAGCGGGCCAGCGCGCCGGTCGTGCCCCGCACGTACGACGAGGTCGCCGCACTGCTGACCGGTCTCACGCCGGTCGACCCGGGGCTCGTCCGGGTCACACAGTGGCGGCCGGAGCCGGGAACTCCCGTGCCGACGCCCGAAGAACTCGCCGAGACCTCCGCGTTCGGGGCCGTCCTGCTCAAGCACTGACGCCGGGCAGTGCCCCGGCCCTGCGGCGGAACGTCCCAGCGGAACCTTCCTTTTGTCCGGGCGCCGCCCTGCCTGGAACGCTCAAGGCGGGTCGGGCCTTTCCCCGGATCGAGGGCCCGCGGTCGGGCGAACACCGTCCGAAGCACACGACAAACCGCCCGCGTGCTCGTCTTCGGCGCGAATCACACGGCTCCGAAGGGCAGTTCGGCGCGTTGCCGGTGTGATCGCCGGAGAAACGGGGATCACTTCCGAGGGGGTGCCCTCCGGATGATCGCGGTGACTTTCGGCCAACTCCCGACAACGGCCGACCCACTGTCGGTTTCCGTGCTACGCATGGCGGGGGGCGATCTGATGCACCCGCACGGGCACGGCACGGCTCCGGAGGAGCGATGGACGAGAAGGCGGCGGCCCGCGAGGCCGCGCCGCGGCAGGACACACCCCGGACCCTCGGAATCCTCCGGAGCGACGCCCGTCGCACACCCGGCGCCCCGGCCGGCTGAACCCTCCACCGCAGCGCCGAGCCAGGCGTCGGCGGCCACCCGAACCGGGGCCTTCCCGCTTCCCCGCTGTCCGCCTTACCGCCGGCCGTGGGTGAACGACGGGCGTACCACCCGGAAAGTCGTGCCGACCCAGCCCATCCAAGGGGGAAACCATGGGCAACAATTCGACGGATCGCGCCAGACTGCGCGTACGGCTGCCCGTCGCCCGGCCGCCCCTCGACATCGGAGCGCCGTCCTTCACCCTGGACGGCCCGCTGCGCGGCCGTGTCGTCGGTCTCCGCTACGAGGCGTCGGGCACGTCGTGGCCGTTCATCGTCGCGGAGTGGCAGCGCTTCCTGCGCGACGACGGCGCCGTGCCCGACGTTCTGCTCGCCAAGGGCCGTTCCGGCGGGCAGCGGGACCGGATCCGCAAGGACGTCAGAAACTGGGCGCGGCGCGTCGACTGCGGCGTCTCGGGACTGGGCACATGCGGTTCGTTCACCTCCGACAGCGTCAGCGACGCGGTCGTCCTGGAGCGCCTGCGCCGCCCCGCGGTCGTCGCGGTGTGCCGCGAGTTCGAGGCGCACGCACGCAACATGGCGTCGTTTCTCGGGCACCCCAGTCTGAAGATCCTCGTGCTGCCCTATCCCGTCGAAGGCCGGACCGCCGACGAACTGCGCGACATGGCGGCCGAGTACTACCCGAGATTCGTCGAACTCCTGGGGGCGACACCGTGAGCGGCAGAACGACCAAGCCGAAGGACAGCGGCAGCGCGGTCCGGCCCGACAGCGGCCGGGAACCGGGCCGTGACGCGGGCCGTGACGCGGTGCGCGACCCGGGCCGTCCCGGCCGCGAGAACGAGCGCGACGACGCAGGCAAGGCCACCACGAGGACGGACAAGGGACGCAGGCACCTCAGCATGGCCGGAGCGGCACTGCGCAGCGTCGCCTTGGGCCGGCCGTACGAACTGACCGCCGAAGTCCTGGAGGTCGACGACGACGGCGGCTCCGCGCTGTACGAGGCCTCGCTGCACGGCGGTTGGGGCGATGGCGCTCCCGTGCTGCCGGCCACCGACGAGTACGTGCACGCCCTGCTCGCCGCGACCCCGTACCGCGGCGATCGGGTACTCGGCGCACTGCCACCCCGGTTCGGTCTCGCGACCGTGGAACTCGTCGCCATCAACGCGGCGTTGGCCGGCGTCGAGCCGCGAGCGTTCCCGTACGTGATCGCGGCGCTCGAAGCGCTGCTCGTCCCGGAGTGGAACGCGGCGGCGCTGACCACCGCGACGTCGGGGGTCTTCCCGATGCTGATCGTCAACGGTCCGGCCCGCGACACACACGGGATCGACTACCGGGCGGGCTGCCTCGGCGGCGCCGCGGGACGCGGCTCGATGACGATCGGCCGCGCGGTCGCGCTGTGCCTGCGCAACATCGGCGGCCGGCGTCCGGGGGACACCCCCTACACCGTCTTCGGGCAACCCGCGCGCTTCGGCCTGTGCTTCGGCGAATGGGAGGAGCACTCGCCGTGGCCGTCACTGAGCCGGCGGCGCGGCTTCCCCGCACACGCCGAGGTGGTGTCCGTGCACGGCGGCCAAGGCGTCTTCCCGTTCACGGACGCCGACCACGAGGACCCGCGGGACCTGGCCTGCTCGATAGCCAAGAATGTGGCGTCCCCGCTCAACACCTGGTTCCACGAGCCGGCCGGGGGAAGCGGCCAGATCGTGCTGCTGCTCAACCCTGAGTGGGCCGCGCGACTCGGCGAAGTGTTCGGCACGGCCGAGGACTTCCAGACCTATGTGTGGGAACACGCCTGGCAGCCCGTCGACGTCTTTCCCGAACCCGGCGCCGACATGCTGCACGGAAGGGGACGCGTCGATGCCCGGGGACGCGTGGCGCTGGCCGCGCGGCCCGACCAGTTCGTCCCGGTGGTGTGCGGGGGCCTGGGCGGGCTGCACGGGGCCGCGCTGACGTCCTTCGTGCAGAGCGAGATGCAAAGCGCCGAGGTGGTGCGGTAGTCGGAGCCGGCGCCTGATCAGGAAGCCGACGTGCCCTGCGCGTTGCCGGACGACTTGCGCCGATCGTTCACCGCGAGGGCGAGGACGACGAGGCCCGCGAGGCCGAACACCAGTGACACTCCCGGGAGTACGAGGCCCATGACCGGATTCTGCAGATCGCGCCAGTCGCTGTCGAGCAGCCGGTAGACCGCCAGCCCGGCGGAGGTCAGGCCGACGAGCACGATCACGGCGTACCAGACGGCGGCGCTCGCCTGCCGCTTGGCGGGCGCGGCGGCACCGGCGCCTGGAACACCGCTCTCCGGCCGTGCGGAAGGCACGGCCGGGGAAGAGACGGCGGGCGCAGGCGGGGCCGCCTCCGCCGGTCCGGCGGGGCTCCAGCGCGGCGCGATCACCGTGGGTGCCGCATTCGCGGTCGGCGAGGCCGCCTCGGTCGGGGCCGAAGGGGTCGGGGACGCGGCCCGGGCGGCCCGGGCAGCCTTCGGTGCCTCCGCCGCGTCGGCGTCGGGTGCCGGGGGCGCGGGCGGCTTGCGGGGCCTCAGGAGCTGCGGCTGATCCAGTGGCTTCTTGACCGCGACCGTCGGTTCCGCGGCCACGGATGCCGGAGTTCCGGCGGCGGCCACGGGGGCGGTCTCGTCATCGCCGGTCATGTCATCGCCGGTCTCATCGTCGGTCTCGTCGCCGCTGTCGTCCGACGACGGTGAGGCCGATGAACTCGCTGGCGCCGCAGCGGACTTGGCGGCATCCTGAGGCTCGGCGGCGGCAGGTACCGCAGGTGACTGCGGCACCGCCTCCGCGACGCCGACCTCGACGGTCTCTTCGCCGTCCTCCACCGATTCAGTCGCGTCGTCGTCCGACGCGTTTTCGGGAGCAACAGGCTTCGGGGGCTCGGCGCTTCGCTCTGCCTCGGGCGACGCGGCCTTCGGTGGCGCATCGGCCGGTGCCGCTTTCGGCTTGGGCGGCCTGACCCGGGCCGCCGCCTCCACCGCGGCGGCAACCCCCTTCGGCAGCCAGGCCGTTCCCGCCGCGTCGTCGCCGTCGAAGAGCTCCACGAGCTCCGCCGCCGTCGGCCGAGAGTCCGGGCGCCGTGCGAAGCAACGGGCCAGCAGCTCCGCAAGATCCGCAGGCAGACCGTCCAGGTCCGGAGTGGTACGCAGAACCTTCTGGGCGATCTCCGCCGCCCCGACGCTGCCGTACGGCGCGACTCCGGCTGCCTGACACACCACACCCGCGAGCGCGAAGACGTCCGTCGCTGCGGTCACCGTGCCGCCGGTCGCCTGTTCGGGAGCCGGGAGCGCGGTCGAGGCGTCCGCACCCAACAGCGCGGGAAGCCCCAAGTCGATGATCTGCGGGCCGTGTTGCGTCAACATCACGGTTCCGGCCGCCAACCCCTGGTGGACCACCTTCGCGGCGTGCACGGCGACCAACGCGCGGGCGAGCGCGGATCCGAGCACGCGCAGGGCATCCTCGGGCAGCGGCCCGTGGGTGGCCACGGCCTCCTCCAACGTGATGCCGGGCGCGTACTCGGTGACCAGCCACGGGGGAGTGCCGTCCGGGTCGGCGTCGAGAACGTGCGCCAGGTGCAGGCCGTCGATACGGCGCACCGCCTCGGTCGTCTTTCGAAAACGCTCGACGAAACGCTTGTCGGCCGCCAGGTCCGGACGTACGAGGCGAACCGTCACCGCACCACCGTCACGCGCCTTGCCGAGGAAGACCGTGCCGAGCCTTCCGCCGGCCAGCCGCGCGGACAGCCGATACCGCCCCACAACCCCCGGGTCGCCCGGCTTCAGCGCTTCCATCGCAGACCCCTCCGCATGTTCGCCGACACACCGTCACGAGGCCCGCTCCGCGCACCGCGCGGCACCCCGGCGTGTCCGCGAACACGCAGGTGGAGGCCCGTGAGTGTGCCGCAGCCTATCGCTGCGGAACGGGCCGCGGCGTGCGGACAGCGGTGGCGATGAGGGCTGTTCCCAGGCTGTGACGCTGCCTTGTCCTGCTGCGGGAGGGCGGTGTTCGGACCTTTGCTCATCGCGTCCCGAAAATACGATCCTGTCTCGGGACGTGCCTGCACCTGCCGCCTGCTTCGTTGCCTCCGGCGCTGCCAAGCCATGCTCCAAGCGGGCTGCCCGCTGCCCTCGCTGCCGCTGCCGCTGCCTTGTCTTCTTGCTTCTTGCTTCTTGCGGCCGAAGCGTGATTTGCGGGGTTCCGCTCGTCCTCGCTCCCCGCGATCACGTGGGACTCGCCACGGCGCCCGCCCCAGCGAGCACGCATGCCTTCGGAAGTGCCGTCGACGCGGTCGGACCAGGTGCCTGCGGTGAGCCCTTCGGCCGCCGTGCCGGGCGGGTCCGCGTGCCGACGCCAGGGGAGGGTTCGGGCATACGCCGACCCGCACCAACCGAAGCCCCGCGACGACCGCTGACGTTTCCTCGGCAGCCGGCGCACCTTCGCTCGCTGGGCCGACTCGGGCGCAGCCAAGACTGTCTCGCTGGGCCTCGCCCCCTGCTCCTCGTTGCCGCTCCTCGTTGTCGCTCGTCGATTGCGAAGCGGGGCGTGTGGCGGTACGAGCACTGTGTGTGCCGCATGCCGCACATCGGGCCCGACGTTCACCTTCCGTCAATTGCGTGTGGCTGTTCGTGTTCGCTTATCGGTGCAACTGGTG
This sequence comes from Yinghuangia sp. YIM S10712, assembly GCF_051388935.1. Classification (NCBI taxonomy): domain Bacteria; kingdom Bacillati; phylum Actinomycetota; class Actinomycetes; order Kitasatosporales; family Streptomycetaceae; genus Yinghuangia; species Yinghuangia sp. YIM S10712. Next base: position 79,521 of record NZ_JBPKBI010000009.1, read on the forward strand.
TCACTGTTGCGAACGTTGAGCGCCGTGTGGTCGCCGGGGGCAGCGGCCCGGCGCAGGCCGGAATCTCACAACGGCTGTGGCGGAAGCGTGAGATGGTTCGTTCGGTCACGCTGCGTGCGCGGGGCGAATCGGGGTGGTCCGAGTGGTCTCGCGGTGGGTCACGCCGTAGCGTGGGCGGGAGTCGGGCCGTGTCGACGCGGTCCGCGAGAGGATCCGGCTCCGCGGGGATTGCCGGGCGTCCGACCGGGCATCACCGGGGTGTGGCCAGGGGTCACGTGATGCGTCTCACGGTTTGAACCCCGAGGTGGGAGCCGGTTGCGGCGCGGGATGGTGCGCCTGCTATTCGTACTGGTGCACACATGTCACGAAAGCCGGAACCGCCGGACACGATCCGGGCAGGTGTCGGAGCCTGAGCCGAGAAGTAGGGGACCCAGCCATGAGCGGAGACTCGGTAGTACTGCGCTATCAGGGAAACGAGCACACCTACCCGGTGGTCGAAGGGACCATCGGTGACAACGCCATCGATGTCGGCAAGCTACGGGCCGAGACCGGCCTTGTGACCTTCGACGGCGGCTTCGTCAACACGGCGGCGTGTAAATCCGCGATCACCTTCATCGACGGCGAAGAAGGCATTCTGCGGTACCGCGGCTACCCGATCGAGCAGTTGGCCGAGCAAGGCAGCTTCCTGGAGACCGCGTACCTGCTCATCTACGGCGAGCTGCCGAACGCCACGCAGCTCGACGCCTGGCGGGACGAGATCACCAAGCACACGCTGCTGCACGAGGACGTCAAGCGTTTCTACGACGGATTCCCGCGCGACGCGCACCCGATGGCGATGCTGTCGTCGGTCGTCAGCGCGCTCTCGACCTTCTACCAGGACAGCCACGACCCGTTCGACGAGCGCCAGGTCCACATCTCGACCATAAGGCTGCTCGCCAAGCTGCCGACCATCGCGGCCTACGCGTTCAAGAAGTCGGTCGGGCAGGCGCTGCTCTACCCCGACAACAACCTCGACTACGTGCAGAACTTCCTGCGCCTGACGTTCGCGGTGCCGTCCGAGGACTACAAGGCCGACCCGGTCATCGTCTCGGCGCTCGACAAGCTGCTGATCCTGCACGCGGACCACGAGCAGAACTGCTCGACCTCCACCGTGCGCATGGTCGGCTCCAGCCACGCCAACCTGTTCGCCTCGATCTCCGCGGGCATCAACGCCCTGTGGGGGCCCTTGCACGGTGGCGCGAACCAGTCCGTGCTGGAGATGCTCGACGGCATCAAGGCCGACGGCGGTGACGTCGGCGCGTTCGTCCGCAAGGTCAAGAACCGCGAGGACGGCGTGCGCCTGATGGGCTTCGGGCACCGCGTCTACAAGAACCACGACCCGCGCGCCCGCATCATCAAGAAGGCCGCGGACGACGTCCTCAGCCGGCTCGGCAAGCGCGACGAGCTGCTGGACATCGCGCTCCAGCTTGAGGAAGTCGCGCTGTCGGACGACTACTTCGTGTCGCGCAAGCTCTACCCGAACGTCGACTTCTACACCGGGCTCATCTACCGTGCGATGGGCTTCCCGACCACGATGTTCACCGTGCTGTTCGCGCTCGGCCGGCTGCCCGGCTGGATCGCGCACTGGCGCGAGATGATCGACGACCCGGCGTCGAAGATCGGGCGTCCGCGCCAGGTCTACACCGGTGCGCCGATCCGCGACTACGTGCCGCTCGGCGCGCGCTGACCCTCGTACGGACAACCGAACGGCCGATCGGGGCTTCAGATCGAAGTCCCGGTCGGCCGTTGGTATTTCGTGTGATCGTCAGGCACCGCGCCGGGTCTGGGGGGCTCCTCCGGTCGCGGCGTCCATGACGTACAGGTGCCGGTCGCCGCTGCCGACGAAGACCAGTCCGTCGGCGACGATCGGGGACGTCACCCGGCCGCCGGTGGTGTACTTCCACCGCGGCTCGCCCGTGGTCGCGACCGCCACGACGGTGTGGTCGCTGCTGCCCGCGTACACGGTGTTGCCGGAGACGACGGGCGAGGTCACCCAACCGTCGGTGCTGTAGCGCCACACCGTGCGCGTCGTGTTGACGTCGACGGCGTAGAGGCCGCCGTCGCCGCTGCCGAAGAACGACACCCCGCCGGCCGCCGCCGGCTGCGCCACCGGGCCCTGGGCGGCGAACCAACCGCGCAGGGTGCCGCTCGCGGCGTCGATCAGATAGAGGTAGTGGTCGGTGCTGCCGACGTGCACGACACCGGCCGACACCGTCGGCGCCGAGACCCACCCGCCGGTCTGGTAGCGCCACCGCGCCCACCCCGACGCCGCGTCCACCGCGTACACGCAGCGGTCGCTGCTGCCGAAGTAGACCGTGCCGTCGACGACCGTCGGCGTGGTCGCCCAGCCGTGGGTCTGGTGGCGCCACAGGCAGCGCCCGCTCGCGGCGTCGACCGCGTACACCGCGTTGTCGCTGCTGCCGAAATACACCACGCCGTTCGCGACCACCGGAGCGGCGACCACCTCGCCGCCGGTCGGGAAGCTCCAGCGCCACTGACGGCTCGTCAATTCCAGGGCGTAGAGGTGGTTGTCCTGACTGCTGAGGTACATCATGTCGCCCTCGACAGCGGGCGGATGCGACCATCCGCTGCTGTCGAACCGCCACTCGCGCGTGGCCAGATGCAGCGTGTGCAGGCCGTTGTCCTTGCTGTGCACGTGCACTCGCGAGGTGCGCACCCCTCCCGCGCGCACCGGCGGCGCGACGATTTCCGCGGTCGCCGCGAAGCGCCACGGCTGCCCGGTCGCCGCCTCCATGGGACCCGTCGGGGTGCGCGGCGTCGGCGGATGCGGGCGGGGCGCGTCGGAGGGGTCGGCGACGTACGTCGGCACGGCGGGGGGCGGTGCCTTGCGGAATGCGAGCTCCGTGGGCACCGCGCCGACCGGGGCCGCGGCCGGTGACCCGCCCGGACGTTGGTTCGGGTGCGGCTGCGACCCCGGCGGCGGATAGGTCGACGGCGGGGCCTGCTGCGCGTACGCGGGCTGTCCCGGCTGTGGGCCGTGGTGCCCACCGGGCCCGGACTGGCCGGGCGGCGGGCCGTACGCGGGCGGTCGCCCACCGGGGCCCGACTGCCCGGGCGGCGGGCCGTACGGCTGTCCGCTCGGCCGAGGTTGCGGCGGCGGTGCCTGCTGGGGGGTGGGCGCGTGCTGCGGCGACTGCCCGGCTGCATGCTGCGGTTGCGGGCGGCTGCCCGGCCGGTCGTGCGGCTGGAGGGGCAGCGAACCGGGGGGCCGGCCGGACGGATTCGGTTGCGCGGACTCGCCGTTGGGCTGTGGCCCGGCGGCACGCGGGCCCGGGCCGGGGCCGTCTTGGCCCGGCNGCCGGTCGTGCGGCTGGAGGGGCAGCGAACCGGGGGGCCGGCCGGACGGATTCGGTTGCGCGGACTCGCCGTTGGGCTGTGGCCCGGCGGCACGCGGGCCCGCGCCGGGGCCGTCTTGGCCCGGCGCGCGCCCGGCGGCGTTCCCCTGGCCGTTGCGTGCCTCGTTCCGGACCTGGGCGGGAAGCTTGCCCCAGTCGTCCTCGTCGAGGCCTTCGTCGCTCTCTTCCTCAGGGGAAGGCTCCGGAGCGGCTTCCCTCACCGGCGGCGTGCGCTGGCCGGCGGGCCGGTACTGGCGCTCGAACCGCTCGACCATCGCCGCCGCGGCTTCCGGCAGCCGGTTGTCGGAGTCGGAATAGCCGCTCTGCGCGTCCAGCACCGGCGCCAGCCGGGTGAGCAACTCCGTGGGGCTGGGCCGGTGTTCGGGCGACCGCTGCATGCAGGAGCTGATCAGGTCGTGCAGGTCCTCGGGCAGCCCGGTCAGGTCGGCCGAGCCCGTCACCAGGCGCAGCAGAGCCTCGGCGGGCTTGCGGTCCGGGTACGGCGAGTGCGCGGTCGCGGCGTACACCAGCGTCGCGCCGAGCGAGAAGACGTCGCTGGCCGGGGTGATGTCGCGGACGCCCTGGGCTTGTTCGGGGGACATGTAGGCGGGGGTGCCGACCGCGACGCCGGTCATGGTCAGGGAGCCGAAGTCCGCCGCGCGTGAGATGCCGAAGTCGATGACCTTCGGGCCGTCGCCGGCCACCAGCACGTTGGACGGCTTGAGATCGCGGTGCACGAGCCCGGCGGCGTGCACGGACTCCAGGGCCTCGGCGATGCCTGCGGCGAGCCACTGCACGGCGCTCGGCGGCAGCGGGCCGCAGGAGCGGACCAGTGTCTCCAAGGACGGCGCGGGGACGTACGCGGTGGCCAACCACGGCACCGCGGCGTCCGGATCGGCGTTGACGACCGCGGCCGTGAAGACGCCGCTCACCCGCCGCGCCGCGGCGACCTCCTGCGCGAACCGCGCCCGGAAGCCCGGGTCGCCGCCCAGTTCGGAACGGATCGTCTTGATGGCGACCAACCGCCCGAACGGCGAACGGCCGAGGTAGATCCGGCCCATGCCACCGGCGCCCAGGCGGCCCAGGACCGTGTAGGGCCCGATCCGGGTCGGGTCGCCCTTGGCAAGGGGTTCCCCGGGCCACTCGTGTTCGGTCACAATCCCCCCGATTTCTCCCCCATCACCGCCCATCATCCCCGCCGGTTCCTCGCTGCGACAGATCTGACGCCGGCCTGGCGGGCCGGCGGACGTGCAGCCACCGGGGACGCGGATCGCCGCGTCCGGAATCCCCCTGCTGCCTGTGGCAGAGTACCGGCCCGTGGACGCGTGCGCCCACGGTGTTCCCTCCACTGCGGCAGGTGTCACGGGACCTTTCATTGCGTTGAGACGCGCGAGACCGGAACCGGGTTCCAGGAACCCGCCACGGACCCGAAGCGGGTCGTCGGCAACCTACCGATTCCCAGGTGGCGGGCGTATCGGGGCCCGCACGGTCGCCGGTCACGCCGACACGGGCCGCGCGCATCTCCCAAGAACCCGCACGCGAGTTGGCTGCTTTGCCGGGCTCGTCGATCCTGTGGGCCCGGTCGTTGTCGCCGCCCTCGGCGGTGCCGTTGATCAAGGCGGCTCGGCCTTCCCTACGGCACACGCACACGGCTGTTCCCCGCTGCACGGGCGGGGCGTGGGCAACACACACCACGTGGCGCAGACAAGTGGCTCGCACCAGGGGCCCGCATGAAACGGCGAGGGGGGGGGGGGGGGGGGGGG
>NZ_JBPKBI010000009.1:84787-103139 GCF_051388935.1 Yinghuangia sp. YIM S10712
CCCCCCCCCCCCCCCCCCCCCCCCCCCCCCCCCCGCATCCGCATTGCTCTGTCGACCGCCTTGTGACACTACGGCTGTTCGCGGCCCCGGACGGCCGGAAGGTGATCCGTTCCGGGCCGTCCGGGTGTCACCGGGCCAGTACCGTGCCACGGTGCCCGTGACTTCACTTGACGGGGTGTCAGTGCGTGACGGCGCTCGGGTCGACCCGCACGTCCTCGCGGCGGATGCGCACCAGGGCGAACGCGATGAGAGCCGAAGCGAACAGCATGATCGACGAGGCGAGGATCGCCGTGGTCCAACCGGCCGCCGACGCATGCGCCACCACGGACGCGGTCGGCTGCCCGACCTTGTCCACCTGCTCGTCGAGGTCGCTCTCGAACGCCGACGTCGAGATGGTCGCCAGCACGGCGAGACCGATCGTGCCGCCTATCTGCTGGGTCACGTTCAGCACGGCGGAGCCGATGCCGGCGTCCTCGGCCGCGATGCCCGCGGTCGCCGTCGTCATGATCGACACGAACACCGCGCCCATGCCGAAGCCCATCAGGACGACGCCCGGCAGGATGCCGCTCCAGTAGTTCGAGTCGGTCTCCAGGAACGACAGCCACAGCAGGCCCGCACCGGCCACCAGCGGCCCCACGATCAGGAAGGGCCGCGGCCCGCGAGTCGTGATGAGCCGCGACGTCACCTGTGCGGAGGTGATGACACCCACGGTGAGCGGGAGGTACGCGGTGCCCGCGAGCACCGGCGAGAGGTCCAGCAGCTCTTCGTTCTGCATGAACAGCGTCAGGAAGAAGAAGGTGCTCATCATGCCCGCACCCGCGAGCATCATGACCAGGTAGCCGCCGGTGCGCGTCTTGTTGAGGAACAGCCGCAGGGGCAGCAGCGGTTGGCGCGTGCGCAGCTCGATCGCGATGAACAGCGCGATGAACACGGCGGCCAGCACGAACGCCACCAGCGTCACCGAGTCGCTCCAGCTTTCCTCCGCGGCGCGGATGAAGCCGTAGACCAGTGCGGAAACACCCACGGTCGAGGTGATCGCGCCCGGGATGTCGAAGCGGCCCAGGCCCCGGCCGGCTTCGGCGATCTTGTCGGCGGGGAAGACGCGCGGAATCGCGAGCGCCAAGCCGATGCCGATCGGAACGTTGACGAACATGACCCAGCGCCAGTTGGCGTATTCGGTGAGGAAGCCGCCCGCCAGCAGGCCGACTGCGGCGCCCATGCCGGACACCGCGGCGTAGACGCCCAGTGCCTTGTTGCGTTCCGCGCCTTCCTTGAAGGTCGTCGTGACCAGCGACAGCACGGCGGGGGCGGTGAACGCGCCGCCGACACCCTGCAGCGCCCGGGCCGCGAGCAACGTCGCCTCGTTCTGGGCGAACCCGCCCAGGAGGCTGGCGAGCGTGAAGACCAGAAGGCCCCATATGAACATCTTCCGGCGGCCGAGCAGGTCGCCGAGCCGCCCGCCGAGCAGCAGCAGGCCGCCGAAGGTGAGCGTGTACGCGTTCATGACCCAGGTCAGCGAGGCCTCGGAGAATCCGAGCGCCCCTCGGATGTCGGGAAGGGCGATGTTCACGATCGTCGCGTCGAGCACGATCATGAGCTGCGCACCCGCCAGGACGGCCAGCGCGACGCCCGGGGAGACCCCGCGGCTCGGCGCTTCGGACGATCCCGTGGTGGCGGCCACCTCGGGGGGTGCCGTGGACATGTGTGTACCTCGCAGATTCTGACTTGCGGTTTTGCTGACGGCTTGGCAGGCGATGCGAACGTTTTGCCGGCGGTTTGGCCGGGGGCGAGTTGTGGAACCTCCTCTCTTTAGAGGACGGTTCCGTACTCTGAGAGAGACTAAGCAAAGCCTTTAGAAGACGCAACCGTTTTCTGTACGATGACGCTCGGAGGTGCGAACGGATGGCCAAGGCCAAGGCGGACACGCAGGCTGACGTACGAGTCGGCGTGCGGGCCGACGTGCACTGCGACGCGATCGGCGGCCTCGCGGTCGAGGTCGGCTGCGACCACCGCCATCTCCCCAGGCGCCGCGGCGCCGTCTTGGAACAGGCGATCCGCCAAGGCGTCGTCGAGGAGCTCGCCGAGCGCGGGTACACCGGGCTGACCTTCGAAGGCGTGGCCGCGCGTGCCGGGACGGGGAAGTCGACACTCTACCGTCGCTGGGCCGACAAACCGACCATGGTCGTCGACTGCCTGTCCGCCGCCATTCCTGCGCCCGACGCCCACCGCCTGGTCGGCGACCTGCGCGAAGACCTCGTGACGGTGCTGTACTCCTACGCGGAGGCGTGCGCGGGGATCGCCGGCCTCGCCCTGCGCGCGGTGTGCGGCGAGGCCGCGCGCTGCCCCGAGCTCGAACGCCTGTGGCGTGAGCGCGCGGCCGAGCCGCGCCTGCAGGTCATCGGCCAGGTCATCCGGGACGCGATCGAGCGCGGCGAGGCCCGTCCGGGCGCGGCGGAGCGAGAGTGCCTGTTCGCCGGTCCCGCGATGGTCGGCCAGATCTACATGGCCACCGACGAGCCGCCCACCCGTGACGAGGTCGCCCGCATTGTCGACCACGTGGTGCTGCCGATGATCGAGGCGCGCAAGCCCGCCGATCTGCCGTGACGTTTCCGCACGCCCGGAGGCGGAACGCGCCGCCGTCTGGTTGAGGCGACGGGCGGCGGCAGCGTCCCGCTCCGGCTCCGGTCACGGTCTCGGCGCCTCCGGGAGGGGGTGTCGGAACAGCCGCGCGGCGTTGGCATGGGTCAGCAGCCGCAGCTCCGGGACGGGGAGGTGCCCCCAGGCCTTGGCGATGACGTCCTGCGTGTCCGGCCACGTGCCGTCGCCGTGCGGGTAGTCCGTCTCCAGCATGATGTTCTCCACGCCGATGCGGTGGCGTGTCTCGATCGTCGACGGGTCGTCGAGCGTACAAAAGCGGAAGTTCCTGGTCAGGACGTCGGCGGGGCGTATGCCCCACTTCTGCGCGAGGCCCCCGTAGCCGGAGCGGTCCACGAGGTTGTCCAGCCGGTCCAGCAGCATGGCCACCCACCCGATGCCGCCCTCCGACATGGCGATGCGCAGCCCCGGGTGGCGGACCGCGTAGCCGGACCACAGCCACTCGGCGCATGCCTGCAACGACAGTTGGCCGAACATCGTCGCACCCAGTTCGAGCATGGGAGCGCCCGGTGCCATGTCGGCCATGCCTGACGAGCCCACGTGCAGGGAGATGACCGTGTCGGTCTCCGCACACGCCTCGATGATCGGGTCCCAGTGCCCCGAGAACAGCGACGGCAGTCCGATGCGGTGCGGGCGCTCCGGCAACGCGACACTGCGGAAGCCGCGCTCCGCGTTGCGGCGGATCTCGGCGGCGCCCTCGGCCGCGTCGGTGAGGTACGTGATGCCCAACGGGATGATGCGGTCCGGGTACGGCTGCCACCACTCCTCGTACAGCCAGTCGTTCCACGCCCGGGTGACCGCGGCCCCGAGGCCGGGGTCGCTCGCCTGCGAGAACACCCGGCCGCAGAAGCCGGTGATCTGCGACGGGAAGTTGAGCGACGCCCAGATCCCGGCAATGTCCATGTCGCGGATGCGCTCGTGGATGTCCCAGCAGCCCCGCCGCATGTCCTCGAAGCGCGTCGGCTCCAGCGAGCGCGTCTCGGGGCGGCGCCCGGCGACGGCGTTCATGCCCACCTGGGTGTAGCGCTCGCCGTCGAACTCCCAGAGCTGGTGCCCCTTGTCGTTCTCGACGACGCGCGGCGCACCCGGCTGGAAGCGGGCGGGCAGCCGGCCCTCGAACATGTCCGGCGGTTCCACGAGGTGGTCGTCCACCGAGATCACCGTGTAGCGGACCTCGCGCGGTTCGGGGTCGGGGAGGAGCAGGTCGGTCACGCGCGGCACTCCCTGGCCGTTGCGGGAACGGCGATAGCTGGTACGCGAGTTGATGATGGGTCAGGACGACACTCGCACCGTAGGCCGATCAGGCGCGCGGCGACAAGGGGGCGTGCACGCACCCGTCGGCCCTCGCAGACCCGGTACGCCGCAGGTGCGGTCGTGCCGGGAACCGGGCAAGTCCGACGAGCCCGGATGGGCCGAGGAACCCGACCCGGCACGACCGCTCGGCGATCAGCCCTCGCGCCGTGGCCGGAGGACGTAACCGGTGTAGCCGTAGTCGCCGCCGTGCTCGGCGCGCATGGCGATCTCCGCACGGGTCATCGCGACCGCTTCCGCCATGCCGGGCTGTCCGGTATCGGCGGCGTCGCAGCGTGCCGCCAGCGGTGTGTAGTAGCTGTCCCACCAGTCGGCTTCGGGCAGGGGATGGCGGGCGGCGACGTCGTAGCCGGCCGCGTCCGCCGCCGCGGTGTTCCGGTCGGCGGTGCGCAGTTCGTACTGCCCTTCCCAGAAGGCTCGCGCTTCGGGGGAGGGCGTGGCGGTGGTCCATTCGGCCTCGGTGACGACCAGGACACCGTCCGGGCCCAGCAGGCGTCGCCAGATGCGCAGGGCGCGGTCGAAACCGATGTTGTAGACCGAGCTTTCCGCCCAGATGACGGTGAAGTGACCGTCAGGGAACGGGAGTTGGTCCATCGAACAGTTGAGCGTGCGGATACGGTCCGCGAGCCCGCGGCGCCGAGCCTCGGCGTCGAGCTCGTCCAGGAACGGCTGGTGCAGGTCGACGGCGATCAGATCGGCGTCCGCCTCGGCGGCGAGCACCAATGCGGACCCGCCGGGACCGCAGCCCGCGTCCAGGATCCGCGGCCGGGAGGGCAGCGGACCGGCCAGCCGCAGCAGGTGCCGTGTTGAGGCGTCCGAACCGGGGCCCTGCCGGAGCAGTCCGCGGTGCAGGGCGAAGAAGGCGTCGATGACAGGGTTGTCGGAATGCTGGGACAACGTGAAGACCCTTGGATCGGCCCGGGACGCGCGCATGCGGCCCGGGGACCGGGCTCAGCTCAGCCCGGGAGACAGGAAGTGAGGATGCGTCGGACGCCGCACGAGGCAGCGGTCTTCACGACAGTCATCAACTCACCTCCTTGAGATCCGTGTGTCCCTCATTCGGCCGACAGGTTGCCGCCGCCGGTGATAGTAGCAGCCATCCTCGTGCGTGGCTTCCGCCGCACACCCACGCGTGCGTGCCCTCGAACCCGACCGCAATACCGTTCGGTCGACAAGTGGTTCGGCGACACCGGTCCGAGACACCGCTGCCGGAGCCGCATGGCGCGGCTCCGGCAGCGGTTGCCCGGATCAGTCGTTCTTGTGCAGGTCCGCGTTGAGCGTGCCCCACGACTCGGTGCGGCCGATGCCCTCGACCGCCCCGGTGGTCGAGTTTCGGCGGAGCAGGAGGCCGTCGCGCCCGGAGAGTTCGGAGGCCTTCACGACCGTGCCGTCCTCCAGAGTCACGCGGGTGCCCGCGGTGACATAAAGGCCGGCCTCGACCACGCAGTCGTCGCCGAGCGAGATGCCGATGCCGGCGTTGGCGCCCAGGAGGCACCGCTCGCCGACGGAGATGACCTGCTTGCCGCCGCCGGACAGGGTGCCCATGATCGACGCGCCGCCGCCGATGTCGCTGTGGTCGCCGACGACGACGCCCGCGCTGATGCGGCCCTCGACCATCGACGCGCCGAGCGTGCCGGCGTTGTAGTTGCAGAAGCCCTCGTGCATCACGGTCGTGCCGGACGCAAGGTGCGCGCCGAGCCGGACGCGGGTGGTGTCGGCGATGCGCACACCCGACGGGACGACGTACTCGGTCATCCGCGGGAACTTGTCGACGCCCGCGATCTCGAACGGCACCCGGGCCGCGCGGGCGCGCAGCCGCGCGGCCGACACGCCGTCGACCGGGACGGGCCCGAGGTTGGTCCACGCCACGTTGGCGAGCAGGCCGAAGATTCCGTCGAGGTTCGCCCCGTGCGGGCGGACCAGGCGGTGGCTCAGGAGATGCAGGCGCAGGTACACATCGTGAGCGTCGACGGGCGCCTCGGCGAGCGAGCCGATCACCGTGCGCACCGCGACGACCTCGACGCCGCGCAGCTCGTCGGCGCCGAGCCCGGCGGCGACGTCCGCACCGAGGGCGGCCACGGCCTCGTCGGCGTTCAGACGCACGGTCTCGGCCTTGTCGCCGCCGGACGTCAGCTCGGGGGCGGGGTACCAGGTGTCCAGGACAGTGCCGTCCGCGGCAAGGGTGGCCAGGCCGGCGGCGACGGCGCCTGAGGTGGGGGAAGCAGTCTCGATCACCCGGCCTACGTTACGTGAGGACAGGCATCCCACGCCGGGGCGGCCCATCCCATGGACCCGCCGCACACCGCGGCACGCCCCGAGCCCGCACACCGCGCCCGCCAGATGTGGGGGGCACAGCGCGGGGACCTCGACGAAACCGCGTTCCGCACCGCGATGGAGCACCACGAGCAGGCCGACCTCGCTTTCCGCGCAGGCCGTGTGCGCCCCCTGTGAGCCGTGTGCGCCGGAGCGTACGGAACGCGCATCGGCGGAAAACCGCACGTCCGCTGCCGTCCATCCCCTGCCCGGTGCCGCGCGTCCGGGAAGTCCGCAAAGAGTAGAGGGGTCCCTCCACTGCGGCCCCGTCCCGACTCCGGCACGCTTTCTCCACGAGCGCCCGCACGCTCAGCGGGGGCCCGTGTCCGCCGTCCGGGGGGTCGGCGGCACGACCGCGCGAAAAGGTCGCCGGCGGGCCCGCCTTCACGGCAGGTCCGTTCGGCGCCGCGCGACGGCGGCAGGCCATCGGCCTGCACCGCCCGAAGCGTCAAGCGGTTCCGAAGAGCACCCACATCGCCGAACACCTTGGATCAACCTGGACAAAAAAGAACCAAGCCAACGAAACCTGTGCAAGGTCCGGAACCACCCCGGACGAAACAACGGAACAAACACCGGACCGGACCCGGACCCCACCTGGCCCGGGCCCATATGGACGCGGCGCGGATCGCGCCGATCGCGTGCCGACGACCCGCTGTCAGGCTTTCTGACGCGGCACCAGGTCCGGTGAAGCCATCGACGAGGCGAGAGGCACGCGTGCGGCAGACGGGGACGCACGCGTGCCGGCGAGGAGATCACCGTGGTCCTCGACCACCCCACGCACCGAGGCCCCAGGAGCGGCACCTCGCCGGGGCGCGGTGCCTCGCCCCGCGGGGCCGGGGCGCGCTGGCGGTCCGCGGACACCGTCGTTCCCGGGGTGCCCGGCCACGACGGATACGACCTGCGTGACTTCTTCCTCGACATCACGCTCGCCCCCGACGGCACATTCCTCGGCTCGCACACGACCTACATCATCGACGGCAAGCCCGACGACGACCCGGCGGACGTGACCCGGTTCCGCTACCGGCGCTCGCATGTGCTGCTCGGGTACGCGTACGGACACCTCGACCTCGGCCGGGGCGCCGGAGCCATAACGATCGAGGGCTACGGCCACAGCGCCTTGTCGCTGAGCGTCGACCGGGCGATTCTCACACTCCGGCTGCGCGAGTCGGTCATCACGTACTGCCCGGTGCTGTACACCCGCGCGGTCCTGTTACGTCAGCGCTGAGGCCCGTGACCGAAGGGCCCGCCGGGCTTCGTGCCGTCGCCCAGATCGAACTCCGCAAGGCCCTCGCGGTCGGTGTCCAACTTGGCGTACACCGCCGTCAGATGCTTCTGCACCGTCCCGAGCTGCACGCCGAGTTCGCGTGCGACCGCGGAATTCGACAGCCCCCGCACGACCAGCCGCGCCGTCTGGCGTTCGCGCGTGGTCAGCGCCTCGACGCCGGTCCGGTACGCCCGCCGGGGCCGCCCGCCCGCCGCCAGCAGCTCCGCACGTGCTCGTTCCGCGAGTCCGTCCGCACCACACCGCACCGCCGCCTCCAGGCCTTCGCCCAGCCGCAGACGCGCGTCCGAGATGCGCTTCGCCCGCCGCAGCGCGGCACCGAACTCGACCAGCGAGAGCGCGTACTCGTAGCGTGCGGGAGAGTCGGCAAGCCACCGCACCGATTCGCCGAGTTTTGCGAGCCCTTCGGCGCCGCCTGTCACCTGCCCGGCCACCCGCAACGCGTGGCCGAGCGCCGACGGCGCACCGAAGACGTACGCCTGGCCCACCGCGCGGTTCGCCACCCGCCGCGCCGCCGCGGGGTCGTCTCCGACGAGGGCGAGAGCGAGGTTCGGACGCCACGGACACCACGCGGGATTGGTCGCCCCCCGCGCGTCGAGCAGGCGGCCGGCCTCGGAGAAGTCCGCCGCGGCCTCCGCGTATTGGTGCCGGGCCAGCCTCAGTTCGCCGCGCACGGTCTGCGGGACGGGGAAGACCACGGCGTTGGGGAACGGCCCGCCGAACGAGTGCTCTTCGGCGATCGCCTCGGCCTCGTCGAGCCGTCCGCGCGCCACCAGGATCTGGATCAGCGTGCCGAGGGCGTACCACCGTGCGGGCGCTTTCGGCCCCAGCCGGTCCGCGTAGTCCCAGCCGGTCCGCGCGTCCGCCTCCGCCTCGATCAAGCGGCCCTGACGGTACCTCAGCTGCGCCAGGATCGTCTTGGCGAAGGCGAGATGCGTCCCGTGCAGGCCGCGTGACTCCAACTCGCGGATGCCGTCGAGGAAAATCCGCTCCGCCCGGTCCGGCTGGTCGCAATACACGAACGACTGCGCGGCCAGACTCGGGACTTCGAGGCTCCAGTCCTCGTCCACCCAGCTCAGCGGCGGGTCCAGGGCGCGTTCGGCGTACGCCAGCACCTGCACCGCAGGGTCGCCGCGCACCACGCCGTACCACGCCCGCATGCCCAGCAGGCATCGCTCGGTGGTGTCCGTCCCGGCAAGCCGCCCGGCCAGCGAACGCAGCCGCCGGGCCCGTGTGTGCGCCTCGGTGTCGTCGACCCAGAACAACGCCCACAGGAAGTGCTCGGTCTGCAAACGCAGTCGGGCACGCGACAGCTTCGTGGTGCGCGCCTCCGCGTCGAGCAGCCGCACCGCCTCCGCGAGCCTGTCGTCGTGGGCGAGCGCCTTCGCGAGCCGCAGCACGATCACCTGCCGGGACGGGTGTTCGGCAGGCGCCCCGGACAGCGCCGCGTACAGATGTTGAATCGCCGCGCGCGGGTCGTGCACGAACGCCGCGAGACCCAGCTCGTAGAGCACCGCCGTGCGTTCCTCACCGAACGGCGGCTCGTTGAGGGCGCGCAGCAGGTTCCGGTACGCAGAGTCCGGCGCGCCGGCACGCATGTCCTCCCGCGCCGCCCCGCGCAGCCGCGCGACGACCCAGGGGTCACCCGACGGATACGTCACCAGCAGGTGCGCCGCCGCCTGGGCCTCGGCGTGTCCGTCCGCGATCAGCAGGCGCGCCGCCCGCGCGTGCAGCGCACCGCGTGCCTGCGGCGGTATTCGCCGGTAGACCTCGGTGGCGATGGTCGGATGCGCGAACTCCAGTTGCTCGTCGCCGGCCAACACCCGCACCGCGCGCAGCCGGTCGGCCGGGGCCACCGCGTCCTCGGGGTCCAGGTCGGCCAGTGCCGCCGCCCGCCCGAGCGTGGCCTCCGCGCCGAGCACGGCGACCGCGCGGGCGAGGCGGACAGCCTCCGGCCCGGTGCGTTCGAGGCGGGCGATCATGCCGCGTCCGACGATCGCCGACGCGAGCCCTTCCAGAAGCCGTGCGTTCGCCGCGTTGGGCTTGATCCGCCGGTCCGCCACCTCGCCGATCAACTGCCCCACCACGTAGGGGTTTCCTTCGGTGGTCGCGTGGCACAGCTTGCAGAACGCGTCGTCGGCGGACGGCCCGATCCGCTGCCGGACCATGGTGTCCACCGCGTGCGGCGACAGCGGCGCGAGATCGAGCCGCCGGGTGCCGGGCATGTCCGCGAGATCGCCGAGCAGGTCGGCGTTGGGCGTCGGTTCCTCGGGGCGCCGGGCGATCAGCAGCAACACCGGCATCGACTCGACCGTACGCGCGAACGACTCCAGCCAGGTGAGCGATTCACGGTCTGCCCAGTGCGCGTCGTCGACCAGCACGACCACGCGCCCGCGCCGCTGGCTGAGACCGGCCATCAGCCAGTCCAGCGCATCACGCACGCCCTGCGGATCCGGCGGGGGACTGTCGTCTGCCGCCGCCGGGGCGAGGCCGATCGCCGGGGCGACGAGGTCCCACCAGCCGCCCAGCAGCTCGTGGCGCTCCGCCTCGTCGCATGCGGCCAGAAGCCGGCGGAAGAGCTGCCGCACGACATGGAAGGCGCGTCCCTGCTCGCGCTCGCCGCCCTTCGCCTGCAACACCGTGCAGTCGTTGGCGACGGCGACCCGCCGAGCCACCTCGACGAGCGACGTCTTGCCGAGGCCCGCCGCGCCCTCGAACACCACGACGCCGCCGCGCTGTGGTGGGCCGCACAGGTCGCGGACCAGCGTCTCGATCAGGGAGAGTTCGTCCCGACGCTCGAACAGCGGTTCGTCCGAAGGGTTGTACGCGGCCCCGGCCGCTGTGCTCACGAGTACTCCTCAGGGCCGCGGCCCGGCATCAGGGACGGCGGAAGCTGGCCCATGTCGACAAGCTCTCCGCGTGCCGCGTTCGCCAACGCGTCCGCACCGCATTCGACCGCGACCGTCAGCCCCTCGAACAACGGGTCCACCGCGTCGCGGTCACCGAACTCCCGGCGCAGCACCATGCCGTACTCCACCAGCGTCAGCGCGTATTCGTAGCGCGCGTCGGAGTGTTCGAGCCACATCAGTGCGTCCTCGATCTTCGAGAGCCCCTTCTGGCCGCCCTCCAGCCGCCCGGTGACGCGCAGCGCCATCCCCATCGCGGACGGTGCGCCGAAGCGGTAGGCGCGGCGCAGGGCCTCGCAGGCCTCTTCGTACGCCTCCTCCGGGTCGCGCATCGCGAGTGCCTTGGCCAGGTTGATCCGCCACGGGCACCAGGCGGGGTTGGACACACCCCGGTTCTCCAGTTTTTCGCCGGCCTCGCGGAAGTCGTCCTCCGCCTCCAGCGGCAGGTTCATCGCCAGGCGCAGCTCACCGCGCACGGTCTGCGGCACGGGCGTGACAACGGTGTTGGGGAACGGCTCCTTGAAGTCGTGCTGCTCGGCGAGTTCGGCGGCCTCGGCCACGCGTCCGCGTGCGATCAGCACCTCGATCAGCACGCTGAGCGGGTACCAGCGGGCCTGTGCGAGCGAACCGAGGCGCATGGCGAGGCGCAGGCCGGCGCGGCAGTCCTCTTCGGCGAGGGCCAGCTTGCCCTGCCGGTAGCGCACAAAGGAGCGCAGCGAGTACGCGTACGACAAGTGCGTGCCGAGCCAACCGTGCGCCCGCAGCTCGTCGATGCCCTCGGTGAAGAGCTCTTCGGCGCGGTCGTTGCGGTCGCAGTACATGTACGTGAGCGCGAGCAGGCCCGGGATCTCGAAACCCCACTCCTCGTCGGTCCACGTCAGGCCGGGTCCCCACGCCTGGTCGGCACTCGCGAGCACCTGCACCATGGGGTCGCCGCGCACGACGCCGTACCACGCACGCAGCGCGAGCAGGCAGCGCTCGGTGCGGTTCTTGCCCTCCAGGCGTACGACGAGGTTCTTCAGGCGGCGGGCGCGCGTGTGGTAGTCGGGGTCGTCGACCCACCACACGGCCCACAGGAAGTGCTCGGCCTGAAGCCTGAGGCGGGTCGTGTGCGAGTGGACCGCCTGGGCTTCGGCGTCGAGGAGTTCGACGGCCTCGGCGACCTGGTCGGTGTAGCCCAGCGCGCGGGACAGGTGCAGCACGATCGACTCGCGCAGCACCCGGTCGCCGTTGTCGTCGGCGAGTGCGGCGCGCAGGTGGATGATCGCCTGCTCCGGCGAGTTGACGAACCAGGCGCGGCCCAACTCGTAGCGGACCGCGGCGCGTTCCTCGCGTCGTGGCGGTTCGTTCATGGCGCGTTGCAGGCAGCGCAGTGCGGAGTGCGGCGCACCGGCCTTCTTGTCCTGGTCGGCGGCGAGCCGCAGTTGCTCGACCACCCAGGGGTCGCCGCACGGCTCGGTGGCCAGCAAGTGCACGGCGGCGGATCGCGCGTCGCGTCCGTCGGTGACCAACAGCCGTGCGGCGCGGGCGTGCAGAGCGCTGCGGGCGCTGGGCTGGATGAACTGGTAGACCGCGGTGGCGATGAGCGGGTGGACGAAACCCAGAACGTCCTCGTTGCCCAGGATCGCGGCGGCGCGCAGCCGGTCCGCGATTCCCCCCGACGTCGGACACGGGGATCTCCGCGAGCGCGGCCACGCGCACCGGGGTCGCGTCGGAGCCGAGCACCGCGACCGCGCGGGCGACCGCGATCGTGGCGTCGCCCATGCCTTCGAGCCGGGACGCCAGGCGCGGCCCGATCTGTTCGGCGGCGATGTCGGGGAGCAGTTGAGCGTGGGCGGACGTGGGCGCGAGGCCGCGCCGCCGGAATTCGTTGAGCGTCGCCCACAGCACGAAGTTGCTGCCGCCGGTCACCTCGGCGCAGCGCTCCACGAACGCGTCCTCGGCGGGCCCGAGCACGGCCTTGACGACGGACGACACCGCGTGCGGCGAGAGCCGGGCGAGCCGCAGGCGGTGGGCGCGGTCGAGCGAGGAGAGTTCGCCGAGCAGGTCGCGGGCCTCGGTCAGTTCTTCCGTACGCCGGGCCACCATGAGCAAAACCGGCCATTGTTCGAGGTTGCGGGCGAACCCGACGAGCCACTGCAACGACTCGGTGTCCGCCCAGTGGGCGTCGTCGACCAGCAGGACGACCGGGCCGTACCGCTTGGTGAGCCCGGTCATGAGCCAGTCGAGCGCGTCGCGCACACCGAGCGGGTCCGGGCGGGATCCGGACGCCGCGGGGCACAGGCCGACGGCCGGGGCGATGATGTCGTACCAGTCGCCCAGGAGTTCGCCGCGTTCGTCGTCGGTGCAGCGGGCGAGCAGGTTGAAGAACAGTTGCCTGACGACGGAGAAGGACCGGGCCTGTTCCCGCTCGCCGCCCTTGGCCCGCAGCACGGTGCAGTGGCTGGCCACGGCGACTCGGCGGGCTTCGTCGAGGATGGTGGTCTTGCCCCAGCCCGCCTCGCTCTCCACCACGAGGAGTTCGCCCGGGAGCGCGGCGGTGCCGCCCGTGTGGGCGTGTTCGCACAGGGTCTCGATGACGCCGCGGACCGCGCCCATCTCGCCGTCGCGCTCCAGCAACTCCGTGCGCGCCGTCGGGAGCGTTTCCGAGCCATTCCGGCCGGAGACGCCGACGGCCGCGGCGCGGCGCACGTCGAGGGGGCGTGCGCCGTCGGCACGCCGCGCAAGCGCTCCCGACGGGAGCGCGTCCGGCGGTTGCTCCGCCGCTGGTCCGGCCGGTCGTCGGGCCAGGGGACCCGGCGAGCCGTTCACTTCTGCCATACCGGCACCTTCCCCACGAGGGTGCACGCGTCTGCCGAGGGCGGCCGGTGGGACGCGTTTGCAAGTCCCATCCTGGCCTATGAAGGTCACCCGATGTGCCCGCCTTGACACAGAAGTCCTCATCGAATCTCGAGATCCGGCCTCCGGCGCTGCGGCGCGGGGGAGTTCGGTAGCGCCCGGTTCCGCCGCCGCGTGACCGTCATGGGTCGGTTTTCGGACAGGTCTGTTCCGTGGGCCGCGGTCCGGGAGCATATTTCGTGGGTTTCCTGCCCAAGATGACTGGAAATGACCGAAATTGATGGTAGGCCCGTACTGTCGCCGACTCTTGACGGATCATCAAGTCCCGCTTCCAATAGGGCCGTCGCCGGGGGCACGCCGCCGCGCCCGGCAGGGAAGGGGGCGAGGGAATGACACCGGGGGCTCGACCGCACCGGAACGTCGCGCAGTATGGACTCGCCGGCATCGTGCATTGTCACAAGATCGAATATGGCATCACGGAGCACCAGTCGGCCACCGTCGCCGCAACCGCCCCCAACAACGCGTTCGGAACGGAAAGGCCTTGACGGTGCTCGAACCCCAGACAGGCATACCCCTGCATCCGGCCACGCCGCTCGCCGCGCCGCGGGGGGACGGAGCCGCAGACGGTGCGTTGCGCTATCAGCGCTGCACGCAATGCGGCACGGCGAACTTCACGCCGACCGAACTGTGCAGGGGGTGCGCCTCACGTGCGCTGGAATGGCGGGCCAGCGCGGGCCTGGGAACCGTGCACAGTTGGACCGTCGTGCGCCGCCCGACGGCACCGACCGCGCCGTACGCCGTCGCGATCGTCGACCTCGACGACGGCTACCGCATGCTCACGAACCTGATCGGCATCGAGTCCCATCCCGTGCGCGAGGGACTGCGCGTGCGCATCGACCCGCACGGCGCCGGCGGCGAACGCGTACTTCCGTATTTCCGGCCGCAGTTCCCGCCCCCGGCGGCGCCGGCCGACGCGGACCCCGCAGCCGACCGGCCGGCGCGCAAGCCGGCCGGCTGACCGCCTCGTCCGCCCCTCCGCACGCCGCTCGCCCCCGCTCCGCACGCGAAGCCCGCATGGGCGAGGATGTCATCGCGGTGGATCCGGGTAACACTGCATGCGGACCCCGGGCCGACCCCGGCCCGGGCGAGGATGCGGAGGTTCCGCGATGAACACCACGTCGGTCGCCGCCCTGGGCACCGCGGTCGTGGGGCTTTCCGCCTGCGCCTGGGCCTTCCTGCACGGCCCCCGCCAGAACCGGATGACGGCATGCGTGCTGGCGTCGATCGTCGTGTGCCTGGCACTCGTGTTCTGGTCCATCGGACGGGGCGGGCTCGTCGCGCTCGACGCCGCACTGGTGATCGGTGCACTCGGGCCACTGATCACGATCGTGGTCGCGGTCCGCGGCCGGGGCCTGGGGCGCGGTGAACCGCAGCCTCCCGCCTACTCGTCGCCGCAGCAGCCGCTGCCGGCTTCCTCCGCGGCGACCCCCGACGTCGCGCGGGCGGACAGGCGCCGGAACGCTAACGGCCGAGGACGGCACGCCCGCTGACGGCGGCGCCGCTCGGGCGTCGGCCGCGGCTGGGGAGCATCCGTCCGACCGGGCGCCCACCGCGTGCATCTCAGAGGGCGGTACGCGACGCTTTGCCTGGTTTGATATCGCCTGATGGTGTGGTTATGGGATGTTCGGGCGGGTCGGCGGGATTGGCCGTGCTGGAGTGGGCGAGTGAGCGACCGCAAGCCCTACAAGAGCGATCTGTCCGATGAGCGGTGGGCCCTGGTCGAGCCGGTGATCGCCGCGTGGAAGGCGAGGCACCCGTCCGTCAGCGGCCACCAGGGCAACTACGCGATGCGGGAGATCGTCAACGCGATCCTGTACCAGTCCCGGACCGGCTGCCAGTGGGACTACCTTCCGCATGACCTCCCGCCGCCCGGCGCGGTGAAGTACTACTTCTACACGTGGCGCAACGACGGCACCGACCGGACGATCCACGAGCTGCTGCGCTGTTCGGTGCGCGAGCGCGCCGGGCGATTAGAGGACCCGTCCCTGGTGGTGCTGGACACGCAGAGCGTGCACGCCGCGGTGAACGTGCCCGCGGCGACGACCGGCAGGGACGCCGCGAAGAAGGTGCCGGGCCGCAAGCGCGGCCTGGCGGTGGACGTGCTGGGCCTGGTCATCGCCGTGGTGGTGCTCGCGGCGAGCGCCCACGACAACGACGCCGGCACCGCGCTGCTGGACGAAGTCGCCGTGCGGGCGCCGTCGGTGACCAAGGCCCTGGTCGACCAGGGCTTCAAACGGACCGTCGTCGAGCACGGCCGGACCCTGGGCGTGGACGTCGAGATCGTCGAGCGGAACCCGAGGCAGACCGGGTTCGCCCCGCAGCCGATCCGGTGGAGGGTCGAGCAGACGAACGGGACCTTGATACTGCACCGGCGACTGGTGCGGGACTACGAATCGCACCCGGCCTCCTCGGTCTCCCGCGTGCACTGGGCCGAGACCGACCGAATGGCCCGGCGCCTGACCGGCACCACCGCCACCAGCTGGCGCACCCCGGCCGACCCGGCACACGGCGAGCCGGCACACGCGGCATGACCATCAGCCGGCTCTTCGCCCGGATCACCGAACGGGAGACGGAACTCGCCG
This sequence comes from Yinghuangia sp. YIM S10712, assembly GCF_051388935.1. Taxonomy (NCBI): domain Bacteria; kingdom Bacillati; phylum Actinomycetota; class Actinomycetes; order Kitasatosporales; family Streptomycetaceae; genus Yinghuangia; species Yinghuangia sp. YIM S10712. The sequence continues at coordinate 100,735 of NZ_JBPKBI010000009.1, forward strand.
ACCAGGCCGCCGCGTTGCGGACCGAGATCGATCAGCTCACCGCTCGGCTGCACGGCATCGAACGCGACCTCGAGCACGTGCGGATCACCAGGCAGACCGCCGCCGAACTCGCGGACGGCCTCGCCCCCGACGCCGTGGACCAGGCCGGCCCGGTACTGCCCGAACACCCGCTCTATCCGCAGATCATCGCGGTCTTCCACACCAGACAGCAGCCCCTGCGCGCACGCGACCTGTGCGAGGCCCTCGACCTCGGCCTGCTGCCGAAGGACATCGGAGGCATCCGTTCCAAGCTGAAGCGCCTCGTTGCCCGGGGCATCCTCGCCGAGGCCCAGCCCGGACTGTTCACCCACACCCGTCCGTAGGACACGCAGCACGCCCGCGACCAGCACACCTCACCCAACGCAAAACACGAACCCGGACATCAAGTCACGTACCGCCCTCTCAGTACATCTCGGTATATCTCGGTACGTCTCGACGCTGCCCCATGGGAGAGCGCCGCGACTCGCGGTTCGCCTCTGTCTTCAGCCCGTGTCCGGGCGGCGCATCGACAGCGCGACGAATATCCACACCACACCGGCCGTCGCCGCGAGTGTCACCACGACCATCGAGAACAGCAGGAAGAACGGCGTCCCCGCGGTGAACAGCGCGGCGAGGACGACGCACAGCACGACCGTCAGCATCCACACGCGGCGCCGGTCACCGTGCGGGTCCTGCCGCCGGCGCCGGGCGTGCCCGCGCCGACGTCGTCCGCTCGGTTCGCCGAGGGGGGGATCTGCCGACGAGTCTGCGGGCGCGTGCGCGTCCATCCCGGTGCCGCGCGCGGTGTCGGGGCCGGGAGCAGCCTCGTCGCCGTCCGCCGCGGACAACTCGGCGACGGTGCTGTCGCCGTCGATGCTCTCGAGACCGTCGACGTTGTCGATGCTGTCGACGCGACCCCGCAGTGGTCGGCGGCGCGTGCCGGGCAGACGCATCCGGCGCATCGCACGGTCCAGGTCCCGGTCCTTGCGCAATTCGCCTTCGATCCCGTCGAGCGCCCGCCTCTCGGCGGGTGTCAGGCGGACATCGTCCATCCCGATCGCCCCCTCATGCCTCGTCGCATGCGTACCGACCGGGCACGCGGCCGGCAAGCGCGGCATCCGCGTCGGTCGTATGTTCAGGATTGCCACCGGAAAGGGCCGCGACACCTAGGAAGCGCCTTGTACAGGGCCCCGGGTAGGGTGGCGCGGCATGGCCGACCGAACCACCGAGCAGCGCGAGCGAGAAACATGACCGGACCCGAGCAGGACGCGCCGAAGATCCCCGACGAGTTGCTGGAACTCCGGGACAGCATCGACAACATCGACGCGGCGCTGGTCCACCTGCTGGCCGAGCGGTTCAAGTGCACCAAGCGCGTCGGCGTGCTGAAGGCGGCCTACGACCTTCCGCCCGCCGATCCGGGGCGGGAGGCGGTGCAGATTCAGCGCCTGCGCGCGCTCGCGACGAGCGCGAAGCTGGACCCGGACTTCGCCGAGAAGTTCCTGAACTTCCTGATCGCCGAGGTGATCCACCACCACACCTCGATCCCGCGCGGGTGAACACCCCCGCAGCACGGCCCGCTTCGCCCCGAGGCTCCCGCTCAACCTCCCGCGGCATAATCGCGCGGCCGGTAGGGTTTCGGAGGAAGTACGGACAGTAGCGGGGCACGCGGGTCGGTAGGGAGCACGCATGATCCAGGAAGCGTCGCCGGACCAGGTGATGGTCGAACTTGTGGATGCCGACGGCAACACGATCGGCCTCGCGGAGAAGCTCGCCGCGCATCAGCCGCCCGGCCAGTTGCACCGCGCGTTCTCCGTCTTCCTCCTCGGCGACGAAGGCGGCCCCGACGCCGGGTCCGTGCTGATGCAGCGCCGGGCCCTGACGAAGTACCACTCGCCCGGCCGCTGGTCGAACACATGCTGTAGCCACCCGTATCCGGGAGAGCCCCCGGCCGACGCCGTCGCCCGCCGGGTCGGCGAGGAGATCGGTGTCAAGGCCGCGGGGCTGCGGTCCGCCGGGCAGGTGACCTACGACGTCACCGACGAGGTCTCCGGCCTCGTGGAGAAGGAGTACAACCACCTGTTCGTGGGCCGCGTCGGCAGCGGCGTCGACCTGAACCCCGAGGAGGTCGACGACGTCGCGTACGTCCCCCTCACCGACCTCGACGACTGGCTCGCCGCGCGCGAACACACCGCTTGGCTCACCACGGTCCTGACCGCGGTACGCCCGGCCCTGGAAGACCTCGCGTCCGGCCGCTGAGCGCGCGACGTGGGGCGGGGATGACGCGGACGCCGTCGACCGCGGGCGCGAAGGGCAGCGACAGCCCCGCCCCCGCCCGGCCGATCATCGAGCCCTTCGCCCGTGCGCGAAGGGCGGCGGGGGGGGGGGGG
>NZ_JBPKBI010000009.1:103225-117018 GCF_051388935.1 Yinghuangia sp. YIM S10712
GAGCCCTTCGCCCGTGCGCGAAGGGCGGCGGGCCGGGCCGCTCGGGGCGGGCGGCCCGGCCCGCCGCGCCGCGTATCCCAGCGCGGTGAGCGGACGGCACCCACCAGGCTGCCGCCACACCGGACCAGCCCGTGCACGCGGAGCCTGCCGACCGCGCGGGCCGTCGCGCATGCCGCCTCGCGGAGGGCGAGGAAACAGAGTGATCGTCCTGGTTCGGCGTCCTTGCGTGTGTCCGCCCCGGCCACTGTGACCAAAGCCTTTCCCGGGAGCGCCGCGAACGCTGGGCAGGGCAGGCTTCACTTGGTAGAAAAGGTCGCGGACAAGCACCTCGACGACCGAAGCCCAGCGCGGAAGGCGGCAGCGACGTGATGCACGGGCTCGTTCTCGCGCTCTTCGCGGCGACCATCCTCACGACCGCTCCGTTCGTGCTCCGCCGCGCCGAATCAGCCGGCTTCAGCCCGCGCCTCGTCCAGCAGGGCTGGCGAGCCGCCGCGGGCGGCGCCCTCGCCTCCCTCGCGCTCGCCGTCCCCGTCTTCACCACCGACCTGTGGACGTCGCCCGCGCGGGCGGTCGGGGTCACACCGGACATCGCCATAGTCGACGTCCCGCTGCCGGTGCAGATCGCCGTCGCCACCGGCGTCCTTCTCGGCCTCGCCGCCGGCTGGCGGCGAGGCGGACCCGTTGTGCGCGACTACCGCCGCGCACTGCGCGTGCAACTGGACCGCCTGGAGAGCACCAGCCCGGTCCTCGACGACGTGGAACGCGGCCACCCGCGCCTGGTCATCGTCGAGGACACCCAGCCGCGCCTCGTGCTGCTGCCGTCCCGGCCGCCGCGCGTCGAGGTCACGACGCGGGCCCTCGACCTGCTCCGGCCCGAAGAGCTCAACGCCGTCCTCACGCACATGTCCGGCCACCTGCGCCGCCGTGATGCGTGGTGGATGACCGCGTCGGAGACCATGGCCGAGGCATTCCCGCGCGTGCCGTTCTTCTCGCGGTGGGCCGACCACAGCGCCGCGCTCGCCGAGAAGGGCGCCGACGCCGACGTGCGCGGCCCGATCGCCCGCTCCAACCTGCGCCGGGCGCTGGTCAAGCTGTCCGGCCCCGGCCAGGCCAACGGGCCGTTCTGCCCGTGCTTCGCGTGGCCGCAGCAGCGGCAGCAGGAGCTGACCGTACGTCAGGTTCGCGAGCGGCGCACACCTGTCGCCGTCGTCGCACTGCGCGCACTCACCGCGGCGGCACTCGTCGTCCCCACGCTCGTGGTGGCGTCCCCGCACTTCGTCTACATGTGAGCGTTCTTGTGTGAGCTCCGCGCATCGCCGAGATCCGCGCCACGCCGTCGCTGGTGGTCGCCCCGTATTTGCTGGAAGGCTGGAAACGGCGTCGGGGAACCCCGGGGCGGCTCGCCGACCGGGTGCCCCGTACGGTGGCGTCTGATCGGAAGTGGGTGGGCGATGGCCGGGTCGAACCCCTGGGCGCAGCGCGTGCGCGGCTGGCTCGGCCCCGCCGCGGGCCAGTCCGGGCGCGGGAGCCACCCGAATCGGTCCGCGCGCCGCGCCGAGCTCGACGAGGTCGCGGCCCTGTTGTGCGATGCGAGGCGCCCGCTGGTGGTCGCCGGCTCGCACGTGGTCGACCATGACGCGGTACCGGGATTGCGCGCACTCGCCGCCGAGGCCCGAGTCGGGGTCTACAACACGTGGCGGGCCACGGGCGTGCTGCCGTGGGACAGCGACTACCACCTCGGCACGATCGGCCTCCAGGAGAACGACCTCGCGCTGTGCGCCCTCGACACCTACGACCTCATCCTGGTCACCGGGATCGCCCCCGACGAGTCGCCCGCGCTGCCCGACGACCTGCCGGTCACCCACTGCCCGGTCGCCGACCTGGAGATCCTTGCCGTGCGCTGTGCGGGACGCGACGGCCCGGCGACCACCGACGCGCCGCTGCGCGACCGGCTCGCGGCCGTCGGTCAGACGGCGTGGGGCGCCGCCTCGCCGCCGCTCGCCCCGACCCTGCTCACGCGTGAGTACGCCCTGCTGCTCGGTGCGCGCGGCATGATCGCCGCCGACGCAGGGACGGCCGGTTTCTATGTCGGGCGCACGTTCCCGACGCTGCGCCCGCGCACCGTCGAGTTGCCCGTGGCACCGGCACCCGGTTTCGCGGCGTCGGCCGTCGCCGCCCGGCGTGCCGCCGAACCCGGCCTGACCGCGTTCGCTCTCGTCGACGGCCGGCGCCCGGACGCCGCCACGAGCACGGTCGTCGCCGCTGCCGCGGAACGCGGCATCCCGGTTCCGGTCGTGTGCTGGTCCCCCGACGGACCGCAGATCGGCATCGAGGAGCACCTGCACGACGTGCGCGCCGCCGTCGCCTCCGGCGATCCGGTCGTTGTCTCGGTCGGCTACGACGCGGCGCAGCTCGCCGAACTCGAACGTGTGGCGGGCGACGTCACGGCCTGGTGAACCGTGGACCGCCTTTGAGCACCCAGTGGGCGGGCCGGGCGCGACCCCGGCGGGTTGCGGGCGCCGAGGCGGAGTCCGCGTCCGCGTTCCTCGGTCGGGTGGCCTGGCGGAAGCGGCGTAGGAGGCCTCGGCCCTCGCAGACGAGTGCCTGGTAGCTCAATGGCTGGTAGCTCAATGCCTGGTAGCTCAGCAGACAAGCCTGGATTGGTGCGCTGCCGTGTCGAACGGCGTCGGCGACCTGGTCGCCCGGTCGGTTCGGTGACGAAGCCGGCGTCGTCGGGTGCCGGGGGAAGTCGGCGTGCGCCCTGGGAGCGTCGCGGGTTCAGGACGCCCGCTCGGTGACCGCCTTCGCGTCCACCGCAGCGAAGTCCGGTTCGCGGCGCTCGGCGAAGGCGGCCAGGGCCTCGCGGTTGGCTGGGCCGCCGAGCAGCAGCCGGAAGGCTTCGTTCTCTCGCTCGCGCGCCCGGGCGACGCCGTCGCCGAGTGCCGCGGTCAGGACCCGCTTGGACTCGACCAGCGACGCGATCGACTTCGCGGCCAGAATCCGCGCGTGCCGCAGGGCTTCCGGCATCAGCGCCTCGGGGGCGACCGCCTTGTGGGCGAGCCCGAGTTCGACGCACTCCTCGGCGCCGAACCACTCGGAGCTGAGCAGCACCCACGCGGCCCGCTGGCGGCCGATGAGCGCCGGGAACGTGTGGCTGCTGCCGGCCTCGGGGGCCACGCCCAGGGACGTGAAGGGGCATTTGATCCGGGCCTCGGTCGACATGAACACCAGGTCGGCGAATCCGATGACCGTCGCGCCCACGCCCAGGGCGAGGCCGTTCATCGCCAGGACGAGCGGTTTGGGAAACGCGGCGAGCCGGTCGATCATGCCGGGAAAGCCGTGCTTGCCGGACACCGCCTGCCCGGCGTTGCGCAGTGCCATCTCCGCCAGGTCGGTGCCCGCCGAGAAAGCGCGGCCCGCGCCGGTGAGGACGACGACCGCGACGGCCGGATCGGCTGCGGCGTCGATGAGCGCCTCGCAAGTGGCGTCGTACAGCGCCTCGTTGAAGGCGTTCAGGGCGTCGGGCCGGTCGAGCGTCAGGATCCGTACCCGGTCGGTGTCCTCGATGCGGATCACGGCATCCCACTTTCCCTCGTCGCCGCCTGTCCCGGACGCCGCCAGGAAACCGTTCGTTATTGACAAAGTCAAGTGTTCCGTACGGCCTAGGCGCGGTGCTCCAAGTGCGTCGATCCGGGTTGTTCACGTGCGCGTAATGGGGTGGTCGCTGGGGAAGGTCCACGACTGCGCCGATATGCACCTCTGTAATTGCCATCGGAACGGCCGAAACAGGCGAAACAGGGAGGAGCGATCGTGGAGTTCGACGTCGTCGTGGAGATCCCGGCCGGAAGTCGCAACAAATACGAGGTCGATCGGCACACCGGTCGGATCAGGCTCGACCGCATGCTGTTCACGTCGACCGCGTACCCCGCGGACTACGGTTTCGTCGCCGGAGCGCTCGGCGGCGACGGTGATCCGCTGGACGCGCTGGTCCTCTTGGACGAGCCCACATTTCCGGGATGCCGCGTGCGTTGCCGTGCGCTGGGCATGTTCGTGATGCGCGACGAGAAAGGCCCGGACGAGAAGATCCTGTGCGTTCCCGCCCGCGACCCTCGCCGCACCGCGGTCCGCGAGATCGCCGACGTGCCCGAGCACCAACTCAACGAGATCGCGCACTTCTTTGCAGTCTACAAGGAACTCGAGCCGGGGAAATCGGTCGACGGCTCGCATTGGGAGGGGCGCGGGGAGGCGGAGAAGGAGATCACCGCGGCCCGCGAGCGTGCCGAGCGCACGGGCAACGTCTGGCCGTACGAGGGCCGCTCCGACCACCCGCCCGCCGTGCGGCCGTGAATCGGCGCCCGGCCCCCTTACGGTGGCCGTCGCGCGCCGGCGGGGCGCGTGGGTCGTCACACCGCCGGGCCCGAGACCGCGGAGTCGTCCGGGGCCAGACCACGGGCTCGACGGGAGTTGGTTGAAGCCTAAACTAAAGGTGCTACTCTGGCTCCATCGATCCGAGGAGCCTCCGATGCCTGTCACCCGCCTCAACCACGCCGTGCTGTACGTCCGCGACGTCGCCCGCAGCGAGGCGTTCTACGCCGACGTCCTCGGCTTCCGCAAGGTCATGGGCTTCCCCGGCGCCGCGTTCCTCCAGGCGTCGGGCAGCACCAACGACCACGACCTCGGCCTCTTCGAGATCGGCTCGGCCGCCGCCGACTCCGGCGCGGGCCGGTCGTCGGTCGGGCTCTACCACCTCGCGTGGGAGGTCGACACCCTCGACGAGTTGGAGCGCATCGCCCTCGTCCTGGCCGACGCCGGCGCGCTCGTCGGCGCCGGCGACCACGGCACCACCAAGGCCCTGTACGCGAAGGACCCCGACGGCCTCGAATTCGAGGTCAGTTGGCTCCTCCCCGCGGATCTCATCACCGACGAAGTCCTGTCCCTTGCCAGGTCGACGCCCACCCGGCCCCTCGACCTGGCAAGGGAGAAGGCCCGCTACGGTGGCCGGACGAAGGGCGGTGTCGGCGTCTCCGTCCCCGCCCGCTGAGCGTCACCGGCTGCTGTGGTGCCCCCGGCGTGTCCGGCACGGTCTGACGGGCGGTCAGGAGTTCGGCCACGTCTTCCGACGGTCCGTCAGGCCGCGCGACGAACACGGGGTTTGGTCGCCGGGAGTAGCCAACGGACGCGCGCGTACTCTCCCTTGAGTAGGAGCCGTTGCGCTCCAGGAGGAGTAGTCCAACAACTAAATCGACCTTCTGGGAGGACGATTCGCACCGCACGGCACGGCAGACTTTCGTGGCAACAGAAGTTCAGGGGCGGCGGGTTGTCACATTCGCGGCGGCGGATCGGTCATATCGGTGAGGACGGAACGCCGGAGCGGGGCGACGAGCCTCGGTTCCGCACTCGACCGGTTGCACCACAGTGACCACGGGTCGCCACGGGCGCGAAGTCGCCGGCATCGGCTTTGCGCCCGTGGCGCCCGTGTGAAGGGGAGGGAAACGATGAGCCGCAACGCTGTCGCCGCGTTCATCCGCTTCGTCGTGTTCGGCGGCAGCGTTGGCCTCCTCTCCGGTGCCGCCCTCATGCTGCTGACCGACACCTCCCTCGCGATGTCGATCGCCGTCGCGAACGTGATCGTGAGTGTGGTCTCGACGCTGCTGTGCAACGAGCTGCACAGCCGGTTCACCTTCAAGCGCGGCCGCGCGACGCTGCGTGCGCACGCCGAGTCCACCGGCACGGCCGTGGTCGCCTACGTCTTCACCACCACCGCGATGCTCGTCCTCGACGCCGTGGCGCCGCACGCGGGGGCGCTGACCTCGCAGGCCGTCTACCTGTCGGCGTCGGCGCTCGCGGGGATAGGGCGGTTCGTCGTCCTGCACCTGGTCGTGTTCGCGCGCAGGCCGGTCAAGGGGTTGCGCGTGGTCGTCCCGAGGACTGCGCACAACCCGGCGCCGACGCGCGAACAACTGGTGGCGGCTGCCTGACGCCGCCACCCGGAAATCCGTCGGCCGCCCTTGGGATGGCGCGGGGGCGGCCGACGGATTTTCCGATCCGGGGCCGCATGGTCCACGATTTCGGCGCAGGCCTCGTACGAAAACCTTTATTTCCTACGAAAACTCTTTTTCCGGTCTGATCGTGTCAGAGCGGAATCTACGCGACATCACGCGCCCGGCATGGTGGCATCGAAGGTGTGATCACCGCTGCCACCGCCGCTCTGGCGCTGCTTGTCTCACCCCTCGCCGCGATCGATCCGCCGGGGGTCGCCACCCCAGCCGCGCCGGTCGCCACGCCTGCCGTGCCGTCGGCCGGCACCCTGACCTGGGGGCCGTGTGAGGACGCCGACGATGCGTACGAATGTTCGACTTTGCGCGTCCCGCTGGACTACCGCGACCCGGGCCGTGCCGCCATCGACCTCCCGCTGATCCGCACGACCGCCCGTGACCCCGGCCGGCGGCTCGGCACGCTGGTCCTGCAACCCGGCGGCCCCGGCAGTTCGGGAGTCGACTTCGTCCGCGACAACTACGCCGACCTGCCCGCCGAGCTCCGCGAACGCTTCGACGTCGTCGGCTTCGACGTGCGCGGCGTGGGCCGCGCGGGCCAGGTCCGATGCTGGGACGACGCGCGGTACGGCCGGGCCATCGCCGACGCCCCCGGCATGCCGGGGCCCGGCGGGCTCAGCCGGGCCATCGCCGAGGCCGAGGACTTCAACGCGGCGTGCGTGCGCAATTCCGGCGCGCGGCTGCCTTACCTCGGGACCGGCTACGTGGCACGCGACATCGACCGGATCCGCGCCGCCCTGGGCGAGCGGCAACTCAGCTTCTACGGCAGGTCGTTCGGCACGTTCATCGGCACGGTGTACGCCGACTTGTTCCCCGGCCGCGTACGCGCGATGGCCCTGGACGGCGCCTACGACCCGGAGGCGTACGCCTCGCGCCCCTATGCGTTCGACCTCCCCCAGTTCCTCGCCCTCGACGGCGCCGTGAACCGCCTCCTGGACTGGTGCGCGGCGACCCCCGACCAATGCTCCTTCGGAGGCGGGGACCCGCACGGTGCGTTCGACCGCCTCGTCCGCAACCTGGACGCCGATCCCGTCACCGTGCCCGGCCGCGGCACCGCGGGCGGCTACACGCTGATCTACCGGTTGATGTTCAACATCAACGGAGGCCGCGCGGACTGGCCCGGCCTGGCCGCCGCGCTGTCCCTCGCCGAAGCCCGCAACCCGTCGTCCTTCCTGCTGTCGCCGCCGTCGTCGGGCTCGTTCGCGTTCCTCACGCCGAACGCCGTCGTCGAGTGCACCGACCGGGTCTACCCCCAAGGCGACGACCTGCTCGCCACCCAGCTCCGGCGCGCCGCGACACTCGCCCCCCTGCTCGGGCCCGCGCTGGCGTACGGCCCGCCCACCTACGACCACAACCACGCGCCGGCGTGCACGCGGTGGCCCGCCGAGCGGGTGAGCCGGCACGCCGGGCCGTTCCGGGCGGAGGGATCCGCGCCGCTGCTGGTGCTCGGCACGACCGGCGACCCCGACACGCCTTACCAGGACGCCGTCACCCTCGCCGAAACCCTCGACAACGCCCGGTTGCTGACCTTCGCCGCGGAGGGCCACACCGCCTTCGGCCGCAGCCGCTGCGCTCGCCGGGCCGTCGTGGACTACCTGGTCGCGGGGACGCTCCCGCCGGACGGTCACGTGTGCACCGACGAGGCACCGCCCCGGTCGGCGTCCGACGCCGCCCGCGCGGAGCAGCGCGCCGTGCCCGGCACCGTCGGCGTCGACGAACACCGCGAGATCATCGGCACACCGGACCGGTAGCCGACCGCGCACCGGCCCGTCGCCCGGCGGGCCGGTGTCGGTGCCGAGGTGTTGGATCGAACGATGACCGAGCGACCGCGTGCGAATGTCGACCCCGTCTCCTCGCGACCGTCCGTTCCAAAGGACGGGCCGGTCGTGTCCGGAGAGGACTGGTACGGCCGTGACCTGTCCGGGCAGGTGTTCACCGGCTACTCGTTCTTCGACACCGACTGGACCGAGGTCGTCGACGACGGCGGCGTGTTCGACCGCTGCACCTTCGCGAACGTCCGGTTCAACGCGTCGCGGCACACGGCGGCGGCATTCACCAACTGCACGTTCAGCAAATGCACGTTCTTCGACGTCAAGTTCGCCGACTGCAAAATGGTCGGCAGCCTGTTCCAACGCTCGACGTTCACGCTGCTGGAGGTGACCGGCGGCGACTGGTCGTATGTCGGTCTCCCCGGAGCCGACCTGCGCGGCGCCACCTTCGACGGCCTCCGCATGCGCGAGGCGGACCTGACCGCGGCCCGCCTGGAGAAGGCCTCGGTGACCGGTGTCGACCTGTCCGGCGCGATGCTGCACGGCGCCAAGTTCCACGACGCGGACCTGCGCGGCAGCGACCTGTCGTCACTGGACCCGCTGACGGCCGACCTGCGCGGCGCCACGATCAGCCTGGAGCAGGCCGCCGTGCTCGCGACCGCACTGGGGATGACCGTCGCCTGACGAAGGCCGTCCGGGCCGGACCTGCGCGCGAGCGGCGACAACGCCACACGCTTCGCATACTCGGACCATGAGCAATTTCCGCCTCGCCCGCATCCAGGACGCACCGACCCCCGCCGACGGGCGCCGCGTCCTGATCGACCGGCTCTGGCCCCGGGGCATCAGCAAGGAGAAGGCCGAGCTCGACGACTGGGCCAAGGACGTCGCGCCCTCGGCCGAACTGCGCACATGGTTCCACGCGGCGTCGGGCCACGAGCGCGACGCCGAGTTCGCCGAACGCTACGACGCCGAGCTCGACGGCGACGCCCAGCAGGCCGCTCTCGCCGCGCTGAGGACCGCCGCCCGGGAGGGGACGGTGACGCTCCTGACCGCCGTGAAGGACCCGTCCGAAAGCTACCTGTCGGTCCTGATCAAGCGGCTGGAATCCGACGACGCGACGCCCTGGCATCGCGGTACCGGACGGCACGATTCCGGCCTTGCGTAGCTGCGTGACCCGTTTCACAATCGGCGGCTCGCCCGCCCCAGTCAACCGGTTGTCCTGTTCCTGACCTGCTGCGCCTCCCACGGCCCGCGTACCGGGGGAGCCCGGCGGCCGGTTCCCGGACGGCGACTATGACCGGCTTCACGGCGGGATGCGGGGGTTCTGACTAGGGTCGGGCGAGTGCAGCGATCTTCCCGCATCGTCCCGTTGCGGCCTACCGCCGAGGGCATTTCCGGCATGCCGGCGACGCGGACCGCTCAGCTCGTGGTGTGCGCGCACGCCACGGCGAGTCGCACGGTGCGGCGCTTCGCGGTCGCGGTGCTGGCGGCGTGGCGCCGGCACGGCCTGATCGACGACACGGAGCTCATCGTCTCCGAACTCGTGGGCAACGTGCTGCGGCACACCGATTCCGGCCATGTCGTCGTCTCGCTGCGGCTGCTGCCCGAAGGCGACGCGCGGGAGTGCCTGCTGGGCACGGTCACGGACTGCTCCCCGAAGCTGCCCGGCATGCGCTGCGCCGACGAACGGGCGGAGAGCGGACGCGGCCTGACGATCGTCGACGCGCTCGCCGGTGACTGGGGCACGAGGGGCACGGACGGGGGCAAGGAAGTGTGGTTCCGGCTGACAGTGGAACCAAGCCCGGTGTCGCTGGTCCACTAGCGCAGGGTCGCGTGACGCCGCGTCGTCCGGTGACGCTCAGGATTTCTCGGTCAGCGCGGTGATGAGGAGCGCCACGTCGTCCTCCGGGCCGGCGGGCAGCACCCGCAGGGCCGCGTCGCGGAGCCGGTCCGGGGTGGCGGGAGAATCGGCGGCCGCGGCGTCGAGGACCGCGCGGAGATCCTTGATGCCGGTGTCGATGTCGCAGCCGCGCCGCTCGACGAGGCCGTCCGAGTACAGCACCACGCACGAGCCCGGCGGCACCTCGCACGATGTCTCGTCGAAGCCGATGCCGCCGATGCCGAGCAACGCGTTCGGAGGGCCGTCGAGCATGCGCGTCGGGCTGCCGGGCACGTGCAGCAAGGGCGGCGGATGCCCCGCGCGCGCCCAGGTGAGGACGCCCGCGCGGGTGTCGTAGACGGCGTAGACGCAGCTTGCCAGTTCGCCGTCCACCGCGAAGTCGTCCATCAGCGAGTCCACGTGCGACAGCAGCGCCGCGGGCGGCAGGCCGAGTCGCGCGACGGCACGGACCGCGACACGCAACTGGCCCATCAGCGCAGCGGCTTGCAGGCCGTGGCCGGTCACGTCGCCGACCACCAGGGCGACGCGGCCTTCGGGGAGCGGGATCACGTCGTACCAGTCGCCGCCGGCGAGCCGGTCGGTACGCGCCGGCTGGTAGGCGTACGAGAAGGCCAGGCCGTCGATGCTCGGCAGGTTCCTCGGCAGCAGATGCCGTTGCAGCGTGCGTACGGCCTGACGCTGTTTCACGTGCGCCTGCGCGTTGTCGATCGACGCCGCCGCGCGCAGGCCCAACTCCTCGGCCGTCTGCACGTCGTCGGCGTCGAACGCCGGGCTGTCGCCGACCCGGGCGAACATCGCGGCGCCGAGCGCTCGGCCCCGCGAGATCAGCGGCGCCACGATCTGCGAGTGCAGGCCGGCCTCGACGAGGTAGCCGCGCAACGGCGGCGCGTCCGGGCCGAGACGGGCGCCGTTGGTGAGGACCGGGCCGGGTTCGCCGACGCGGCGTTCCGGAAAAGCCGAGCTGGACTCGGCCCGTTGGCGGCGCAGCGCGGCACGGACCTCGGCGGGCACCGCGAACGGACGCGCATAGTCCTTCGGTGTGACGGACTTCAGCTCGGCGATGTCGGGGTGCAGGACGGCGGCGACGGTGCGGAGCATGGCGCCGGGCGGCGGGTCGAAGCCGTTCTCCGGCAGCGCACCCATGGGCACGGGGGCGTCGAAGAGGGCGATTGCCGCGACGTCGGCGAAGGAGGGCACGGTCACGAGCGGCAGTTGCTCGGCGCAGCCGACGACGTCCTGGCTGAACCCCATGCGCAGTTCGACTTCGTTGACGAGGGCGAGGCGGGCACGGACGTGCTCCAGCCTGCTGAGCACGTTCTCGTCGCCGGAGATGCTGTTGAGTGTGACGCCGACGCCCCGCAGGCCGTCGTCGGACCGGATCGGCCAGACCCCGAGGGTGCACAGGTACGGCTGAGCGGTGCCGCGCAGGCTGCCCCGGATCACCTGATGTACGTCCGGTTCGCCGGTTTCCACGAGGCGTAATACGGCGTCGCGGACCTCTGGGTGGGCCAGCGGGCCGTCGAGCGCCGCGATCGGCCGGTCGGCCAGCGCCTCGGCGGGCTCGCCGTGCAGCTCGGCCAACGGTGTGTTCACCGCGAGGACCTGCGCGGTCGGGGTCAGGATGCCGAGCCCGAACGGGCACTGGGCGAACAGCGGATCGGTGGAGATCCCCTGCCACCACGAGGAGTCGCGGGTGTTCGCGCGGCGCCGTGCCGGGCGGCGGGCGCCGCCGCGGCGCGGCCCGGAGCCGTCGTTATCCGGCACGTCCGGCACCTCCGGCGGGTTCGCCGACGGCGGCGGGTCCGGCACAGGGCGGGGCCACTCTTGCATCCATCAGACCTCTTTCGAAGGGGCCACCGGCACTGGCTGGTGGGGGAATCGAAGCCCCTTGCGGCATCCGCGTGTAGCCGGGGTCGCTGTTTCACACATACGAGTGAAGTCCGGGGTCGCAGGGTTTCGTCTGGGAAGCCACCCGTAGCATCGTACTTGGGGCCGGGCTGGTCCTTCCTGGCGTGGCGTGGCCACTGCCAGGAGAAGCCTGCCGGATTCATCCGGGGGAGGAGTCACTCAAGAGGCAACATCGCGTCACGATCGGGCGCGGTGGTCTTGTGCAGCCTCTTGGTACCGGGACGAACGGTACGCGGCAGCCGGTGCGTTGCGGCGGTCTGCCGGATCTGCCGGATCTGCCGGACGGTCGACCGAGTTGGCCGGAGCACGCATGATGCAGCGTGCGGGGGCCGGGAGTTGGCGACAGTCGCCGCGATCGGGCCACCGCACGCTCAGCTCGAAGTGGGTTCGGGCGTCCCGACCTTGATGCCTTCGAGGACCGTGTCGAAGAGGGACTTCGGCGGGGCCTCGGGGGCGTTGTCCAGGCCGATGAACACGACGGGGTAGACCTGTTGGCCGGACGACTGCACCGGTGCGTCGAGGAAGACGTACTGAAACGTCGCGGTGCGCCGGTGGCCGACGGAGTCGGCCGCCTTGTCCTCGACCTCGATGACGAACAGATGGGCGTCGTGGCCGTCGACGGTGATCGCTTCGTCCTTCAGGGTTTCGGTGGTACGGAAGTTGTCGTCGTCGTTGTTCGTGAGGTCGGAGACAGCGTCCGCGACCGCGGTGTCGAACGCCGTGCCGGGGAGTGTTTCGACGCCGAGCGAGCCGAGGTAGCACGGATCGGTGTCCGCACCCGGGCTCGCCGTGTCGGTTCCGGCGCACGGGACCGGGTCGGAGACCTGAGTGGTGTCCGAACCGCCGTCGGGAACCGTCCAGTTCTTGATGACCGGCAGGGTGATGCCTGTCTCCGCGTCGGTGGCCGTCCCGTCGGTGTCCGGTGAGGGTTTCGGTGCGGAGCCGGAGGCCGTGGCGGGGGTCGTGGGGCCGGACGCCACCGGGTCGGGATCGCCGTCGTCACCGCCGAGCAGGACGACCAGGGCCGCGACGATGCCTCCGACGACCACCAGCGCGGCACCCGCGAGGAGCCCGGTGCGGACGCCTCGGCCCCGCGTGGACCCCGGGGCCGGCGCGGGACCGCCGGGGGTGCTTGCCGGCGGGGGTGCCGACGGGTAGCCGCTGTACGGCGGGAACGGCGTTCCAGGGGTTCCCGGCGGCGGGTTCGGAGCCATGGCCGAGGAGGTGGGGGCCGTCGCCGGACCCGGGGGCGCCGGGACAGCGGGCGCCGAGTCGCTCAGCGGGGCGTCGGGGCCCGGGTCGGCCGGCGCGCCGGCCGACGTCGGGGACGTGGTTGCGGGGCGGGTCGACTCGGTCCACTGGGAACCGTCCCACCACCGCTCCATTCCGGGCGTGGCCGGATCGTCGTACCAGCCGGGGGATATCGAGGAGGTCACGTGCGCAAGTTACCCACAGCACCCGGCGGAGCGCCGGAACGCCCCTAAGATACGAGGCATTTGACACATTTAGACGGATTCGTTCGCGGCTTTGTGGGGATGTCCCACGTGTTTCGCCCGGACGCGGGAACGCGCCGACGCACGCCGGTCGATTGGCCCGGCTTGATGCGGGCAGTCACGACAACATGGTGGAAGACGGTCGAAGAAGGGAAGAATCGCTCAGCGAGCAGGCGGACCGGCGCTGGAACGAACTGCTCCAGGAAGTCCGTGTCGTCCAGACGGGTGCGCAGATCCTCTTCGGCTTCCTGTTGAGTGTCGCCTTCACCCCGAGGTTCGGCACCCTGACCACATTCGAACGGGCCCTCTACATCGCCGCGGTGTGCTTCGGGGCAGCCGCGACAGGAACCCTCGTCGGAGTGGTCGTGCTGCACTTCGCGGTGTCGGGCCTGCAAAGGAAGCCCAGCCTGGTGCTGTCCGCACGCCGCTTGGTGCTCCTCGGGATCGGTCTGCTCGCGATCACGGTCGCGTGCGTGCTGTTGCTGTTGCTGCACGTCGTCACGAGCGGCTACATCGCCTGGATCACGACGGTCGTGGTCCTGGCGTGGTTCGTCGTCTGCTGGGTCGTGCTGCCGGTGTCGCTGCGGCGCGGCGTCATCGAAGGCGGCTCGCAGGAGCGCGTGGCGGAGCGGTGAGGTGCACTCCCGGACGAACCAGTACGCGCCGGGGG
>NZ_JBPKBI010000009.1:117165-120902 GCF_051388935.1 Yinghuangia sp. YIM S10712
GGCGGCGCGAGCGGCGCACCAGCAGCAGGACGAGCACGCCCGCGGCCACCAGCCCGATCGCGGGGGCCGGGTTGCGCGTGGCCTTCGCCGCGGCGTCCTCGGCGACCGCCTTCACTTGCGGGGGTGTGTGCTCGCCGAGTTGGCGGCCGGTCGCGACGGCGCGGTCGCGTACCGCCTCGGCCTTGGTCGCCGCGATGTGCGCGGTCCGCGACGCGGTCTCCCGGGCACGCTCGGGAATCGGGGTCGGCATGGTTCTTCGCTCCTCGTGGCCGGAAATCGTGGGACGCGGTCCCGACGGTGCGACGGGCACGCGTCATCCCGTATGCCGAAGCGGTTGCCCGGATGACGTGGGGGCATGCCGACCGATTGCGCTCCGCTCCCGCTCACGCCTCGGGGATCTGAATCCCTATCAGACACGTGTCATCACGGACGTTCGGCGTGCCCATGTGCCGCATCACGTGGGCGACGCACGCGTCCAGGCCGTCGGCGCAGTTCTCCCGGACCGTGCCCACCAGGCGCGACAGCCCGCGGCCCAGGTCGCCGCCCCGGTGTTCGATCAGCCCGTCGGTGTACATCAGCACCATGTCGCCCGGCGCCAGGTCGACCACACCGGACGCGTACGCCGCGTCGGGGGAGGCACCCAGGACCATGCCGAACGGCGGTTGCAGCACCCTCGGCCGGCCGTCGCGGACGTGCAGCGGCGGCAGATGCCCCGCCTGCGCCCACGTGAGCGTGCCCGTCGACGGGTTCAGCAGCGCGCAGATCGCCGTCGCGATGTACTCCGAACGCTGGTGGCACACCATGTGGTTGAGCCACGTCAGTATCTGCGCGGGTTCGGCACCGGTGTACGCCATGCCGCGCAGCGCGTGCCGCACGGTCGTCATGCCGGCCGCCGCGGGCAGGCCGTGCCCGGACACGTCGCCGATGGCGATGAGCGTGCGGCCGTCCGGAAGGGTCACCGTGTCGTACCAGTCGCCGCCGACCTGAGCGACCCGCTCCGCCGGGACGTAGTGCGCCGCGAACCGCAGGCTCGCCGAGTTGGTGACGTCGGGCGTGTGCACTATGGCCCGCTGGAGGAACTTCACGGCCTCGTGCTGCGCGGCCGTGCGCCCGCGCTCCTCGACCAACTGGTCACGTGCCTGTGCCAGTGCCTCCTGTGCCCGCCGCCACGCGGTGACGTCCTGGAGCACGCCGCGCAGCGCCAGAACCTCCTCACCGTCGGGATCGCACACAGCCTCGGCCGCCGCGCGTACCGTGCACGGCTTGCCGTCCGCCCGGCGGACCCGGAACTCCAGCGTCTGCGGCCGGTGTTGCGTCATCAGCTCCTGCAACACGGTCGTCGCGGCGGACAGGTCCTCCGGCGCGATCAGGTCGGCCACCGCGTCGGCACGCGGCGCACCGTCCTCCGGGTCACGTCCCACGATCGCGAACATCTCGGGGGACCACGCCATTTCGCCGGTGCCCGTGTCGTACTGCCACGTGCCCAGACGGGCCAGCCGCTGCGCCTGCGCGAGCTGGGCCGCCCGGCGTTCGTCCTCGTCGTGGATGCGCCAGCTCAGCAGCACACCGTCGAGAAAGCGCACCGCGCGCAGCGTCATCGTCGAGGACCGCAGCCGTCCCGACACCATCTCGATGAACTGCTCGGCCTCGCCTTCGTACGGCGTGCCGGTCCGCTGGACCTCCAGCAGGCTCTCGAAGATCCCGGACACCACCATCCCGGGATACAGCTCGGTCATGCGACGGCCGAGGACGTCCGCACCGGTCCGTCCGGCCAGGTCGACCGTCGCGGCGTTGGCGTAGTCGACGCGGAAGTCCGTCACCTCGCGGCCCGTTCCCTCGCGCAGCGGCGCGAGGATCACCACCGGGTCGAGGAGCGAGTCCAAAAGCGCCCGGAACCACATCTCGTCGCCGTACGCCACGCCGACGTCCGCCCGATCCGCGCGGGCGTCCAGGCGGCGCAGCACAGGGACGCACAACTGCCCCAGCGCGGCGGTGAACTCCTCCGGAACGCCGTCCGAGGGGGCCCCCGACCAGCTCACCGTCATCGCGCCGTGTGTGGTTCCCTCGGCGTCGGTCAGCGGTACGGCGCAGATCACCTCGCCCTGCACCAGCGTCTCGGCCGCCTTCGGATAGCGCCGCGCCAGATCGGCGCGGCCGCGGACCAGCACCGGCCGGCCGGCGCGCACCGCGTCGGTCAGCGGGAGGGCGGCTTGGGGAGGGATGCGCCGCCACTGACTGGCACGCTGCGCCGGCACGCCGTACGCGCCCACGAGCCGCAACGCTCCGTCCGGTTCCAGGACGGCGATCGCGACGGCGACCGCGCCGGTGGCACCGAGCGCTTCCGTGCAGACCAGGCGTGCCACATCGTCGCCGTCGGCCGCGGTTTCGAGTACGGACGCCGCGAGGTGGTAGCGCGCTGCCTGCTCGGACGGCAAAGGGGTGGGGGCCGTGACGTGGTCGGCCGCAGCGAGGGTGCGGGCACCCGGGGTCACGGGGAGCGTGGCCGTGAGGGTGTCGAGCGCGGGTACCTCGCGCTCCGCGGCACCCGAGGTGCCCTGGGACGCGGGTGGGGACCCCGGTGGCTCGGCGCGCAGCGAACCGTCGCGCCGCGAAGCTTTGTTGGATTTGCCGGATTTCTTCGACTTTCTCGGCCTGGTGGCCCGGTCGGCGGGCTCGCCCTGGGCGGCCTTCTCCGTCGCGTCGGCTTTCCGGCTTTCCTCGGCCGTGCCGACGGCCCTTCCGGGCGCATCGGAGGCGTCCGAAGCCGGGCCCGAACCGACCGGAGCGGCCGGTGGCTGCGGCGCCGAGGGCGGTGCGGCCACGCCGAGCAGCCCAGCCGCGACCTCGACGAGTTTCATGTTCGTGTGCTGCGACAACTGCGCGAGGTGCGAGAAGGCCTCGTCCGCCGTGCACGACAGGCGGCCCATCAGCAAGCCCTTGGCCTGCTCGATGACCCCGCGTGAGCGCATCGCCCGGCGCAGGCCGTCCACCTCGGCGCGCAGCCGGTCGACGGTCGCAGCCAGCGTGGCCGCTTCGGAGGCCGTGGACCGGGTGGGCAGCGGGGACGGCGACGTGCGGTCAGTCACGGCACGCCGCGGCGACATCGGCGTACGCGGGCAGCAGCGGAGCGACCTGCGTCACATCAAGAAGCCGGACGACAAGGTCGCCGGGACCCGCCAGGCGCAGTGCGCCGCCGTTCTCCCGCAGATCTCGTGCCATCCCCAGGAGGATACGCAACCCGGTCGAGTCCATGAACTCCACCTGACGCAGGTCGAGCACCACGCGGTGCGGGCCGGCGGTGTTCGTGGTGAGCGCGCGGACGACGTCGGCCAACCCGGGCGCCGAGTAGAAGTCGAGGTCACCGGTGATCGGCACCACGGTCCAGTCGCCGGGCCGCACGACGGCCGGTCCGTCGTCGGCCCGGTCTCGGTGACCGTTCGCGTCCGCCGCCCACGACGTTGGCAGCCCGGGCGGTTCCGGCGGCTGCGCCGGTTTCGGCAGGTCAGGCAGATGCGGCGTTTCCGGCATGCTCGTCTCCCAGGGCAGGGCGGTCGGAGTCGTCATTCCCGGCCGAAGCCGGGGTCGGGGCGCGGGTGGGGCCGCCGGTCGGACGCGGGTTCCCGCCCGGTCCCGGCCGGCCGCAGTGCCTGCGGATCCCGCGACGGCTCGTGGTCCCTGTGAGGTTCGGCACGCTGCTTCTCGTCCCCGTCCTTCCCCTGGGCGTCCCGGGCGGGGGG
>NZ_JBPKBI010000009.1:121072-180351 GCF_051388935.1 Yinghuangia sp. YIM S10712
CCGTCGCGGCTGCCCGGGAACTCCAGGACCGTGGCCGTCGGCGCGTCGTCCGACTTGTCCGCGGCCTGCTCCGGGCGGCTGCGCGGCACGACCGCCCGGACGACCTTGCCGTCCGGGACGGGTAGGACCTCGATTCCTTGCGACAGGCGCGCCACGATCCACAACCCGTATCCGGGTGGGCTGCGCCGCCGTGCGACGCCGAGCCGGTCGGGCCCGGTGTCCTGCACGGCGACGTCGACGGAGTCGGGCTCCACCGCGACGCTCAGCCGACACGGGCCGGGGGCGTGTCGGCAGGCGTTCGCGACGAGCTCGCCCACGACCATGAGCACGTCCCGGCAGATGTCCGGGCCCAGCGGCGGCTGCAGGGCCGCGTCGGTGAGGAACCGGCGTGCTTCGCGCCGGGCACCGCGCACGGACCCCGCGCTACCGTCCAGCTCGACCACCAGGGTCGCGGGTGAATTCTCCATGGGCACTCTGTATCTTCGCGCAAGCACGCAGCCTACGCTGCGGCTTGGCGAAGCCGCTTCGCCCGGGGGGCGGCGTCCGACTCCAGTTGTTCGCGCAGCCGTGACAGCGTCGCACTGAGCAGCCGCGATATGTGCATCTGCGAGACGCCGAGGCGCTCGCCGATCTCCCGCTGCGGCATGTCCTGCCAAAAGCGCATCTCCAAGATCATCTGCTCGCGTTCGGGAAGGGCGCTGAGCAGGGGTTTCACCGATTCCCTGAAGTCGACGAGGTCGAGCTCGCGTTCTTCGTACGGCAGGAGATCGGCCAGCGGGGTCCGGTGGCGTCCGGAGCTGTCGTTGCCGGCCGGCGCGGCGTCGATCGAGTCGACCATGTAGGCGCGCCCCGCCTCGCGGGCCTCGCGTACGTCCTTGACGTCCATGTCGAGGCACGCGGCGATCTCCGACGCGGTCGGCTCGCGCGAGAGTTCCTGTTCGAGCTGGTGCACGGTGCGGGTGACCGCGAGGAAGCGCTCCTGGAGGGTGCGCGTGACGTGTACGCCCCACGACGTGTCGCGGAAGAACCGCTTGATCTCGCCGGAGATCGTGGGCAGTGCGAACGACGCGAACTCCGAGCCGCGGTCGACGTCGTAGCCGTCGATAGCCTTGAGCAGGCCGACGGTTCCGGTCTGGAAGATGTCGTCGTACGGTGCCCGCCGCCGCGCGAATCCGCGGGCGACGTAGTGCACGAGCGCGATGTTGAGGTCCACGACAATCGCGCGCAACCGGCCGTACGCCTCGGTCTCGGGCCCGACTTCGCGCATACGGCGCAGCAACTGCTCGGTGAGTCGGCGGACTTCGGTTTTGTCCAGGTTGCGCATGTCCTCGTGGCGCAGCGTTTCGAGGGATCGTTCCTCGGGGGAGAGCTGCGCGGCTGTGGACATCGGGACGGAGAGTTCGCGGGAAGGGACAACAGCGCTGGTGGGCGCGGACATATTTCGGCTCCTCAAGAGTCCGAAGACCCGCGGCGGTGGCGCCCGGTGCGGCCGTTCGGCCCCCGGCACCGGCGTGCGCACACGGCACACCGCGGGTGAGGGCTCCGCACATGCCCGGCTTCTTCAGGCGAGCGGTGCCCCGGCACGTGATGCGTGCCTTGGCGGGCGGCACACATACCGCCCTTTGAGTCGGGCCCGGCAGGCGGACTCGGCGACTCGACCGGTCACCTACCCACTTCCCCCACCTGAAACTCCGTCACGAGGGAAATTTTCCGGTCGAGTTCGCATGCCGTCCGCGTGAAGGGCCGGATACCGTCCGTGAGGACCGCGCCGGCGTGTGCCCGGCTCGCGGCGTGTCCCGCGAACTCGCCTGACGTGACACCGAGTCAGCGGCTGCCGCCGATACTCGGCGAGGTGGCGGTGCCGAGGAAGAACGTGTCGATACTGCGCACCGCATGCGTGAAGTCGTCGAAGTTGACCGGCTTGGTGATGTACGCGTTGCTGTGGTTCCGATACGCGGCGGCGACGTCTTCCGGCGCGCCCGACGTGGTCAGCACGACCGTCGGGATCATCTTGAAGTCGTCGTCGTTCTTCAGCACGCTCAGCAACTCGCGGCCGTTCATGCGCGGCATGTTGAGGTCCAGAAGGATCAGGTCCGGACGCGGCGCGTCGGGATCGCGCAGGCGTTCCAACGCCGCCACGCCGTCCGGGACCTGCGCGATACGCCGCGGGGTGAGGCTCTGCGTCAGCGCCTCCTCGATCAGCAGCGCGTCGGCGATGTCGTCCTCCACCAGCAGGATGTCGTATGGGCGGGCGGGCGGTGCGGCGGGCATCAGTGTCTCCGCTCGGTGGAAGGGGTTTGTCCCGGGCGGTTGACACGTGCCGAGGCACCGGCCGCTGCCAGGCCCGGCCATCGGCGCCGGGCGCCCTGCCGGGTGATACGGCACGCCTGGCCGAGCTGCGGGTAGCCGGCCCCGGCGTGTGCGGCCCTCGCCGCGGTCTCGCTCATCGCCCGCTCCACCGCCCGTTGCAGGAAGGCGAGCGCGCGCAGTGTGGCGAGCTCGGAGTCCCGGCTGTGCGCGGACGGATCGGCGGGGTCCAGGGGCGGGAACGTCTGCAACACCAGGCGCGCGGCCAGTTCGGTGACCGCGGCGTGCGCTGCCGCGGCGACCTCTTCTTCGGCGTCGACGGGCGTGACGTGGGAGCCGGGCATTACGCAAGGTTAGGTCCCCCCGCCGCGACGAACAACGCCCGCGCGTCAGGCGCCTCGGCGCCGACTCCGCGGAGCGCCTTCGAAATCCCGCCGGGGCCGGGCGGCAGGGCACGGCCGCCGACCATGGCGGGTTCCCGCGCGCCGAGTGACATTCCGCTGCCGAGAGGTGTCCACCGGGCATGGCCGATCCCACCGACGCGGCTTATTGGTCGGTGATCCGTCGCCCCGACGGGCGGCTTTCCGAGCCGAGCGGGCGCCAGGCCAGGTGCAGGACCGCGAGGTCGTCCGCGTGGCGGCCTCCGTCGAGCTGTTGGGCGGTGGTGACGAGGTGGTCGAGCAGCCGCTCGGGGTCGGGTTCGTCGGCGCGTTCGATCAGCTCGATCAGACCCGCGGTGCCCAGCCGCCCTCGGCCCGGGCCGACGTGGCCCTCGACGAGGCCGTCGGTGTACAGCAACAGGGCGTCGGCGTTCGGCAGTTGCGTGGTCGTC
Organism: Yinghuangia sp. YIM S10712; assembly: GCF_051388935.1. NCBI lineage: Bacteria > Bacillati > Actinomycetota > Actinomycetes > Kitasatosporales > Streptomycetaceae > Yinghuangia > Yinghuangia sp. YIM S10712. Next base: position 124,212 of record NZ_JBPKBI010000009.1, read on the forward strand.
GGACGCCACCCCCGATGGCCCGGCACGATGCCCAGCGCGATGCCCAGCGTCGTCTCCGGCTCGCGCACCGAACCGTTCGCGCACAGCAGCGGAGGGTGGTGGCCCGCGAGTGTGACCGTCACGACGTTCGCCGCCCGGTCGAGGACCAGCGTGCCGCAGGTCGCGAACATGTCGGTGCGCAACCGCTCGGCGACCAGCACCTCTTCGAGCAGACCCAGCAGTTCGACGCCGCGCAGTCCCGCCAACGTCAGGGCGCGCCAGGCGATCCGCAGCGACGCGCCGAGCGCCGCCTCGTCCGGGCCGTGCCCGCTCACGTCGCCGATCACCGCGTGCACCATGCCGTCGGGTGTCTGCACGACGTCGAGGAAGTCACCGCCGAGCAAGGCCCGCTGACGGCCCGGCAGATAGCGGCTCGTGGCGGTGACACCGGGGTCGGGCAGTAGCGGCTCGGGAAGCAGGCCGCGTTCGAGGCGCGCGTTCTCCTGCGCGTGGATCCGGTTCTCCAGCAGCTCGGCGTTGGCCTGCTCGGCCTGCTTGCGGTGCATCGCGTAGCGCAGGACCCGGGCCAGCAGGTCCGGTTCGACCTGCCCCTTGACCAGGTAGTCCTGCGCGCCGCCGGCCATGGCCTGGGTGCCGGCCTGCGACTCCGCGAGGCCGGTCAGCACCACCACGGCCGCCGACGGACACGCGCTCTGCACCGCACCGACCGCAGCGACGCCCGAGGCGTCGGGCAGGTGCAGGTCGAGCAGCACGATGTCGGGGCGTCCGCGCTGTATTTCGGTCACCGCGTCGGCCAGGGTCTTCTTCCACCGCAGCGTGTGGCCGAGCCGGGTGTCGGCAAGGAGTTCCTCCACGAGCAGGGCGTCGCCCGGGTCGTCCTCGATCAGCAGGATGCGGTACGGCGGTTCGGGCTCCGCGCCGGGCCGGGGCACCTGCGAGGTCTCGGGCGCCGTCATTCCTCCGAACCTCCGTCCGCGGGCAGCGTGAACGAGATGCTGGTGCCGGGGGAGTGGCCGGTGTCCACCGCGATGGTGCCGCCGTGGAACTCGACGATCTTCTTGCACATCGCGAGCCCGATCCCGGTGCCCGGGTACGCGTCCTTCGCGTGCAGGCGCTGGAAGATGACGAAAACCCGCTCGGCGTACTCGGGATCGATCCCGATGCCGTTGTCGGTGACCGTGAACCGCCACAACGGGACGTGCTCGGCGGCCTGGGCGAGCTCGTCGGCCCCCGAGCCGTCGACTCGCTCGTCGTCGACCGCGGTGACCGACACGTGGATGCGCGGCGGGCTTTCGGGGTCGCGGAATTTGACCGCGTTGCCGAGCAGGTTCTGCCACAGCATGACCATCTGCGTCGGATCGGCGGTCAGGGTGGGCATCGGGTCGTGGGTGATGACCGCGCCGGACTCTTCCGCGGCGATGCTGAGATTGTCCACCGCGTCGGCGAAGGTGCGTTCCAGGTCCACCGTCTCATGTTCCCGCCGCGTGCGCCCGACGCGCGAGAAGGCGAGCAGGTCGTTGATGAGCCGCTGCATGCGGTTCGCCCCGTCGACCGCGAACTCGATGTACTGATCGGCGCGTTCGTCCAGGTTCCCGGCGTAACGCCGTTGCAGGAGCTGGCAGAAGCTGGCGACCTTGCGCAGAGGTTCCTGGAGATCGTGCGACGCGACGTACGCGAACTGCTCCAACTCGGCGTTGGAGCGCCGCAGATCCTCCGACTGCTCGTCGAGCCGCCGGCGGGCCAGGTCGGCGAAGACCAGTTCGTCGATCAGCCGCCGGCGCATCCCCTCGACGTCGTTGGCGAGCGCCCGCAGGTCGGCCGGGCCCGTGGTGTCGATGCCGTGGTCGAAGTCGCCGTCGCTGATCCGCCGTACGTCCGCCCCGAGCCGTTCCAGCGGCACCGTGACACCGCGCCGGAAGCCCTCGGAGACCAGCACCGCGAGCGCCACGATCACGACCGCGATCGCCGCCAGGAGCAGGTCGCGCAGTTGCTGCGCGTCGTGCAGGTCCCCGGCCGCGTCTTGGCGGTTGTCCTGGAGGCGGTCCTGCAACGCGGCGGCGGACGAGCGGACGGCGTCGAACGAGTCCTTGCCCGCGTTGAGCCGGTTCGTCGCCTCGGCGGTCTGCGTGCCGGCGCCTCCCGGGATGCCCGGCGCCGTCTCGACGATGGGCCGAGCGGTCGTCACCTGCCATGCCGCGACCTTGTCGAGCACGGCGTCGAGGTCGCCTTCGGCGGCCGTGCCGGCGATCAGCCCGCGCAGCACGGCGACGCTGTCCTGCTCCTCGGCAACCCCGCGCCGATACGGTTCGAGGTAGTCGGGCCGACCGGCCAGTGCGTACCCCCGCACCCCTGTCTCCTGGTTCAACAGCGCCTTCTCCAGGCGCAGCGCCTCGATCAGCGCCGGCGACTCGCGGTCGGTCAGGCGGTCGGTCGCCTCCGAGGCGCGGTACAGCGCCCACGCGCCCAACGAGCCCAGGACCAGGAGCACGATGAGCGAGCCGACGACTCCGGCGGTCAGCCAGCGCCGAGTCGTCCATGCGGTCCGCCCGGACGGGGTGTCCTTCAAGCCGGGTGCGGCCACGCGGCCCTCCCTTCGACCGTTCCGCGTCGGCGACCACGGCCGGAGACGGCCGCCCGCAGGAGCCCGGCACACGATACATGCGCGCCTGACCACCACTGACAACGATTGTTGTCTCACGGCGCCGTGCGGCCTACTCTGACGGACGCATCGGCCGTCCCCCGCGACCGCGCGTCACGACGCGGCCCCCCGGCGTATCCGCGCCCCGCCCAGACCGGAGCCCACACTCATGGCCGCGATCGCCGCCCGGCGCCCGTACGAGATCCTCCTCGTCGAGGACGACCCGGCCGACGCCGTGCTGATCCAGGAAGCCCTGTGCGAGCAGTCGGCCCGCACGATCACCCGCGTTCCCGACGGTGTCGCCGCACTGGAACACCTGCGCGACCCGGAGGTCGCGTGGCCCGACCTGATCGTGCTGGACCTCAACATGCCGCGCATGAGCGGCCGGGAACTTCTCAACGTGCTCAAGAACGACGACGAGCTCAAAGCCATCCCGGTCGTCGTCCTCACCACGTCGGGCGCCCCTGAGGACGTGGCGGCCGCGTACCGCAACCACAGCAACGCCTACATCACCAAGCCGGTCAACCTGGACGACTTCACCCACGCGGTCCGCAGCATCGACGCCTTCTTCCTGGAGACCGCGACGCTCCCGGGGCAGGACGACCACCGGTAGCCGGAAGCCCCGCCGCTCAGTGCTGGCGGATCACCGCCTCCTGGACCGCATGCGCGACCAGGACCCCTTCGTGGTCGTAGAACTCGCCGATGGCGAAGCCGCGGGCGTCCTGCGCGGTGGGGGAGGCCTGCGCGAACAGCAGCCACTCGTCGGCGCGGAAGGGCCGGTGGAACCACATCGCGTGGTCCAGCGACGCCATCTGGAGGTTCTGCGGATCGGTGACGTGGGGTGCCGCCGCGGTGCCGGCGAGGGTGAGATCGGACATGTACGCCATCGCACACACGTGCAGCAGCGGATCGTCCGGCAGTTGCTCCGCGGCCTTCATCCACACCCGCTGGTGCGGGACACCGTCGGTCAGGTGCGTGGCCGGCTGACGGTCCTGCGGCACGAAGCGCATGTCCATCACCAGACGGGTCTGGGACGCCCCGTAGTGCTCGCGCTCCTTGCCCCGGCGCCCGCCGAACGGGTCCGGCAAGTCCTCGGGCCGCGGCACGTCCGGCATCGCGCGCTGGTGCTCGGTCGTGGTCTCGGGCACCTTGAACGAAGCCGACAAAGTGAAGATCGTCTCACCGTGCTGGACCGCCGTGACGCGGCGCGTGGTGAAGGAGCGTCCGTCGCGCACCCGGTCGACCAGGTAGATGATCGGCGACGTCGTCCGCCCGGGGCGTAGGAAGTAGCTGTGCAGCGAGTGAACCGGCCGCTCGGCGGTGACCGTGCGCCCGGCGGCGACCAGCGCCTGCGCCGCGACCTGCCCGCCGAACGCGCGCAGCGGCGAACCGGCGTGGCACGTACCGCGGAAGATGTTCTGCTCGATCTCGTCGAGGCTGAGAAGATCGACGAAGCTTTCCGCCTGCCCGAAGTTGAACCGGGCCGTGCGGCCCTCTGGATGCTCGCTCACCGGGTCATCGTGTCAGACACGCCGCCGAGCGGCGACGCCCGCCGAACCCCGCCCCCGCCCGCGACCACACCGACGAGCTCCCCGTACAACCGCGACGAGGCCGAGCCGAACCGGAGCGGTCGACGCAAGTCCCGCTCGCCGACGCCCGGTCGGAAACGTCCGAAGCCCCGGCCACGCGCGCCCGAGTCACGGGCGACGACGGCGAAGCAGTGGGGCGCGTCACAGGATCGGGAGGACGCGATGCTGCGTGCAGCAAGGCGGCGGTCGCGTCGGGAACACCGAAGCCCGGAGGCGATGAGCGGCCTGCGAGTGCGGTTGTGAGCGCTGAGGCGCGCTATCCCGACGGCATGGTCGCGCGGGCACGACGGGCCCGTCGGGACAGACGGGGCTGACGTCGGGAAGCCCGCGTGACCCCGGCGGGGTGCCCACCGCAGACAGGCTCCCAGGAGCGGAATCGGCCGCGGACGACTGTTGTCCGCGGTTTCCTCCGTCGCACCGCGGCCCACGATCCGGAACAGGCGTCGCACGTCCCGGCACGGTGTGGGCGTCGGCCTCGTCATGTGTGGCTGTCATGTCGCCGAGCGGCGGTGGTGGCGCCGGCTCGTCACTCGATGTCTCCGCCGTGGTTCGCCGGGCCCCGCTGGTCGTCGGGATCGCCGGGGGTTCGGGGGCGGGTTGGGATCGCCGGGGTGCTCGGGTCGTGGGTCGGACCTCCGGGATCGCTGGCAGTGTTCGGGGGGTGCGTCGGGGTCTTCGGAACCTCCGGGGGTACACGGGTCCCGGTTCGGGTTGCTCACGGGGCGAACGCACTTGCAGGCTCTGCGGTCTCCGCGGCGCAGTGACGGCCCGGTGCCGGTCCGGCGCAGCAGGCGCACACCTGCCCGCGCGCCGCGAGACCGGACGCATTCACCGCAGACCCGGTCTTTGCACCCGGGGGCTGTTCCACGGATTCCGCAGCGTGTGGTGTGTTCGGGGCCGGACTTCCGTCGCGGCGTACCCGACGCGCGCATCGCGAAGGGCTCGGGCCGGTGTGCGGCGTGTTCGGGATCGGCCTCGTCGCGACGGTCGGCGCGGTCACCGCAACTCCATCGGCCCGGGGCACGTCCATGCGGTTTGCGTCTTGGCGTCCATGCGGCCGGAGTCGGACTCCGCCGGTCTCCGACGGCAGCGGTGTGTGGTCGCTAACCTGATCCGCGGCAAGGGGCCGGTGAGCTTGTCGGTGCGGGCGGGCGACGTGCAACTCCGGTAAATGAAGCGGTAAGCGGGGAGGTTGTCGCGTGTTCGGCATCATCAGGCCGTGTCGGCATTCGCTGGCTGAGGGACTGCGCGACTCCTGGATGGCGCACTTGTGCGGGCTGTGCCTCGCGCTGCGTGACGACCACGGGCACGCCGCACGCGTCGCCACCAATTACGACGGGCTGATCATCTCTGTGCTCGTCGAGGCGCAGAACGCAACCGAGGCGGTGAAAAGCGGGCGGCGCAAGGCGGGGCCCTGTGCCCTGCGCGGCATGCGTACCGCCGAGGTCGCGCGGGGCGAAGGCGCCCGTCTCGCCGCCGCTGTCTCGCTCGTCCTGGCCGCAGCGAAGATGCGGGACCATGTCGAGGACCAGGACGGGGTGTTCGCCCGCAAGCCGGTCGCGGGAGGCGCGCGCAGGGTCGCCGCTCGATGGGCCCGGCAGGGCGACAGCACCGGGCATGCGGTCGGTTTCGACACGGCGGTGCTGACGGAGGCCGTGGGCCGCCAAGGCGAGATCGAAGCTCTCGCCGGGCCCGGGACGTCGGTGCTCGTGGTCACCGAGCCCACCGAGACCGCGACCGCTGCCGCCTTCGCCCACACCGCGACCCTCGCCGGACGCCCGGGGAACGCCGAACCACTCGCCGAGGCAGGCCGCCTCTTCGGCCGGCTTGCGCATCTCCTCGACGCGGTCGAGGACATCTGGGAGGACCGCGCGACGGGCGCGTGGAACCCGCTGCTCGCCACCGGGACCGGGCCGGAAGAGGCTTACCGGCTGTGCCGCGACGCCGCGCACGGCATACGCCTGGCCCTGAAGGACGTCGCGTTCACCGACGCTCGCCTCGCGCACGTGCTTCTGGTGCACGAGGTCGACCAGGCCGTCGAACGGACCTTCCAGCACGCGGGCTTCCCCGTGAAGTCGCGTCGGCACGGGTGTTCGTCGCACGGCAAATCACATGGCAAGTCCCTGGACACGGCGGTCGGAACGGGCGGCTTGCCCGCCCCGGGCGCGACAGCGGCGCCCGACGTGCTTCCGCTCGGCGGCCCGATCACCGACGGACGGGCCTTCGCCGACCTGTCGGGCGGTCCCGCAGGACAGACACCCGCGCCCCTCGAATCGCACTCGCCGCAGAGCCCGCCCGGATGGCAGCCGCCCCCGGCCGACCCCGGCAACCCCTTCGGCCCCGGGCGCAACCCGAACTGGGATCCCATACACCCCGGGGGCCCCGGTGGTCCCGGGGACCCCGGCCGACCGCCCGGGCGCAGGTACAACCCGCTGATCGCGTGCCTGATGTGGGTCGGCCTGTGCTGCACCTGCCAGGCGTGCTGCCGCGACGAGTACACCGACCCGTGTACGGGCCGGCAGCGCCAAGGCTGCTGCAACGACTGCGACGCCGATTGCTGTAGCTGCTGCGACTGCTGCCAGTGCTGCGGCGAAGACGGCGGCTGCTGCGACGGCTGCGGCTGCGACTGCAGTTGCTGACGAGGGGAGACGCGTCAGCGCCTGTTCCGGGCCGTGCCGTCGTACTCCCACCCCGCGTCGGTGTTGAGCTCCGGTGGGGATTGAGGACACGGCCGGGCTGATGTGCCTCATGGCCCGCGTGGTGCGGGCGCATTCGGTTGGGGATTGAGGACACGGCCGGGTGATGTGCCTCCTGGGCCCGCGTGGTGCGGGCGGATTCGGTCACGGCCGACGACGCGCGTTCCCGGCGTCGCGGAGGCGGCCGCCGCGCGCTCCGAGCCCAGGTCGAACTGCGCGCCCGGCGCTGCGGTCGCGTCGGCCGCGAACGGCTTCTCGCGCGCATGGACTGGTCCAAGACACCGGACAGCGGCCCTCGTCGGTCCCGTCGGTCCAGTCGGTCCGACGGGGGCCGTGCCGGCCGTGACAGTCTCAGACCGCAGCCGGTTCGAGACGCACGATCACCGACTTGGACGTCGGCGTGTTGCTGACCTCCGCCGTACTGTCCAGCGGCACCAGCACGTTGGTCTCCGGGAAGTACGCCGCCGCGCACTCGCGGGCCGTGGGGTAGGCGATCGCCCGGAAGCCGGGCGCGCGTCGCTCGGTGCCGTCCGTCCACTCACTCACCAGGTCGACCATCTCTCCGTCGGCGACGCCGAGTTGCGCAAGGTCGGCAGGGTGCACGAAGACGACGCGGCGGCCGGCCTTGACGCCTCGGTAGCGGTCGTCGAGCCCGTAGATCGTGGTGTTGTACTGGTCGTGGGAGCGAACCGTCTGGAGGATCAGCCGCCCCGCCGGGACGTGCAGCACCTCCAGCGGATTGACGGTGAAGTTCGCCTTTCCGTTGACCGTCGGGAACCGCCGTTCGTCGCGGGGGCCGTGCGGCAACACGAATCCGCCCGGTGCGCGCACCCGACGGTTGAAATCGGCGAACCCCGGAATGACCCGTCCGATGCGGTCCCTGATCAGGTCGTAGTCCTCACGGAAGTCCCGCCAGGGCACGGTCGTCCGATCGCCGAGGACGCGCTCGGCGAGGCCGCACACGATCGCCACCTCGGAACGCAGTTCCCGGGACGCGGGCGGCAGGTTCCCCGTCGACGCGTGGACCGCGCTCATCGAGTCCTCGACCGTGACGAACTGGGTGCCCGTCGGCTGGACGTCCGCCTCCGTGCGGCCCAGGCACGGCAGGATGAGCGCGCGCCGCCCGGTGACCGCGTGCGACCGGTTGAGCTTGGTGGACACCTGCACGGTGAGGGAGGTCCGGCGCAGCGCTGCTTCCGTCGCGGCGGTGTCGGGTGTCGCGGCGACGAAGTTGCCGCCGACCGCAATGAAGACCTTGACCCGGTCGTCGCGCATCGCCCGGATCGTGTCGACCACATCGTGGCCGTGCGCGCGAGGCGGGGCGAACCCGAACTCGGCCTCCAAGGCGTCCAGGAACGCCTGGGACGGCTTCTCGTAGATCCCCATCGTCCGGTCGCCCTGCACGTTGCTGTGCCCGCGCACGGGGCAGACGCCGGCGCCGGGGCGCCCGATGTTCCCGCGCAGCAGAAGGAAGTTCACGACCTCGCGGATCGTCGCGACCGAATTGCGGTGCTGTGTCAGCCCCATGGCCCAACAGACCACCACACGGCGGGACTTGAGCACCCGCTGGTGGATGCGCTCGATCTGCTCGCGAGGCAGGCCCGTCGCCGACAGCACCTCGGCCCACGGCGTCGACCGCACATCGGACGCGAACTGCTCGAAACCCGCGCAGTGTTCGTCGATGAAGGCACGGTCGACGACAGTGCCGGGAGCCGCGGCGTCCGCCTCAAGCAGCAGCCGGTTGAGCGCCCGGAACAGCGCGAGGTCGCCGTTGACCCGGATCTGCGCGAACTCGTCGGCGAGCGGCGTCCCGGTGCCCGCGATACCGCTCGGCCGCTGGGGGTTCTTGAACCGCATCAGGCCCGCCTCGGGCAACGGGTTCACCGCGACGATGTGCGCGCCCGCGTGCTTGGCCTTCTCCAGAGCGGTGAGCATGCGCGGGTGGTTCGTCCCCGGGTTCTGACCGACGACGAGGATCAGGTCGGCTTGATGCAGGTCCTCCAACGACACGCTGCCCTTGCCGACACCGATCGTCTCGGTCAGCGCCGAACCGCTGGACTCGTGGCACATGTTCGAGCAGTCGGGAAGGTTGTTCGTCCCGAAGGCACGCACGAAGAGCTGGTACACGAACGCCGCTTCGTTGCTCGTCCGCCCTGACGTGTAGAACGCCGCCTCGTCGGGGGAGGCGAGTGCCGCGAGCTCCTCCGCGACGATGTCGAACGCCTTGTCCCAGGTCACCGGCGTGTAGTGCGTGGCTCCGTCGGCGAGGTACATCGGGTGCGTCAGCCGCCCCTGTTGCCCGAGCCAATAGTCGGTGCGTTCGGCCAGATCCGTGACGGGGTGCGCGGCGAAGAAGTCGGGCGTCACGCGCCGCAGCGTCGCCTCCTCGGCGACGGCCTTCGCGCCGTTCTCGCAGTACTCGCCGATCGGGCTGCGGTGCTCGCCTTCCGGCCAGGCGCAGCCGGGACAGTCGAAGCCGTCCTTCTGGTTGACCTTGAGCAGCGTCCGGGCGCCCCGGCGCACCCCCATCTCGCGCCCGGCGTGTTTCAACGTCGACAGGATTGCGGGGATCCCGGCGGCGTATCGTTTGGGCGCGCCGATGGTCATTCCGCTGTCGTCGACATCGCCGACCGGTGCCTTGTCGACCATCTGCGCGCCCGTCCTTTCGTGCGACCTTGCCGGTGCCGCGCGCCCGGACCATCAGGCCGGGTTCCACGCGTTCGGCCCCCACCGTACGCCGGTCCCGCCGCAGGCCCGGAACCCCCATCACCCGTGCGGGGACGCCTCCGCCCCGGTCATTCGAACATGCGTACGGTTGCGCTCACGGCGCCCTCACCCCGTAGTACGTCCGAACTCCGACGCCACGATTTGATTGGATGCCACGGCCGCGGCCATCGCGTCCGTCCCGCCCAACACCGCACGCCCGAATTCGACGAGCGGGCGTTCGGACCACCCAGGCGCTGCCGGGTACGCGCGCGCACCGGCCAGCGCGGACGCGCCCGCCCGCAGCATCGGATTGGCCCCCTGCGCGGCCTCGTCGGGCGCGTACGGCGACAGGACCCGACCGCTTTGAGCCAGCTGTGAACGCCACCGCGCCGAAGTGAGGGTGGTCAGCAGGTCCACGGCCGCCGGAATGTCGCGGCACGTCGAGGAGACCACCAGAGCCGTGCCGCCGAGGCCCACCGCACCCGGCCGGTCGGGAGCGTGCCCGGGCAGCGGGAACGCGTCGAGCTGCGCGGCGAGTGCGGGCGCGGCCGAGGTCACGGCCGTGTAGAGGGCCTCGCTGCCGATCACCGACGCCGTCTGCCCACGCGTGAAGAGCTCGTCGGGTCGAAGGGCGGCCTCAGTCGCGTCGCTCACCTCAGGGGCGTACTGCTGCAACTGCCGGAAGAACCGCACCGCGTCCGCCGAACCGGGCAGGTCGAAGGCGCCACGCCAGGGGTCGTCCAGGTTGTGTCCCTCCGGGAACGCGATCGCCCCGCCGGCCTCCCACATGAACGAGGCCAGCACCGGCCATGCCCGGCCGGGCAGGTAGACGCTGCGGAACGCCGGGTTCGGCGCGAAGTGTGTGCGGAGGTGTTCGAGGCCGTCCACCCATTCCTCGCGGCTACGCGGCAGCGGCACCCCGGCCGCCGCGTACATGCCCCGGTGGCACAGGACGACGGGCACCGACGCGGTCAACGGGAGGCCGTAGACGGCCCCCTGGATCGTCACCGCGGAACGCACGGTCGGCAGCCAGGTGTCGGTCTCCAAGCGGTCCTGGTAATCCGCCAGGTTCTTTATACGTCGTGCGGCCACATGGCCGGCGAGGGAAAGGAGGTCGACCTCGTAGACGTCGGGGATCACGTCCTCGCGGTTGAACGCGTTCACCAACTCCTGGCCCAGCGCCTGCTGCGAGCGCAGTTCCACGTCGTACTTGACCGACGTCCCCAAAGCCGCGGGCAACTCGTCGGACAGCAGCGCGATTTGCCGGGCGTTCCAGGTGCCGTCGCGGAGCCACGCGCGTATCCGGCCCGGCGGGGTGTTGCCGGCAGGGGCGGGTGCGGAGCCGGGGTCCGTGCGCTTGGACTTTCCCGAGCCGCCGCTGCCCCACAGCACCGCGCCGGTCACGGCTCCGGCGAGCACCGCGCCGCCCGCGGCGACCCACCGGAGGAAGCGGCGCCTTTCTGCTCCCGACCGGATGATGCGCGCCGACGGGCCCGCCGGGCCCGGCTGCCCCGAGCGCGGGGGCTCGTCCGCGGGAGGTTCGGACGGGTGGGGAGGCGTGCTCGCGGGCCCGGCCGCATGGGGCGGCGCCGCGCCCGGCACCGGCGCCGCCGGGCGGCCGGGAAGGTCGGTTTCGCCGGGAGCGGCGGCGGCGGACGCGCGGGGCGGCAACGGCGCGTCGTCGTCGACGAGTTCCGCCTCGACAATCTGACGCTCGACGGTTCCGCGTTCCGGGCCGTCGGTCGGTGCGTCGGGCGCGGGGCCCGGCCCCGACCGGAAGGCCGAGCCGGGGGTGGACTCGTCCTCGGCGGCGCCCGGTCCGGCCGCCGACGTGCGCGATCGTCCCGGGCCGGCATCCGCTGCGGAGGAGTCCGGAGCGGATGCCGGCGGGGGGACGAACGGCCGCGCCGTCGTCCGGTCGTCCGCCGTACGCCTGCGCCGTCGCCCCGAACCGCGGCCGGTTTCCGAGGCGTACGCCCCTGCCTGGCTCGACCCGGGGGTCGCCTCGCCCGCGCGCCCGGAGTCACCGCCCTGGTGAGCCCCACCCGCCGGCGTACCGCTGCCCGGTCCCCCGGGCATGCCGCCGGACTGTGCCCAGATCGTTGCGGCGCGCTGGGCGACTTCGGCGGCCACGCGTGGCGGAAGCCAGCCCGGACCGTCGAGTTCGCTGACGGTGGCGGCCTTGATCTGCGCGGCCGTCGGCCGGTCGGCCGGGTCCTTGGCCAGGCATGCCACGGCCAACTGCCCCAGCCATGCCGGGAGTCCGCCGAGATCAGGCTTCCCGCGCAGGATCCGTTCGCCGACTCCGGCGTCGCTGTCGTCTCCGAACGGCCCGGTGCCGCGCGCCGCGTGCACCAGCACAGTGCCGAGCGAGAAGACGTCCGCCGCGAACCCCACGTCGCGACCGGCGAGTTGCTCGGGGGCGCGGAACGCCGGTGACGTCAGCGTGGTCCCGATCAGCACCCCGTCCTCCTCGACCGACGGTCCGTCAGGGCTGCGGGCCACTCCCAGATCGACGATGCGCGGCCCGTCGGGTGCGAGGGCGACACCGGACGGGCTGAGCCGACCGTGTGTCAGGTCCTGTGCGTGCAGGGCTTCCAGGCCGGCGGCGAGACCCGCGGCGAGTGTGCGTACGGTCTCCGCGGGCAGCGGGCCGAATTTCTCGACGGCCTCCGCGAGTGAGGGCCCGGGAGCGTAGGCGGCGGCGATCCACAGCACCGGGCCGCTTGTCGCAGCGTCGACGACGGGCACCACGAACGGGCAGTCGACGCGGTGCGCCGCGGCGACCTCGCGGGCGAAACGCGCGCGGAAGGCCGTGTCCCGGGCGGCGCTGTCGCGCACCGCCTTGACGACGGCCGGGCGTCCCTCGGGCGAAGCGCCCAAGAAGACCTGCGCGGTGGTGCCTTGGCCGAGCAGGGCAGCCAGCCGGTAGCCGCCGATTTGGCGCGGGTCGTCCTTGTCCAGGGGCCGCATCGCACTCCTCGTCCATGCCCTGCCCGTGACGCTCGTGCGTCACCGCCTGCGGGGTGGGCTGCCATCGTGGGAACGGCAACGGCTCGTGATGATGTGCCTGTTCCACCGGATGGGCAGGCAGTCTGCCAGAAATTCGGGGGTGTTCAGGCCGCCGATCCCTGGTCCCGCCGGGGGTCCGGGCGCGTTTTCACCAGGATTGCGGCGGCTTCGCGCACCCGCCGGCACGACGTTCGGCCGGGGGTTGTACGGCCAAGTACCCGCTTGTGTCGGGGCGTTCGAGGAAGCACTGCCGGGCAGGTAATCGGGCGTCTTGCCAACGGCGCTGCGGCAGGCGGACGTTGACCGTCATTGCCGAGCGCTTGGAGTCGGCGTCTGCTCCGGGGGTGGTGCCCCGTCCGCCCTGTCACGATGCGTTCCCGAACGGCATCCATCCGTCAAGTGGTGGTCCCGTGGTTCGCGGCCGGCCGCTCGCACCGTGGCCACCCATGGTCCTCGCGCGAACACGGAGACACGCGAACACGGAGACAAGGGACCCGTCCGAGCGGGAGACAGGCCCGATCTGTCGGCAGGCGCGTAAGTCTCCCGATAGGAAGCCCGACCTGCGGGCAAGGTTCCGCTTGGAGCTCCGAGGGGAAGGTCTCGATCGCGTTACATTACTCGCTGGTAGGTTACTGGCCAGTCTCCTCTTGAGAGGATCACCGGCGCGAGGGACATATCCGAAAACGGAACGCTCCTGCGGTGATCGGACTCGGTCGACTGCCGACGAGTCGGTGCAGGCGACGCCGTGGCGAGTGAAGGGAGATCGGTAGTGCTGAGGTTCCGCCGCGTGGCATTGGCGCTGGTGTTGCTGCTGGGGGTGGGCTTGATCGTCTTCCCGCTGGCGGACGGCCTGCCCGAGAAGACCCAGGGCGTCGACAACGTGCAGGACACCTTCCGCGACGCGATGTCCGAGGAAGGGATCAAGACCAGCCGGGACGACCTGGTGACCATGGAGCTGATGCTCCAGCAGTTGCAGGCGGAGACGCTGCCCGATCTTGCGGCGGCCAGAGGAGTGTCGCCGGACCAGCTCAAGCTCCTCCTGGGCGCACGGTTCCCGAGTGTCGGCAAGGGCCTAAGCGAAGTAGGCACGATCATGCCCCGCTTCGAGGAGACCGTCGGGGTCATGGAGCAGCAGGGCTCCAACTTCCGTGAGGCGGACGAGATTCCGACCGCCCATGTGCCGAACACCGCGGTGACGTATCTCTTCCTGGTGCCCGGCATCCTCCTGGTCGTCGTCGGCGGCGTGGGGCTGTTCTTCTCGATCCGCGGCCGGCGTTCGGCGATCCCGACGATCGCACTCGCCACCGCCGCGGCGATCGGGGCGGTCCTGGTGGTCGGCACGTTCGCGACCGACCAGATCGGCAAGACCAAGGCCGCGGAGAAGATGTTCGATGCCTTCCGCCCCACGTTCACCGAGGAGCGGTACCAGCAGATGCGGGCCGACATGAACACGCTCGAAGCGTTCGCCACGCAGATGCAGGGGGAGACCATCCCGTTCCTGGCGACCGCCGCCGGCGTGAGCACCGAGCAGTACACCGCGAAGCTGTCGGCGGACTACCCCGCCGTCGGCAAGGGCCTTCCGCAGACGCAGCGGATCCTCGCGCGCTTCGACGGCCTGATCGAGGACATCGGTTCCAACGTCGAGTCGTTCAAGCACGCCGACAGCATCCCCAGCGCCGACACCCCGGTCAGCCAGGTGCCCTGGTACCTGCTGATTCCCGGCATCGGCCTCATCGTCGTGGCCGGCGCCGCGCTGCTTGCGCCGGGACGCCGCGAGGGCGACGCACCCACCGAGCCCACGGTGTCGAGGGAGACCCCGACTCCCGTCTGACCCACCGAGGCCGGTCCCGGCTCAAGCGCAGGCGCGGCCCGCCCTCCCCGCGCCCTGCCGGTGCTGAGTACGAGGCGCCGACGGGCGGTCCCGCACTTCCTGCGGGACCGCCCGTCGCGTTGATCGGATGTGACCGCGCGAGTTGGACACCGGTAAGGGACGCACAAGCACCGGTACCTACACAGTGTGACGGACGCCACTCGACGCCAAATCGGATATCTGGCATTAAACGAGGCTGATTTGCCGCGTGCAACTTGAGGATGCACGTGCATCCGAGGCTTGCAGCTGCATAAATCGAGACTGCACGTGCATCTGGTCTTGCACACGCCGTGAGCATCGACATAATGAACAGGGTGCACGCGCAAGGTGGTAAGTGCGTGGATACGCATCGACGGGCCGGTTCGATTCGCGGGAGGCATGACGGTGGCCAGTTGTCCCCACCGCGGCACCGGATCGGGCTCGGTGCGCTTACTGAGGACGCGGGTGGCGCGTCCGAGTCTGCGGCCCGACCGGAGGTGCGCGTGACTGCCGTCAGCGCCACGGGATTCTCCGTGGCAACGCTTTTCCAAGTTGATCCGTCGGGTGGGGATTCCCCGATGGCCGAACGCGGGGCCATCACCGACATCGCCGTGCGCGCACTCGCGCCACAGCGCGGGTCGGTCAAGGCAGCGCGGGATTTCGGGCGCGACACGCTGGCGCGTTGGGGCGTCGCCGAGTTGTTCGACGATCTCTCGCTCGTGGTCTCCGAGCTGGTCACCAATGCCCTCTGCCACGGTGTCGGCGGGCCGCGGACGGACGACGAGTGCGACGGCCGCCCCGCAGGGCATCCGGTGCAACTCGCGTTGCTGCGCAAGGGTTCCCGGGTGATGTGCGCGGTCCAGGATCCGGGAGACGGCCTGCCGACGCCGCAGGATGCCGGCGACGGCGCCGAGACCGGCCGCGGGCTGCATATCGTCGAATGCTTCAGCAGTTCATGGGGCTGGTTTCCGTTGGCCGGTGTCGCCGGGCGCGGCGGGAAAGTCGTCTGGGCGATGTTCCAGGTGCCCGGGCAATAGTCGAAGAAATGTCAGCGGAGTAGGGAAGTACGGCAACCCACCGTGCTTCCCGAACGTATACGGACGGCAACTCGCCGAGCCGTTCCGCTGTTATTCACCGATTCTTCGGCAAGGCCCGTCCGGAAAATTCGACAACCGCCCGCGGCGAATGTCCCGAATGCCTGCCCGGCTTTGGGCGATTTGCTGACCGCTGATCGTTGTGAACGATTTCCGCCGCAATCGCGGGGACGTTTCTCAACCCTTTCTCAGGGGGCCGCGGTAATCGCCGATTTAAGGGCCCCGGACGCTGTGTGACCGCTCGGGGGCGTGCGCTATCATCGCCTCGTACGCTGCATTTGCATGGTCTGATGCACGTGCAGATACAAACAGCGGGACACGGTGGCCGGTTGCCGGGCACGTGGCTTGACCTCTCGGGGAAACGCCGCGGGTGTGGCGCCGGACGCGACGAACGGCACAGGTGGTACCACCGGGGGTGGGCAATCGTCGCCGGTTCGCCCGGCAAGAGGTCCAGGAGACAAGTCATGCACGGAACGCACAACGGGATGCCGGCCGAGTCTTTGCACGGGGTGACGTGGCAGAAGAGTCGACGCAGCAACTCGCAGGGCAACTGCGTCGAGATGGCCGCGCTTCCCGGCGGAGACATAGCCGTGCGCAACTCGCGGTACCCGGAAGGGCCCGCGCTGATCTACACCCGCGCCGAGATCGTGGCCCTGATCCTCGGGGCCAAAGACGGTGACTTCGACAACCTCATCGCCTGAGACCGCCTGAGGTCACCCCGGACCGTTCGCCGGAGAGGTCCGACGACCATCGCGCCAGGCACCGCGATCGGGCCGCGCCGACGCCCCGCGCGACGCGGCCCCACCTGGTCGTCGGCCCGAAGCGGCGACCGACATTCCGGTAGGACGCCACGGTTGACCCCCTGCTCCGCACGGCACCGCCCTGCGGACCAGGGGATCAACCGTGATCAGGTCTCCTTGAGGATCCGGCCGAGCAGGTCCACACTGCGGTCCGGCGGCAGGCCGTCGACGCTGAGACGCTCCATCACCTCGGTGTACTGGTCGACGTCGTCGCGCTTGTCGAGGTACAGCGCACTGGTCAACTGTTCGAGGTACACGACGTCCGGCAGGTCCGGCTCCGGGAAACGCAGCAGCGTGAACGGGCCGCCCTCCGCGGCGTGCGCGCCGAAGCGGAACGGCATCACCTGGATCGTCACGTGCGAGTGGGCCGCCGAGTCGATCAGGTGCTGGATCTGACCGCGCATCACGTCGCGCCCGCCTATCGGCCGTCGTAGGGCCGCCTCGTCGAGGACCGCCCAAAGACGCGGCGGACGCTCGCGGTTCAGGATGAGCTGCCGCTGCGTGCGCAACCCCACCCGGCGCTCGACCTCGGCCGCGGACGCGTTCGGCTGCCCGGCGACGATGACGGCTCTCGCGTAGTCCGGGGTCTGCAACAGCCCCGGAACAAATTGCACTTCGTACGTACGGATGACCGACGCCGCTTCTTCCAGGCCCACATATACCTGGAACCAGCTCGGCAGGATGTCACCGTAACTGTGCCACCAGCCCGTAGCGTTCGCCTCCCGGGTCAGGTTCAGCAGCGCCTCGCGCTCCGTTTCGTCCGTCACGCCGTACATGGTCAGCAGGTCCGCCACATCGCGGTCTTTGAAGCTGACACGACCCAGCTCCATTCGACTGATCTTCGATTCGGAGGCGCGGATCTCATACCCTGCCTCCTCGCGCGAAATGCCTTTGGCCTCGCGCAGGCGGCGGAGTTGGGAACCGAGGAGAATACGGCGAACCGTCGAGCCGCTCCCCGGCTGCGCTGTGGGCATACGTCCTACCTCCGGCAGAATGGACCAGCGCATAGTATGACAGCGCCATCGTGCGTGTCCCCCGAAACGCACGATCAACGGTTGCTTCACGCCATCTTGCTACGCCCGTCGATCACGGTACGAGAGCACCGAGCTGACGGTGTGTCGATCCCGGTACTCTCCGTGGCACATTGTTGGCCGCTTTGTGAGACGCACCGCCGGGTCGAAAAGTTGTGCCGCCATCCCGAGGCATCTTCTCCGGCCGGACGACGAAGTTGCAACTCCCGCTTGTAATAAGCGTCCTCGCGGCGACATCCGGCGAACAGCCTTCCGCTTCAGGCGAGTCCGAGCGCGGTGGCTGGAAATCGGGGGAAACCCGGGCGAGATCGGGGCCAGGCCCGGTGCGCGGTACGCACGGTCCGGTGTCGGTACACCGCCGTACGTTGACGCCATGTCGTCCAGCGTCCAATCCTTCACGTATCTGCGTGCCTCGGCGTTGCACACGCACGAGGGCACCCCGCAACTGTCCCTGGAGACGTGCGGCGGCCTCACGTCCCACGGACTCACACCGTTCCCACGCTTCTTCTCCGGATTCCTCACCGCGCCGGAGGCCGCGGCCGGCGGGCTGCTCGCGGTCGCCGACGTCGCCGCGACCCGGTACCACCAGCCGCAGAACCGCGCTTGGCTCGACCCCGTGGTCACCGGCAACGGCGACCGGCTGCGCTTCGAGTCCTTCAGCGGCTGCGGCGGCGTGTACGCCCGCCTCGACGTGCTGCCGCCGGGCATCGACGGCGACATGCTCGGCACCGGCACCACGAACGTCGATGTCAACGCACCGCTGCGCGCGGCGCTGGCCATGGTCGGCGCCACGGACCCGCTGCACGTGGCGGTCGGCCCCGACGACGTCACGGTCACCACCTTCGACGGGCCCGTGGTGGAGAAGAAGGTGCCGCTGCCCGACCGCTGGCTCCGTGGCTTCGCCGAAGTCCAGGTGATCGCGTCGCGGTTCGACCTGCGTGCCGAAATCCCCGCGGTGGAGGCCGTGCGTTTCCTGCGCGCACTGCCCCGCAACGGACGCCAAGTGCTGTGGGTACGCCCGTTCGGCCGTACGCTCCGAGTCTCGCCCGGCCCTGCTCCCGGCGCGGTGTGCCTCGCGGGCCCCGACCGGCTGCGGGCTCTGAACCGAATCCTGCGGCACGCCAAGGCACTTCGTATATACGGCCCAGCCGTCACCGCCGGCGGCATCGGCGGGGCCGCCGCCGTCGCGTCCGCGTGGGAGATCGAACTGCCGGGAATGCGCCTGACATTGACGCTCTCCCCGGACCCGGCACGCGGTTTCTCGGGTGAAGGAGCCGTGCTCGGCGACCTGGCCGCCGACGAGGCCGCGGCCGACGCCGACCTGATCGCCGCGCTGCTCGCGTGGGAACCCCGCGTCGAGGTCGGCGACCTCGCGCGCGAGGGCGGGCTGACCCCCGGACGCGTCCGCGCGGCCCTGGTCCTCCTCGGTACCGCCGGCCGCATCGGCTACGACGTCTCGGAGGCGGCGTACTTCCACCGCGAACTCCCCTATGACAGCGGCCGAGCCGAGCGCATGAACCCGCGCCTGCGGGACGCCCGCGCGATCGTCGACCGCCGCGACGTGACCCCCGACGGCGAACGCTTCCGGGTGGTGGGCACGACGGCCTCATACCACGTGCGGTTGCACGAGGACGGGACGTGCACCTGCGAGTGGTGGGCCAAGCACCGGGGCGGACGCGGGCCGTGCAAGCACGTGCTCGCCGCGCAGATATACGCGCGCCGCGAATCGGGCGCGGCGACTCCCGGAACCGCGTCGGCCGAGGCGGCGGGTGCGACGCGATGACCGACACATCCACCGGGGAACTCACCTGGGCCAAGGTTCTCGACGTCCACCGGCAACGCGGCAGCATAGCGATGGTGTCCCTCCTCGCCGAGCACACCGAAGAGGAACGCCGCGCACTCGTCCCCGACATCAGGGCGCACCTCAAAGAGCGCGACGAGGACTGGCTCCGGTGGGAGCAGGTGACCGCCGACCGCGCGCTGCTCAAGGTGAGCGGCGCCGCATGCCTCGGCGGGCCCGGCGCGATCGCCCAGTGGCTCTCGCGCGCGGGACTGCGCACCGGCCGTGAACCGTGGGTGCGCGACCGTGTCGTGCAAGCTCTCGCGATCCGGCCCGCCACGTGGCTGCCCGACATCGCGCGCAGGCTGGCCGACCGGCTCTCGGACACCGCGGACCAGGACGAATGGGCCCTCGTCGACCAGCTCTTCCGCGAGCAGAAACTGCCGCCGCCGACCAACGCGCACTACGTACGCGGGTGGTTCGACGGCCACACTTTCGACAGGTCCGCCGCGCACCTGGTGCAACTGCTGCACGCCGACCCCTACACGCCCGCGATGTTGCTGCTGCTCTTCGAGGTCGACGAGATCGGCCGGCGCATCGACAACAACGACCGGTGGCGCGACGACCGCCCCGAGGCGCAGTGGGCGCACGCCGTGGCCAGTCTCGTACGCAGCGACGGAATCGACCGTGCGACCGTGGTGGACGCCTGCCTGTCGCGGCTGCTGCGCGGCGTACCCGCGGCCGACGCCCGGGGGTTCGTTCGCGTGTACCAGGCGCTCGCGGTCACCGACGACGAGGTCGCCGCGCGTACCGTAACGTTTCTGCGCCTGCTGCCGGACGCTCCTTCGACCGTGGCCCAGATCGCCCAGGCCGCCCTGCGGCGGCTGGACGACGCAGGCAGGTTGTCGGCGGATCAGGTCGTCGAGGCCACCCGCTCGGTGCTGTTCCGACCCGAGAAGAAGCTGGTGCGCGCGCAGTTCACGTGGCTCGACAAGGCGGTCCCTCGGCACCGCGGCCAGGCGGGGGAACTGCTCGCGGCGGCGACCTCGGTCTTCACGCAGAGCGCCGCCGACCTGCACGACCGGGCCCTCAAATGCCTGGCGCGGCACCTGCCCAAGCTGACGGATGATCAGACCGTTTCGGTACGGGCCGAGTTGCGGGCGTCCCTGGACATGCTCGGCGGTCCCGCGCGCATGGAGGCCGCGGCATTGCTCGGCGAGGAGCCGGCGGCCGTATCGGTCGAGGCTCCCGGCCCTCCGCCTTTCGTACCACGCGAACTCCCGGACGAAATCGGTTCGTTGGACGAGCTGGCCGAGGAGTTCGCCGCGACGATCACCGGCCGGTCGAGCGGCGACTGGTGGTCGCAGGCCGCGCCGACCGATCCGTGGTCGGTCGAACGCCTCGTCACCGCCGTGCTGCGGGAGAGCGCACGCGACCGCGAGGCACTCGCGGCAGCCCTGGGGCCGACGGCGGATCGCTTCGATCCGGTGGTCCACCAGTACCGCGCTTCGCGGGGCGACGCGCCCACCGAGGTCCGCTCCGCCATGTGCCACATCCTTCGGGCCGCGTGCGGGCAGGGCGGCGGCCAGGGATGGTTCCGCGGCCTCTTCGGAAAGGGCGCGCCGGCCCCGAAGTTCCCGAGCACTCTGAGCGGCCCGCAACGGGCCCTGATGACGCGGCTGCACGAGATCGCCCAGCGGCTGCGTACGCCCCGCCCCGGCCCGCACCTGGCCCGCCCGGCCACGGCCGCCGGCTGCGTCGACCCCGCCCGGTTCGTCCGCGAGCTCGAAGAGTACGAGGCGTCGGGGCGCACGCCGTGGGCCGCCGATTTCGAGCAGGCGCTGCTGCGCCTGCCCCGCGACCTCGACCCGGATGTGGTCGCCCGCGCCGGCAGGTTGTCGTCCCCGGCCGGCACGACGGCCTGGGAGGTCATGGTGTCCGGCGGCGTGCTCGACCCGAAGGTGACGCCCGGGCACGGCCGACGTCCGCTGGGGCTCTGGGAGCGCCGTGACCCGAGCGTCGACGCCGAGCACTACCGCGTCGCGGACATCGGCTCCGTCCCCGAGCCGTTCGCAAGCGGCTTGCTGGCGCCCTGCCTGTTCGACGTGGACAACGTGGGGCGGGCCTTCGACAGCGGGTTCTTCCACGAGTGGCACTTGGACATCCGATGCTGGCCGATGGTCATGCCCGGCCACCGCGATGTCGTCGCCGCGCACATGATCTCCGCGCTCATGTGTGCTCCGGCGGGGAGCCAGGGCGGCTGCGAAGCGCTGCCGTACCTCGCGGAAGCCGACGGGCCGGCCGGCGACGGCCTGGCGACGGCACTCGCCTACGGCCTCGTCGCCCGCACGGCCGAGGACCGGATGGCCGCCACCGACGCCTTCGTCACGATGGCGTCCCGCGACGACGCCTGGGACGCGGGTGCGGTCGGTGTCGCCGTCGCCGACCTGACCCGACTCGGGCACGCGAAGGCGAACCGCCTGCACGACTCGCTGCGCCAGGCCGTGGACACGGGGGCGCACGCGGCCGTCTGGCAGGTCATGACCGGTCTGTTGCCGGAGCTGTTCACCGGCGATGCGAAGGTGACGCGTCTGGGCGACCTCGTGGGGCTCGCCGCCGAGTGCGCCTCGCGCGCGGGTGCCCGCGGCGCCTTGGAGGGTTTGGAGCGGTATGCGACCCCGAAGGGTTCCTCGCGCGTCGCCGTCGAGGCGCGGCGCCTGCACACGGTGCTGTCGGGGGCGTGACCAGGGGTGCCCCGCGCGGCGGGTCGACGCGACGGCGTTCGACCCGGCGGCGGGACCGCGGCTTGGACCCGGTCGTTCGCGCCCCCGTGACGAAGCCGTCTCCGGTCCTGCGGGACGGCCGCGGCACGGGGGCGGCGACGCAACCTAGTCGCGCACTCGGGCGAAAGTCAGACCGTCGGCGATCGGGAGGACGACGGCCTCGACGCGCGGGTCGGCGCGGACGTGCTCGTTGAAGCGGTGGATCGCCTCGGCAGGGCCGGAGCGGTCGGCCTTGACCACGTCTCCGCTGTAGAGGACGTTGTCGGCCAGGATCAGGCCGCCCGGGCGCATCCGGGGGACGAGCGCCTCCCAGTAGCCGATGTAGCCGCCTTTGTCGGCGTCGATGAAGGCCAGGTCGATGTGCGGGGACGACTTGAGGCTGTCGAGGGTCTCGATCGCCGGTGCGATGCGGAGCTCGATGCGGTCTGTGACACCGGCGGCGAGCCACGCCTCACGGGCGGTGCGCGTCCATTCCTCGGACACGTCGCAGCACAGCAGCCTGCCGCCGTCCGGGAGGCCGCGGGCGATGGCGAGGGCCGAGTAGCCGGTGAAGGTGCCGATCTCGACCGCGAAGCGCGGGGCGATGAGCTTGGTCAGTAGGGTGAGCAGGGTGCCCTGCTCGGGAGGGATCTGCATGACCGCGCTGGGCCCGAGTGACGCGTGGGTGCGTTCGATCAGGTCCTGCTGGACCGAGTCCGGGGGAGTCGAGTGGTCGAGGATGTACGAGTAGAGCTCTTCGCTCATCGGAACGGTCTTCGACGACGCCATGGCGCTCCTCAGCAGAAGGTCGTGGGCCGATCCTGCCAGAGTCCGACCGCATCGAATCGCCGAAGGACAGGAAGCGACCATGACTGACACACACAACACGCCCGACCAGCCCGAGCCGTCGAACCGGTCTCAGGCCGACGACACCGACGAAGCGGCGATGCAGGAACTGGCCGCGCGGGTCTTCGCCGCGGCCCGGGGCGGGGACGCCGAGATGCTGGCGAGCTATGTGGACGCAGGGCTGCCCGTGGACACCGCGAACCAGGCGGGCGACACGCTGCTGATGCTGTCCACGTACCACGGGCACCTGGCGACCGTGGAGGTCCTCCTGGGGCGCGGCGCCGACCCCAATCGTGCGAACGCCAAGGGCATGACGCCGCTGTCCGGGGCCGTGTTCAAGAACCAGCCGGAGATCGTCCGGGCGCTGCTGGACGCCGGAGCCGACCCGCACGCCGGCCGCCCGTCCGCTGCCGAAACCGCCCGCTACTTCGGCAAAGAGGACATGCTTTCGCGTCCCGCCGGGTAAACCGCCTTCGCCGGGGGGCGGGGAGGCGGAAGCGATGGGCGGAAGCGAGCCGGGTGCGTGGGACAGCCTCACGCGCTTCGAGTTCGGTGCGGGGCTCCTCCACGTACGCTCCGATCTGCCCATCGCGACCGACGGTTCCTTCACGCCCTGGAGCTACCGCTACCACGGACTGGTGCTCCGGGTGCCGGGGATCCGCCGGGTCCGCCGCTTCGAGCTCGCCGGAGCCTTCGCGGCCGGCGAGTCCGCCCGGCCCGACCAGGGCGAGCAACTTCCCGATCCCGCGCGGTTCCTGACGTTGTACGACCTCAAGCACCCCGCGGTTCTCGACTCGGCGGAGTTCCGCCTCCTGGCGGCGAACGACGGTGCCACGCCCAGCCAGTTGGTGGACGAACTCAACGGCACCCGCCTGGTGTGCCGCGAGCGGCGGCGCTGGCCGTCCGTGTCGATCGCCCGGCTCTTTCCGGCGGGCGACAAACTGCTGCACCTCGCGGTCGGCGGCGAAACGTCGGCTGTGGAGCGCTGGTTGGAGTCCGAGGCGGTGCCGGAGCTGCTGCCGGCGGTCGGGGCGGTCGGCGTCCGGTGGTTCGACGCGGGCGAGGGCAAACATGTGGTGTTGTGCGAACTCCAGGGGCCCATCTGGCCGTTGCCGCCGAGCGTCGCGCACGACCTGGGGCCGGCGGTGTGGAGTGCCTACCGGCAGGAGTACGTGCGCAACGCGCCGGGCGAGTGATCCGCCCCCGGTCAGTGTGCGGCGAAGTCGCGCTGTACGCCGAAGCCTTTGCCCTCCAGATCGGGCACCACGCGGGCCGCGTCGCCCTCCACGACCACGGTCAGGGCGTCCGGACGCAGATACGTCGCCGCAGCCCGGTTGGCCTCCACGGCGTTCGCGGCCACGAAGTCGGCGTACTCGCACGTCACATGGTCGTCCGGCAGTCCGTGGACGACCGCCTCCCGCAACCGTGCGCCGATGCCCCGCGGAGTTTGCAGGCGGATCGGCATGCTGCCCAGCACGTGCGCCCGCGTCGTCTCGAACTCCTCGTCGGTGACCCCGGATTCGTGCATGCGCCGGATCTCGTCGAGAGCGTCGGCGACGGCGTCGGCGGTGACTTCGGTGTGCACGGACGACGCCACGGTGAAGGTGCCGACCCGGCGCCCGTGCGCGAAACCCGCACCGGCACCGTACGTGTAGCCCTTGACCTCGCGCAGGGTGTGGTTGAGCCGGGACGTGAACGACCCGCCCAACACCTCGGCGAACAGCTCGATCGCGACCAGGTCCGGCGTGGAACGCGGCGGCGCGGTGTGGCCGATGCGCAGCACCGACTGCACGGCGCCGGGCCGGTCGACCACGAACACCCGCACCTGGGAAGGGTCCTGCGGCGTCGGCGGGGCCGCCGCACGGTCGTCGGGTCCGTCGGCGCCCGCGAACACCGCCTCGCCCAGGCCCGCCAGGTCGACCGCGTCAAGATCGGCGGCGACCAACAAGGTGCCGGGGGAGGTCATACGGCGGGCGTGGAACTCCCGGATGTCGTGGGCGGTCACGGCCGCGTTGGACGCGGGGGAGCCGTCGAGGAGGCTGCCGTACCGGCTCTCCTCACCGAACAACAGTCGGCGATAAGCCTCTTGGGCCCGCGTGCCGGGCTGCGCCCAGGTGTGCTTGAGGGAGCTCGCGACATCGGCGAGGAAGCGTTCGACGTCGTCGTCGGCGAACGCCGGCCGGCGCACCGCCTCGGCGAGCATGGCCACGCCGCGTTCGAGCCCGGCCAGGGGAACGTCGATGCCGACGCCCTGCGTCTCCCAGTCGTGTGTCCATGTCCAGCGCGCGCCGAGGCCTTCGACGGCGAGCGCAAACTCGTCCGCGGTGTAGTTCGCGGTGCCCTCGTCGAGCAGGCCGCCGGTGACGCGGGCGAGCCCTTCGCGTCCGGCCGGTTCGTGCAGCGCGCCCGCCTCCAGGACCAGACCGGCCCACGCCAGCGCGCGGCCGGGCAGGTGCGCGGCGACGACCTCGCCGCCGGCGACGTGCAGGCGGCGTACCTCGGGAAAGACGTACGGGCGCGGAGGCGACGCCGGCGGGCGTTCCGCGACGAGGAGTCCGCCGTCGGGGCGGGCGTCGGCCGGTTCTGTGTGGTCCGGATGTCCGAGGGTCACGCGGCGTCCTCCTGGTCGGTCGGGGCCACGGCGTCCGGGCCGGTGCCTGCGGCGTCTTCGGGCAGGTAGGTGAGCCGGATGCGGTTGTCGGACCGGAAGGTGTCGGCGGCGACGCGGCGTACGTCGTCCTCGGTCACCGCGTCGAGGAGTTCGACCCGCGTGCGGATCGCCTCGGCGTCGCCGAAGTGGGTCGCGTACTGCCCGATGGCATCGGCCCGGCCGTTGACGTTCGCCAGCTCGCGCAGCCAGTCGGCGGTCAACACGGCCCGCGCCCGGTCGAGTTCGCGCGCGGTGATACCGTCGCGCGCGACCTCGTCGCAGACCGCGGTGTACGCCGCCACGACCTCGTCGGCGCCGACCCCGTCGCGCGGTGTGCACGCCCCCATCACCATCGACGCGTAGTGCATGAGCCCCCACGCGGCCATGAAGCCGCCCTCGGCCTGGGCGAGTCGCCGCTCGGTCACCAGAGTGCGGTAGAGCCGCGAGCCCCGTCCGCGGCCGAGCGCGGTGGTGAGGATCTCGATGGCCGGGGCGTCGGCGGTGCCCCACGCGGGGCCGCGGTGGCACAGGAACACCCGGGGCAGTGGGACCTGCTCGGTCAGGGTGACGGCGACCGCCCGGTCCGCACCGAACTGCCGGGGCAGCGGCTCCGGTTGAGGTGCGGGGAAGGAGCCGCGGGCCGGGAGGCGCCCGAAGTAGCGTTCGGCGAGGGCCACGACGTGGTCCGGTTCGACGTCTCCGACAACGGTCAACACGGCGTTGTCGGGTGCGTAGTACGTGGCGTGGAACTCGGTGAAGTCGGCGAGGGACGCGCTGTCGAGCTCGGCCATCGAGCCGATCGTCGAATGCGCGTAGGGGTGGCCTTCGGGGTAGGCGAGGCCGACCATGACCTCGGTCCAGCGGCCGTAGGGCACGTTGTCGTACCGCTGCCGCCGCTCGTTCTTGACGACCTCGCGCTGGTTGTCCAGCGTCTCCTGGGTGAGTGCGAGCGAGCCCATGCGGTCGGCTTCGAGCCACAGCGCGAGTTCGAGGCTTCCGGACGGCACGGTCTGGTAGTAGTTCGTGCGGTCGGGGTTGGTGGACGCGTTGATCGCGTCGCCGCCGCACGACTGGATCAGCGCGAAGTGCTCGCTCTTGGCGACGTGCGCCGAGCCCTCGAACATCAGGTGCTCGAAGAGGTGCGCGAACCCGTGCTTGCCGCGCGGCTCGTGGCGCGCGCCGACGTCGTACCACAGGTTCACCGCGGCGAGCGGGACGGACGGGTCCGGACTGACCACCACACGCAGGCCGTTGCCCAGCGTCGCCTGATGGAGGGGCCACGGGAACGCAGCGGGCACGGTTTGTCCTTCCCCGGTGGCGCCCGGACGCGCGGCACCGAGCCCCGTGCCGGCGGACCCACCTCGACCGTGTGACGGATCACTGACGGTCGATTATCGCAGGTCGCAGGGCCGCCGGTGCGGGGACGGAGATGTTCGGCAAACCTCGTGCGGACGTGGGCATCCGCTGAAAGGGCCGTCCGGTGAAGGAAGTCGGCGGAACCGGCGGAGTGTCAGGCGAACAACGCCTTGAATTTGCCGAGGGATTCGACCAGCGCTTCCTGCGTGGCCTTGGTGACCTTGCCGGCCATCATGGCGACAGCGCCGCCCTTGACCTCGGATTCGATCCGGAAGACGGTGGCGTTTCCGTCCTTCGCGGACTCGACGATGAACGACTCGACCATGCTCACGCCCATCGGGCCCTTGCCGTCGAGGTCGATGCGGACGCCTTCCTCGACGTTCTTGATCGTCCACTTGATGTCCGCCGGGAAGCCCATGAGCTTCATCTTCTCGTCGTACTCCACGCCGGCTTCGAGCTTGGCCGGGGCACCCGTCGGAAACCCGACATGGGGGGTCATCCACGTGTGGTACTCGTCGAAGTCGGTGAGTCGGGCCCACACCGCGTCGGGTTTGGCGGCGATCTCGATGTGCTCGTTGATCACGGGCATGCGCATGGTCCTTCTGCTCGGCACGGGCGGGCGTGCCGCCGCGTGCGGTGATCGCAGTGGCTGGTGACACGTGGTGACACGTGGGTGGCGCAGACGCAGGCGGAACGAGAACGGTGCACGAGCGCGGCCCCGAAGGGGACCGGGTGCCGCGAAGCTATCGCCGATGCTTGTCACAGTCAATGGTGTCGGTGAGTGCGATCCAACCGGGCGTTACCGCCGTCCGGAGCGGACCCGGTCGTGCTGTGAGGACTGCTCCGTCATCGGCACCGAGCCTGATCCGACGGGGCGTGAAGACCCGGCCGCGAGGCGGCGTAGTGTGCCCGAAGGACACCGCCGTGCTCGCGGCGCGGCGTGTACGGCCGTAACGAGCGACGGGCGGCAGGCCCGGATGGGGGCGACATGACCATCGACGAACACCCGGCACGGCGCCTGTGGGCCGGGATCGAACCCCTGCACGCGATCGTCTACTTCGCGCCCGAGGTCGCCGACGCGGCGGCCGAAGTCGGGCTCAAGGGCTGGTTCATGAGCTACTTCGCGGGCCGCGCCGCCCCGCTGGGGGCCGTCGGGCCGGAGGCGGTGACCTCGATGTTCTACGGATTCGCCCCCGGAAAGGTCGCACGGGCGCTGCCGGACGCGTGGGACTTCGCCCCTCCGCGGAAGGTCCTGGAGTCCCGGCTCGCGTCGGTCGACCGCGCCCTCGAACGGGCGCTGCCACCCGACGCGGATTTGTCGCGTCTCGCCACGCTTCTCGAACACGCCGCTGCCGCATGCGACTTCGGGGCACGACCGCTTGCCGCCGCATGGTCCGGCGTACGCCTGCCGGACGACGCCCCGCCGCGCCTGCGCGTCTGGCTCGCCGCCACCGTCCTGCGCGAACACCGTGGTGACGGCCATGTGTTGGCGTGCGTCGACCGCGGGCTCGACGGGCTCCAGGCGTCCATCACCCACGCCGCCACCGGACTTGCCCCCGGCCACCGTCTCCAGATCAGCCGCGGATGGACCGAGGAGCAGTGGGAGCGCGCCCTCGTGACGCTGATCGGACGCGGTGTGCTCGACACCGACGGCAACCTCACCGAGTCGGGGACGGCCCTGCGCATCGCCGTCGAGGAAGCCACCAACCGGCTCGCCTCCGCACCCCTGCGCGCGCTCGGCGAATACGCCGTCGAGGAGGCCGTCGCGCTGTCGGTGCCCCTCGCCCGCCACCTGATCGACACCGGCGCCATCCCGGTGCCGAACCCCATCGGCGTGACCCGCCCCTGAGTCCCTGCGGGACGGCCCACGGAAGGGCGGAGTACGGCCGCAGCCGCGCCAGGGCACTCGGCGCGGCTCTGCTTCCCCGACCGACCCACCGACTCCGACCGACCCCGACCGTGTGCCACCGACCCCACCGACTCCGGCCGACCACGGCCGCGTGTCCGGCGGACCGGCTAGCCTCCCCGCATGAACGCCGGTACGCGATCGACAGCAGCGATGCCGCCCGCGGGGACGGAGCGGCCCGCCGGTGCCCAGGCGTCGCCCGCGCGCCTGGAGGCGGTGCTGGAGCGGATCACGTACCAGAACGACGAGAACGGCTGGACCGTCGCGCGGGTGGACACCGGCCGGGGCAGCGGCCTCGGCGACCTGCTCACCGTCGTCGGGCCCCTCCTGGGCGCACAGCCCGGCGAGTCGCTGCGGCTGTGGGGCCGTTGGGGAAGTCACCCGCAGTACGGCCGCCAGTTCCTCGTCGACGCGTACGAGACCGTCCTGCCCGCGACGGTCCAGGGCATCCGGCGCTACCTGGGGTCCGGCCTCATCAAGGGCATCGGGCCGAAGATCGCCGACCGCATCGTGGAGCACTTCGGCGTCGCGTCGCTCGACGTCATCGAGGAGGACGTGCAGCGCCTCATCGAGGTGCCGGGCCTGGGGCCGAAGCGCCGCGACCTGATCGCGGCGGCGTGGGTCGAACAAAAGGCCATCAAGGAGGTCATGGTCTTCCTCCAGGGCATCGGGATCTCGACCTCGCCCGCGGTGCGCATCTGGAAGGAGTACGCCGACCGCTCGATCGAGGTGGTGCGCACCGAGCCCTACCGCCTCGCCGCCGACGTGTGGGGCATCGGCTTCAAGACGGCGGACGCCATCGCGCAAGCGGTCGGAATACCGCACGACTCCCCGCAGCGCGTCAAAGCCGGCCTCCAGTTCACGCTTTCGGAGGGCGCCGACAACGGCAACTGCTACCTGCCGCAGGACCAACTCGTCGACGACGCGGTGAAGATACTGGACGTCCCCGCCGATCTGGTCCGCACGTGCCTGGACGAACTCGTCGCGGAGGAAGGCGTGGTCCGCGAGGAGATGCCCGGTCCGATCTCGCCGTCCGGCTCGCAGGGCGACCCCGTCCAGGCGGTCTACCTCGTGCCGTTCCATCGGGCGGAAATCTCCCTCGCGGCACGCCTGCGCGCGCTGTTGGCGGCGCCCGACGACCGCCTGGCCGGGTTCGCGACCGTGGACTGGGCCAAGGCGCTCGCGTGGCTGCGCGGGCGCACCGGAACGGACCTCGCGCCCGAGCAGGAAGCCGCGGTCAGGCTGGCGTTGACCGAGAAGGTCGCGGTGCTCACCGGCGGGCCCGGCTGCGGCAAGAGCTTCACCGTGCGGTCGGTCGTCGAACTCGCCCGCGCGCGCAAGGCCAAGGTCGTCCTCGCGGCCCCCACCGGGCGCGCGGCCAAGCGCCTGGCGGAACTCACCGGCGCCGAGGCCGCGACCGTGCACCGCCTGCTCGAACTGCGGCCCGGCGGCGACGCGGCGTACGACCAGGACCGGCCCCTGGACGCGGACCTGGTCGTCGTCGACGAGGCGTCCATGCTCGACCTGTTGCTCGCGAACCGCCTCGTCAAGGCCGTACCCCCGGGCGCGCACCTGCTGTTTGTCGGCGACGTCGACCAACTCCCCAGCGTGGGCGCCGGCGAGGTGCTGCGCGACATGCTGGCCGCCGACCCCCTGCCCCGGGTGCGGCTGACCAAGATCTTCCGCCAGGCCCAGCAGTCGGGCGTGGTCACCAACGCGCACCGCATCAACGCCGGCCGTCCGCCGGTCACCGACGGCCTCGCCGACTTCTTCCTGTTCCCCGTGGAAGAAGCCGAGGAAGCCGCCGCGCTCACCGTCGACGTCGTCGCGCAGCGGATCCCCCGCCGATTCGGACTCGACCCGCGCCGCGACGTCCAGGTCCTCGCGCCGATGCACCGCGGCCCGGCGGGTGCGGGCGCGCTCAACCAGCTTCTACAGGACGCGCTGACCCCCAGCCGCCCCGGGCTTGCCGAAAAGCGTTTCGGGGGACGCGCGTTCCGGGTCGGCGACAAGGTCACGCAGATCCGCAACAACTACGACAAGGGCGAGTCCGGTGTGTTCAACGGCACCGGCGGGGTCGTCACCGCGATCAATCTCGACGACCAGAAGCTGATGGTGCGGACCGAGGAAGACGAGGAAGTCCCGTACGACTTCACCGAACTCGACGAGCTGTCGCACGCCTACGCCGTCACGATCCACCGCTCGCAGGGCAGCGAGTACCCGGCCGTGGTCGTCCCCCTCACCACGAGCGCGTGGATGATGCTCCAGCGCAACCTGCTCTACACCGCCGTCACGCGCGCCAAGAAGCTCGTGGTGCTGGTCGGTTCACGCCGTGCGCTGGGCCAGGCCGTACGCACGGTCTCGGCGGGCAGGCGCTGGACCGGCCTCGACCACCGCCTCGGCCGCACCCGCTGACCGCGCGGCTACTTGACCTCCCGGCGGAGCAGGCACCAGGCGCCGCCCGCGAACGGAAGCACGGTGAACAACGCCGTCGACGTGGCCATATGCGCCCACTCCGACGCGCTGACGTCGCCCACCTCGCTCAACGGCGTCAACGCCCGGCCCGGATCGATCCACGTCATCGTGCCGTCGAGCGCGGAGACCGTGCCGCCGAGGATGCCGAGGACGATCGGCACCGCGTAGAAGGCCAGGATCGACAGCAGCGGACTGCCCAGCAGCATCCCGAAGGCGACACCGGCGAACACCGCGATCACGCAGTCCAGAACCCGGGTCGCGACGAGGTCGAGGGGGATCGCCCAGCCGCCGTCGGCATTGCCGGTGGCGATGCCCAGCGCGTGGCCGCCCACGGTCACGACCGCGCTCAGGGCGACCCCGCACACCGCCAGGATCAGTCCCGCCTGCACCTTCGCCCGGATGATGCGCCCGCGCGCGGGGACGAGCGCGAACGTGATCAGCCCGTCGCGCTGCGACCACTCGGCGGTGACGGCCACGATCGCGACGACCGGCAGCAGGAGCGACAGCCCTGTCTGGGAGGCGAGGAACAGCTCCGCCGTGGTGCGGTCGCCCGGGTCGGCCGCGAAGACGACGAGGCACGTCATGCCGACCATGGTGAGACCGATGACGGCGAGCACCCAGCGTCCCGAACGGGTGTCGGTCATTTTGCGCATCTCGACCAGCGTCAGCAGCCACGACGACGGCGCGGCCGATGCACAGCACAGCGCCGCCTCGGCCGACGCGGTGTCCGTACGTCTGCCGCCCGCACGCGTCCCGGTGCGCGTTCCCGTGCTCATCGCGCCGCCTTCTTCTCGGTCTCCGAGCCGTCGGCCGGGTCGCCGCCCGAGCCGGTCAGGCTCAGGAACAGCTCCTCAAGCCCCAAATCGTCCGCGCCGCGCAACTCCACGAGGGCGACGCCGCCGCGTGCCGCCGCCCGCCCGACCTCCGCCGGGCCCGCGTCGACCACGAGCCCGCCGTCCGCATTCGTCTGACGTACCGTCAAGCCGGCCTCGGCGAGCGCCCGGTGCAACGCCGTACGGTCCTCGGCGCGGACCAATGCACCCGAACGCCCGCGCAGAAGCTCGTCCTTGACTCCCTGCGCGACCACCCGGCCGTGTGCGATCATCACGAACCGGTCGGCTACGGCTTCCACTTCGAGCAGCAGGTGGGACGACAGCAGCACCGTCCCTCCGCGGTCGGCGAAGTCGCGCAGCAACCCGCGCATGCGGTGGATCCCCTCCGGATCCAGGCCGCTTGAGGGCTCGTCAAGAATCAGCACGCTCGGCTCGCCCAGCAACGCCTGGGCGATGCCGAGCCGTTGCCGCATCCCGAACGAATACCCGCCGACCCGGCGGTGCGCGGCCGATGCAAGGCCGACATCGTCCAATACCTCGCGCACGCGCGAGCGTTCGACGCCCAGCACCATCGCGGCGAGGGTCAGGGTCTCGCGTCCGCTCCGTCCCGGATGCCGGGCTGCGGCGTCGAGCAGCACACCGACGTGCCGCCCCGGATTGGGCAGCGTTCGATACGGCACACCCAGCACGCCCGACCGACCCGAACTGGGCTCGGTCAGGCCGCAGATCATCCGCATGGTCGTCGACTTGCCGGCGCCGTTCGGCCCCAGGAAGCCGGTGACCGTGCCCGGCTCGCAGGTGAAGGAGACATCGTCGACGGCACGGTGGTCCCCGTACCGTTTGCTGAGGTTTTCGACGGTGATCATGCCGTCGAGCGTGCCGTCGCCGGCCTCGGCCGTGCATCGGCCGGACGTCGATGCCCGGCCGACCAAGGGCTACCGTCCGGGGCCGGAGGTCGGTCCGCTGTCCTGAGCGTCGTGCACGAGCAACGCGATCTGCACCCGGTTGTTGAGGTCCAGCTTCGTCAGCAGGCGTGAGACGTACGCCTTCACCGTCGCGACGCTCAGCGACAACTCGCGGCCGATCTCGGCGTTCGTCGACCCGCGCCCCACCAACGCGGCGACCTCGCGCTCGCCGGGGCTGAGCCGGGCGAGCAGCGCCCGGGCCCGCTCCTGCCGCGGATCGGCGCCGGTGACCGCGACGAGCTGCATCATGCGGCGCAGTACCGACGGCGACATCATCGGCTCACCGGCCGCCACCAGGCGGATCGCCCGGGCGATGTCCGCAGGCGGCGTGTGTTTCAGCAGGAACCCGCCCGCTCCGGCGCGCAGCGCTCGCAGCACGTGGTCGTCGGTGTCGAACGTCGTCATGACGATGACCTGCGGGGCGTCCGGGCGGGAACGCAGCCGGGCGGTCGCGGCGAGCCCGTCCATGGTCGGCATGCGGATGTCCATGAGCACGACGTCCGGCCGGTGTTCGCGTACCGCCGCGTCGACCTCGGAACCGTCCGCGGCCTCCCCGACCACGGCGATGTCGTCGGGCCCGGACAGCATCATCGACAGCCCGGCGCGTACGAGAGCGTCGTCGTCGACCAGCAACACCCTTACGGTGTCGGGGGAATCGGGCCGCCGGTCGCGTGGCTCGGCGTGCGGCGGCCGGTCGTGGCGCGGTTCGTCGGAACCGGGGTGCGCTGGATTGGTCACGGACTCCACGGTAGCCAGGCGTACAGGCGGAATTCACCGTCCGCGACGCCGTGCTCCAGCCCGCCGCCGACCAGGTTGACGCGCTCGCGCAGGCCGATGAGTCCCGACCCGGAACCGGGTATGGGTGGTGTGGCCGGGGGGTCCGAACGCAGCGGGTTCACGATCTCGATGCACAGGCCCCGGGCGTCGTCGCCGCCCACGCGTACCGAAACCGGCTCGCCGGGCGCGTGTTTGCGCGCGTTGGTCAGGCCCTCCTGCACGATGCGGTACGCGTGCCGGCCGAGCCGTTCCGGCACGTCCGGGAGCGCCCGGCCGGGCATGCCGTCGCCGCCGTCGTGCCGGTCGCCGGTGCCGGACGAGGCCGAGCCGACGCGGTCGCCGGCCGCCGCGACGAGCGGCGACGCGGCCTCCGCGGGCGTCTTGACGACCAGGTCGACAACCGCCCCCGCGCGCCGCGACTGGTCGACGAGCGCGGGAAGGTCGGCCAGTGTCGGTTGCGGGCGATCGGCGGCACCGTCGTCGGCGCCGTCTCCCCGTCCGTGGTCGGCCTCCGCGACGGGATCGGCGCGCAGCATCCGGATGACCTCGCGCAGGTCCTCCAACGCGTCGTGCGCGCACTGGCGAATGACCCCGGCCGCGCGCGCCTCGTCGGGCGAGGCCCCGGCCCGGAACTCCAGCGCCCCGGCATGGACCGCGAGCAGGGAGATCCGGTGGGCCAGCACGTCGTGCATCTCGCGCGCGATGCGCTCGCGCTCCAGGTGGCGGGCCTCTTCCACCCGCAGGCGCTGCTCGTTCTCCGCCTGCCGGGCACGGTCCGCCCACGAGGCGACGAGCATGCGCTGCGAACGGACCAGCATGCCCGTGGTGAGGGCGACAGCGTCGAGGAACAGAAAGGTCCCCACGCCCTGCCAGTAGTCGCTGGGCGACGTGTCGCCGATGCGGAAAAGGAAGAGGACCAGCGCCGCGTGGGCGCCGGTGACCAGCAGCGCGGTCCTGGCCGGGCGCTGGACGGCCACCCCGAAGAACGCCGCGACCGCGAGCCCCGAGACGGGCACCACCAGGAATCCGGTGAGGATGCCGGCCACCGCGAGCGCGACCGGGTGGCTGCGCCGGAGGAAGAACAGAAGGATCGCAGCCACGACGCCGCCCGCCGCCTGTGCGCGTACGTGCTCGCGCACGGCCGGGTCGTCGGACACGGTGGCGAGCAGCAGCAGAAGGCCCACGGCGAGACCGAGGACCGCCACCGCGGCATCGACGCCCCACTGGCCGCGGTCACGCCGCAGCCGCCGTGCCCACCGTGTGACCCGCGACACCCCGGGGGCCCCGGACATCTCCCGAACTCCCTCGCGTCGTGCCGGTGCGGTACGCGGGCCCAAGCCGTCGGTCGCTCCCGACCCGCCGGATCCCGGTGCGTCGAGCGTAACCGGGCCGTCCGGCGCGGCGGCAGCGGCGGAAGTCGCTCGCGCAGTCGACTTTGGTCGGTGGCCTCCGGCGCACCGAGACCACCGCAAGGCAGGCCTCGGGCGGCTCGCCGCCACGTGCATCCGCGGCCCGCTCGCGAACGCCGGAACAAAAAGAGACGGCCCCGGCGGAAACCGGGGCCGTCCACATGTCGCGTACGAAGCGACCGAAGCGTGCTAGCGGATCATGCGTACGCCGATGAACCGTGCGCCGCGCCGCGTCATCGCCATGACCGGAATGCTCAGCGCCAGCGACACCTGGAGGCAGGCGCCCATCATCAGCATCGAGTCGCCGCCCGGGGAGTCCGTCGCCCACAGTGTGAGGCAGCTCACGCTGGCCGCGATGAACAGCATCGTCAGAATCGCCAACTTGCCCTGCGGCTTCGGGTACTCGATGCGGCTGACCATGAGCCATGCGGTCAGCAGGATGCCCGCCGCACCCACCGCGAAGGGCAGGTCGAGCAGCACGATGGAGACCACGGTCAACGCGCCCATGGGAATGGGCATGCCCTGGAAGACCCCCGGACGCCCCGGCGTCGACGCGAACCGGGCGAGTCTCAGCACACCCGCGATGAGCACCGACAACGCGACGAGGACCGCTGGTGTCTTGTCCGGGCCGAGCGGGATCGCCGCCCAGGTGACGACGAAGAACGCGGGCGCGACGCCGAAGGAGATGACGTCGGCGAGGTTGTCCAGCTCGGCTCCGAGCGCCGACCGGCGGAACCTGCGCGCGACCAGGCCGTCGCACAGGTCGAACAGCGCGCCGATCAGCATGAGCACCACGGCCGCGGCCGCGCTGCGCCGGTCGGCGGGCACGCCGTTGCCGTCCATGTGCTGGGCGACGGTGGCCACCGCGAGGAAGTAGACCGCGAGGAAGCCGCATGCGGCGTTGCCGAGTGTGAGGACGTCGGCCGCGGAGATGCGCGACGACAGCGGAGTCTCCTCCGCGTCCGGGTCGGTACGCGGGATCGGCCGCTCGTCGCCGTACTCCGCGACCGGAACGATCTTGTCGAACCGGTCGAAGCCGTCGAACCCATCAAAACCGTCGTATCGGTCGAGGCCGTCAGACCTGGTCAAGGCGCGTCTCCCCGGCTCGTGTCCGCTGGCCGACCGTGACCGCCGGCTCGATGCCCGGCGGAAGGTAGACGTCGACCCGCGACCCGAAGCGGATGAGGCCGATGCGCTCGCCGACCTCCACCTCCGCGCCCGGTTCGAGGTACGGGACGATCCGACGCGCGACGGTCCCCGCGATCTGCACGAGCTCGATCTCGCCGCGCGGGGTGTCGAAGATCCACACCACGCGCTCGTTGTTCTCGCTCTCCTTGTTGAACGCCGGGATGAAGCCGCCCGGCTTGTGCTCGACGGACTTGATGGTGCCCGTCAACGGCGCACGGTTCACGTGCACGTTCAGCGGGCTCATGAACGTCGCGACCCTGGTCCGGCCGTCGGGCCACGGGTCGATGCTCTGCACGACACCGTCGGCGGAGGCGATGATGCCGTCTTCGACGGGGGTGCGCTCCGGGTCGCGGAAGAACCACAGCAT
Organism: Yinghuangia sp. YIM S10712; assembly: GCF_051388935.1. Classification (NCBI taxonomy): domain Bacteria; kingdom Bacillati; phylum Actinomycetota; class Actinomycetes; order Kitasatosporales; family Streptomycetaceae; genus Yinghuangia; species Yinghuangia sp. YIM S10712. The sequence continues at coordinate 160,941 of NZ_JBPKBI010000009.1, forward strand.
GCCGCCGGTCAACGCCAGCGTCGGCACGGCGGCCACGGCCCAGCGCCGGGAGCGGAGCGCCGCACAGCCGGTCACCGCTGCGGTCAGCGCGGTCGGCACCAGCCAAGGGGAAGCCCCCTTGGCGAGGCGCACGCGCGTACTGTGCGACGGGTCGACTGAGGAGGTCGGCGCGGGGGAATCGTCACTCATCGAGAACCTTTGTCGGGGGCTTGCCCGTCGGGACCGGGCGGCACTCGGCGGATGCTACCTACACGGAGGGTCATTGCGCCTCATGCCTGGTCGAGTCTTTGACCGATGACGCGCGCGCAAATCGCCACAGACTCGTGGTTCCCGGGTGTATCGCATCCGGGAGCCACGTGTGTTCGTACCGTCAAGGTTGCCCGGCGGATACGCTCGGTGCCAAATCTCCTCCCTCGAAAATCGCTGCTGGAGGCGGTTATCGGGGACAAAAGCCGTTCTCTTGCAGGTTTTGTGACACAGGCGTGACAAACGCCGGGGGCCGCTGGGCCCGCGGACGCTCCGGCGCACGGCGGGGTCCGGTCCGTCCATGCCGCCGGCGGTCGTGCGGCATGATCAAGGGCATGAGCTCGCCCACGCCCGCTCCCGACCGCGATGCCGTCCCGCAATTCGTCCTGCCGCTGGTGGTCCGTATCGAGCGCGACGCCCCGCCGGCCCGGACCGCCGCGCTGGAGGCCGCGGCGCGCGCGGTGCTGACGTTCCTCGCCGACGAGCGGGCGACGGAGGGGGAGTGGGCCGCGCGGGTCACCGCGTGGACGGACGGGCGGATCCGCAAGGTGGTACGGCGGGCGCGCGGTGCCGAGTGGCGGCGCGCTTCGGCGCTGGACGGCATCACGCTCGCCCACGAGGGCGCCGAGGTACGGGTGTTCCCTCCCGTGCCCCTCGACGCGTGGCCCAAGGACCTTGCCCGGCTTCAGGTTTCCGGCACCGATCTCGACGACCCCGCCACGCCGTCCGCGCCGGAATCCGGGGTTCCCGTGCTGTGGACGAACCCGGACCTCGCGATGTCCGCCGGCAAGGCGATGGCCCAGGCCGGCCACGCCGCCCAGTTGGCCTGGTGGCGGCTCGGCCCCGACGCACGCAAGCACTGGGCGGCGGACGGGTTTCCTCTCGCCGTGCGCACCGCGTCCGCCGCCGCGTGGCCCGCCTTGACGGCGTCCGGCCTTCCCGTCGTGCGCGATGCCGGGTTCACCGAAATCGCTCCCGGCTCCTGCACGGTGGTCGCGGACATCCCCGAATTGCGGGATCCTGCGGGCTGATGCGGAGACACGCGCCGGCCGTAGACCCGTGACGCACCGCAACTTCGGTTCCGGCACGGCGACTTGGCGCCATCATGGCGACGCGCGGCGCGTTCCGCGTGCAGCCGGGCGCGAACACCCGTGCTGATAGCACGTCATACGCCTTGCCCGCCAAGGGATTTGGTACAGCCCGGTGACAGTTTCGGGCAGCAACCGAGACCGGCACGTGACCATGGCGGCCGGCCCGGCCCGACGACCGGCCACTACGGTGGACGACGGCCGGGCCTTTCGCCCGGCCTCCGCGCCGCGCGGCCGGGGTTGCGGTCCGCCGGGCGGGGCCCGCCTGCCGACGACCAGGAGCGCCCGCGAGTGAATCTTCAGGTGACCACCGAGGACCGCGAAGGCTGGACCGTGCTTTTCGTCTCCGGGGAGGTCGACTTCGCCGTCGTCCCGGAGTTGGGGGAGAACGTCAGACGGGCGGTGGCCCAAGGGCGTCACCACTTGATCCTGGAGCTGACCGACGTCGTCTTCTGCGACTCGACCGGGATCGGCGCGCTGGTCGGGGCCCGGCGCCTGCTGCGCTCGTGCTCGGGCCAGTTGCGGCTGGTGATGCCGCCCAACAAGGAGCACCACGTCAACCGCGTGTTCACCGCACTCGGGCTGCGTCGCCTGTTCGACGTGCACCCCACACTCGGCGAGGCCCTCGCCGACGGCCCCGGCGACCGGCAGGTCGAGGCGATCACCGCCTGAACGCCGAAGGCCGAGCCCCCGCGCATTCGTTGCTTCAGTCAAGCGACTGCGCTACGTTGCGGTGCGTATTCGCGTCCGTACACGGGGAGGCTCGGCGTGGCACTCGAAGGCTCCAAAATCGTCGTCACCGGAGTCACCGGCCAGGTCGCCGAGCCCGTGGCGAGAATGCTCGCGCGCGACAACGAGGTGTACGGAGCCGCCCGCTTCACCGACGACGAGGCCCGCGAACGCCTTGAGGCGGCCGGAGTCACGTGCGTCCGGATCGATCTGGCGGCCGGCGACGTCGCGGATCTGCCCGCCGACGCCGACTACGTCGTCAACTTCGCGGTCGCCAAGAGCGGTGCCTGGGGAGCCGACCTGGACGCCAACGCCGGCGGCGTGCTGTGGCTCATGGACCACCACCGCTCGGCGCGCGCCTTCCTCCACTGCTCGTCCACGGCGGTCTACCAGCCGGACGGACACCGCACCTTCCGCGAGTCCGACCCGCTGGGCGACAACCACCGGGTCTGGTCGTTCCTGGAGACCTACAGCATCTGCAAGATCGCAGCGGAAGGCGCCGCCCGCTGGGGCTCCGCGCGCTACCGCCTGCCGACCACCATCGCCCGGCTCAGCGTGCCGTACGGCGACAATGGCGGCTGGCCGGCGATCCACCTGGAGATGATGATCGCGGGCGTGCCGATCCAGGTGCACCCCGACGGCCCGAGCGTGTACCACCCCATTCACGAGCAGGACGTCGTCGACTCCCTCCCGGCGCTGTTCGCCGCCGCGGCCACCCCCGCGACCACCGTGAACTGGGGCGGCAGCGACCCGGTGAGCATCCGCGAGTGGTGCGCCCACCTGGGGGAACTGACCGGCCTCGACCCCGAGTTCGAGACCACCGACGAGACCGTAACCGGCGTCGCGCTGGACCTCACCCGGATGCACGAGCTCATCGGCACGACCGGGGTCCATTGGAAGGACGGCATGCGTCGCATGGTCGAGAAGTTCCACCCGGAACTCCTGAAGGGCTGACCCGAGGGATCGACTTCCGGGCGCGCTGCCGGAGAGAGGCGAGCACGTCGACGGCCCGGTGCGATGACCACGAGCACGCGCCCCAAGCGACCGCGCGACGGCACCCGAGCGCGTCGCCGCGCGAGCACTCGCGCTCCGCGCGCCCGGGGGGCCGCGCACCACCCGACTGCGGGCTCCGCGCGTTGCCGTGCGGCGTGCGCATACCTCACGCGCTCGGCGTGCACGTCGCGCGACACGCCACACTTGCGCCGTCCCGCGACAGCGTGCCGTGCCCGTTTCGGAAGGCCATTCGTCGTTGCCGCCAACACTTCCGCCCAGCACGGAAGTTCATCTCGCCATCGTTGGCGCCGCGCACCTGTCGACCCGTCACTTTTCCGGTGCCGAGGCGCCCTTGTCGGGCCGTCCAACGGGTGAACGCGGGTTTATGCGGCGTTAGGCACCTTGTGACCTGATTGGACCGAATGAGAGTGACTTGTGTGATTAGTGGTGTTCCAATCGATCCATCAACGGACCGGCCAAAAGGCCGACGGCAAGGCAGGTTTCCATGGAAGACCCGGTGTTCGACGAAATCGCAGACGCGTCCTGCGCGTGCCTCGCCTGCATGGCGGAGAGGCGCCGGCAGGACCAAGTCCTGCGGTCCGGCGGAAATCCGGCGCGCCGTGCGCGACGAACGGCGGCGTCCGTGGTCATCGCGGGGTTCGTCGCGGCGGGCGTGGGCCCCGCCGCGGCGAGCGCGATCGACACGGACACGCCTCTCGACGACCAAGGCCATCGGCAACAGACCGACGGCCGCCCGCATGACCGCGGGCAACCTCCCGAGGAGGAACGCGACGACGGACACGGAACACTCCAGGGACTCCTGGACCAGCAGGCCGCCGGCGGATACCCGCAGGGCGCGCCCGGGCCGCTGCGCTTCGGGTCGAGCGGCGGCAAGACCGCCACGGCCCCGGCGGCCCTCCGCGCGCCGGCGAAACTCGCGACCATCACGCGCGCCCAAGTGCTGCAACGCGCACGCACGTGGGTCGACGCGGGCGTGCCGTACAGCCAGAGCGCGTACAACGGGGGCTACCGCCAGGACTGCTCCGGCTTCGTCGCGATGGCCTGGGCGCTCGGCAAGAACGCGTGGACCGGAGACCTCGCCAGTTACGGCACGGCGATCTCCAAGAGCGAGTTGAAGGCCGGCGACATTCTGCTGTTCCACAACGCCGCCAACCCCGCGGTGGGCTCGCACGTGATCATCTTCGAGAAGTGGGCCGACGCGGCGCGCACGAAGTACGTGGGCTACGAGCAGACTCCGCCCGGCACCCAGCACCGCACCATCCCGTACGCGTACTTCAACTACGCGTCGAGCTACACGCCGTACCGCTACAAGAACATCGTGGACACCGGGACCACGGCCGCGACGGTCGTCCCCTTCCCCGGCACGCAGTACTTCGGGCCGGGCAAGTCGAACGCGTACATCACCCAGCTCGGCCAGGCGCTCGTGGCCAAGGGCTACGGCAGCTACTACAAGCAGGGCCCCGGTCCGACGTGGGGCACCGCGGACCAGCAGGCCACCGCGGCCTTCCAGCGCGCGCAGGGGTGGACCGGCGCCAACGCCGACGGAATACCGGGACCGCAGACCTGGTCCCGCCTGATGAGTTGAACGTGCCGCACGACACGCACGGAACGAAGGCGGAAGTCCGCCGCCAAGGAACGGCGTCGACGACGATGCGTGAGGAGCTCAAGTGACACGCGAAGACTCGACGGGGGAAACGAGGGCACCGCATGCCGCGGGCCCGGACACCAGACCAGCCCCGACCGCGGACCTGCCGGGAAGCCGGCCCCACCCCAGCACCCCCCGGGTGCAGATGACCGTCATCGAACACGCCACACCCCAGCCACCCGCCGACGCGGGCGCCGTCGACGGCCGCGTCCTCGACACCGCCGAGGTCCGGGTGCTGAACGCCTCGGGACTCGCCCCCGCGCCCGTCGCGGCGGCCTGGCCCGAACTGCCGCATCCCCAGCAACTCGCCCGCTTCCCGGACAGGGGCAAGGACACGGTGCAGACGACCGGCGGCACCGCCGTCACCGCGACGGGGATCCCGCCCGCGCCGTACGCCATGCACCCTGCGGGCGGCCCCGCGCACACCCGGTTTCCGCGCGCCGACCAGGAGATGTGCGAGCACACCGCGCCGTCGCTGGCCGGGTGGGTGGTCGTTCCCGCGGTCCTGGTGTCGCTGTGCGCGGTCGCGTGGGCCGTCATCGCGACCGGGACCGTCAACGACCGGCTGCCCGGCCGGGTGCGCGGCAACCCGATGCTCGACATCCCCCAACCCCTCGCGATCGGCATCGGCGTCTTCGGCGCCGTGCTCGGGCTGCTGCTGATCCTCGGCATGTTCGTCGTGGAAGCCGGCACCGCGCGCGTGCTGAGCCGCTTCGGCCGCTACCAGGGCACCGTCCGCCGCACCGGACTGGTGTGGGCGCCACCGCTGAGCCGCCGGCACAGCCTCGACGTCGGTATCCGCCATTGGCGCAGCCGCCCCATGCAGGTGACAGACCGTCAGGGCACCCCGCTCCAGGTCATGGTGCTCGTCGTGTGGCAGGTCCGGGACACCGCCCGGGCCCGTTTCGCGGTGCGCGACTGCGAGCAATACCTGCGCCAGCAGATCGAGGCGGCGGTCAGCGGCGTCGTCGCGACCCTGCCGTGCGACAGCTTCACGCACGGATCCGCGTCGCTGCGCGACACCGAGCACGTCAACGACGAGATGACGCGGCGGCTCTCCGGGGCGATGGCCGCCGCCGGCATTCGGGTCTTCACCGCGCAGGTGCTGCACATGGACTACGCGCCGCAGATCGCCGACTCGATGCTGCGGCGGCGCATCGCGAGCCTCGACGCCACGACCCGCACGGCGGTGCTCGACGACGTGGTCGACACCGTCTCGCAGGCTGTCGAGCAGTTCTCGCGGCGTGCGCTCGTACGCCTCGACGACGACAGCCGAACGAGCTTCATCCGCGATCTGACCGTCGCGATGTACGCGTCACGCACCGCACCCCAGCCACCGATGCTTCCCTGAGTGCCAGGGCGCCTCAGGGCGAGGCGGGTGGTTCGCGGCTTTCCGCCGCGGGCCACCCGCCTCGCTTCTTGGCGAGGTGGAACGCGGCGGCGGCCACACCCGACGCGACGCCCGCGACCAGGCTGATGCGGGTGACGACGAGGTGACCGCGGGCGGAACCGCTCCCGGAGAAGAACAGCTTGGCGGCGATCGCTCCGCAGCCGACGACGGCGGTCGTCAGCACCACCCCGACGACGAGGGCGATGACGATGTCGACTGTCGTCTCATCCCGTGTTCTCGGCACGTCGGCGACCTTTCGATGCCCGGCGGGTGCCCGGACCAGGCGGGCGGGTCGGTTCAGTAACGCAAAGAACACCCCGTGACCGCAAGGCCGCGGGGTGTTCTTCGGTGTCTGCCGCCGGTACGCGGCCGAACTTCTACACGGGAACCGCGAGCGCCACCCCGAAGCGGTTCTCGGCGTCGGTCCACCAGCGGGTCACGGCGAAGCCGGCGCGTTCGAGTTCCAGCGTGAGCCCGGAGGCGCGGAACTTCGCGGAGACCTCGGTGCGCAGCTCCTCGCCGTCGGCGAAATCCACCAGCAGGTCCACGCCCCCGACCTTGACCGACTGGTCGCCTTGCGAGCGCAGCCGCATCTCGATCCACTCCTGCTCGGCGTTCCACACCGCGACGTGTTCGAACCGTTCGATGTGGAAGTCGGCGTCGAGTTCGCGGTTGAGCACGTGCAGCACGTTGCGGTTGAACTCCGCGGTGACGCCTTGGGTGTCGTCGTACGCCCGGACCAGGACCGTCGGATCCTTGACCAGGTCGGCGCCCAGCAGGAAGCCGTCGTCAGGGCGAAGCTCGGAACGGACCGAGGCGAGGAACGCGGCGCGCTCGTCGGGCAGCAGGTTGCCGAGCGTGCCGCCGAGGAAGGCCACCAGCTTCGGGCCGGGTTCGTCGTCGGGGATGCCCAGATGCGCGCCGAAGTCGGAGACGACCGCGTCCACGGTGAGCCCCGCGTAGTCGCGCAGCAGCGACTCGCCGGCCTCCACGAGGGCGGCCTCGCTGACGTCGACGGGCACGTACCGCTCCAACGACCCGATGCCGCGCAGCGCGTCGAGGAGCAGCCGGGTCTTCTCCGAGGAACCCGAGCCGAGTTCGACGAGGCTGTGGGCGGGGACGGTTTGGGCGATGTCGACCGCATGGCGCCGCAGGATCTCGCGTTCGGCGCGCGTGGGGTAGTACTCGGGCAGCTTGGTGATCTCCTCGAAGAGCCGGCTGCCCCGGGCGTCGTAGAACCATTTGGGGGAAAGCCACTTGGGGTCGGCGGACAGGCCGAGGGAGGCGTCGCGCCGCAACGCGTCCGCGAGGTAGCCATCGGGGAGATGACCGCGCACGTTGAGCCTGGTCGTTCGGGTCACGGGTCCTTCAACTCCTTGCCGTCAGCGGGTGGAGGCGGACGGCTCCCCGAGTGGCCGTCACGAGCGTGTGGTCGGGAACGGGCGTCCAGCCGCCGTCCGCGTCGGGTTCGGAGGCGACGAACACGCCGTCGGACGTGGTGCGGTGGAAAAGCGTGTCGCCGTACGCGGTCGCGGTGATCGTCTCGCCGTCCGTCACCAGTAGGTTGAAACGGCCGTCGGATACCGCGGCCGCCTCGGCGACGACAGCGGCCACCGCCCGGTCGGCCGGCTCGCCGTCGGCCAGGCGGCGGCGCAACAGTGCCCACAACAGGGCCGAGTCACACCGGGATTCGAGTGACAGCAGGTCTTCGGGCGGGAGCGTCGAGGCCAACGCGCCGAGGCCGTGCGGCCAGGCTTCGAGGCGTCCGTTGTGGCTGAACAGCCAACGGCCGTCGGTGTACGGCGCCGCCGCGTCCTCGCCCTGCGTGGTCCCGGCGGTGGCGGACCGGACGGCGGCGAGCAGGGCGCGGGTGCGCGTGACGCGTGCGACGTCGGCGAACGACGGGTCCGCCCAGATGGGTACCGCGCGTCGGTAGCGGGCCGGGCGGGGGTCTTCGTCGGCGTACCAGCCGACTCCGAAGCCGTCCGCGTTGACGGTGCCGTACTTTTGCGCGCGCGGCTGCCACGACTGCTCGTACAGGCCGTGTGGCGGCGCGACGACGAGTCGGTGGATGTTCGTGGGGGCGCCGACGTACGCCAGGTGACGGCACATCAGCGCGGCCCCGCGTCCCGGGCGGTCCGCACACCCGCGAAGATCTGCCGCCGCTGCGGGAAGTCCCAGTTGCGGAACGTGCCACGGCACGCCACCGCGTCGGTGCCGAACGAACCGCCGCGCAGGACCTTGTAGTCCCGGCCGAAGAACACCTCGGAGTACTCCTTGTACGGCCAGGCCGCGAAGCCCGGGTAGCCGGTGAAGTCGCTCGACGTCCATTCCCATACGTCGCCGAGGAGTTGACGTACCCCGTGGGCGGACGCCCCGGCCGGGTAGGCGCCGGCGGCGGCCGGACGCAGGTGGCGCTGGCCGAGGTTGGCGTGCTCGGGCGTCGGTTCGTCCTCGCCCCACGGGTAGGTGCGCGACAGCCCGGTGGCCGGGTCGTGGCGCGCGGCCTTCTCCCACTCGGCCTCGGTCGGGAGGCGCCGACCGGCCCACCGGGCGTAGGCGTCGGCCTCGAACCACGAGACGTGGACGACCGGTTCGCCGAGCGGGACGGGTTCGAGGACCCCGAACCGCCGCCGCAGCCACGTGCGGCCGTCGCGCACCCAGAAACCCGGTGCCGTCCACTCCTCGCGCACGCGGTGGGCCCAGCCCTCCTCGGTCCACAGGCGCGGGTCGTTGTACCCGCCGTCCTCCACGAAGGCCAGGAAGGCGCCGCATGTGACCGGTGTCGTGTCGAGAGCGAACGCGGCCACGTGGACGGCGTGTGCGGGGCGTTCGTTGTCGAGCGCCCACGGATGCGCCGACGTGCCCATCGTGAACGTGCCTGCCGGGATCACGACTTCCTCGGAGGGGACATCGAACGCCCGGGGCGGCTCCGGGGCTTCCAGAACGGCCGCGCCGGTGCGGAGCTGATGCGTCGCCAGCATCGTCTCGTCGTGCTGTTGTTCGTGCTGCGCGATCATGCCGAACGCGAACGCGTCGCGGGTCAGCGGATCCTCACCCGACGGCACGCGCTCCATCAGGTCGAGGACGCGGTTGCGCACGTCGCGCGCGTAGACGCGGGCCTCCGCCGGGGCCAGCAGGGGCAGTTGCGGGCGGTCGGCGCGGGCGTGCCGGAATGCGTCGTAGATGTCGTCGATTTCGGGACGCAGCGGCTCCTGGCGGCCCACAGTGCGCAGCAGCCAGATCTCCTCCTGGCTCGCGATGTGCGCCAGGTCCCACACGAGCGGCGACATCAACGCCGAGTGCTGCCGGACCAGTTCGGCGTCGTCGACGGCATCGGTCAAAGCGCCGGTACGCCGCCTCGCCCGCTCCATGGCCTGCCGGGCGGCTTCCTGGAACACGGTCGCGGTGCGGTTGTCAGCGTGCGGGCGCGGCATGGCGGGCTCCCTTGGGTGCGCCTCCCGGCGTCAGGTCGTCGCCCGGGCAGCGGCCCCGATCGGTGTAGCGGTAGGCGAACTCGACGGCGTCGGTGAACACTTGCGGCGGCACCCCCATCCGTGGCAGAGCGTCGAGGGCGGCGGCGACCAGCGCGCGGGCGGTGGTGCGCAGCAGCGGCTCGGCGAGTCCGAAGCGGGCCGCGCGCAACCACCACGCGTACGGCGGCGCGGCGGCTGCGGAACGCGCGAGTTGCTCGGTGTGCTCCCAGGCGCGCGCGGACGCGTTCGGGTCGTCGAGCAGGGCGGCGGTGATGGCCAACGGGATGGTCCAGCCGTCGTTCGGCTGCGCGTCGATCATGCGCATTTCGAGGTGCGTGCCGTGTGCGCGTACCGGTGGGAACAGGGTCGTGGCGTGGAGTTCGAGGTCGGCGGCGGTCGGCCGGCGGTCCCAGGCGCCGCGGGTCCAGTCGCGGAAGCTGAAGGCCTCCGCGGGGATCGTCCAGTCGGCTTGCCCGTCGCGGCGTACGCACATCACCGGCGCGTCCATCACGTACCGCGCCCACGCCTCGCGCGGGTCGGTGTCCTCGGTGTGCTGCGGCGGCCGGGTGCGCGCGGCATCGAGGCGCGACCAGGCCAGTTGGCGCGTCGACGCCCAGCCGGTCGAACGGCCGCCGTGGTGTGGTGAGTTGGCGAACGCGGCAAGCAGGACCGGGCCGATGCGGTGGGCGAGCGCCCACCGGTGCCGCACCCCGTGCGGGCCGGCGGACTCGTCGCCCGGGTCGACACAGACCTGCACCGACGCGGTGCTGCACATCATGATGCGGCCCCAGTGGCCGGTCTTGTCGAAGTACCGCTCCATCGCGGCATAGCGCGGGGTCTGGAGCGTGCGGTGCGGTGCGCGGTAGGCGTCGACACCCGCGCCGGCGAGGACGAGGCCGGCTTCCGCGGCGGTGTCCCGCAGCAGGGCGACATCGAGCTGTGCGGCCTCGATGCAGCCGGCGAGGGACGGGCGTACCGCGGAGCTCAGTTCGAGCTGGCCGCCGGGTTCCAGGGTGACCTGGCCGCCGCCGGGCATCGGGGTGTTCGCCAGGGCCGTGCTCACGCGCTCGCCGGTGACCGGCCAGGCCGGGTCCGACTCGTCGCGCACCAGCCACTCGATCTCGACCCCGACGGGGCCGGGCGGCCCGGGGCGCAGGCAGGTCGCGGCGGCGAGGGCCTCTGCTTCGTGTTCACTCAGGGGGGCGCCCGACTCGGGCCGGGAGTCGGACCAAGGGTCGAGCGGACGTTCGAGCGGGGGGCCGGTGCCGTCGCGGGATATGAGCCCCGGGGCGTCAGGTCCGTGCGCGTGGCGTGCGGGTTCCTGGGACATTTGGCCGCCTCCTGGGAGGAATGAGCTGATCGGAACGCGATCCGACCCCCGCCTACCCGTTAGCCCATCCCGACATGCTTAACGGAATCAAACGCACGTCCGAACAGCGGGGGCGGGCGACATGTCCATCACCGCGCGAACCGCGGCCCCGGCCACGCGATTCGCCTCACGATTCGTACGTCGCCGCCAACGGCGGATGGCCGTTCCACGTCACGAAAACCGACGATGTCCGGCCGCCGCGGGTGAAGTCCACGCGGAGCCACCGGTGGCCCTCACGGACCTTGACCGCCCACCCCGAACCGGGCGTCGCGGCGACCAGCGTCGCCGCGTCCGCGGTGAAGGTGAACACGGCCCGACCGCCCTTGAGCTGGTAGGTCCGCGTCGATCCCGCCTGCCCGTCCGCGGCGTCGATCCGGAACACCGGCTCCGACCGCGTCTGCGCGGTGCCGCCGGCCGACGGGTCGACCACCGGGCTCGTCGTCGGCGGCGGACCGGACGGCGACGGTCCCGCCGAGGACGGCACCGCCGATGTGGGGCGCGCCGACGGGGACGCGGGCGGCGGGCTGCTCGACGGCCCCGTAGGCGGCTGCGAAGTGGCCGAGATCGTCACGTCGGACGCGGGCGGCAGCGACGCCGGGTCCGGGGCCGGGCCGTGTACGGCATCCGCGGCCAGCGCGGGCGCCCGGGGCGGCTCGAAAACCGTGCCGCGCAACACCGTCCGCACGCCGTACCACGACAACGCGACAGCCGTCGCCGTCACCGCCAGCCAGGCCGCGAACCTCGTCACCCCTCGTCGCACGGCGCCCATCCTGCCGTGCGGGGCCGGCTGCCGAACGAGGGACCGGTCTTCCAGAGCGCCCGGAAGCTCGCGGAGACCGTCCCGGGGCCTGCGCGGGGCCCGGCCGCCGGATGACACACTCGCGCGCCGCGGCCGCGCACGCCCGCAGGGTTGTCGCCGTGCGCGTACGACCGACTGGGCGCGCCGCGGCCGCGCACGCCCGCAGGGTTGTCGCCGTGCGCCTACCAGCGACTGGGGACCCCGCCGTGCCCGGCGCGGCCCCTGCCCACACCCGGGGATCGCCCGCGCGCTCGGGAAGCCCGGGGAGGTCGGCGTCAAAGCCGATGCGACGAGAGTCGGCCAACCGTTCGGATCGCGGTGACGGTCGTATCGGGCGGCCCTCGCACCGGGCGCAATACGGAGGTACCTGGCCGCGCCCGCGGCCTCGGCCGCTACGGTTTCGAGCCATGGCCCTGGTGCTCGTGGTCGAAGACGACCAGCTCGTGCGCTCCGCGCTGATTCGTCACCTCACCCGCGAGAAACACGGGGTCCGGGGCGTCGGCACCGCGCTCGAAGCGCTGCGCGAGGTCACCCGGCACCCCTTCGACGTCGTCGTCCTCGATCTCGGGCTGCCCGATCTCGACGGCGGCGAGGCGCTCAAGATGCTGCGCGGTATTTCGAACGTCCCCGTCATCATCGCCACCGCCCGCGATGACGAGGCCGAAGTCGTACGGCTGCTCAACGCCGGCGCCGACGACTACGTCACGAAGCCGTTCTCCGGCGAACACCTGGAGGCGCGCATGGCCGCCGTTCTCCGGCGCGCAGGCGGGCGTGCGGGCGACGGCGACGCCGGGGACGTGCTGCGCATCGGCGGCCTGCGCGTCGACCTGCGCCGTCGCGTCGCCGATCTCGACGGCACGCCCCTCCACCTCAGCCGCCGCGAATTCGACCTGCTGGGCTTCCTCGCCGCCCGCGCCGGCTCCGTCGTGCCGCGGCGCGAAATCCTCGCGGCGGTGTGGGGCCAGTCGTACGGCGACGACCAGACCATCGACGTCCACCTGTCCTGGCTGCGCCGCAAACTCGGTGAGACCGCCCGGCAGCCGCGGTACCTGCACACCGTGCGCGGCGTCGGGGTCAAGCTGGAGGCTCCTCCGTGAGGGGCACGCTGGTCCGGGTCGCCCTCGCGGTGACGACGATGGTCGCCCTCGCGTTTCTGATCCCCCTCGGCCTCGTGGTCCGCGAGATCGCCCGCGACCGGGCCTTCGCCGACGCCGAACGCCAGGCGGCGGCCCTCCAGCCCGCCCTGGTGATCACCACCGACCGCGCCGCCCTCGAACCCGCGCTCGCCAGCGTGCCCGCCGGCGTCGAGGGGCGCGTCGCCGTGCACCTGCCCGACGACGCCGTCATCGGCCGCCCTCGGGCCTCTCCGGACGCGCTCGACCGGGCCCGCGACCGCGCGCAGGCGTTCCGGGTGCGGACGAAAGGCGGCTGGTCGCTTCTCCAGCCCGTCGCGCTCGACCGCGGCCGTGTGACCGTCGTCGAGGTGTACGTCCCCGACGACGACGTGTCGCGCGGCGTCGGCACCGCGTGGCTGGTGCTGACCGGCGTCGCGGTCATGCTCGTCGGCGGGTCGCTCCTCGTCGCCGACCGCCTCGGCGCCCGCGTCGTACGGTCCGCGAAAGCCCTCGCCGGAGCCGCCCGCACGCTCGGCGGCGGTGACCTGACCGTCCGCATCAATCCCCAGGGCCCGACCGAACTCCGGGAGGCGGCCACCGCCTTCAACACCATGGCGGACCACGTCGAAAAACTCATGGCCGCCGAACGCGAAATGGCCGCGGACCTGTCCCACCGCCTGCGCACGCCCCTGACCGCGCTGCGCCTCAACGCCGCCTCGCTCGGTGACGGCACGGTCGCCGAGCAGACCCGGCACACGGTCGCGCAACTCGAGCGCGAGGTGGACCAGATCATCCGGACCGCGCGCCGCCAGACCGCCGCGGTCGAGCAGATCCGGGGGGACCTCGCCGAAGTCGTGCGCGACCGCATCGCCTTCTGGTCCGCGCTCGCCGAGGACGAGGACCGCACCTGGCGTCTGGACGGCGCCGACGAGCACGACGGCCCGGTCCGCGTCCCGGTCCCGCGCGCGGAACTGGCCGCCGCCGTCGACGCGATGCTCGGCAACGTCTTCCGGCACACCCCCGAGGGCACGCCGTTCGCGGTCACACTGCACGTCGGCGGGCCGGCCGCGGGCGACACCGTCATCCTGCTGGTGGCCGACGGCGGACCCGGCATCACCGACCCGGAGGCGGCTCTGCGCCGCGGGTACGGCGACGGCGGCGAGGGGTCGACCGGCCTCGGACTCGACATCGTGCGGCGCGTGGCGGAATCGACAGGGGGAGAGGTGCGCCTGGAGCGCTCGGTACTCGGCGGTGCCCAGGTTTCCGTGCGGTTCGGGGCCGGCAAGCCGACGTCGTCCCGGCGGCGAAGACGGGCGCGCAAGGGCCGTGGCACCGGCGGGGCACGCCGAAGCCCAGCCGACGCGAACTGACGCGGACAAAAAAGGGGCGCGGGCGCACCGGGTGGGGGTGGGTACGCCCGCGCCAAGGGGATCAATCCCCTTGATGGCACAGACCCTGGGGGGTTGGGTCGAGCCTCGGCCGCCCGGTGGGGGGGAGCCCCGGCAAATCCGGAACGGCCTGCGCAAGCAACGTTAACCAGATCTGCGGCGCTTGAACACCGGAACGCCATGATTTAAGGAAGGCTTAAGTCGAAAAGCCCGGGGTTCGCCCTTCCTGCGGTGATCGTCAAGTACGGAACACGCGGCGTAGGCACCCCTGTTCCGGATGCCGGGGAATGCGTTCGCCCTGGCCGGGGCTGTACGGCGTGAGGCGGCCTTCCGCCCGCGCGCACGTCCGCCGTGCGTGCCACGCTGGAACAAGCCGCAGGGGAGCGCGAAGTCGTATGTGTTGGAGTGCCACCGCCGATGTGATCGCCGGAACCGCCGTGAGCGCGGTGGGGATTGCAACGCTCGCTTCGGTGCGGCACGCACGGGATGTCCCGCTGGCGTCGGTTCCCCTTCTGCTCGGCTTCCATCAGCTCGTCGAAGCGGTCGTGTGGCGGGGCGAGGAAGGCAAGGCGACCGAGCAGGCGGCCGAACTCGCCCGTGAGATATGGGCGTTCATCGCGTTCCCGCTGCTCCCGTTCCTCGTTCCGCTGGGCGTCCTCGCGGCGGTGTGGCCGACCGCGGACCGCAGTCGGCGCGTCGCTCTCGCGGCGTTGTCCGGAATCGGCGTCGTGGTCGCGGCGCTGCTGGGCGCCGCCCTCGCCGACGGCCCGGTCAACGCGCAGGTCAACGGCCACACCGTGCAGTACGCCATAGGGATAGACCACCCGTATCCGCTCATCGGCGGGTACCTGGTGGCCACCCTCGGCGCGCTGCTGGCGTCCGGCGACCGCATCCTCGTGCTTTTCGGGGCTGTCGGTGCGGTCGGCGCGGGGGTGTGCGGTTGGCTGTGGACAAAGGAGTTCGCGTCCACGTGGTGCGCGCTCGCGGCGGTGGCGTCGGTGATGCTTCTCGCGTGGGTGCGCTCCAGGGTGAGCGGCGAATCGGCCGAAGCCGTCCCGTCCGACGGCGGCGCACGCCGGGGGAGCACCCAGGCCGTCCACGCGAGGCATTCGGGGAACACCGGGCACACAAGCCATCGCCCTGTGTGACAAGGCCCCTTGACGCATCGTCAAAAGGCGGTGCCGGCAAGCCCGCACGCGTGTGTGCGGGGGCGCCGCGGGCGGTGTTCGGGCAAGATCCACACGGGCGTTCCGGCGTTGTGGGGCCGTACCGTGGGGAACATGCGCGTTCTCAACGGCAAAGTGGAGCCGGTCACCCAGGTCAGATACCGGCGTGCCCGCCGCGGCGGCGGCACCGAGAGCGCGCTGCTCACCGTCGAGAGCCTTCGCGTCGACACCCTCCCCGACGGCGTCGACGCCGTCGTGCTGACCGGCGACCTCCAGGGCATCGCGCCGTCCCCGTACGGCGGCGAGGACGTCCTGCTCGGCATCGCGCTGGCCGACCACATGGCCGTGTGGGCGGCCTCCGGCCTGCTGCCGCCCCTCGACCGGGTCGGTGTCGTCCTGGCCGGTGACCTCTACTCCGCGCCGCGCGCCAACCGCCGGGGCGCCTCCGGCGAGGTCGTGGACGTCTGGCTCGCCTTCGCCGCGGCCGGCACCGCCTGGATCGTCGGCGTCGCCGGCAACCACGACCTGCTCACGCCCGAGGACGTTGCCGGACTCGGCGGCGAGGCAGCGCTGCTCGACGGCGACACCGTCGAATACGGCGGAGTCCGCTTCGGCGGGGTCAGCGGCGTCATAGGCGACCCGCGGCGTACCGACCGCCGTGCCGAAGCCGAGTTCCTGGCACTGCTCGCCGCGGTCGCCCGGGCCGACCCCGAGGTGCTCGTGCTGCACGAGGGTCCGGCGGGAGCCCGCCGGGAGCAGTACGGCAACCCCGTCATCGGCGCCCGTCTCATCGACGGTTCCGCCGCGCTCACCGTGTGCGGGCACGTCCACTGGGACCGCCCGCTGGCCCGCCTCGGCGCCGGCCACGTGGTCAACGTCGACGGCCGCGTGGTGGTCCTGACCCGGTGACGCGCGGCCCGGGCCCCGCGGCGGGAAGACGGAGACGGGACGGGGAGGGGACCGGGAGCAGGCGCAGACCGCGGAGCGGTTGTCGGGCCGGGCCACACGAGGCCCGTCCCACCCGGCAGGATGGTGGTGTGAACCTCATCGACCGGCTCCCCTCCGACACCGACCCCGACAGCCTCTTCGAGGCCTTCACCGCCTGGACCGAAGAGCGCGGGATCAGCCTGTACCCGGCACAGGAGGAAGCCCTCATCGAGGTGGTCTCCGGTGCGAACGTCATCCTCAGCACGCCCACCGGCTCGGGAAAGTCGATGGTCGCGCTCGGCGCGCACTACTACGCGCTCGCCCGCGGCAAGCGCACCTTCTACACCGCGCCCATCAAGGCCCTGGTCTCGGAGAAGTTCTTCGACCTGGTCAAGGCGTTCGGGACGTCGAACGTCGGCATGATGACCGGCGACGCCAGCGTCAACGCGACCGCGCCGATCATCTGCTGCACCGCCGAGGTGCTCGCGCAGATCGCGCTGCGCGACGGGCCGGACGCCGACGTCGGCCAGGTCGTCATGGACGAGTTCCACTTCTACGCCGAGCCGGACCGCGGTTGGGCCTGGCAGATCCCGCTGCTGGAGTTGCCGCACGCGCAGTTCGTGCTGATGTCCGCGACGCTCGGCGACGTCACGCGCTTCGAGGAGGACCTGACGCGGCGCACGGGGCGTCCGACCGCGGTCGTGCGGTCCGCCGTACGCCCGGTTCCGCTGACGTACGAATACGTCACGACGCCGATTCACGAGACGCTCGAAGAACTCATGCGCGTCGGCCAGGCGCCCGTCTACGTCGTGCACTTCACGCAGGCCGCCGCCGTCGAGCGCGCCGCGTCGCTGATGAGCATCAACCTGGCCACCAAGGAGGAGAAGAAGCAGATCGCCGACCTCATCGGCCACTTCCGCTTCACCACCAAGTTCGGCCGCAACCTGGAGCGCTGGGCCAAGCACGGCATCGGCGTGCACCACGCCGGCATGCTGCCCAAATACCGCCGGCTCGTGGAGCGCCTGGCCCAGGCCGGCCTGCTGAAGGTCATCTGCGGCACCGACACCCTCGGTGTCGGCGTCAACGTGCCGATCCGCACCGTTTTGTTCACCGCCCTGTCGAAGTACGACGGCGTGCGCGTGCGCAGGCTCCGGGCGCGCGAGTTCCACCAGATCGCCGGGCGCGCCGGGCGCGCGGGCTTCGACACCGTCGGCCACGTCGTCGTGCAGGCGCCGGAGCACGAGATCGAGAACCTGCGCGCCCTCGCGAAGGCCGGCGACGACCCCAAGAAGCGCCGCAAGGTCGTGCGCAAGAAGGCCCCCGAGGGGTTCGTCTCGTGGAGCGGGGAGACGTTCGAACGCCTGCAGACCGCCGAACCCGAGCCGCTGACCTCGCGGTTCAAGGTCAGCCACGCCATGCTGCTGTCGGTCATCGGCCGCCCGGGCAACGCCTTCGAGGCGATGCGGCGCCTGCTGACCGACAACCACGAGGACAAGGCCGCGCAGCGCCGCCACATCCGCGACGCCATCGCGATCTACCGCTCGCTGCTCGACGGAGCCGTGGTCGAACGCCTGGAGACCCCCGATCCCGAGGGCCGCGTCGTGCGGCTGACCGTCGATCTCCAGGACAATTTCGCGCTCAACCAGCCGCTGTCCACCTTCGCACTCGCCGCCTTCGAGCTTTTGGACCGCGAGTCGCCGACGTACGCCCTCGACCTGGTCTCGGTTGTGGAGGCGACCCTCGACGACCCCCGCCAGATCCTGGCCGCGCAGCAGAACAAGGCGCGCGGCGAGGCGGTCGCGCAGATGAAGGCGGACGGCATCGAGTACGAGGAGCGCATGGAACTGCTCCAGGACATCACGTACGACAAGCCGCTCGAAGAACTGCTGGAGCACGCGTACGAGGTCTACCGCACCGGGCACCCGTGGGTCGGCGACCACGAGCTGAGCCCGAAGTCGATCGTCCGGACCATGTACGAACAGGCCATGACGTTCGTCGAGTTCACCAACTTCTACGAACTCGCCCGCGCCGAGGGCATCGTGCTGCGCTACCTCGCGAGCGCGTACAAGGCGTTGCAGCAGACCGTCCCGGACGACCTCAAGACCGACGACCTGCTCGACCTGATCGAATGGCTCGGCGAGATCGTGCGCCAGGTCGACTCCAGCCTGCTCGACGAATGGGAGCAACTCGCCAACCCCGAGGCGGTCGAGGAAGGCCCGAACATCCTGGACGAGAAGCCCCGCCCGGTCACCTCCAACGCCCGCGCGTTCCGCGTGCTGGTCCGCAACGCGCTGTTCCGCCGCGTCGAACTCGCCGCGCTGCGCAAGTACTTCGACCTCGGCGAGCTGGACGCGGAGACGGGCTGGGACGCGGACCGCTGGGCCGACGCGATGGACGGCTACTACGCCGAACACGACGAGCTCGGCACCGGCCCGAACGCGCGCGGCCCCAAGATGCTCCTCGTCGAGGAGGAGGAGTGGAGCTGGCGGGTGCGGCAGATCTTCGACGACCCCGAGGGAGACCACGACTGGGGCATCAGCGCCGAGGTCGACCTCGCCGCGTCGGACGAGGAGGGCCGCGCGATCGTCCGCGTCACGGGAGTGGACCGGCTCTGACACGCCGACGCTCCACCATTTGGTGGAAAAACATCGGGTTTAGCCCGAATCGCTGGTTTACAAGTCGATTCACCCTTGTGTCGGTTGTGCGGGCCCGGGTGTGACGTGAACGTGGATCGGGAACCGCCGCTCGGCGGATCCCCACATCCCAAGGAGCAACCAGTGACCAGTTGGGTCAAGAAGTCGGCCGTGATCGTCGCCGCCGCCGGTGTCATGGCGGGCCTCGGCGCGGGCACCGCGTTCGCCGACAGCGCCGCCGACGGCACCGCCACCAACTCGCCGGGCCTGATCTCCGGCAACAACATCCAGGTGCCGATCCACCTTCCGATCAACGCCTGCGGCAACACCGTCGACATCATCGGGCTTCTGAACCCGACTGCCGGCAACGCCTGCGCCAACGCCTGACACCCGTGGGCGGGGGGGTCGACCGGCCGTACGGCCCCC
>NZ_JBPKBI010000009.1:180450-205320 GCF_051388935.1 Yinghuangia sp. YIM S10712
GGGCCGGTCGACCGGCCGTACGGCCCCCGCGTCGTCGTCACCGGCGCGGGGGCCTTGCCGTGTCCCGCGGGCGCCGCGACCGCGGCGTGCACGGACGCGATGCGGCACCATGTCCCGCATGCCTACCGCACACCCCGCCGCGCCCGCCGCCACCATGAGGGATGCCGTGACCGCCGCCACCTGCTGCGACGCCTCCCGCGCCGGTTCCTGCGGTGCCTCCAAGTGGTCCATCGGATCCGACCGCTCACTCCTGTCCCTGTGGTCGCGCGGCTCCGTCCTGTCGATCGCGTCGGACGGCTCGGTGCTCTCCATCGGTTCGATCGGGTCGGCCGCCTCCGTCGCGTCGATCGGCTCCGCGCTGTCCGCGCTGTCGGTCGGTTCCTGGCTCAGCGTCGGCTCCGCACTGTCCGCACAGTCGCGCTGGTCGGTGCTGTCGTGGCGGTCCACCCGCGGACGCCTGACCGCGCACGCGACACGCCGCACCCCCGAGGCGTCGCGTCGGGTCGCCGCGGCACTGGCCCTGGTCGGCATCGCCGCATGCGCCACCGCGCGTGCCGGAGGCCGCCGGGCACCGGGCCGGTCCGTCGGGTGACCGGGCCGGCCGCTCGCCGGCGCCGCCCCGGGAACGCCCCTTTGCCCGGGCTTCCGGGCCGGCCGCGAGCGGTCGGACCGCAACGTTCCGGTCAGCCGGCCTGAGGCAGAGACTCCAGGTCGTTCAGCGTCTCCAGGTACGGCGCCGGACCCGTCAGGACGGCCGCCCCGCCGACGGCGTACCGCCCGCTGTTCAGCCCCCACTCGTAGTTGCCGCGGATCCAGTTGCCGGTGCCCTCCACCGCGCGAGCGACCGACTCCCTTTCCCGGTCGGTCAGTTGCAACTCGTCACACATCGCCGGGACGCGCCGGTGCAACTCCACGACCTCGTCGAGCAGTTCGTACGTCATGCGGATCGCCTCGTCCAGCGCCGCCGAACGCGAGCAGCGCAGGTGGCGTTGCAGCACGGTCACCAGGTTGTGCTGGTCGCCCCGAGACTCCTCGCGGTCGAGCGAGTGCACGTCGTTCATGTACGCGATGCAGTCGGTCGTGGCCTGCCGCAGCCGGCGCATCACCGTGTGGGCCTGCACCTGCGGCGGCACCTCGAAGCCGCCTATGCGCTCGACGGCGTCGAGTGAGTGCTGGAGGCCGACGGTGTGCTGGCGCAGTGCTGCGTAGCCGTCGACGTCGATCACCTCGCGGTTCGTCGCCAAGTGGATCTCGCAGACCGCCGCGGCCATGAACCGCGCCCAGTTGCTCGCGAACCGGTTCTGCCACGTCTCGGACATGCCCGCGCACATCTGCGGCCAGATCTCCACCCAGGCGAGCGTCACTGGGCAGACGATGTCCGGAGGCGTGCCGACGGGGCGGAACGGAATCGCGATCATCTCCCTCGCCACCGCCGACACCTGGGCCGGGCGGTCGCCCGAAGCGTCGAACTGGTCGTCGAAGAGGAAAGCGAAGCCGAACCAGTTGACCAGCATGTCAAGGTCGTCGCCGACCGCGTCCGGGTACGTCCGCGCGGCGGCCTGCGCCAGGTCCCACGAGGCGTACTCGCGTAGGCCCGCCGCACCGCGTACGAGCCGGTGGTCCCACGTCCAGTCGAGGTTGCGCTCCCTGGCGCGGTCCAAATCGGGACTGATCCGGGAGGGGAATGGAATGGTGAAGTGAACAGACTGTGGCATTGAAGTCTCCGTTCGACTCAGCCGACGACCGGTGCCCCGGCTCCCACCCGAGCCGCCGAACGATCGTTCCCACGACTCGACCCACCTGTACCCCGGGGGGAAACGGCCCGCAAGGTTCCGGGCGGGAGGAATTGCCCGGGGTTTCCCCACTGTGACCGGAACGGTAATTCCCAAGCAGTTTCGGCCAGTTGCGGTCAGGGCTACGCTGCGCAAACCGATCGGACGGGCGTCTTCGCAGGTCGTGGGGCCGGCGGACGGGCCGGCGACCACCGGGGCCCGAGGCGCTCGTGGGGCAACAGGCGAGATGGTCGGCAGGTGTCGCCGCCGGGAGAATCGTCCGGTTCTCGTCGCTCCGGCCGCGTGTCGCGCGTGGCGCAGGCCCAAGATCGCACGCGTACTCGCGATACGCCGGCCACGCGGCCGAAGTCGGTGAGGCCGGCCGCAAGGCCGCGGTCGTGCGGGTGGGTTCGGCCGCGTGCGGGGGAGCCGGCGCCGTTCCGGTCGCCGCACCGGCACACTGGAGCCTTGATCCGAGCGTGTGATGAGATGACGCGATGAGCACTGAGGGTGTCCGCAAGACGGATGCCGCCGTGGTGAACGGCGACGATGCGACGGCGGACGCCCGCGAGGTGGCCGGTGCCGGCCCCGACACGTCCCGGCCCGGGGCCGGACCCGGGCTGACCGTTTCCCCGGACGCGCCGGCCGACTCCGGAGACGTTCCGGCCCGGCTGCGCGGCCGGCTGCTCGGCCGCATGCGCCGCGACGTGCCGGGGGAACCCCTTGTTCCCGGGCATTGGGGCCTGCTGCTCGCTGCGCTCGGCGGGCTGGTGCTGTTCGCGTCGTTCGAGCCCGTCGACCTGTGGCCGCTCGCGTTCATCGGCCCGGGAATGCTGATCGTCGCGTTGCAGGGGCGGCGGGCCAACCAGGCTTTCCGCTACGGCTTCGTGTTCGGCGTCGCCCTCTTCGCGCCGCTCGTGCTGTGGCTCGGCAACCTCGGCTGGCTGCCCTGGATCGCCCTCACCCTCGCCGAGTCCGCCCTGTTCGGACTGCTGACCATGCCCGTCCCGGCACTGCTGCGCCGGAGGGCCTGGCCGGTGTGGGTGGCCGCGTGGTGGATCGCGGTGGAGGCGATCCGCGGACGCCAGCCGCTCGGCGGGTTCCCGTGGGGCCGGCTCGCGTTCAGCCAGGCCGACTCACCCGCACTCGGCTGGGTCACCGTCGCCGGGGCGCCGGGACTCAGCCTGGTCGTCGTACTCGTCCCCGTCACCCTCGCCTGGCTGGTGCTCGCCGGGCGCGGGCGCCGCAGGCCCGCGGTCATCGGCCTGGCCGCGTCGCTGGCCGTGGTCGCGGCCGGGCCGCTGCTCCTGCCGGCCCGCAGCGGCGGCGGGCAGGAGGTGACCGTCGCCGCCGTGCAGGGCAACGTGCCGCGCGCCCGCAACCTGGAGGAGCAGGCCCGCGTCCGCAACGTCACCGAGAACCACGTCAAGGCCACGCAGCAGCTCGCCGCCGACGTCCGCGCGGGCCGGGTCGACCGGCCTGAACTCGTGCTGTGGCCGGAGAACGCCACCGACGACGACCCGCGCACCGATCCGTACCTGGGCGCCCTCGTGGACCAGGCCGTCCGCGACATCGGCGCGCCGATCCTCGTGGGTGCGATCCTCGACGGCGGCCCGGACGACCGGCCGTACAACGCGGGCCTCATGTGGCGCCCGCCGACCGACGCGAATCCCGGCCCCGGCGAGTGGTACGCCAAGCGCCACCTCGTGCCGTTCGGCGAGTACATCCCGATGCGCGACGTGTTCGGCGGCCTCGGCGACCTCCAGCTCATCCCGCGCGACTTCGCCCCCGGCCCGGACGAGCCGGTCCTCTTCCGCACCGGCTCCATAGTGCTCGCCGACACCATCTGCTACGAGGTCGGCTACGACGGCAACGTGCGCAGCACCGTCACGCCCGGAGCGAACCTGATGGTCGTGCAGACCAACAACGCCACGTACGAGCGCGGCATCAGCTTCGGGCAGAGCGAACAGCAGCTCGACATGGCCCGCATCCGTGCCGTCGAGCACGACCGCGCGACCTTCGTCGTCTCGACGGTCGGGATCAGCGCGGTGGTCGCCCCGGACGGTTCGATCATGGCCGAAACCGGGCTGTGGGAACCCGGAGTCCTCGTCGAGACGGTCCCGCTGCGCGACGGCACGACCCTCGCCGACCGGGTCGGCTACTGGCCCGAGCTGGCGGTTTGCCTGATCGCCGCATATGCGGTGCTCAGCGGCGTCGACTGGACGCGCGCGGCGGCCCGTGTCCGACGCCGCCGCGACGCCGGCTGACGATCCTGCGGCGGGTCAGTCGACCCGCACGACTCCCTCGGCCGTCTCGAAGAACACCGCCTGCAACCCCGCGTCGACGTCGTCGTCGGGCGGCGTCCAGTCGACGTCGACGTCGTCCAGCGGATGGTTCTCCGGCTCACCCAGCCACGCCGAGACCGTCGCGGGGCTCCCGGCGATCGCCAGCTTGCGGATGCGGACCGCCGTGCGCGTGCCCGCCGACGGGTGCTCGGCCATGTCCCGCCACTGGATGATGTACGGAAGCTGCGGGTCGTCGATCAGGTCCAGCACACCGATCTGACGCCACCGCAGATCGTGCCGGTCGGGCCGAACGCGGTGACCCTCGACCGCCGACCGGCCCAGCCGCTCCTCGACCGGCTCGATGTCGTCGACCCGCGCCACCCAGCCGAGCCACCCGCCGCCCAGATCCGCACGCTTCTTGACGGCCCGGCCGAACGGCGCTCGGTCGGCGGCGGGGTGGTCGAGCGGCGTGACCACCTCCAGATACGTGCCGCCGGCGAGCGGCAGGACGAAGTTGCGGGTGCCGAAGCGCGGGTGCACGCCGCCGTCCTCGAAGGGCGCGCCGAGCATGGAGCCGAGCCGCCCGACGGTCGAGACGAACTCCTCGGGGGAGACGGCGTAGGAGACGTGGTCGAGTCGCATGCCGCCGCTACTGCCCGTGCCGATTGGCGCCAACCGCGCAGCTCCGCCGTTCCCTCCAAGGACGCAACGCGGCCACGCGCCGCAGGCAGGCCACCGTGTTCATCGGCGCCCGCGCTCGTTGATCCGTCCGGTTGGAAACAGCCGCCACCGCATCCGTTGCGTCCATGAGCAACCCTGCCTTTCGGGAGCACCGTATGACCGATTCCCTTGCCCGCGCGTCCGTGACGAGGCGCGGATGACCGCAACCACGAGCGCCACCGAGGCCGGCGCGCCCGAACCGCTGTCCGCAGGTTCGGCCGCGGCGCTGCACGACGACCCCCGCTTCCGGGAACTCCGGCTCCGCTTCCGATGGTTCGCGTTCCCGCTCACCGGGATCTTCCTCGCCTGGTACCTGCTGTACGTGCTGCTGTGTGCGTACGCCCGCGGCTTCATGGCCCGGGAACTCGCCGACCACATCAACGTGGCGCTCGTCTTCGGCCTCGGCCAGTTCGCCGCGACGTTCCTCAGCGCATGGCTCTACGCCCGCTACGCGGCCCGCCGCCTCGACCCGCCGGCCGCCGCCCTCCGCGCGGCCGACGCCGAGCGGAGCGGGGTGCCGGTATGAGTGATCACAAGACCCTGACCATCGCGTTGTTCACGGTATTCATCGCCGCGACGCTGGCCATCACGATCGTCGCGGGCCGCCGCACACGCAGCGCCGCCGACTTCTACGCGGGCGGCCGTGCCTTCTCCCCGCTGCAGAACGGCGTCGCGATCGGCGGCGACTACATGTCCGCCGCCTCGTTCCTCGGCATCGCCGGCATCCTCGCGCTGTCCGGGTACGACGGCTTCCTCTACTCGATCGGCTTCCTCGTCGCGTGGATCGTCGCGCTGCTCCTGGTCGCCGAACCCCTGCGCAACAGCGGCCGGTTCACCATGGCCGACGCGATCGCCGAACGCCTGCGGTCCCCACAGGTGCGCGTCGCCGCGGGCATCTCGACGATCGTCGTGTCGATCTTCTACCTGCTCGCCCAGATGGTCGGCGCGGCGTCCGTGGTCTCCCTGCTCCTCGGGGTCTCGTCCGACGCGTCGCGGATCTGGACGATCGTCGCCGTCGGGGCGCTGATGATCTTCTACGTCACGGTCGGCGGCATGAAGGGCACCACCTGGGTGCAGATCGTCAAGGCCGTGCTGCTGATGATCGGCGCGTGCGTCATGACCGTATGGGTGCTCGCGAAGTTCGACTTCTCGCTCGCCGGACTGCTCGGCGCGGCCGCCGACCAGTCCGGACGCGGTGACGGGTTCCTCCAACCCGGCCTGAAATACGGCGCGACCGACGGCTGGTCGAAGCTCGACATGATCAGCCTCGGCATCGCGCTCGTCCTCGGCACCGCGGCGCTGCCGCACATCCTCGTGCGCTTCTACACCGTCCCCGACGCCAAAGCCGCGCGGAAATCGGTCAACTGGGCGATCGCCATCATCGGGTCCTTCTACCTGATGACCCTCGTCATCGGATTCGGCGCGGCGGCCCTGGTCGGCAGCAAGACGATCAAGGCGGCGGACCCCTCGGGCAACACCGCCGCGACCCGCCTCGCCGAGTTCCTGGGCGGCGGCCCGGGCAGCACCGGGGGCGCGGTCATGCTCGCCTTCATCGCGGCCGTCGCGTTCGCCACGATCCTGGCGGTCGTCGCGGGCCTCACGCTCGCGTCGTCGTCGTCCTTCGCACACGATCTGTACGCAGGCGTCCTTCGCCGCGGTCGCACCACCGACGCCGAGGAGGTCAGGGTCGCCCGTGTCGCGGCCGTCGTCATCGGCGCCGTCGCCATCGCGCTGTCGGTGTTCGCCCGTGAGCTCAACGTGGCCTTCCTGGTCGCCCTGGCGTTTGCGATCGCCGCGTCGGCGAACCTTCCGGCGATCCTCTTTTCCCTGTTCTGGCGGCGCTTCACCAAAGCCGGCGCCGTCGCGGGAGTCTTCGGCGGCCTGATCTCGGCGGTCGTCATGGTCGGACTGTCGCCCATCGTGTGGGGCGGAGCCAGTTCCACGAAACCGGCCGTCACACTCAGCGCCGCCCAGGCCGACAAGTGCGGCGTACCGGCCGGCAGTCGCGAGGTCGGCAACCCGACGGCGCTGGTCTCGTGCACGGCTGCCGCACCGATCCCGCTGGAGAACCCCGGCCTCGTGTCGATCCCGGTCGGCTTCGCGTGCGCGGCGGCGGGGACGCTGCTGACCGGTCGGCGGCGCACCCCCGAGGACGACACCGCCTTCGACGAACTGGAGGTGCGCGCGCTGACCGGCGTCGGCGCGCACTGACCCCGACGGGCTGTCCGGCAAACCGGCCCCCTGCCGTGCCGGGCAGCCCGACAACGGCACATGGGGTGGACGTCACACGGCAGGCACCGGCCGCGCCCTATACCACCGATGCGGTCACGACCACCACCCCTCGCCCCGACCCGGTGACGGCACGCCGCGCGCGGTACGTCACAGTGGATGCCATGGCTCCAACACCTCGCACACCGGGCCCGGGCGCGTTCCGGGCCGTCGCGCTGGCGGCCTTCGGAATCGCGCTCTTCCTCGGCGCGCTGATGGTCGGCGACGACACGCAGGACCTGCACGACGGCGCCCACGCGGGCGACGCGCTGAGCGGCATGGCGCACATGGCGTCCGGACTCGGCGAGCCGAGCCTGAAGCGGATGTTCGGCTGGTATCCGGAGCCGCTGTTCGTGGCCGGTTCGATTGTCGCGGTACTCGCGTACGCGGCCGGTGTCCGGAAGCTGCAACGACGCGGCGACCGGTGGCCGATCGGCCGGACCATCGCCTGGCTCGCCGGCGTCGCGTCGATTCTCCTCGCGACCTCGACCGGGCTCGCGGTCTACGGAAACGCGCTGTTCAGCGTGCACATGGTCCAGCACATGATTCTCAGCATGCTGTCGCCCATCCTGCTGCTGCTCGGCGCCCCGATCACCCTCGCCCTGAGGGCCCTGCGCCCGGCCGGCAAGCGCAAGGACGGCACGCCGGGCCGCGGCCCGCGCGAGATCCTGCTCACCGTGCTGCACAGCCGCTTCGCCGCGGTCATGTCGTCGCCCGCGGTCACGCTGCCGCTGTTCATCGCCAGCCTGTACGTGCTCTACTTCACGCCGTTGTTCGACCTGGCGATGGGCAGCATGTGGGGGCACCGCTGGATGACGGTGCACTTCCTCGCGGTGGGGCTGCTGTTCTTCTGGCCGATCATGGGCATCGATCCCGCGCCGCGCAAACACGGTTACGTCATGAAGATGCTGGAGCTCTTCGCCGGGATGCCGTTTCACGCGTTCTTCGGCGTGGCCGTCATGATGTCGTCGTCGCTGATCGTCGACTCGTTCGCGGCGCCGCCCGCCTCGTGGGGCACGGACGTCCTGGCCGACCAGCAGATGGGCGGCGGCATCGCGTGGGCGTTCGGCGAGGTGCCCACGGTGATCGTGCTGCTGGTGATCTTCTCGCAGTGGATGAACTCCGAGGAACGCCTGGCCCGCCGCAAGGACCGCGCGGCCGACCGGGACGGCGACGCGGAACTCGACGCGTACAACGCCTACCTCGGCCGGTTGGCGCAAGGGCGGCCTGCGGGCTCGCCTTCGAAGACCCCGCCGGAGGGTTCCGCGGCGGCGCCCGGCGTGGCCGCGTCCGCCGGCGCTGCGCCTGCCGAGGCACCGGCTCCCGGGAGCAACGCCGTAGTTCCGCCGAGGTAGCCGGTCAGCGGGGCTCGGCCGGGTCCGCCGCGTCCGCCTCCGCCTCGCGCACGGCGGCGGAGCGGCGCCGGCCGGTCATCGTCTTGAGCGGTACGAGCAGGAGCCACGCCAACATGGCGTTGGCACCCCACAACCACGCGAGGGGGATCGACGCCGCGAACACCACGACACTGGCCGCGAGATCGGCCACCGTCGCACCGACCAGCGCGGGCGGCATGGGATCGGCGTTGAGCCACGGCCGCCGGGCCCGCACGACCAGGATGCCGATCTGGGTCAGGTCCATCGCGGCGATGTTCGCCGCGTAGAACGCGACCGACGCCGGCTCGTCGGCGTACTCCGAGATCAGCGAGGTCGGGAACGGCAGCAGTGCGACGAGGCCGAGCCCGAGCAACGTGACGGCGACCAGCGGCCGGTCGACCGACCGCAGACCTCTCAGGACGCGCCCGTGGTCGAGCCAGAAGATCCCGATGATGAGGAAACTCAGCGCGTAGGCGTAGAGCTTGGGCGGCAGATCGCCGAGCTCCTCGCCGTACGCGGCGGAGTCGAGTCCCTGCGGCACGGAGATGTCGAGCACCAGCAGCGTCATGGCGATCGCGAACACTCCGTCGGAGAGGGCGACCAGGCGATCCGGCCTGTGCTGGTCGCCGTGCCCGGTTTGCTGCGCCATGGGCCGACCTTAGGCCGTGGCGAAACCCTTGCCGGGAGCACACGCCGGAGCCGGCGCACTCCCAACGCCCGGCACCGCAACCGCACCGCGCCTCGCGTTGTCGCACACCCGTGCCGCCGTGCCCGGCATCCCACCCGAGCCGATCCCAGCCCGAGCTGTGGGCGGCCTGTGCCCTGCCGGGAGGGCCCACGGGTGTGGCCGCCGGCCACGACAAGAGAGGTGGGACGACACACTCCGGAATCGGATCGCGCCCCAGCCTCGGTCCGCGCGGGAACCGGCCACCCGAACGGGCGGGTGGTTCAGGCCTCGTCGTAGTAGCGGGCCTCGATGACGTTGCCGTCCGGGTCCTGGAAGTAGAACGTGTGCGGCGCGAAACCCTGGGCGCCGAACGAGTGTTCCAGCCTGGCGGACGTGTCGCCGCCTTCGGCTTCGACGCGCCCGCGCAGCGCGTCGAAGTCGGAGCGGGCGAGCGCGACGCACACGTGGTTGACCCGGTGGCCGGACGCGCCCGCGGTGTGGAAACTCTCGTCCACGGCCGACGCGTCGGCCCGGGCCATCAGGTCGATGAGCGAATGCGGCGACACACGCACACTGGGGAAGGGCGCCGTGCCGTCCCGGAACTCCTCGGCGCGGACGCCTTCGAAACCCACGACGCGCTCGTAGAAATCGAGCGCGCGCAGTTGGTCGTCCACCCAGATCACGATGTGGTCGATGGTCCCCTGCACGCCACCACGTCCTCACCGGGCCATTGGTTCACGGCCGCCAGGCGGCCTCGGGGTCGTCGAACATCGTAGCCGGATCGGGGAGGATCACCGCGCTCAATGGTTGGCGCATCCAGTTCCGGTCGATGCGAACGCGCATCGCGTGTTCCATCAACGCGAGGCAGGACGCGCCCGGGGCCGCCGGCTCCGGGCGGACGCCCTCCGCCCAACGTGGCAGCGGCACCGTCGACCCGGCAGGCGTCCGGTTGCCGCCGACCGGATCGAACAACGCGCGTACGCGGCCGTCTTCGGCGTACATGACCTGGCGGTCGCCGTGCATGTCCCAGTAGGCGCTGAAGAACCGCCCGCCGCCCGCCGACGCGCGGCGCGCGATCTCCGGGATGCTGCCGTGGTACCCGGTGTTCTCCATGGTCACGATGCAGGAGCCGGCGCGGACGATCAGCATGGGGTGGAACGAGCCGGCTTCGGGGATGGCCAGCAGGTCGCCTATCTGACGGAACGTCATGATGCGGCGCGGGGCGCGGGTGCCGCCGAACGCGGCGACGGCCTCCTCCTCGGAGCGACCGGCGATGACGCTGATGGTGAGGGCGACGAGGCCGTCGACCTCCGCCCATCGGTAGCGCTCGACCAAAGTGTCCGGCATGGGAGTCTCCCGCCTGTTGTGGCCGTTCTTGCTCCAGAATGCCCGCCGCGACCGACAACGGAGGCACGTTCACGCTGCGCGAACTCGCGCTCACCCGATCCAGTGAATTTCCCCTGCGGGTTCGCCACACTGCGTGACATTGCGGTTGCCTCAAGTGATCTTCGTGCTAACGCCGGTGAGGCCTGCCGGAGGAACGATTCACCGGGGGCCGAGCACTTTGCCGTGCCCGGTGAACCGGCGGGCGCTCACGGGTCTCCGGCGGTCAGCACGCCGAGGTGGTCGTACGCGGCGGCGAGTGCGGAGTCGTCCGGGCCCGGTACCCGGCGCCGCAGATCCACGATCCCCGGCGCGAGGCTGCGGGCCGCCTCGGTGCGCCCGAGCCGCAGCCAGAGGGCCTGCGCGGCATCCGCGGCGGAGCGCGCGCCCGGGTCGTCCGGGTGGGCAGCCTCCGCCAACCGGTGTGCGAGCGCCGTGTATTGCCGTGCCGCCGTCGCGAACAGCCCGGCGGAGGCGGTGAGATGCGCGCGGACCTCGTAGGCGTTGAGGGTGTACGGGTGCGCCGGCCCGTGACGCGCCTCGACACCGCGCGCCAATTCCTCGGCGAGGGTGAGCGCCGCCACGTGGTTGTCGCTTGCGGACGCCGCCTTGATCGCCTTGAGGTACGCGCGGACCTCGTCGGGCGGGACGTCGGCGACAGGGCCGCCCGACGTCGTCGACGCTGCGGACGTCGGCCGGCCGGCAGCGGGGGAACGGCCGTTCACGGGCGCCGGATCAGCGGGCGGTGGCTCCGGGGACGGTGTCGCCTCGGTTTGCGGCATCGCCTGGGCCTGCGGCGTCGCGTCGACATGTGCTGTCTCGGCGGCCTGCGCTGTCGCGGCCGGCGGCGGCGGGAACACTGGTGCCGTCGGGCCGTTTCCCGCAGGCGCAGGGTCGGGTTGGGCGGCGCCGGTCGGCGCGGCCGGGGCCGGGGGCTGCGGAGACTCGGGAGGGTGTGCCGGTGCGGCGCCCGCGGTGTCCTCGCGTGCCGGGGCCGCCGGTTGAGCGGTCGTCAGGCGGGCCAGTCGTGCCCTGGCCACGTCGAGAGCCCGGCGGCCCGGGCCGGGGACGTGCTCGCGTACCGCCACCAGCCGTCGGCCGGTCGCGATCGTCGGCGCGTCGTCGTCCTCCAGGCGAAGCCACAGCACATGCGCGTTGTCGACCGCGGAGATCGTGTCCGCATGGTCCGGACCGCGTGCCGCCAGGCGTACTTCGGCGATGTCGAGATACGCGGTCACCGCCTCCGCCAACCGGCCGGCCTCGGCGGTCAGGTAGGCGCGGATCTCCCGGACGTTCAATGTGTTCGGGTGATCGCGTCCCAGATCCTCCGCGAGGGCGTCGATCACGGCGTCCGCGGCACCCAGCGCCTCCTCATGGCGTCCTGCCGCGGCGATTGCCGCGACCTCGGCCAAGGCCTCGCGCAACTCCGGCGGCGGAGGCAGGGGTTCGTCGTCCGCGCCGCGCGGGTCGGGCGACGGCGACTGCGGTGGGGCGGGGGGCGTGTGAGCGGGTTCGTCGAGCGGAGGCACGACGTACACCGGCGGGTCGGCCGGGGGAGGGAACTCGGCCGGCGGGTCGGGGGCGGGG
This sequence comes from Yinghuangia sp. YIM S10712, assembly GCF_051388935.1. Taxonomy (NCBI): domain Bacteria; kingdom Bacillati; phylum Actinomycetota; class Actinomycetes; order Kitasatosporales; family Streptomycetaceae; genus Yinghuangia; species Yinghuangia sp. YIM S10712. Next base: position 192,506 of record NZ_JBPKBI010000009.1, read on the forward strand.
CGCGGGGCCGGGGGAATGGGCGTGGTCAGGACGGCGGTCGGAGCGGCAGGGGCCGTGCCGACTCCTGAAGTGCGGCTCGGAACCTCGGGGGGAGACACATCGGGGGCGGGCGCAACCGGCGCCGGCGCGTCAAGTGCGGCATCGTCCACGGTTTGCTGTCGGCCGCCCGGGGCCGCGAGCAGACCGACGCCTTGGGGCGGTGCCGACAGTGCGGCGGCATATGCCGCCGCAGGCTCGCGGGCGGAGGCTCCCTGACCGAGGACCAGGCTGCGCAACGCCATGACGGCCGGGCCCAGTTCGCGGGCCCGCGCGACGTTCGGCAGCATGAGCCACAGCGCGTGGGCCGCGTCGGCGGCGGCACGGGTCACGGCGTGCCCGGGACCGTGGATGCGGGCGCTGCGCTGCGCTGTCTCGGTGTACAGCGACACCGCCTCGTCGGTGAGCCCGGCGCGTGCGGTCAGCCAGGCCCAGGTCTCCAACGCGTCGAGGGTGTCGGGGTGTTCGGGGCCGAGGCCGTCGAGTGTCTCCATCTCGCGGGTGATGCGGCGCGCCAGGTCGAGGGCGTGGTCGAAGTCACCCGCGGCGACCGCGTCGCGGAGCTCTCCGACGCCTTCCCGGTAGTCGTGAGCGCCCAATTCGGCCTCGTCGGCACGCACCTCGGACAGCGGCGCGGGCTTCGGGACCGGAGGGGTCTTCGGAGCCGTGTGCGCGGCCGGTTCCAGACCCGTGGCATGGCCGGATATGCCGAACGCCTGCGGTGGGGAAGCCGCGGACACCGGCGGCGATGTGGGCGCAACGGGCGGCAGGCCGCTGTTGTACACGGCAATGGCCTGCTGCGGCACGGCTGTTGCGGGCAGCGGATTGGCCAGTTTCAGTGCGCTCTCGGGAGGCGGCACGATCTGCACGCTCCCGTCCGGGAGCTGCGTGCCGGCGGCGACCACGGGATGCAGCGTCGCCGCGTCGACCAGGGCAGGGCAGCCCGCGAAGCCGCGCCGCGCGGCGGCGGTCAGCGCGCGCGTGAACGCGTGGGCCCGCTCGTCGTGTGACGGCTGCCGGGTCAACACCGCCCACAGCGGGAGCCGTTCGGTGAGCCGGGCGGGAGTCACCGAGACTTCTGCGCGCAGTTGGTCGGAGGCCGTCAGGTCGGCGATCACCAGGGTCTGCCGCGGATCGCGGGCCCGCAGCGTCTCGACGAGCCACGCCCAGGGGAGTCCGTCGTAGCGCACGCTGCCCGGCGACGACGCGCGCAGGGTGACGTGCAGTTCGCCGCGGCGGTCGGGCATCAGGTGGCCGGTGAGGCACACCAGGACCGGTCCGGGGCTGGCCGACGCGCGTTCGAGGTAGCCGCGTACGGTCTGCGGCCCCGAACCGTTGGGAAGTTGGACGACGTCGGCGGGCGCACCGGGAATGAGGATCTGCGGCGGCAGCCCGACCCACCCGGCGAGCGCTGCCTCGGAATCCTCCAACGCTCGGTTCTTGCGCCGGTTCTGGGTCACCCCGGCGACCAACAGGACGAATCCTCGGAGACCTTCCCCCGTCTCGTGTGGCTGGTTCGCCGGGTACGTCCCGTACCCCGTGTATTCCGTCATGCCCACCCCCGCGCGGTGACGCGATTCCGGCCAGCAGCGGGAACCTACCGCACGCCCCGATGCACCCGGTATGCCCGGACCAACGACGGGCGACGCGGTCTGGTTCCAACCGTACGGTAACGCCTGCGAGTTGGCCGGATAGAAGGGACAATGCCCTAGTCGCTCCCGCATATGCGCGACTTCGGCGGAGTCGGGGTGCGGCTGGACACACGGGGGTGGCGTCGGGGCAGGATGGCGGAACCGGATATCGGTGGGACGCATATCGGTGAGCCGGGCACCGCCCAGTCCGGACCGCCGGGGGATCGGGGGCACCATGCGGCAGGCGGCGACGGTCGTCGGACGGCCGGGTACCAGGGCTCGTTCGGCATGCCCACACAGCGTGAGCGCGCGCGCATGCGAAGGTAGGCACGTGCGCGGGAGAGTTCAAGGCTGGCGAGACGTGCGTGGCGGCGAGGACGGGCGCCGGGGCGACGTTCCCCGGTCGGCCGATCGGGCGACACGGCACGCGTTCCGGCAGCGCGGGAACGGGACTTGGTCTGCGGTACGCCGGGCGCGCGGTCGCGCGCCGGACTGCGCGGGTGCGGTGTGAAACCCGGCAAGGCGATCGCGGGCTTCCTGGTACTGCCGTTTCTCCTGCTGGTGGCAGGGCTGTTGGTGATCGCGGCACTCGCGGGCGGACTGCCGGCGGGTCAGCCGGCGAGCCTGGCCGCCAACGGCGTGTACATGTCGGGGAACGTTCCGGCCCAATACCGCGAAGTGATCCTGCGGGCGGGGGCGCTGTGCCCGGAGGTCACGCCGACGATGCTCGCCGCGCAGATGGAGCAGGAGTCCGGCTGGCGCTCGGACGTACAAAGCCACGCGCACGCCAAGGGAGTTGCCCAGTTCATCGATCCGACATGGGCGACCTGGGGGACGGACGGTGACGGTGACGGAAAGGCCGAGGTCACCAACGGGGTGGACGCCATCCTGTCCGCTGGGCGCTACGACTGCCACCTGGCCGGCGAGATGCGCGTCCTGCTCGATGCCGGGCGTGCCCGGGGAGACATCCAGGACCTGACGCTGGCCGCGTACAACGCCGGGCCGGGTGCGGTGGAGAAGTACGGCGGTGTCCCGCCGTACAACGAAACCCAGAACTATGTGCGCAACATCCGCAAGCTCATGGACAAGTACCAGGTCATCACCCCCGCGGTCGCGGCCGGTACCCCGTTCGGAGCCGCGGTCGTGACGTTCGCCATGAACCAGCGGGGCCTGCCGTACTCGTGGGGCGGCGGCAGCGTCGACGGCCCAACGGAGGGTTTTGCCCAAGGCAGAGGCATCATCGGATTCGATTGCTCGGGGCTGGTGTTGTACGCGGTCTACCAGGCGTCGGGCGGCAAGATCACCCCGCCGCGCGTGTCACAGGCGCAGGTGACGGTGGGGCAGGCCATCCCCAGCGATTTCGCGCAGATGCAGCCGGGCGACATCATCGGCTTCGACCCCAAGCGCAACGGCGACTTCAGCCACATCGGCATCTACATCGGCAACCAGCAGATGGTGCACGCCCCCAGGACCGGAGACGTGATCAAGGTCTCGCCGCTGTCCGAATACGCCGATGCGAACTGGTCGGTCCGGAGGTACGGATGAGCGGGAGCGGTCCGCAGATGCGGGCCCAAGGGCTGCGCGGCACCGTGGCGTTGGTGGGGTTCATCGCGCTGATCGTGATCGCCGCGATGTTCGGCGGCTGCGGGCTGATCGGTTCACCGGTCGACTCCTCCAACGCGGGCAACGACACGCCCGACACGGCGAGCGCGGGCACGTCGTTCTCCGCGCCCGCCTCCATGCCGCCTGCGGAACCCCTTCCCCGCGGCACCGCAACGCCGACACTGCCGCTGCCGAGTCTGGACACGGCGTCGCAGAAGGACGCGGGGCAGGTGTCGCGCGCGGCGCTGACGGTGATGTACACGTACGACACGACGACCGACACCACGACGCAGGACGCTGTGTTGCGTGCGGCGCCCTGGATGACGGGGAAGTACGCCGCGACGCAGCGCGAGCACCTGAGCCGGTCCGCCCCGGGGCTGCTGTGGGCGACGTGGCGCGAGCACCGGGCGTACACCGAGACGACGTTGCGGCCGGGGACCGAGGCGGCCCCTTCGGATACGGCGACGTCGGCTTTCCGGCAGTGGCTGGTGACGTACACACCTGTGGGCCGCGACGGTTGGCGTGGCGATCCGATCACTGAGGTGGCGTACGTCGTCCTGGAGCGGGCGACGGCGTCGGAACCGTGGCGGGTGTCGGACATGCGGGTGAGTCCGTCGTGAGCGGCGTCGGGGTTGTGACGCCGGATGAACGGCCGGCAGGACGGGGAAGGGGACGGCGGCATGGCCGGCGGAACGCGGGGCCGTGACGGGAACGGCGAGCCGCCGGCGGAGACCGGCGCGGCGGGTGCGGCGGGTGCGGACGCGCGGTCCGGTGTATGGCCCCAGGGCGGACCGGTGGACGAAATTCCGACCCCGGCTTGGCTGTTGGATGACGAAGCCGATGGCGGCGACGGGACCGGCAAGGCCGGCGAGGCGGGGCGTGCGGCGGACGCCCCGGCCGACGGCCCGGCATCGGCGGCAGATCGGGGTGTGACCGGTGGCGGCGCGGTCGCGGACGAGGGCGCACGCGTCCGCGTGGCGCCCGAGGAGCCATCGGCCGGGCCTCCCCCCTGGGCGAGTCCGGCCCCGGCCGTCCAGCCGCCGCCGGAGCCGACTCGCGTGCCCCCGCAGCCGCCCGTCATCGCGCGCCCCCCGCGCCCGGCCCCGGAGCCGGAACCGTTCCGGGTGTTGCCGCCGCCCGCGGACGTCGCGCGCCCCCCGTGGACCGCGCCTGCGCACGCGCCGGGATCCGACGCGCCGGGCACGTCGTTCGGCGGAGCGGCGGCGACGACCCCGTCGGCCGTCGACGACCTACCGGGTGAACCGCCGTCTGCTACCGGGCTGTTCGGGGTGGCGTCACCGACACCACCGGCCCCGTCGTGCCCTGGCACCGCGTCGGCCGACGACGCCCTGCCCCCGCCGGTCGGGGAGCCGTGGGGGCAGTTTGCGCCGCCCCCGCCCAGGAGCGGTCCGGAGGTCGGTCGGCAGGTGCCCCCGATTCCGCCGGAGCCGCCCGCCGGACCGGAACCGCAGACCGCGTTCCGCTGGGACACCGCCGCAGTGCCCGACCCCGACACGGAATCGGACCCCGACACGGAACCGGACCCGTTCCCGGCCGCCGCGTACGCCGAGCAGGACGAACCCCGCCTGTCCGTCACCCCGTGGCGGGCAGGCGAGGACGGCGAAACCACCGTCCGGGAGAGCCCGGGAAGCGGCCGGTTCGGCGGCAGGCGCGGCGACGAGGATCCGTGGGACGGGCAGTTGCGTCGTCCGCCGCTGTTCCGGCGCCTCGTCGTCGCGACGGTGGTCTTCGCCGTGTTGGTGGGGGCGTTCATCGTGCTCGCCTTGGTGAACCGCGGCGACGACGACAACGATTCGCCGCCCCCGACGGACCCGCCCCGCAGCGCCGCCCGGGGCGGTGAGGCGGTCTTCCCCGCCGCGGCGCCCGAGGGGTGGTCGCGCACCGCCGCGTGGACCGTGCGGGTCACCGCACCGGCCGAAGGGGCCGCCCCCATCGCGGCGACCACCGAGGCCGTGGCGGTCGTCACCCCGGAGCGCAAGGTCGCGCTGCTCGACCCCGCGACCGGTCGTGTCCTCCGCACGTTCGCGCTGCCGCCGGGGGAGTACCGCGGCATCAAGGTCACCGATGTGGACGGCGTCGCGTCCGTGCTCGCGCACTGCGGGGACCGCCTCGTGTACGCACCGGCCGACGGCTCGGCGGAACCCACGACGCTGGACGTGCCCGCGTCGGCGACCGTGGTCCATGGGGGACGTTCGCCGCTCGTGGTCGCCGACCCGCAGGTTTTCGTCATCCGCGACGGCCGCATGAGCGAGGTCCGCATGCCGCCCGGCGCCACGGCGATGGGAGCGGACGGGGAGACCGTGATCGCGGTGGACCCGGCCGGGCGGTGGTGGAACGTCCGGCCCGGGCAGGACGCGGTCGAGGTTCGGCCCGTACCGCCGCGTCGGGATGCGGCGGTCGTCCGGATGGCTGCGGCGGGCCACAACACGGTCGCGGTGCTGTGGACCGGGCCGAACGACGCCGCGGTCACCGCGGTCCTGCACGACGCGGCGACCGGACAACCGCAGATCAGCACCGACGTGCCACGCGAACAGATGGAGAAAACCGCATGGGTGTGGGGCGCCGACGGACACGTCGCGGCGCTCGGTGCACTGGTGTTCGATCTTGACGCTCGGAAAGCTCATGTTCGTTCGGGGTTCGGTCCGGTGATTGGTTGGGGCAACCTCCTGTACGGACACAACACCGACGACCCGCGGACCGCACTGGCCATCGACGCCACCGACCCGACCCGACCGGCCATCCCCCTCGGCCAAGGTGTGCCCCTCCCGTGGGGCGGGCCCACCGGGGACCTCATCCTCATCCTCGACACCAGGGACTCGACCGCACCGACCTTGTACGCACTGAACCCCGAAGGGAGTTCGCCGAGGAAGGATCCGTCACCAGGGACGCCGGGCACGGATGCGACCGGACCGCCGGCCGCGACGCCCGCACCCGGCGGGACGCCGTAGACACGGCACGCACTGCGCCAACTGCCGTACCGCTGCCCGTTCCTGACGACCACGCACCGCCGCTACCGTCCACCGCACCGGCATAGTCGGACTTGTGCCGGGGCACTGCCCGCCACGACCACCAGGCACCACACCCACGCAGGAGTTCGCATGACCGTAAGTCCGGACGCCCGAATCCTTCGGGCCGTTGTGCCACAGCGGCGCACGGCGGTGAAGGCGGTGGCGCGTCGGGGTGCGTCGGTCCGGGCCCTGCTGGTGCTGCTGGGCGCGGTCGCGGCACTCGTGCTCGGCTGCGGGCAGGCCTTCGCGTCCCCCGCGGCCGCTCCCGGGGCCGCCAACCCCGCCGCGGAGCCGCTCAGCCGGGTACGCGCCCCGGCCGCGCCGGGGCCTACTCCTCCGCCCACGACTCCTCCGACATCGCCGACACCGGGCGGCAGCGCGACACCGACTCCGACGCCTTCGGGGAGCGGTGGCACGGGGGGCGGTTCCTCATGCGACGCGTTGCCCAGCCCGGCCAAGGAGGAATGCCTCTCAGGTGGCGGCACCGGTCCCCTCAACTTCGCGACCGACCCCCTCGGCGCCATCGCTCAGGCGACCGCCGAGGCGGCCGTGTGGTTCATCACCAAGCTCGCCGTCGCCATCAACGCCACCACCAGCGTCGACTTCACCAACCCCGGCTTCATCAAGCAGTACGCGGTGGTCTTCGCGGCGTCCGCGTTCCTCACCCTGATCGTGTGGATGGTCGCCGTCACCAAGCGGGCGGTGCGCGGGGTGCCCTTGGGCACGGCGCTCGGTGAGGCGGTGGGCTACTTGTGGCTGGCCGTCATGGCGTCGGCGTTCACGCCCGCTGTGCTGCACTTGTCCGTGTCCGTCGTGGACTCGATCACCGCGGCGATCGCCAGCGGAACGAAGCAGGACACCGACCAGTTCCTCGCGGGGTTCTCGGAGGGACTGGACCCGCAGAGCCTGGGCGGGGGGCCGGTGACGCTGATCTTCGTGTCGATGTTCGCGATCCTCGCCGCGATGATCCTGTGGATCGAACTCCTGGTCCGGGCCGCGCTGTTGTACGTGGGCGCCATCCTCGGCACGGTGGTCTACGCCGGCATCGTCAACCGCGACCTGTGGGGCCACGTGCGCCGCTGGGCCGGGATGATGGTCGCGATACTTCTGGCGAAGCCGATCATCGTGATCGTCCTGGGCCTGGCGATGGCGGCGTCCAGCGGTGCCGAATCCGACGACAAGCTCGCCGCGGTGCTGACCGGGTTGGCGATCATGTTCCTGGCCATCTTCGCGTCCGTCATGGTCTACCGGTTCATTCCCGCCCTCGGCGACGATGTCGCGTCGCTCCGCGCGGGTCGCATGGAGATGACGGCCGGCACGAAGTCCGCCCTGACCGGGGGCACCGCGTCGTACGTCAAGGCGGGCATGGGTGTGCACGCCGGCCGTGCGACGAGCGGCGGTACGGCGACGGCGACTGCGTCGACCGGCGCGCCGTCGTCCGGTTCCTCCGTCGCGGGCGGGGTCACGTCCGGCGTCTCCGCACACGGGCGGGACGCGCCGTCGTCTTCCGGCGGCGGCCCCGCGCTGCAGTCGCCTCGCTGGCTGGAGGGCAATTCGGGGCCTGCGACATCGTCGGCCCCCAGCATCCCGCACACCGCCGATCCGCCGGCCCCCCGGACCCCCACGACGCGCCGCCCGGACTGAGACTCCGTGCGGGCCGGCTGCCGTGGCGTGGGTTCCATGCCTCAACGTGCGGGTTCACGGGTAGCAGCGGGGGATCCGTCCGACCGGTCCGTGGGAGGCAGCCGTCGTGGAATCCTGGTTCGACCCGCTCCTGAAGTTCGCGGACTCCGCGTGGTCGTATCTGCTGGTCAGCGTGATGGCTTTCCTCGACGTGCTGGTCCCGATCGTGCCGAGCGAGACGGCCCTCATCACCTGCGGCGTCTTCGCGACGGTGGACGGAACGCCGAACCTGTTCCTGTTGATCGCGCTGGGCGCCCTCGGGGCGTTCGCGGGGGACAACACGGCGTACGCGATCGGGCGGTGGGCCGAGCCGTTCGCCACCCGGCGGCTGCTGTCCGGCGAGCGCGGCAGGAAGGCTCGGGCGCAGGCTGAGAGGTGGCTGGCCGACTGGGGCGGGGTGATGATCATCGTCGGGCGCTTCGTGCCGGGCGGGCGTACGGCGGTCTCGGTGACCGCGGGTCTGGTCCGGTACCCGTGGCCGAAGTTCCGGCGGTTCACCGCGATGGGCGGCCTGTTGTGGGCCACGTACTCGACCATGCTCGGGTATTGGGGCGGCGCGGCGTTCAAGGAGGAACCCCTCAAGGGCATTCTCGCGGGCCTGATCGCCGCCGGGATCATCACGGTGCTGGTCGAGATCGTGCGGCGGGTGGTGTCCGCCCGCCGCAAGAGGAAGCGGGCGCAGGCGCACCGGGAGTCCGAAGACTCCCGGAACCGGGTGTCCTGACGCTGTGTCAAGATCGGGTCGGTTCCGTTCCGCAGTGACACACGCCGAGGATGTCCGCCGTGCTTGAACTTGCCACCGCCCTGCGCCTCGCCTGGCCGGATGTGGCCGCCGCCCTGGTGCGGCGGTTCCCCGCCGAGGTCGTGCGGACGCTTGCCGAGTACGCCGAACTTCGCCCCGACACGGTGGCGAGGATCCTCGCGGACGGCGAGTTCGACGTCGTCGGCTACTTCACCGGGGGGCCGCGCGGGAAGCACGCCACGGACCTGCTGCTCCGGGCCGCGCGCCTGGGCGATCCGGCGACCGCCGCGGACCTCTACCGGCGGCGGAACGACCTCGATCCCGCCGTTGTCGACGCGGTGCTCGCGAACATCGCCGACCAACTGGACGACGGCTGGTACGCCGGCGACGGGCTCGTCGAGCAGATGCGCCGCGCACTGCACGCGGACCCGGTCGCCGCCGCGACGTCGCCGTTCGCGGCCCTTGTGTACACGGCCGCCGCCGACTCGTGCGCGAAGGTCCCCTTCGCGGTCGCCGTCGACCTGTGCGTCGCGGTGGCCGACCGCGGGACGCCCTCGGATCTGCGTGCCTTGGCCAAGGAGGATCTCGGCCACCCGGGGTTGGCCGCGATGCTGCTTCAGGCCGCCGACGCGCCGTCGCCGTCGGCCCACCTCGCGGACCGGCGGCCTCCCGAGGAGTGGATGGACCCGGAGGCGGTACGGGCGTTCGTGCAATTGCGGGTGGCTCGGCGCCTTCCGCCCGTTGATGCTCCGAAGCCGCCGCTGGACTGGGAGCTGATACGCACGGAGCACGAGCGGGCACCCTTCTCCGACATCGGCCTCGCCTGGCTCACCGGTTGGGACGACTGCCCGGCCGACCTGGTGAAGGCCGCGTTCCGCGAGGATCCGTCCTCGGTGACCGCGAGCGCGGCGCGCATCACCTCGGACATGCTCGACGACCGGGTGCTCGACCGGTGGCCGCGCGCGTTCGCGCAGGGTCTGGAGCGCGGGCTCGCGCAGGGGTCGGTGACCACCGACCTTGTCTTCGCGGAGGTGAGGCCGGCTTCCCGCGTGCTTGCCTCGCTGCCGGACACGCCGTCCGTCGCGGACGCGCTCGGGGAACTGTTCGCGCCTCTCGGCGACGATCCCGGGAGGTGGCTCACGCTGTACGCCCGGCTGCCCCGTTTCCAGGGGACCGCCAGGGAACTCGTCCGCGATGTGTGCGCGGCGAAGCCGACCGAAAGGTGGCCGCGCCCGCTGGACGCGGTGTTCCCCGCGACCGAGCCGGAGAACACCCGCGCGGTCTTCCTCCGCCTGGTGTGCGCCATGCCGGACGCTGTGGCGATTGCGCTGGCGCCTTGCCTGGACGTCCGTGCGGCACAGCACCTGCTGGTCTTCCACACCGTTTCGGACGCCGTGCGGGACGCGGTCGTGGCGGCGCACGGTACGGCGGCCCTGGCCGCGTACGCCGCTTCCTACCGGCTGACCGACGCCGAAGTGCAGTGGCTGCTGGACCACGACGAACCGGCGGTGGACGCGATGCTGTTCGCCCACGCGCGGCTCGGCGACGACGAGCGGGTGCGCATATTGTCGGGCGTCCTTCGGGCCGGCGGTCGTCGGCGGGTCGGCGACGAAGTCCTCGACGTGTTGCGGGAGATCAACCTCGGGCATTACCGGGCGCGGGTGACCGCGGGGCTGTCGGGCGGGGATCCGGGTGTCGCGGAGGTCATCGTGTCGCGGTTGCGGCTCGGCACGGAAGGCGGCCGGCTGCGCCTGCTCACCGCCGTCTGGGAACACCACGGACCCGGCGCCGTACGCCCGTTGCTGGACCCCCGGCGGCTGACCGCGCGGACGGTGAAGACCGTGTCCGCGCTGCTCGACGCCCCGGACGGCCTGGACCGCCTGCGTGCGAGGTTGGCCGCCGAGGACGCCCCGGACAGGGTGGTGGCGTACCTCGCGAAGAAGGCGGCCGACCCCGAGGAACTGCTGCGCCGCGGCCTGCAGGAGGGCATGCCGTTGCCGTGGCCCGAACTGGCCGAGGCGGCACGGGACGGACGGCTGCCGGCCGGGATGATCGCGCTGCTGGTCCGACAGCCCGGCTGCCCGCGCGAGTTCGGCCTGGCCGCGGTGGCCGCATACGCGGGGCTCGACGAGCACGGGACGCCGTACGAAGCGGACTGGCGCCAATGGCTTCTGCGCGAGGGCGTTCTGACGCCGGAGGAGATGCTGCGGCACGTGACGCGGCCGTCGGCGTGGCTCTCGCTGGTGGCGCACGATCCGCGCGTTCCGTGGGAGGACGTCACCGACGAACCGTGCGCGGAGGCGCGGGCGTTGACCGCCGAGCTGCTGGGCGACGACGTCGAGGCGTGGGCCGTCGCCGTCCGTCTGTTCGCCGATTTCGCCGGAACCCTGCCCGAGTTGCTGGCCACGGCCCGCTCCGCGGTGGCATGACCCCTGTGGATGACGGCCGGACGAAAATAGGTAGGTCGGATTGTCGCCACGCCCCTAGGGTTGCGGTGTGACGAAGCTGAATCAGATCATCGCGGTGGAGAAGGGCGTCAAGTCCAAGTCGGCGCAGGAACTGACCGCGGCCGGCCAGGACCTCCAGAAGCCGACCCTGCTGTCCGGCATCTCCCGGACCTACCAGCCCAAGGACGAGGACGGCGAGCAACTGCCGCCCGAGAGCACGCGGGTGCAGGTCAAGGCCGAGGACGTGCTGCGTACGACCGCGGCGACGCTGACGAGGCTGTTCGACGTGACGGCGACCAAGGACTGGGCCAACTGCGACGCGCGGGCGGACGTCGTCGTGGCGGGGACGCCGCTGCTGCGCGACGTGCCGGTGACGTATCTCCTGTTCCTGGAGAAACAGTTGGTCGACCTGCACGCGTTCGTGCGCAAGCTGCCGGTGCTCGACAGCGCCGAGTCGTGGACGCAGGACCCGTCGACGGACGCCTGGCGGACCGAGCCGGTGCGGACCGTGCGGACGAAGAAGGTGCCGCGCAACCACGTCAAGGCCGAGGCGACCGCCGAGCACCCGGCGCAGGTCGAGATGTACTTCGAGGACGTCGCGGTCGGTTATTGGACGACCGTGAAGTTCTCGGGCGCGCTGCCGGCCCGGCGCATCAACGAACTCCTCGACCGCATCGAGAAGTTGCAGAACGCGGTGAAGTTCGCGCGGGAAGAGGCCAACAGCGCCGAGGTGACCGACCGCACCGTGGGCGCCGTGGTGTTCGACTACCTGCTCGGGTAGTCTCCGAATCTCCTTCCGGCGCGGGCCGGAAGGATGCCGGCCGCCCCGATGTGGGCAGGCCGGCGCAGAAACTCAATCTGAGACTCGTCGTGAAACGCGGTCCGGTGGGGGTTCGAGTCCCTCCCCCGGCACACTCGCCGGGGTGGCCCAAGTGGTAGAGGCAGCCGCGGTCAACTTCAACGTCTTGCCGCAGCTTGAGTATGCGCCACCGGTTCCCGGGTCCACCGGGTACGGGCGATCATCGTCGGATGCGGGTTCGACTCCCGTTCCCCGCTCTCTCGTGCGGGGATGGTCCAAAGGGAAGACACGACGACTTCAGCATGACCCGTACCCGTGAACGTGTCGGGAACAGCATCTGGGTGGCAAGCCGGGGCCCGGGGGCGGGATAGGCCCCCGGGCTTCACCACGTGCGGACACGCGGGCGAAGTGCGCTTTCGTAAGAGCGCTTAGAGTAATCACGCGTACGCAAAGAGCGATGTCCCGGCCGCGGTTCGCCACGGATCGGTCGCAAACTTCTCGGTTCGGTCTTGATTCGGTGTGCGTTCCATCCCGATGTCGCCGCGGACCGCCACCTTGGGACTCCCGTGCGGGTTGAGCGTGTTGCCTCCTCCTCGTCCGTCTTGTGGTCCGTACGAGGGCGAGGTACACCGTTCGACGCACACGGAGGTGCCCGCGTGAGTACCTGGGGCTGGAAGTGCCAGCATTCGTCCTGTTCTGCCAATCGGGGACGAGACCGTCAGCGGTACCGCACAGCGCACGCGGCGGCCGTCGCCGGGCGCGCGCACACCTCGGCGACCGGACACCCCACCACGGTGGTGGAGTTCCGCTGAACGAAACGCGGCGGGGCGGGCACCGGCCCGCCCC
>NZ_JBPKBI010000009.1:205466-208476 GCF_051388935.1 Yinghuangia sp. YIM S10712
CCGCGGCATGTTCTGTCCCTCGGAGCCGTGTCGGGATTCTCAGCGCCGTCCCCGGGCCGGGCCGCCGTCGCCTTCCACCAGTCCTGCGCGGCGCAGTGCGTCCGCGAGGGCGCCGTTGCCGATCGGGGCGTTGCCGCGGTTGCCGCCGCCCTGCCGGGGTTGGCCGCCCTGCCCCGGGCGACCGCCGCGCCGGGCTCCGTCGCGCCGGCCGCCTTCGCGCTGCCCTCCGTCGCGCGGGCCGCGGCGCTCGTTCTGCGGCCGACGCGGGCCGGGTGCCGTACGCCCGCCTCCGGCACCGGACTTCGCCTCGTCCTCCAGGCGCATCGTCAGCGAGATGCGCTTGCGCGGGATGTCGACGTCCAGGACCTTGACGCGCACGATGTCGCCCGGCTTGGCGACGTCGCGCGGGTCCTTGACGAACTGGTCCGACATCGCCGACACGTGCACCAGGCCGTCCTGGTGGACGCCGACGTCGACGAACGCGCCGAACGCGGCGACGTTGGTGACCACGCCCTCCAGCAGCATCCCCGGCTTCAGGTCGGTCAGTTGCTCGACGCCTTCCTTGAACGCCGCGGTCTTGAACGCCGGACGCGGGTCGCGGCCCGGCTTCTCCAGTTCGGCGAAGATGTCGGTCACCGTCGGGAGGCCGAACTTCTCGTCCACGAAGTCCTTCGGGTTCAGCGAGCGCAGCACCGCCTCCTTGCCGAACACCGCCTTCACGTCACCGCCGACGGCCGTCACGATGCGCCGCACGACCGGGTACGCCTCGGGGTGGACGCTTGAGGAGTCAAGCGGATCGTCCCCTCCGGGGATCCGAAGGAAGCCCGCGCACTGCTCGAACGCCTTGGGCCCCAGCCGGGACACGTCCTTCAGTTCCTTGCGGTTCTTGAACGGCCCGTGGGTGTCGCGGTGCAGGACGATGTTCTCGGCGAGGCCGCCGCCGATGCCCGACACCCGGGTCAGCAGCGGCACCGACGCCGTGTTGACGTCGACGCCGACGGCGTTGACGCAGTCCTCCACGACGGCGTCCAGCGAGCGGGACAACTGCACTTCGGACAGGTCGTGCTGGTACTGGCCGACCCCGATCGACTTCGGGTCGATCTTGACGAGTTCGGCGAGCGGGTCCTGGAGCCGCCGGGCGATCGACACCGCGCCGCGCAGCGACACGTCCAGACCGGGCAGCTCCTGGGCGGCGTACGCGGACGCCGAGTACACCGAGGCGCCGGCCTCGGAGACCACGACCTTGGTGAGCGGCAGGTCGGGGTGACGCTTGATCAGGTCGCCCGCGAGCTTGTCGGTTTCGCGGGACGCTGTGCCGTTGCCGATGGCGATCAGCTCGACACCGTGCTCCTTGGCCAGCCGGGCGAGGGCGTCGATCGACTCGTCCCATTTGCGGCGTGGCTCGTGCGGGTAGATCGTGTCGGTCGCCACAACCTTGCCCGTCGCGTCCGCCACCGCGACCTTGACGCCGGTGCGCAGGCCCGGGTCGAGGCCCATCGTCGTCCGCGCTCCCGCCGGTGCGGCCAGCAGCAGGTCGCGCAGGTTGGCGGCGAACACGCGCACCGCCTCGTCCTCCGCGGCCTGGCGCAGGCGTCCGCGCAGGTCGATGCCGAGGTGGACGAGGAACCGCGTACGCCACGCCCACCGCACGGTGTCGGCCAGCCAGCGGTCCGCCGGGCGTCCGCGGTCGGCGATGCCGAACCGGTGGGCGATGGACCGCTCGTAGTCGGTCGGACCGGCCGGGGTGTCCGCCGACGCGGTGTCCGGCTCCGCGTCGGGTTCGAGGGAGAGCGCGAGCACGTCCTCCTTCTCGCCGCGGAACATCGCCAGGATCCGGTGCGAGGGGAGCCGCGTGAACGGCTCGGCGAAGTCGAAGTAGTCGGAGAACTTCGCGCCCGCCTCCTCGCGTCCCTCACGCACCTTGGCGACCAGGCGCCCGCGCGACCACATGCGCTCGCGCAGCTCGCCGACGAGGTCGGCGTCCTCGGAGAACCGCTCGACCAGGATCGAACGGGCGCCTTCGAGAGCCGCGGCCGCGTCCGCGACGCCCTTGTCGGCGTCGACGAAGCCCGCTGCCGCGGCCTGGGGTTCGTGGTCCGGGTCGGCCAACAGCAGGTCGGCCAGCGGCTCCAGCCCGGCCTCGCGGGCGATCTGCGCCTTGGTGCGCCGCTTGGGCTTGTAGGGAAGGTAGATGTCCTCCAGACGCGCCTTGGAGTCGGCGGCCATGATCTGCTCGCGCAACGCGTCGTCGAGCTTGCCCTGCGCCTCGACCGACTCCAGGATCGCCGTTCGGCGCTCCTCCAGTTCCCGCAGGTAGCGCAGGCGCTCTTCGAGGGTGCGCAGTTGCGTGTCGTCGAGGGTGCCGGTCACCTCCTTGCGGTACCGGGCGATGAACGGCACGGTCGCCCCGCCGTCGAGCAGTTCGACGGCGGCCTGCACCTGTCCTTCGCGTACGCCGAGCTCATCGGCGATCCTCTTGTTGACAGAGGGTGTGGACGTCACCACGGACCTGAACCACCTTCACACTGGGGTACTCGGGCATTCTGCCGATGTTGGGCCCGAATGTCGCACCGGTGGGTCCGCAGCGTGTCCGCGGGTCCGGGCGGGGCGTGGGCGGCTGTTTGTGGAAGCCGCAGGGCCGCACAATCCGCTTGGCGAAGCGCGCGGGACGCAAAACGGACACCAAGTCCCCGTATTTCATGGTTGATCGGATATCCGCGTGCGGGGAGCGCGGGGGCCGGTGACGGCACGGTGAACGCCGGAAGGCACGTCGTGGAAGCCTCCGCGACCGATTTCTCCAAATCCTCGCGGACCCGATACGCCTCGGTAACGTTCGAAAACATGGACGGACAGGGAACCGGCCTTCGGCCGCACCACCTGGGCGACAACGGAGACGAGCGCGTGTCGGGTGCCGGGAGCTGCGGCCCGGGCGGCGGTTCGACCGGCCACAAGGTGAACAAGGCCGAGGCGTCAAGCGGTTGGCTGCGGCGGTTGCGCCGCCGCCGCGACC
>NZ_JBPKBI010000009.1:208591-262832 GCF_051388935.1 Yinghuangia sp. YIM S10712
CCGCGACCGGGTCACCGGGTCGGTCGCTCTGGCGGCGGTCGGCGGGCTCATCGCGGCGTCCGTGGTCGTCGGCATCGGCGCGGCCGACGCGATCCCCAAACTCGGCGACCTGGGCGCGTGGCTGCCGAACTCCGG
Organism: Yinghuangia sp. YIM S10712; assembly: GCF_051388935.1. NCBI lineage: Bacteria > Bacillati > Actinomycetota > Actinomycetes > Kitasatosporales > Streptomycetaceae > Yinghuangia > Yinghuangia sp. YIM S10712. Next base: position 208,727 of record NZ_JBPKBI010000009.1, read on the forward strand.
TGACGGCAGTGCCTCGCACGTCAACGGGCCGACCGGCCGCACCGACGGCCGCGTCGCGCTGCCCGGTACGCAGGGACACCCCGTCCAGGTGGCCGAGGACGACTCGACCGTGCTCGTCGTCGACCAGGAGACCGGCGTGGTCTCGCGCATCGACCCCGCGGAGCTGTCCGTCCCGTACCGCTACGACTACGGACTGCCGGGCCTGCGGCTCGTCACCGGCGGCGGCAGCGCCTGGCTCGTGGACGAGGCGCAGGGCACAGTCCGCCCGATCGACCCCGTCGACCTCACGCCGCTCGCCCCGGCCGTCGACCTGGGGGACAAGCCGCTGGGCCGGGCCCAGGCCGACTCGCGGGCGACGCTGTGGGTTCCGCTGCCGGGCAAGGGGCAGATCGTGCCCGTGCGCGGCGCGGTGCCCGGTGTTCCGGTGCGCGTCGCCGAACCGGGCGGACCGCTGCGGCTCACGCTGGCCGGCGACCGTCCGGTGGTGACCGACCCGCGCGCCAAGACCGTCACCGTCGTCGAGGCCGGTGGGCCGACGCTGACCGTACGCCTCCCGGACGCACTTGGAAACGCCGACCCCGCAAGGGTGTTGACGCCGGAGACCACGCCCGGGTCCCTCGTCCCGGTACTCGCGGGCGACACCGGGACCCTCGTGCTCGTCGACCTCGACCTCGGCTCGGTGACCGCCGTGCCGCTCGGAATCGGCGCCCCCGCCGAGTCGTTCGCGCCGCCGCAGGTTCTGGGCGCCAAGGTCTACATCCCCGACCGCGCACACGGCAACCTGTTGGTGTACGACACCGCCAAGGCGCAGTTCGACCCGCAGATCAAGGTCACCGGGCAGCCGGGACCGCTGGAGTCCTTCGTCCGCGACGGCATGTTGTGGGTCAACGACCAAGACAGCTCGGCCGCGATGGTCGTCGACACGTCAGGAGCCGCGCACCCGGTCGGGAAGTACGCGTCCGAAGCCCCTGAAGGCACCGACGCCGAGGCTTCGCAGGCACCGCAACAGGTTCCCGGCGATCCTGCCGGGGGGCGCGGCAACGACCAGGGGGACACCGAAAGTTCGGGTGGCAGCAGCGGCAGCAGCGGCAGCAGTGGCGGAGGGGGCAGTGGCGGTGCCGGGAACGACCGGGACGACCGCGCGACGCCCTCGCGGCCGGAGCCTCCCGCGACCGTGCGCCCGTCCGCGCAGTCGGCACCCGCACGACCCACGGTGACCTCGTCGCCGAGCCGGCCGCCCGCGTCGCAGCCGGCCGGGCCCGGCGAGCCGACGGTGCCCGACGGGCCGCCGGTGCCCACGGGACCGGCCGTACCGGTGCCTCCGCCGGTGACGACCGTGCCCGAGGAGACCGGCGAAGCGCAGCCGACGACGGCCGCGCCGACGACATCGGCCCCCGCGACGACGGCCCCGACCACTTCGGCCCCCGCGACGCGCCCGCCGACGACGAGTGCCGCGCCGCCTTCGCCGACGCCGCCTCCCGAGCCCGTCACACCGCCCGGCCAGCCCGAGGCGACCTCCGGGCCAGGACGGATCGTCATCACCTTCGCTCCGTCGGCGGGCGCGCGCCCGACCCGGTACACCGTCAGCGGCCTGGCCGGCGGACAGACCGCGAGCCCTGCGGCCGTGGACGCCGACGGCCCGTTCCAGTTCACCGTCAGCGGCGGCTCCTGCACCGAGGAGTACGGCTTCAAGGTCGTCGCGCACTACGCGGACGGCCGTACGGCGACGTCGCCGGCGTCCACGCCGGTTCGCCCGTGCACCGTCCCGGGCTCGGTGGGCAAGGTGCAGGCCACACCGTCGGAGGGCGGCCACGGCGGCAAGGTCACCTGGCGCGCCGCGCCGAAGAACGGGGCGTCCGAGGTCTGGTACACCCTTGAGGTCGACGGCAAGTCACAGCGGATCGAGGGGCTTTCGCACACGCTGACCGGGTTGGAGAACAGCCGCAGGTACCAGGCCACGGTGACCGCGGTGAGCGAGGCCGGGCGGAGCACGGCGGGACGGGGCACGCTCGATCTGACGCCGCCGGCCAGGACGCTCAAAGTCGGCCCCAACATCCCCAACGGCGTCCCCGTCGGCGTGCGCAACGAGCCGACCACGCAGACCGGTGGCCGGGCCGGCGAGATCCCGGCGGGCTACACCGGGAACATCACCGTGCACTGCCAGGTCACCGGTGAGCGCGTGACCCGCCAGGGCGAGAGCACCGCGAGCGCGATCTGGGACCGGGTGACGTGGGAAGGCAAGCAGGGGTGGGTGAGCGACCTGTACATCCGCACGACCAACGCCGACAAGGGGACGTACTCGCCCGGCCAGTTGTGGCAGTGCACGTGATCCGTTTCCTGCCCCCGACCCTTGTCCGCCGCGTGCGAGGAGTGTCCCGGTGACCACGACTGTTCCGGTTTCCGCCGACGGAACCCCCACGGTGCCCGGCCCCCTCAAGCTGTTCGCCGAGTGCTTCACCGCGCTCGCGGACAACATCGAACGGGTCGTCAAAGGCAAACGCGACGTCGTCGAACTGGCCCTGGTATGCCTGTTCGCGGAAGGCCACGTGCTGGTCGTGGACGTGCCCGGCACTGGAAAGACCACGCTGGCAAGGGCGTTGGCGGCCTCACTCGACGGCACCTGCGGCCGCGTGCAGTTCACCCCGGACCTGCTGCCTTCGGACATCACCGGAGTGTCGGTGTTCCGGCAGGACAAAGGGCAGTTCGAGTTCCTTCCCGGGCCGGTGTTCGCGAACGTCGTCATCGGCGACGAGATCAACCGCGCCTCGCCCAAGACCCAGTCCGCGCTGTTGGAGGTGATGGGGGAAGGCCGCGTCACCGTCGACGGCGTCACCCATGAAGTGCCGCGTCCCTTCCTGGTGTTCGCGACTCAGAACCCGGTGGAGATGTCGGGTACGTACCCGCTGCCGGAGGCCCAACTCGACCGGTTCATGATGCGCGTGTCCGTCGGCTATCCGGACCACGCCTCCGAATTCGCGGTCGCCGCAGGCAACCTGGCCGAATCGGTCGGCACCCTGCCGACCATCGCGACGGCCCGGCACGTCGAGGAGTTCGCGAGAGTGGTCCGCGAGCGGGTGCGCGTCCCCGACCCGGTCGTGGACTACGCCATCCGTATCGCGGTCGCCTCCCGCGACCGCTCCGACGTACGCCTGGGCGCCGGACCGCGCGGCAGCGTCGCCCTCGTCCGCGCCGCCCGGGTACGCGCCGGCGCGCGCGGACGGACGTACGCCCTCCCCGAGGACGTCAAGGCGCTCGCCGGGCCCGTCCTCGCCCACCGCCTCCTCCTCGCACCCGAGGCGGAACTGTCCGGGGTGACCGCGGACGACGTCATCGCCGAGATCGTCGCCCGGGTCCCGGTGCCGCAGCCGACCGCCGTGCGGGACGGAAGCCCTGTTGGCACGGGGTGACGAGTCGCCGGACGCAGGCGCGGGCCACAGGGACGGGCCGGGCGCCGCGTCCGCAGCCGACAGCGCGGGGAGCGCAAAGACGCCGCGAGCTGCGGTCCGCGGCGCCGCGACACCGGGTCGCGGAAACTCCGGCCGTCCCGAAAATGCCGCGAACTCGGTCGTCCTGCCGGGCATTTCGTCCTTGCGCTTGCGAGACCGGTGGCCGTGGACCGCGCTGGGGACCCGCATCCTCGCCTTCGGGATCCTCCTGCTCGCCGCCGCGTGGCCGCTCGGCTACCCCGAAGCCGCCGTGCTCGGAGGCGCCGCGACCCTCGCGGCACTCGGCGCGCTCGCCTGGACCGTGCCGCCGCGCCACGTGACGGCAGGGCGCACCATCACCCCCGCCCGGGTGCCGCGCGGCGACCCCGCCGAGGCCGTCGTCACCCTCGTCACCCGCGCCCGGCGCGGCCTGCGGCGCTTGGATCTGGAGGACCGCTGCGGCGGGCACCCCGTGCCGGTCCGGGTCACCGGGCTCCGGCCGGACGAGCCCCGCGAGGCCCGCTACCGCCTGCCCACCGACCGGCGCGGCCGGGTGACCGTCGGACCGCTGTTTGTCGTACGCGCCGATCCGCTCGCCCTCACCCGGCGCACGAGCCGGTGCGCGGGGGAGACGGCGCTGCTGGTGCGCCCGCGCGTCCACCCCCTGCCGCTGCTCGCCTCCGGGCGGGCGCACCACATCGACGGGCCGAACTCGGCGAACGCGGACGGCGGCAGCCAGACCTTCCACGCCCTGCGCGGCTACGTGCTGGGCGACGACCTGCGCAGCGTGCACTGGCGGTCGTCGGCGCGCACCGGAGAGCTGATGGTCCGTCAGATGGTGGATGTGAGCATGCCGCACACGACCGTCGTGCTGGACACCCGGTCGGTCGCGTACGAAAACGCCACCGACGACGGGGAGTCCGCCTCGCACGACACCGAGGCGGCCTTCGAACTCGCCGTCGACACAGCGGCGTCGGTGGCCGGCGCGGCACTCCTGCGCCGCTTCCCGCTGCGCCTGCTGCGCGAGACAGGCGGCGCGCTGGCGGACTCGCGCCGGGGCCTGACGCCCGACGAACTCCTCGACGCCCTCGCGGTGGTCGGTCTGTCCCAGGAGCCGTCCTTGGCCGGGGTGTTCGACGACTTGGAGCGTGACCGGACCGGCGGCACGCTGGTGGTCGTGACCGGACGCCACGATCTGACCGGCGCGGGGGCGCTCGCGCGGCTCGCCGACCGGTTCGAGCGCACCGTGGTCGTCCGGACGGCCGCGCCGCACGCGGGTGAACGGACGGCGGAGCGCGCGGTGAAGCCCCGGCCGACCCCACGTCACCGCGAAACCGCGGAGGCACAAGGCACGTTGCCGGACGACATCCCCCGTCTGCTGGTCGACGGCCCGGACAGCCTCGTGGCCGCGTGGCGTCGTGAGGCCCTGCGATGACGCGACACGACACGGCCCCGACAACGGAGCGTGCCGCGAGTTCGCTTCGTCCCACCTCGATGCGAGCCGCCCCGGCGCGTGGCGGCCGTTCTGCCGCCGCGCCCGTGTCCGCGCGGCCCGCCACCGCGGTGAAAGGCCGTTCCAGACCTGCTTCCCGGGCCTCGGCGCCCGCGCTCGCCTTCGTCCTCGCCCTCGCCGCCGGGCTGGCGTTCCATCGAGCACACGGCCTGCGGGCCGTCGCGCCCGTCGTCGCCATCGCCGCCGCCGCACCCGTGGTCGTCTCCGCCCTGCTGTCCCGGTCGCACCGCAACTCACCCGCCCCACTGTGGCGTTCGCTGCTCGCTCAGCCTGTCGCCTGGTTCCTGGTCGCGTGGGGCATCCTGTACCGCGACGCCGTGCCGAGCGCCGAACTCGGCCGCCGCATGGGCGTGGACCTCTTGGACGCACCGCACCGCGTCCTGACGACAGTTGCCCCGGTGCCCGCCGAAGGTGCCTTGCTGGTCCTGCCTTTCACCGCCGTGTGGCTCGCGGCGTACGCCGGCGCCGAACTCGCCCTGCGCACCCGCACGGTGCTCACACCCGCGCTGCCCGCTTTCGCGGTGTTCGCTCTCGCGGTGGTGACGGGCGCGGGCGGGCCGGGCTCCAACGTGGCTCCGGCGGGCGGATTCGCCTGCGCGATTGGGGCGTTGGTCATTGTTCGGGCCGGCGCCGCGAACGAGCCGACCGATGGCCGCCATCCGCGGCCGTTCCGACTGGGGGCACTGGCGTCGTCGGTTCCCTTGGTGGTCTGCTGCGCCTTGCTCGCCGCGTTGTTCGCGCCGGCGCTGAGCGGTGTCGGCGGACGTACGCCGCTGAGCCCGCGCGACGAAGCCGCCGCACCCGCACCCGCCCCCCTTGCCGGAGCCAACCCCCTCGCCCTGGTGGGCTCATGGCTTGCCGACCCGCTGCGCCCGATGTTCCGTGTGCAGACCACGGCGGATTCCGTCGAGGAGGCGGAACGGCTCGCGGACCAGGATTGGCGCCTGGCAGTGTTCACCGACTTCGACGGCAGGACCTGGTCGCCCGCCCCTTCGCTGCAACCGACCGGAGGGCGCATCCCCGACGACACGGAACGCCGCCCCGCCGGCCCGGACTCGGGGGTGCGCACGGTCGCGCTCGACCAGAGGATCACCGTCCAGCGACTCGGCGGCGTATGGCTGCCGAGCGCGGACCGGCCGTCGCGGATCGAAGCTCCGGCGGACGTCGACGACTTGGCCGTGGACCCCGACAGCGGTGCGCTGGCGACCCGCGTGCCACTGCGGGACGGCGACACCTACCGCGTCGAATCGCACGTGCCCGTCTTCGACCCCCGGCGGATCCAGTTCTCCCGTCCCGCCGACGACCCGGCGATGACGCGCATGCCCGACAGCGAGATCCGTGACCGGCTGCGCGAACTGGCCCAACAGGCGACTGCAGGAAGCGAGTTCCCGTACCAACAGGCGCTGCGACTTGCCCAGTGGCTGCGTGACAACCACGTCTTCGACGTGTCCGCGGTGCCCGGACACACCTACCGCGCCCTGGAGTTCTTCCTCACCGAGTCCAAGCGCGGCACGTCGGAGCAGTTCGCCACGGCATTCGCCGCGATGGCGCGAACACTCGGCCTGCCCACGCGCGTTGCCGTCGGCTTCCACCGGGGCACCGAAGAGGCCGACGGCTGGCAGGTGTTCGGGCGCGACGCGGTGGTGTGGCCGGAGGTCGAGTTCGAGGGCGTCGGGTGGGTGCCGTTCCACCCGACGCCCGGCGAGGATGCCGGCGGCGGAGCGCCCGTACCGCCGCAGGCCGTGCCGGTCCCGGCCGAGCCCGCGCCCACCGGCCCACCGCCGGGCGCCGCCGAGCAGCGCCGGATCGAGGACGAGCGCATCATCGACGCCCACCGCGACGCCCCGCCGCCGGCAGAGCAGGTTGAGGACTCCGGCGAACAAGGTGGGCTGCGCTGGTGGTTCTGGCCGTTCGCCGCCCTTGGCCTGTCGGCCCTGGTCCTCGCCGTACTACGCCTCAACAGGGCTCTGGCCCCCTGGCGAAGGCGCCGGGGCGAGCGCCGCGGCGAGCCCGCCCACCAGATCATCGCCGCCTGGCGCCACGTCGTCACCGCCCTGCACCGCCTCGGCATGCCCGAGCCCGCGACCACCACCGCCGAAGACGTCGCCGCCTACGGCCTGACCCGCCTCCGCGACACCCCGGACACCCCGGGGCTCACCACCGTCCTCCCCGCCTTCGCGGCGCTGGTCAACGACATCACCTACGGCGACCACGCCCCCACCCCGGAGGAAGCCGCCGAGGCCTGGCGACATGCCGATGCACTCGCCCACGCGGCCCGCAAAACGATGGCCGCCTCATCGGCCTCCACACCCGCCCACGGCCAAGGCCCTGTCCGGTGGCTCTTTTCGTACCGGCCCGCGTGGTGTGGGGCGTGCGATCACCGGGGGCGGGAGAGGCTCGTACTCGGCGTGCTCGCTTGCCGGGGCCGGCGGCCCTCCTTCGCCCGCAACGCCGCGAGCATGCGTGCACGCCGCTCGCGCCCGGAGGGATCCACCGAACAGGCTCCGGCGGGCGACGCGTGCGCGCGTGCCGGGCGCATGTGCGGGCGCGATACGGCTTGGGTGTCCTCGGTAGCCTGGCCGGATCATGGAACTCTTCAGTACGGCGTGGGGCGACTTCGATCTTGTCCGGTTCCCGGAGGATCGCCGGGGGCTGCTGCGGGCCTGGGATGCGGCGGATGCCTACCTGTTGCGGTGGCTTGCCGACGCGGGTGGGGTCAAGGGCGAGCCGGTCGTCGTGGGGGATCGGTGGGGGGCGCTGACCACTGCGCTTGCGGGGTTCGGGGTGACGCAGGTCGGTGACTCGTTCACGGCACAGGAAGCCACGCGCGTGAACCTCCGGCGCAACGGTGTCGATCCGGACGCGGTGCGTTTGCTGGCGTCGCGCGACGTGCCGCCCGGGCGGGTCGACACGCTGGTGGTACGCGTGCCGAAAAGCCTCGCGCTGCTGGAGGACCAGTTGTGCCGGTTGGCGCCTTCCGTACACGCCGAGACCCTGGTCGTGGGCGCTGGCATGGTGAAGGAGATCCACACGTCGACGCTGGCGCTGTTCGAGCGGATCATCGGGCCGACGCGAACCTCGCTCGCGGAGAAGAAGGCGCGGTTGATCTTCAGCACGCCGGACCCGGGTGTCGCGTCACAGCACAGTCCGTGGCCGCGCAGCTACGAACTGCCCGGCGGGGTCGGCGCGGTGTCCGGGCGTACGGTGATCGAGCACGCCGGGGTCTTCAGCGCCGAACGCCTGGACGCCGGGACGCGGCTCCTCCTGGAAAACCTGCCGCGGCGCGGCGGACCCGAGCACGTCGTGGACCTCGGGTGCGGCAACGGTGTCGTGGGACTTGCCGCCGCGCTCGGCAATCCCGAGGCGCGGGTGACGTTCGTCGACGAGTCGTTCCAGGCGGTGGCCTCCGCCGAGGCGACCTACCGGGCGAACGTGCCGGAGGGCGGCGACGCCGAGTTCGTGGTCGGGGACGGTCTGGCCGGTTTCGCGCGCGGCAGTGTCGACCTGGTACTCAACAATCCGCCGTTCCACAGCCACCAGGCCACGACCGACGAGACCGCGTGGCGGATGTTCACCGGATCACGCGCGGCGTTGCGCCCGGGCGGCGAGCTCTGGGTGGTCGGCAACCGTCATCTGGGCTACCACGTCAAGCTGAAACGAATCTTCGGGAACTGTGAAGTCGTCTCCGGGAACCGCAAGTTCGTCGTGCTGCGCGCGGTGCGCCGGTGATGCCCGTCACCGGCCGACCGTGGTCACCGGCACCTGCACGACGACCTGCTCGCTGTCTCCCAGGTGTAGGACGCCGCGCCCGGGTTGCACGGGCTGGCCGACGAAGGCGCGCGGCAGGCGTACGCCGATCAGGTCGCCGTCGAGGGTGTTCTGCGGCGACAGGATCAGGCCGCGCCGGGCCTTCTTGGCCTCGACCTGCCACCCGGAGAACCCGCCGCAGATGCTGTCGGCGTCGCCCGCGAGGATCAGTCCGAGGTCGGGGCGCAGCGACCGGCGCGTGAGGCGTGCGAGGTCCGGGCCCGCGTCGCAGTCGCGGAGGAGTTCGGCGTCGTCGACGAGGACGACGCCGGGACCGGGGAGGGCCTCGACCGCTGCGAGGAATTCCTCGGCCGGCACATCGGTGCCATCGAAGACTCTTACCACGCCCGGGACTTCGCGCAGGCTGTGAAGCGGTGAGTCGCGCGGGGCCAGCACGATCAACCCCGTCCCGACCGCCAGGTACGCCTTCGCCGCAGCCGCGAGAGCCGTGCTGCGGCCCGACTGTGCGGGACCCGCGATCACGAACGCCGGGGCGCCGACGGCCAGATCGGGCCCGAGTGCGGTGAGGGAGTCGCCGCCGACCGCGACCATGCCCCACAGCGGACTCGCGGACACCGGCGTGCCGCCGCGCCCGCGCAGTGCCCAGGCTGCGGCGAACTCGATGCGCGACGGCAGCACATCCACACCGAACGGGCGTTGCGCACGCGGAATTTCCGCGTCCCGCAGCCGCGCTGCCTCGCCGATTGCGCGGAGTTCGGCGGCCTGTGCCTGGCCGGCCGGGTCGGGGCCGAGCATCGCGACGTGCAGTTCCACCGCGCCCACCCGGTACGCCCGCCCCGGCGCGAGCTCGTCCGGGGCCTGCCGCGACATCAGGCCGACCAGGCCGTAGTCGTTCTTGTCGCTGAGCCGGAACGCCAGACGGTTCTCGGTGAGTTGCGAGATCCGGCCGGTGAGCAGCGTGCGGTCGCCCGTCGCGATGACGTGCACGCCCGCGCTCGCGCCCTCGCGCATCAGCCGCAGGATCGTCTCGGTGTGCTCGCCGTGGTTGAGATCGCCGACGGTGTTCGTGAAGCCCTCCCACCGGTCCAGCAGGAGGACGATGTGCGGCAGTCCCTCGCCGGGGGCCGCGTGGGCGCGCTGCTCGCCGATGTCGGTGAAGCCGCGCTCGCCGAGCATCGCCATGCGCTGCTGCACCTCGTCGGCGAGCTTGCCGAGGAGGCGCACGGCCCGCTCGGTGTCGGAGGCGCGGACGACCGCGCCGCAGTGCGGCAGCGCCTCCAGCGGCAGCAGCGCACCGTTGCCGCAGTCGAGGGCGTAAATGTGTACGTCGGCGCACGCGTTGGTGGTCGCGAGGGCGCCCGCGATCGTGCGCAGGAGCTGCGATCGTCCGCTGCGCGGTGCGCCGGCGGCGATGAGGTGCCCGAACGACGCAAAGTCGATCGTGCGTACGTGGCGGGCCTGTTCGCTGGGGACGTCCTCCAGCGCGTACGGCGCCGGTGTCAGAGTTCCTGCCACCACCTCCGGTTTCCCGGAGGCGAGTTCGGCGAGTGTCAGGATGTCCGGCAGCGGCGGCGCCCACGGGCTGTGCTGGGGCGGGATGCCGAGTCGGTCGTTTGCGTCGCGGATCGCGTCGACCAGCACCGAGAGGTCGGTGAGAAGGTCGTCGTTGTCGGTTTGCGGTCCGCGCGGGGGCGGCGGCAGCGGCGACCCCAGCGCGGACCAGGGCAGTTCGACCACGCGCGGGGCGGGCAGCGCGGCTCCCACGGTCGGCGCGCCGGGGCGCCTCCCGCCGACGCGGGCGGACTGGAACGGCAGCAACGACGCTGCGCCCAGGCGCACGTACGCCCGGCCCGGCGTGGACTTCGCGATGCGGCCGGCGTCCGGCGCGTCGATGACGTCGGCACTTTCCGCACTGTCGGTGACGCGCAACGCGATCCGCAGGTTGGTGTTGGCACGGATCTCCGGTGACACCGCGCCGCTGGGCCGCTGCGTCGCCAGGATCAGGTGGATGCCGAGCGACCGACCGCGCCGGGCGATGTTCACCAACGCCGCGACATAGTCGCCCATTTGCGTGACCATCTCGGCGAACTCGTCGATGACGATGAGCAGGCGTGGCAGCGGACGGAGTTCGGGGTTGGTGCGCCTCGCGACCTGGTAGTCCTCCAGGTCCTTGGTGTCCGCGTCGGCGAGGATGTGCTCCCGGCGCCGCAGTTCAGCGGCCAGCGACTCCAACGCGCGCTCCACGAGGCGGGCTTCGAGATCGGTGACCATGCCCACGGTGTGCGGGAGCCTCGCGCAGTCCTTGAACGCAGCGCCTCCCTTGAAGTCGACCAGGGCGAACGTCATCTCGTCGGGGCGGTTGGCGATCGCCAGCGATGCGACGATGGTTTGCAGCAATTCGGACTTGCCCGAACCGGTGGTGCCCGCGACCAGTCCGTGTGGCCCGTCGCGGACGAGGTCCACACCGAAGGCGCCGTCGAAGGACTCGCCGACCACCGCGACGGTCGACCGGCCGCCCAGCGACCAGCGTCCGGCGATCAGCTCGGCGTCCGGCGGCTCCATGTCGAGGACGTCCAACAGCCTTGAGGAGTCCGGGAGTCCGGCGGCCTCCTCGGTCTTCGCGTCGCGCAGCGGAGCCATCGCGCGGGCGACCTCCTCGCACCACGCGGCGGAGACCGCGTCCGGGCGTACGCTGTCGGCGGTGTCCGCGCCGGTCCGGGTCACCGTCAGCAGGCCGTACCAGTCCTCCTCGACCACGGCACCGCATTCCTGCGGCAACAGGCTGCGGTCCGCGTCGAGGCAGACGGCGTACAGGCCCACCGATGGCCCGTCGCGCAGGAGTTGCGTGACGCCCGGGACGGAGCGCAGGCGCCGGGATCCGTCGAGGACGACGAGATGGTCGGGGCCCGCCGGGGCGCCGGCGGCGCCCGCGCCCTTCACCGCGTCCTGGCGGGCCGTCAGAAGGGCCAGCAGTTCGGCGATTCGGCGGCCCACCGACTCGGCGTCGGTGCCGAGCAGCGCGACCGCCTGGGTGTCCTGCTCGGGGCGCGCGTGCGGGAGCCAGCGCACCCATTCCCAGTCGGGGGCGCCGGCATGGTCGGTCAGCACGCACACCCGCAAATCGCCGGGACTGTGCAGCACCGCCGCCTGCGCCACCAGCCAACGCCCGATCGCCCGGGGGAGGTTCGCCCGGCCGGCGACGCCGAGCACGCCGCTGTGCGTGAGCGGCACGGTCACCGGGACATCGAGGAGCCGACGCGGATCCGCCCGCCGGTGTTCCTCCCGCCGCGGGTCCATCACCTCGATTTCGGACGGCAGTTCGCCCGTGCCGACGCGCAGCACCAGGCGGTCCGCGTCGCTGTGCCGGCGCTCCCACAGCCGCCGCCGCGGTCCCGTCGCGATGAGTCCGATCTTCGCCGGATCCGGCGACGCCGCGCGGCGCTGCAACGTCTCCAGCCGGATGGCGTGCTCGACCTGCTCCTCGATCGACGCCTTGCGCTGGTGGTAGCGCGCCAAGCGCTTGCGGTAGGAACGGCGGCCGTGGCGCTTGTTGGTGAAGTACATGCCGATCATCGACAGCGGGCTGAGGACGGCCAGGATGAGGAACCGCGGCGTCTTCATGACGTACGCCATGACCAGCGCCCCCACCAGCGGCCCCAACACCATCAGCCACGGCAGCGGCTGCGCCTCGCCCTGCTCGGGGCGCGTGGGGATCTGGAACTTGCGGCGGCGCGGCAGCGGCAGCACACGGGGCGGGCGGTTGAAGTCCAGGCCCGCCCCGTCCTCGGCCGGGCGCAGCGCGCTGTCGGGGAAGGTCGGCACCACGCGCTCGAACACCGTGTGACCGCACGTCAGCACGCCGCGCAGCGGCCATTCCGCGGCGCCGTCGAGGAGTTCGCCGTCGACGCGAACCTCGGCGCCGGGCAGCGCGTGCACGGTGACCGCTCCGTCGACCGCGACGTCAACCTCGGCCGCGGCCGCCGGCAACGCCGGGTCGGCGACGCGGAGCCACGCGTCCGGCCCCGAACCGAGCACCGCGGTGCTCGGGCCCAGTCGGAACACCGCGCCGGCGTCGGGGCCACCGGTGACGTGAACTTCCGTGTGCCCCATGGATGTCGGCGAAGGCGTGGGACCGGGTGCGCCCACCCCGACGACGATGCCGTCCCGCAGCGGGGATTCCGCCACGGTCGCCGCGGCGTCGAGGCGGTGGCCCGAGACGTACAGGTCCGGGGGAGCGCCGTGCGGGCCGGTCGTGCCGACCGCGTGGCCGAACTCCGCGGCGAGGGCGGCGACCGGTACGTCGGGGTCGGCTTCGACGACGACATCGGCGGTGGTGTCCGCCGCGGCCAGGCTGAGTCGAATTTCCACGATCCCCCTTGGCGTTCCGGTCGGATTCCCGATATCCCTGATAGTGCAGAGCACCGCTCGCCGAGTGGATATCCGAATTTCCTGGAAGGGTACAACGATGGCATTCACCACCGGAGACCTGGTCGTCGATCTTCCGGCTCTCGACATCTTTGCCAGACGCCTGGACCTGATCCGCCAGACGATGAACGACACACCGAAGGAAGTCGACCGCGTCGACGCCGCTTTGGGGCATTCCGGTGCCTCGGACGCCCTGCACGGCTTCGCCGACGGATGGCGGGACGGCCGGAAGAAGCTGGAGGGCACCATGAAGGCACTGTCCGAAATGGGTCACTCGGTGGTCCGCGAGCTCACCGCCACGGATCAGAATCTCGCAAATGCGGTGAGCCGGAACAAGAATTCACCGTGACATTTCCGGGTGTTCACCTTCGATATCCCGAGTGCTTCTCCACAGGCCGCTAGAAAGCGAAGAAGCGCGTTTCACGGGGAAGCGGGGGCAGGGTGCGGAGCACGCGTTCCACGGCACCGGTCGGTGTGTCCATCACGGTGCCGCAGCACTGGTACGAATTCGACATCCATCCGGCGAGCCGCGACGACAACATCCGCCGCGCGGTCAACGACCGCATCCGCGAGGCTCCCGAACTGGCGGAACATCGCCCGGCGCTGCTGAAGCTGCTGCGTGCCATGGCGCGCGACGCGTGGGACTCCGGTGCGCTGTACTGCGGTTGCCACGCGGAGGAGGTGGACGGCACGCCGGTGACCGCGAGCGTCACCATGGCCGTGGTCTCCACGCGCTCACCGACCGGGGAACTTCTCGACACCGACCCGCGTGCGATGGCCGCGGCGCTCAAGCCGAAGACCGCGCAGCACGAAAACGACACGTGGCAGCGGGTGTCCACGGTCGACATCCCCGAAGTCGGTCCGGCGGCACGGTCCGAGGGGGTCGAGGACGTTCAACTCCCGGGCAGCCCGCGCCGGGTGCGGCTCGCGACAATGCAGACCTTCGTCCGTGTGCCGGGAAGCGCCGAGCACCTCGCGGTCATCACCGGCAGCACGCCGGCCGTCGCGCTCCAGGACTCCTTCCTCGATCTGTTCGACGCCATCACGTCGACGTTCCGCTTCGACCACGCCCCCTGACCGGGCGTACCACCGCGAGCCGCACCGGCCCCGAACGCACCTCACGCAGTCAACGCACCCACGCACCGACAACGAAGGGCACCCCATGGCCAACGTCAACGTCACGTACGAGGAGATGCGCAAGGCCGCGCAGGACCTCTCGGACGGGCACGCCGACATCATCGACAAGCTGACCGTGTTGCAGACCCTCATCAAGACCCTCGTCAACGGCGGTTACGTCACCGACAAGTCCAGCAAGGCTTTCGAGACGTCGTACGAGGAGTTCAACCGCGGTGCCTCGCAGACCATCGAGGGCCTACAGGGCATGAGCGGCTACCTCAAGAAGGCCGCCGAGACGTTCGAGCAGGCCGACCAGCAGCTCGGCCAGGGCCTGAGCTGACACGGAGCGCACCGCGCGCCCGGCGTGCGCGCGCCGAACAGGGCGCCGAGACGGGCGCCTTCGAGGCGTGGACGCGGAACGGGGGACACCGCGTCCGCGCCGCGCGACCACCACGAGGGGAGAACCACCATGGCGCGCCCGCCCGACTGGAGTGCCCTGCCGCCCGGCACCGATCCCACGCCCGGCGACCCCCAGCAGGTCGAGGCGCTGGGCAAGGCATTCACCGCGCTGGCGACCCGCGCCGCGACCATCCACAACGAGACCAGCCAGATGCGCGCGGACGGCGTGATCCAGCAGTGGGTCGGCTTCTCGGCCCAGGCCTACAAGAAGCACATCGACCCGGTGCCCCCGGACGTCGCCAAGCTCCGAGACTCGTACGAGACCGCGGGCAACGCGCTGATCGCGTATGCGTCGGCGCTCACCACCGCGCAGGGAATCGCCGACCGCGCGCTCAGCGCCGCACAGACCGCGCAGACGGACAAGCGGACGGCGGAACGCGCCAAGACGACGGCCGACGCCTGGGTCACGCGCGCCACGAACCACCTGGACAGGCTGGAGAACCACAAGGCGCACAACATCCCCGAGCCGACTCCGACGGAGCTCCAGGCCGCCCGCGACGACAAAACCAACGCGCTGTCGGCGCAGACGAAGGCCGGCAACGACATCACGGCCGCCACCAACGCCCTGAACGACGCGGTCAAGAACCGCGCCACGGCCGTCACGAACCGCGACACCGCCGCGAGCACTCTGGTCACGAAGCTCCAGGAGGCGTCGAAACAAGGCATCCAGAACCTCAACTGGTTCGAGCGTGCCGCCGACTGGTTCTACGACAACGTCGTCCCGTGGCTCAAGGTCGCCGTCGCCGTCCTCGGCGTCATCGCGCTGTTCGTCAGCGGTCCCCTCGGCTGGATCGTCCTCGCCCTCGCCGCCGTGGTGCTGGTGTCGACGATCGTCCAATACGCGCGCGGCAAGGCCGGGTTGGGGGACGTCTTCATGGCCTTGTTGGACGTGATACCGGGCATGAAGAACCTCACGCTGATCGCGAAGAACGCCAAGTGGGTCACCAAGGCCGCGAGCGGGCTGACGAGGGCCGGCCGCGCGGTGCGCTCCAGCAAGGCCGGGTTCGTCGTCAAACCGGTCGCGTGGGCGGGCCGTACGACCAGGAACACGGTCGCGGCGTTCGGCAGGAACAGCAAGGTGATGCGCGGTTACAACGGCAAATGGACGGCGACCGGACGCTTCGCCAAGACCAAGGTCGCGGTCACGAAGTACAGCATGCAGTACGCCGCCAACGTCGGCACGAAGTACACCACGACCCTGTCGGCGAACTACCTCAACGGCAAGGACGTCCGCCTGTGGGACCCGGCCGCGTTCGTGAACGCCGCCGCCGGCGCGGTGGTCAGCGTGGGCGGCAAAGGCGTCGGGGACAAGATCAAGCACCGTTTGTCCACCGGTCGTTGGAAGTCCACCGAGCCCGACGCCAACGGCACGCCGCGCAACCAGCCCGACCCGTCCCGCCAGGGCACCGAGCGCCCGGCGAGCCAGCGGACCCAGGAACGGCACACCGAGCAGGCCGACACCCACCGGCAGGCCGCGGAACGCCACGAGAGGTCGGCCGAGACCAGCCGCCAGGAGGCGGACACCCACAGGCAGCAGGCCGAGAACGCGACCTCCCGCGCCGACGGCCACGACCAGACCGCACAGCAGCACCGCACCGACGCCGAGACGCACAGGCAGGACGCGAAGACCGCGGCCGAGGAGAGCAAAGCCGCCGACACGCGCGCCGACCGGCACGAGAACCAGCGGGTGGAGCACCAGAGGGCGAGCGACGAGCACCGCGCCGCCGAGCAGACCCACCGCGACGCGGCCGCGCAGCACACCAAGGACGCCGAGCGCCACGAAGGCACCGCGCACAACCGCACCGCCGACGCCGAGCGGCACACCCAGACAGCGAACGACCGCTCCCAGGACGCTCAGACCCACCGCGACGCCGCGGACCAACACCGCGGCGAGGCCCGGACCCACCGCGACACGGCCGAACAACACAACAACCGCGCGCACGACCACGAGACCAGGGCCCGCGAACTCGACGCCAAAGCCGACCGCGACCCCGCGAACGCCCAGCAGCACCGCGACGCCGCCTCGGCCGAGCGCGACGCGGGCGTCAGGGAGCGGGCCGAGGCCGACACGCACACCGCCAAGGCCCAGGACGCCGAGACCAGGGGCAGGGACGCGGAAACCCAGGCGAAGCAGGCGGAGCAGGACGTCAGGACCGCCAGGGATGCCGAGACGCAGGCCCGCGAGGACGCCAGGCAGGCCAAGGACGACGCCCAGACCTCGCGCGACCAGGCGAAGACGGAGACGGACCGGGCCGACCAGGCCAGGGACAAGGCCGACGAGGCGCAGGCCAAGGCCGACGAGGCCGCGAACCACCGCGACGACGCGAAGACCGAGGCCAAGCAGGCGGACGACGCGGCGAAGAAGTCCGAAGAGGCCGCAGCGCAATCGACACACAAGGCCGAGACCGCCGAGAAGAACGCCGCGACCGCACGCGAGGAAGCGGCCGGGTCACGCGACCAGCAGCAGACCGCCGAACGGAACGCGGAACGCTCCGAAGCCCGTCAGCAGGACGCCGAAACCCGGACCCGGATGCACGAGAACCGGGCGGCCGGGAAGGACGCGGACGGCGGCCTGCGGTACGAGAAGCCGTACCACCGCCTGCTCGACACGACCGCCGACACCCTGAACTTCCGCCGCCACTGGTACACCGGCGGACTCAACAGCATGCTGTCCAGCATGGTCGGCAAGTCGGCCGAGAACGTCTACCTCATGACCGCGCAGAACCAGGCCATGACGGCCGGATCCTTCGCGTCGAGCGTGGCGTGGAGCGGCGCGGGCGGCTTCGCGGGAGGCGCGATGCAGCAGGTCGCCATGAAGTACCAGTTGCACAACCCCGCCTTCACCGGCCCGGGGTTCCGCAACCCGCCGGGCGACCACGCCTTCCAACTGCGCCCCAACTCGCCCGGCTGGCAGCACTCGACGACCATCGAGATCGCCACGAAGCGCGTGGGCAAGGTGCTTCCCGAGGCGCACATCCTGGCGCAGGACCTGTGGACGAACGCCACCGACTGGCCCCTCAGCCCGGCGCCGTAGGGCCTGTCTTCGAACTAGCGTCGCGCGGACCGCGTCGTCCGGTGCCGTGCGGCCAGGCCAGGCCAGGCCTGGCGTGCGGCCGCGGCGGCTGTTCGAGGACAGGCCCCGGGCGCCCCGACTCCTCGGGGGATCAGGCGGGTTGCTCCGCTCCGCCCGCCTCGCGCGCTACATGCGCGGGCGCGTGGGAAATGAACCGCCGCGGAGTTCGACCCGCGTCCTCGGCGCCTGCGGCGATCGATCCCGGAACCGCCCAGGTCGCCGGTGCGGCCGTTGTCGTTCCCGATGGACCGGGGGCGGCGGGGAGCGTGCCGGCGGCGCTCGGCAGGCCGGTGGTCGGTGTCGGCCCCGAACTCCCCGGCCCCGTGGAAGGAGTGCCGCTCGGGCGCGCGGGGCACACCTGCGCGGCGGGCGCCAGGCCAAGAGTGTTGTCGGGCAGGCGCACCAGCGTGGTGACCGTGTAGCAGACGGGGCCGGTCGGCGTGAGCCCGGCGCGCGGCAGCGTGAACACCGCGTTCGTCATGGTCGACGGGGTGTTCCTGCGGTCGACCGCGGACCCCTGCGCGTCCTGGGCGAGCACCAGGTAGCCGGCCACCTGGGCCTGCGCCGCCGCGTCCGCCGGAGGCTGCCATGCCACCTGCACGCTGTCCCCGAAGGCCACGGTCGTGACGTCGCGCGGCGCGTACTGCGAGCCCTCAGACGGCGTCAACAACCTTGCGGGGCCGCCCGGTCCGCTCGCGCCGGGCGGGGCGCTCGGCGAACTCCCCGCCGCGGGGGCCTTCTTCCCGCCTCCGTCGTCCATCCGGACGATCGCCCACGCCCCGCCCGCGAACAACAGCGCGCCGGCGACGGCCATCGCGATCAGCCAGCGCCGCCGTCGGCGCTGCCGGGCCTCGTGCTCGGGGTCGTCCTCCTCGTCCTCGTAGGGCTCTTCGGGAGGATCGGGCTGCAACAGCGGGTCCGGCTCGTCCGGTTCCGGGTCGAGGCGCGGAACGCGATCCGCCACGGTCGCCGGCGCCAACGCGCACAACGCGCCGTGCACTTCCGCGACTGATGGCCGGTCGGCGGGATTCGGGGCGAGCATGCGCCGCAGCAGCGCAGCCAACTGCGGCGGCAACGGCCCCCCGCGCGGTGTCGCGACCCGGCCCTGCGCCAACGCCCGGTACGCCGCCTCGACTTCGTCCGGTGGGGCGACCAGCGGCGCTAGTGCGGGGTCCGCGCCGATGGGCTCGGGCGGCAGGGTGAGCGACGCGCCCGCGACGGGCCGTCCGGGACGCTGATCCCCGGAACCGTCCAGCAGCGCATACATCGTGGCCCCCAGCATCGCCACGTCGCACGCCGGGCCGGGGGGCTCCCAGCCGGTCAACTCCCGGGGCGCGTAAGCCGGATCGTAGGAGCGCCGGATGCCGGGTGCGGCTCGTTCCACCGCGCGGGCGACCCCGTGCCCCGACAGGTACACCTCGCCGTCCGTGCCGCGCAGCAGCGCTCCGGGCCGAACGTCCAGGTGCAGCACGCCTCGCCGGTGCGCGGCGCGCAGCGACAGCGCGGCGCGGATGCCCGCAAGCACGACTTCGTCGACGGGGACCGGTTCGTCGGCGGGGAACGCGCCGCCGGGGTACCAGTCCATCACCAGGCAGCAGTCGCCGTCCCCGGTACCGACGACGTCGCGGACCAGCGCGGTGCAAGGATGCCGCGCGGCGGCTGCGGCGGCCAGTAACTCCGTGTGGAAACGCGCGCGTTCGGCGGGCGCGGCGGGCCGGGGCCGCAGCACGACCAACACGGTCTCGCGATCGCCGGCGGCCGGCTCGCGGCACAGCAGGGTCATGCCGTAGACGCCCGTGCCGAGCACGCGGACCGGCTCGTAACCGTCGGGAGGCCGGACCGCGAGGGAGTCGGTTGGAGACCAGGCGGCGACCTCGGACCCCCGCACGCGTTCTCCACCCCCACAAGTCCGTCCACCCGACTCGGCTATCCACGCATCCCCGGGTGTCCTCGGGGTGAACACCGCAGGGCGCGGGGGCGACGATCGGGAGCTTCACCGAAAGCCCCGCCAGGCGAGGCCGGGCCTCGCGAAGGCGGTGTGCACGTGGCGCCGGCGCGGGGCTGCGCCCGCCTGCCCGTTACGACGATGAGCCGTTTCCTGTCCGCCCGCGCGCGACGCGATAATCGCGACCATGTCGCGACGCAAGACCGCCCGCCCGCAAGACCGCTCCGCCCGGCCCGTTCTCGACCCGGCGGGGCCGTGCCCGTGCGGCCTGGACGCCTCGTACGCGGACTGCTGCGGGCGCTTCCACCGCGGCGAGGCCGCCGCGGCCACGGCCGAGCGGCTGATGCGGTCGAGGTACTCGGCGTTCGCGGTCGGTGACGAGGCGTACCTCCTGGCGACGTGGCATCCCGGGACGCGGCCCGCGCGGCTCGGACTGGATCCGCGCACGCGCTGGACGGGGCTCGATGTGCTGGCCACGACCGACGGGGGCGTGTTCCACCAGGAGGGGACCGTCACCTTCCGCGCGCACTACCGCGAGGGCGGAAGGGACGCGGTGCTGGAGGAGCACAGCACGTTCGCGCGCGTCGACGGGGCGTGGGTCTACGTCGAAGCCGTCTGAACGCGGCCGCGCCGTCGGCCGCCGCCCACCCCGGTGGCGCCGACTCTGGCAGGAGGCAGCCCGCGTTCGCCGGCGCGCGCGTTCGCTCACGCGCCCCGAAACCGGGTGGCGGCGGCTCGGGCACGGGATGCCGGCGGATGCCGGCGCGCGTTCGCTCACGCGTTCCGAAACCGGGGGCGGGCGCTCCCTCGGGCACGGGGAAGCATGCGGACGCGCCCGCCACGGACGTCACTCGTCCCTGACGCGCCCGTCCGCGACGGTGATCCGGCGGTTGGTCGCGACCGCCTCCAACATCCGGCGGTCGTGGGTGACCAGCAGCAGCGTGCCGTTGTACGACGCCAGAGCCGATTCGAGCTGTTCGATCGCCGGCAGGTCGAGGTGGTTGGTCGGCTCGTCCAGCACCAGCAGGTTGACCCCGCGCGCCTGGAGCAACGCCAGTGCCGCGCGCGTGCGTTCGCCCGGTGACAGCGTCGCCGCCGGGCGCAGGACGTGCCCGGCTCCCAGGCCGAACTTCGCCAGCAGCGTCCGCACGTCGCCGGGAACCATGTCGGGTACCGCCGCGCCGAACGCGCCCAGCAGCGCGTCGTCGCCGTCGAAGAGGCCGCGTGCCTGGTCGATCTCGCCGACGACGACGCCCGGCCCGAGCGCGGCCTGTCCCTCGGCGAGGGAGATCCGGCCGAGCAGAGCGCCGAGCAGCGTCGTCTTGCCGGAACCGTTGGGGCCGGTGATGGCGACGCGGTCGCCCCAGTCGATCTGGAGGTCGGCGGGGCCGAACGTGAAGCCGCCGCGCCGCACGACCGCGCCGCGCAGGGTCGCGACCACCGCGCCCGCCCTCGGCGCCGCGGCGATCTCCATGCGCAGCTCCCACTCCTTGCGGGGTTCCTCGACCACCTCCAGGCGTTCGATCATCCGCTCGGTCTGGCGGGCCTTGGCGGCCTGCTTCTCGCTCGCCTCGGAGCGGAACTTGCGCCCGATCTTGTCGTTGTCGGTGGCCTTGCGCCGGGCGTTCTTGACGCCTTTGTCCATCCACGCGCGCTGCGTG
This sequence comes from Yinghuangia sp. YIM S10712, assembly GCF_051388935.1. NCBI lineage: Bacteria > Bacillati > Actinomycetota > Actinomycetes > Kitasatosporales > Streptomycetaceae > Yinghuangia > Yinghuangia sp. YIM S10712. The sequence goes on from NZ_JBPKBI010000009.1 coordinate 230,112, forward strand.
CGGCCGCGTTCTTCGAGGGCCGCCCTGGTGTCGGCGTACTCCTCGTATTCCTCCCGCGCGTGGCGGCGCGCGACCTCGCGTTCGTGCAGGTACGCCGCGTACCCGCCGCCGTACGAGCGGACCTGCCGTTGGGCGAGGTCGAGCTCGACGACGCGGTTGACGGTACGCGTCAGGAACTCGCGGTCGTGGCTGATCACGATCGTCCCGGCGCGCAGCCCGGTGACGAACTTCTCCAGGCGGTCCAGGCCGTCCAGGTCCAGGTCGTTGGTCGGCTCGTCCAGCAGGAACACGTCGTACCGGCTGAGCAGCAGCGAGGCGAGCCCCGCACGGGCGGCCTGGCCGCCGGACAGCGACGTCATGGGCTGGTCGAGTCCGACGGTCAGCCCGAGGTCGGCGGCGACCGCCTCGGCGCGTTCGTCCAGGTCGGCGCCGCCGAGGCCGAGCCAGCGCTCCAGCGCGACCGCGTACTCGTCGTCGGCGCCCGCACGGCCCTCGACCAGGCCCTCGGTGGCGCTGTCGAGGGCGGCCTGCGCGGCGGTGACGCCGGTCCGGCGGCCGAGGAACGCGCGTACGGTCTCGCCCTCCCGTCGCTCGGGTTCCTGCGGCAGGTGTCCGACCGTCGCCGTCGGCGGGCTCACATGGATCGAACCGCCCTCGGGCGCGTCCAATCCGGCGAGCACGCGCAGCAACGTCGACTTCCCGGCACCGTTCGCCCCGACCAGGCCGACCACGTCGCCCGGTGCGACCACCAGGTCCAGCGCGGAGAACAGCACCCGGTCCCCGTGCCCGGCGGCGAGGTCCTTGACGACGATCGTGGCGCTCATGGGCACGTGATCGTATCGGCAGACCGCACAGCGGCTCGCCCGCGTCGCGCACGGCGGCGGGGGGGGGGGGGGGGGGGGGGGGGGGGGGGGGAGGGNGACGATCGTGGCGCTCATGGGCACGTGATCGTATCGGCAGACCGCACAGCGGCTCGCCCGCGTCGCGCACGGCGGCGGAACGGCGGAACCGGGGAGGACAAGGCACCCGGTGCCCGGTCCTCCCCGGTTCCGCCGTTCCGGCTCGCCCGCGCCGCCTACCTGCGCCCGCCCAAGTACTCCTTGACACGCGGGTCACTCCGGGACGAGTCGGAGGCCGGGGGTTCCTTGGGCCACACGCTGTAGGTCAGCGCGATGATCGCGTTGATTCCGACGATCATGCCCATGCGCCCCTGCCACGCGCTCAGTTGGTCGGTGCGCGACGCGTCGTCCACCCACCAGACCGCCAGTTGCAGCAGCCCCGCGGCGATGCCGCCGGCCAGCGCGGTCATGCCGGCGATCCGCCACTCGTGCGCCGCGCGGGCCACACCGTACTTCGGCGGTTTCACCGGCGCCGGGCCGCCCGCGAACCGGTGTGCGAACCGGACGTCGGCCCACTTGACCAGGTAGTGGCCGTACGCGACGGAGAAGCCGATGTACGCCGCCGACAAACCGTGCTTGAAGTCCGCCGTCGCGCCGCCGCGCAGGTCCATCACCGTCGCCACGAGCAGCACCACGTCCACCAGCGGCACCGCCACCAGAAGCGCGGTGCTCGTCCGGCGCATGCGGAACACATAGCGGGCGCTCAACGCGAGGCCGAGGATGACCCAGAACGCGACCTCGCACGCGATGATCAGGCCGATCAGCATGACGCCTCCCTCGGGGTTGCCGGTTCGTCGCGGTGTCCGGCGGGAGCCTCGTGCTCCAGGGCCCCCGCCGTCGCTTCCAGGCTCCCGGCTCACGGCCCTCGGATCGTCGTCGGCGCCGACGATCGGCCGCTGCATACTTCGATGTACGCCGCCTCCGCACGGACACGACCCGGTGGGGACGGCACGGCGTAGCCGACCGTGGTGCGATGGACCCCGGCGCACCTTCGAGCCACCCCGATGCGCCGCCGACCCACCCCGACGACCGGCACGAAAGGCGGGGCATGGCACGCAGACGCCCCCACCCGCACGACTACGCGATCGCCGCCGCAGGGCTGGTCAGCGGGATCGTGCTGCTCCTCGTGGACCTCATCGCCGACTACGGCGACCTGCCCGACGAGTGGACCCTGCTGCCCCTGGCCCTGATGACCGTGGCCGAAGTGCTGCGCCGCGTCGCGCAGAAGACCGCGCTCGCCGTCGCCCTCGTCGCGCTGGTCGGCGACCAGTTCCTGGGCTCCAACGTCGCCACGATCGTGATGTTCACCGACGTCGTCTACGCCGCGACGCTGTACGGGCCCGAACGCCTTGCCCGCCGCCTCGCCCCCGCCGCGGTCGTCGCCACCGTCGTCGCGACCGTCGTCGCCGTGGGACTGGCGCGCGACGCCAAAGGCCTCATCGTCGGTGTCTTCGCGGGCCTGGTCACGCTCACGCCGTGGTGGACCGGCTGGACCATCCGCACCCACCGCGAGGAGGCCGCCGCCGAACGGCTGCGGGCCGAACAGACCGCGCTGCTGGCCGAGTTGGACCGACGTGCCGCCGTGGAGCAGGAACGCGCCCGGATGGCACGCGAGTTGCACGACGTGGTGGCGAACCACCTGTCCGCGATCGCGATCCACTCGACGGCGGCGATGTCCGTCGCGAAAGGCGATCCGGAGGCCACGGCACGAGCGCTGGCGGTGATCCGGGAGAGCAGTGTGCAGGGGCTCGCCGAGATGCGTCGCCTGATCGGGCTGCTGCGCAACAGCGGGGGCGGCGAGGCGGCGGCGGGTGAGGGGTCGGAGGCCGCCGTACCGCGCCTGGACTCGCTCGACGCGCTGATCGCCCGCGCTTCGCGCAGCGGCGCCGACAACGGGCTGCGGTTCGCCCTGGACGACCGCAGGCCGCGCGACGAGACGTTGCCGGCGCCGGTCGAGCTCGCGGCGTTCCGGATCGTGCAGGAGTCCTTGACGAACGTGCTCAAGCACGCCGCCCCGGGGACGGTGACGGTACGCCTGGACCGGTCGGCGACGGCACTGCTGGTCGTGGTGGACAGCCCGTACGCCCCCGATCCCGAAGGCCCCCGCGCGCCGGGGGCCGGGGCGGGACTGGTCGGCATGCGCGAGCGCGCCTCGTTGCTGGGCGGCACCTTCGACGCCGGCCCACGGGCCGTCGCGAACGCCTGGCGCGTCCGCGCCGAACTGCCGCTGTGCGACGCCGAGGAATGACCGCGCGACCGCGCGAGACCTGCCGAACCGACGAGAGAGGGAACACCAAGTGCCCACCGACACCCCCGCGATCCGCATCGTCGTCGCCGAGGACCAGGCCGCGGTACGCGCCGGGCTGGTCATGATCCTCGGGGCGGCACCGGGCATGGAGGTCGTCGGCGAGGCCGCGGACGGCGAGGAGGCCGTCCGCCTCGCACGCGAACTGCGCCCCGACGTCGTGCTCATGGACGTGCAGATGCCGCGCATGGACGGCGTCGCCGCGACCCGCGAGGTGGTCCGCGAAGGGCTCGCGGACGTGCTGGTCCTCACCACGTTCGACCTCGACGAGTACGTGTTCGGCGCGCTGCGCGCGGGCGCCTCGGGCTTCCTGCTCAAGGACTCCGACGCGGAAGCGCTGACCGGCGCCGTGCGGCTGGTCGCCCGCGGCGAGGGCATCATCGCCCCGGCGGTCACCCGCCGCCTGATCGCCGCCTTCGCGTCCGGCCCCGGGACGACGGCCGGCCGCCCGCACCAGGAAGCGCTCGCCGCCGTGCGGTCGCTGACGCCGCGTGAGCGGGAGGTGCTGGTGTGCCTGGGCCGCGGCATGTCGAACCAGGCGATCGCCGAGCATCTCGCGATGGCCGAGGCGACGACGAAGACGCATGTCAGCCGCATCCTCCCGAAGCTCGGCGTGCGCAGCCGCGCCCAAGCGGCGGTATTGGCCCACGAGTTGGGCCTGGTCGACGGCCGCGACGCGGACGTCTGACGGTCGGCGCGCCCGCCGGACACCGGCTTGGTCGTCCCGCCCGACGTCGCGCACGCCACACCGCCGTCACTTGCCCTGCGTCGCCGCGCTGCGCGAAGCTGTCCCCGCACCGACCACCGTCGGTGCGGGGAGGGCGTGGCCAGGAACCCGGTGCAAGTCCGGGACGGTCCCGCCACTGTGACCGCGCGTCGCCGCCCGCAAGGGGCGACGTGTCGGAAGTCAGGAACTGCGCGTCCGCCCCGTTGTCCGATGGGGCGAGGACCCCGGAGAGGCGCGCACCGTGACGACGCCGTCGTGCCCGCAGCCACCCGCCGCCACCCGCGCGTGCGCACCCGCATCCCGCCGCCCGGGGGTGGCCCGGTGATTCTGTTCCTCTCCACCTCCGACACGGACCTGCTGAGCGCCAAGGCCAGTGCGGGCGACTGGCGGCTCGCCAACCCGGCCCGTACGTCCGTCGACGACCTGCCCGAACTCCTCGACGGCACCGATCTGGTCGTCGTACGCCTCCTCGGCGGACGCCGCGCGTGGGAGCAAGGCCTCGACGCGCTGCTCGCCGGCCCGCGCCCGGTCGTGGTCGTCTCCGGCGAACAGGTCGCCGACGCCGCGCTCATGGAACTCGCCACCGTGCCCGCCGGGGTCAGCGCCCAGGCGCACACCTACCTCGCGCACGGCGGCGCCGAAAACCTGACGAACCTCTACCGGTTCCTGTCCGACACTCTCCTGCTCACCGGGCACGGCTTCGACCCGCCCGTCGAGGTCCCCGCCTGGGGCCGCCTCGACCGGCCCACGCGCAACCCGGACGCGCCCGGCGTCGGCGTGCTCTACTACCGCGCCCACCACCTCGCGGGGAACACCGCGTTCGTCTCCGCGCTGTGCGACGCCATCGAGGACGCGGGCGGCCGGCCCGTCCCCATCTGGTGCGCGTCGCTGCGGGGCGCCGAGCCGTCGCTGTTCGAGGCGCTGGCCGAGGTCGACGCGCTGCTGGTGACCGTGCTCGCCTCGGGCGGCACCCGCCCCGCCGAGGTGTCCGCGGGCGGCGACGACGAGGCATGGGACGTCGGCGCGCTCGCCGATCTCGACATCACCGTCCTCCAGGCCCTCAGCCTCACCACCAGCCGCGCCGAATGGGAGGCCGGCGACACCGGCCTGTCGCCGATGGACGCCGCCACCCAGGTCGCCGTGCCCGAGTTCGACGGGCGCCTGATCACCGTGCCGTTCTCGTTCAAGGAGACCGGCGCCGACGGGCTCACCTACTACGCAGCCGACCCCGAACGGGCCGCGCGCGTCGCCGGCATCGCGGTACGCCACGCCCAACTGCGGCGTGTGCCGGCCGCCGAGCGCCGCATCGGCGTCGTGCTGTCCGCGTACCCGACCAAGCACGCCCGCATCGGCAACGCCGTCGGCCTCGACACGCCCGCCAGCGCGGTCGCGCTGCTGCGCGCGATGCGCGAAGCCGGGTACGACGTCGGCCCGGTCGACGGGCCCGACGCGCTGCCCGGCCTCGAACCGGCCGACGGCGACGCGCTGATCCACGCCCTGATCGCCGCGGGCGGCCAGGACCCCGAATGGCTGACCGAGGGGCAGCTCGAAGGCAACCCCGTGCGCATCAGCGCCGCCGAATACCGCGAGCGCTACGCCCGGCTGCCGGTCGGCCTGCGCGCGAACATCGAGGAGCACTGGGGGCCGCCGCCCGGCGAACTCTACGTCGACCACTCGCGCGACCCCGACGGCGAGATCGTCCTCGCCGCCCTGCGCGCCGGCAACATCGTCATGATCATCCAGCCGCCGCGCGGCTTCGGCGAGAACCCCGTCGCGATCTACCACGACCCCGACCTGCCGCCCAGCCACCACTATCTGGCGGCGTACTGGTGGCTGGACGCGGCCCGCGTGGACGGCGGCTTCGGCGCGAACGCCCTGGTCCACCTGGGCAAGCACGGCACGCTGGAGTGGCTGCCGGGCAAGAACCTCGGCCTGTCCGCCGAATGCGGGCCCGACGCCGTGCTCGGCGACCTGCCGCTCATCTACCCCTTCCTGGTCAACGACCCGGGCGAAGGGGCCCAGGCCAAGCGGCGCGCCCACGCGGTCATCGTGGACCACCTGGTGCCGCCCATGGCACGCGCCGAGACCTACGGTGACCTCACGCGCCTCGAACAACTCCTCGACGAGTACGCCAACGTCTCCGCACTCGACCCCGCCAAGGCCCCCGCCGTGCAGGCGCAGATCTGGACGCTCGTGCAGGCCGCCCGCCTCGACCACGACCTCGGCATCGGAGACCGGCCGCACGAGGCCGAGTTCGACGACTTCCTGCTGCACCTCGACGGCTGGCTGTGCGAGGTCAAGGACGCGCAGATCCGCGAGGGCCTGCACGTGCTCGGCACCGCACCCTCCGGGGAGGGCCGGGTCAACCTCGTCACCGCGATGCTGAGGGCCCGCCAGGTCTGGGGCGGTCGGACCGCCGCGCTGCCCGGACTGCGCGAAGCCCTCGGCCTCGTGGAAGGCGGCAGCGCCGGCCGCCGCGAGACCGACGACGCCGAAGCCCGTGCCCACGCGCTCGTCGCCGCGATGGAGGCGCGCGGGTGGGACCCGGGTGCGGCGCCGTCCGTGTGCGAGGAGGTGCTGGGCACCGCGGCCCCCGCCGTCGCCGAGGTGCTGGCGTTCGCCGCCACCGAGGTCGTGCCGCGCCTCGACCGCACCGGCGACGAAATCGGCGCCGTGCTGCACGCGCTGGACGGCGGGTACGTGCCCGCCGGCCCGTCCGGGTCGCCGCTGCGCGGGCTGGTCAACGTCCTGCCGACCGGCCGCAACTTCTACACCGTCGACCCGAAGGCCGTGCCCAGCCGTCTCGCGTGGGAGACCGGCCAGGCCCTCGCCGAATCCCTCTTGGCGAAGTACCGAGCGGACAACGGCGATTGGCCGCGCTCGGTGGGACTCTCGGTGTGGGGGACCAGCGCGATGCGCACCAGCGGCGACGACGTCGGCGAGGTGTTGGCGTTGCTCGGCGTCCGGCCCGTGTGGGACGACGCGTCGCGCCGCGTGACCGGTCTCGAAGCCGTGCCGCTCGCCGAACTCGGGCGCCCGCGCGTTGATGTGACGGTTCGGATCTCCGGCTTCTTCCGCGACGCGTTCCCGCACGTCGTGGTCCTCCTCGACGACGCAGTCCGGCTGGCCGCCGGATTGGACGAGCCCGACGACCAGAACTTCGTCCGCGCCCACGTGCGTGCGGACGTTGCCGCACACGGCGACGAACGCCGCGCCACGACACGGGTGTTCGGATCACGGCCGGGAGCGTACGGGGCCGGGCTGCTGCCGCTCATCGACGCACGTACCTGGCGCGACGACGCCGACCTCGCCGAGGTCTACGCGACGTGGGGCGGCTACGCCTACGGGCGGGGCCTGGACGGGGTGTTCGCGCGCGAGGACATGGAAGGCGCCTACCGCCGCATCGCCGTCGCCGCGAAGAACACCGACACCCGCGAGCACGACATCGCCGACTCCGACGACTACTTCCAGTACCACGGCGGCATGGTCGCCGCCGTGCGCGCGCTGACCGGCACCGCGCCGGCCGCGTACATCGGCGACTCGACCATGCCCGACGCGGTACGCACCCGCACCCTCGCGCAGGAGACCGCCCGCGTCTTCCGCGCCCGCGTGGTCAACCCGCGCTGGATCGAGGCGATGCGCCGACACGGCTACAAGGGCGCGTTCGAACTCGCGGCGACCGTCGACTACTTGTTCGGCTACGACGCGACCACCGGCGTCGTACAGGACTGGATGTACGAGAAACTCGCCGCCGAGTACGTGCTCGACCCCGCCAACCGCGACTTCATGCGCACCTCCAACCCGTGGGCGCTGCGCGGCATCGCGGAACGCCTCCTGGAGGCCGCCGACCGAGGACTGTGGGCGGAACCCGAGGCGGCGACCCTGGACGGGCTGCGCGAGGCGTACCTCGAAGTCGAAGGCGACCTCGAAGGCGGCGAGGATGTCTGACCGGGCGGCGTCGGCGGTCGCCGTTCCCGGCCTGCCCGACGCGGCGTACGAGCACGACGGCCAGCTCACCAAATGGGAGACCCGCGCCGTCACCCTCGCCGCGCTCGCCCCGCGCCCCGGCCAACTCCTGTGGGACATCGGCGCGGGCAGCGGCAGCATCGGCATCGAATGGTCCCGCGCCCACGCGACCTGCCGCGCCGTCGCCGTCGAGGCCGACGCGGAGCGCGCCGAGCGGATTCGCGGGAACGCCCGCGCCCTTGGCGTGCCCGGCCTCCACGTCGTCCTCGGCTCGGCACCCGGCGTCCTCGACGAACTCGCCGGAACCGGCGCCCCCGACGCGGTCTTCATCGGCGGCGGACTGACCGTCCCCGGTGTCGTGGAGTGCTGCTGGTCCGCGCTGCGCCCGGGAGGGCGGCTGGTCGCGAACGCGGTCACCGCCGAGACCGAAGCCGACGTGGTCCGGCACCGCGCCGTGCTGGGCGGTGAATTGACGCGGATTCAGATCAGCCGGTCGGCTCCGGTCGGCCGCTTCACCGGCTGGCGCGCGCTCATGCCGGTGACGCAGTGGACCGTCGTCAAGAACACCCGGAACGCCACGGCGACGGGAGCCACCGCATGACCGTGCATTTCGTCGGTGCGGGTCCAGGGGCCGCCGACCTGATCACCGTGCGCGGCCTCCGGCTCATCGAGTCCGCGGCCGTCTGCCTCTACGCCGGCGCCATCGTCCCGCGCGAACTCCTCGACGCCGCACCGGCGGACGCGCGGCTCGTCGACACCGCGAACCTCACCCTCGACGAGATCGTCGCCGAATTCGAGACTGCGCACCGCGCCGGGCACGACGTCGTGCGCCTCCACTCCGGCGACACGTCCTTCTACAGCGCGATCGGCGAACAGACCCGCCGCCTCGACGCGTTGGGCATCGACTACGACATCACCCCGGGCGTCCCCGCGTTCGCCGCCGCGGCGGCGACGCTCGGCCGCGAGCTCACCCTCCCCGGCATCGGCCAAACCGTCGTCCTGACACGCGTCTCCAACAACTCGACCGCGATGCCGCCGGGCGAAGACCTCGCCACCCTCGGCCAATCGCGTGCCCTGCTGGTCCTCCACCTGGCGGTACGCGAAACCGACCGCGTGGTCGAGGAGTTGGCTCCGATCTACGGCCCCGACTGCCCGGTGGCGGTGGTGGCGCGCGCCTCACGCCCCGACGAACTCGTCGTACGCGGACGCCTCGCCGACCTCACCGCACTGGTCAGGGACAACGGCATCAAGGCCGTCGCGGTCATCATGATCGGCCGCGTCCTCGCCGACAACGAACCGGGCTTCTGCGAAAGCCACTTGTACTCACCGACCCGCGAGCGCGGACGGTAGGCGACGGGCGGCCTGGCCGTCACGACCGTCGTGACATGACTCCTCTCGGGATAAGCCGAGTTGCGTCTCGTTGTCAGGACAGTGCCTCGGCGCGGTCGACCAGGCGGGCCAGTTCGACCCGGGAGCGAACTCCGAGCGTCGCGAAGACGTTGCGGAGGTGGTGGTCGACGGTGCGGATGCTCACCGACAGATACGTGGCGATTTCCCGGTTCGTCGCGCCCTCGGCGACGTATCGCGCGATACGCAACTGCTGCGGCGTCAACTCGCCCAGTCCCGCCGACGGTTGCGAGGTCGGTGGGGCTCCCGTGGCACGCAGTTCGGCCGCCGCGTGGGCGGACCAGACTCGGGCGCCGCACCGGTCGAAGGCGGCCCGGGCGTCGCGCAGCACGTCACGCGCCTTGGCCGGGCGGCGGGTTCGCCGCAGCCACCGGCCGTACGACAGCAGCGTGCGGGCGTGCTCGAAGCCGTTGTCGGGCTGGGGGTGGCGGGACAGCGCCGTCTCGTACAACGCCTCGACGTCCTCCGGCAAGCTGCCGTCGAAGGCGGCCAACAGCGCCTGGCAGCACGCGAGTTGAGCCGGTGCCTGCGGGTCGGTCTGGAGCTCGGCCCACACCGCGAACGCGGCCAGCGGACCGCGCGCGGGCTCGGGAGTGCCGGCCAGGACCGCGGCCTCCACGAAGCACGGCACCGGCAGCATGCGCAGCGCGAAGTGGCCCTGCCCCGAGTCCTCACGCAACATCGGCGCCAGACGCGCGGCGGCTTCCACGGGCCGACCCCGGGCCAGATCGGCGCGGGCGAGCGCCCACGACACCAGGGTGGCCGGCTGCCGCAGGCCGTGGGCCGCGGCGATGGCCTCGACCGTGTCGGCGTGTCTGCGCACGGTCGTCGCGTCGTCGTCGAGGGACGCCACCAGCGCCAATACCGCGTGGTGGTGGGCTACCAGGTTGCGCTGACCGATCCGGCGGGCGGCCAGCGCCCCTTCCTCCGCGTGGGTGCGTGCCTGCATGTGCCGGCCCGCCCGCAGTTCCGCGTAGGCGAGGTGTTCCAGGATCCGCGGCACGGCCGTGACGGGACCGGACACCCGGGCAAGTGCCAGCGCACGGCCGCTGATCCGGCCGGCCGCCGCGACGTCGCCCACCATCAGCGCCGCGCCACCGGCCCGCAGCAACTGCTCGATGTCGTCCGCGTGTTCGGCGCGCGCCACGACACCGCGCAGGACGGCCGACCCGGTCGCGAAACCGGCCAGGCCGGGGTCCAGCATCGCCCGCGTTCCGACTCCGTAGGCCACGGTGTCGCCCGGACCGGGGGCCGGTTCGCGGGTCAGGGGCTCGACGGCGTCGCGGAATCCCGAGGCGTCGCCCAGCGCCCAGGCCGCCTCCGCCGCGTCCAGACGGCAGCGGACCGCGGCCTTCGGGGAGTGCCGCGCGAGGAGGCGCGTCGCGAGCAGCAGCGACTGTTGGGCGTCGGCGATCGGCCCGTCGCGCAGGGCGATGAGGCCGTGTACGTGCGCTGCCATGCCCCGGGCCACCGTGCCCGCAGGCAGGCCGCGGGTCTGTGCGGTCCACCGGCGAGCCCAGTCGGCCCGGCCGATGCGGTAGGCGTGTTCGGCGGCTTCCGCGAGCAGCGCGGCGCGTTCCGGTGCATCGGGTGTCAAGGTGGCGGCCCGCCGCAGGGCGAGGGCACGCCGGGCATCGGTGACCGCGGACGCGGGGGTGCGGGCGGCGCCGGCGAGGTCACCGGCGAGGTCGGGGGCGGGCGCCGGCGTGGCCAAGGCCAGGTGCAACAGGTGGGCCAGCCGGTCGTGTTCGGCGTCGAGCAACGACGCGAGCAGCCGGTGCGCGGTCTGCCTGGCACGCAGCGGGGCGGCGTCGTACACCGCACGCGCGGTCAGCCTCGGCCCGAACGACACGTGCTCCGCGTCGGCCCGCAGCAGCCCGGCTCGTTCGGCGGACTCCAGGGTGTCGGTGCCGAGTTCGGCGGCCTGCGCGGCCCGTAGAACCAGGCAGGCGGACGCCGGCGTGTCGGGGGCGTCCTGGTGCGCCGCCGCTGCGAGCAGCAGCAACGCCTTGGTGTCGGACGGGAGTCGGGTGAGACGGTGGAGCACGTGTCCGGCGACCGGCCGGGGGTTCCACGTGCCGAGGCGCCGGAGCGGTCCGGCGCTCTCAGGGCCGATTGCGGCGGATTCCGTGCGGATCGCGTCGCGACGCGGTTCGTCCCGCACGAGCGCTCACCTCCCGGCGGCATCAGGCCGAGCGACGACGGACGCCCCCTGGTTTCCGGTCCCCGTCGCGGGGCGGGTACGGGAGCAGCGGTCACGTTACCGTCGTGTAAATCCGGGCGGAAGGCCGCCGTTGCACCGGTGTCGGCCGTGCGCTGACGCTTCCTCACCTGCGGTTTCGCGTGTGCATGCGGCGCTTGGCGGGCGCGTGTTCGGCGGCGCAAGGCTGTGGGCCGCCACAAGGAATCGCGCGAAGGCTTGCCATTAAGGCTTGCCATTTCGGCAGGTGCGCACGGCAAGGACGGTGGCGACCGCGGCCAGGGCGGTCGCCACCGTCCCCGGCGGCATCGGGTCAGGAGACGTGCGGGCAGTTGCCCCGGTACTCCGCGATCGCCGTGTTCGGCCTCGGGATCGGGCACAGGAACTGCTCGTAGCGGGTGTCGTTGTCGATGAACCGCTTCAGCCAGGAGATGCTGTACTTCGCGATCGTCGTGTTCGACGAGTTCGGCGTGAAGTGGGTGGCGTTGTTGAGCTCCAGGTACGCCCGGTCCAGCGACGACGGCAGCGACGTGTAGAACGGCTCCGAGTGCGACGAGACGGGGGCGATGGTGTCACCGTCCGCACCCACCACGAGGGTCGGCGTCCGCAGCTCCGGCCACGACTTGTCGGTGTTCCAGCCGGTGAGCGGGATCGCCGCCTGAAGCGAGGGGCGGTCCTTCGCGGCCTCCAGCGTTCCGCCGCCGCCCATCGAGTGGCCCATGACACCCAGCCGGCTGCTGTCGATCCGGTCGCGGACCGAGCTGCGCTGCGTCAAGTAGTCCAGCGCGGCGAGGAGTTGGTCGCCACGGCTGGCGGGCTGGTCGAGCGTGGTGTTCGTGTCGATCGTGAAGACCACGAAACCCTGCGAGGCCAGGCGCGGTCCGAGCCATGCGATCGACGACTGGTATGCGGTGAAACCGGGGGAGATCGCGATCGCACCGAAGGTGCCGTCGGTGCGCGTCGTCGGGTAGTAGATGGTCCCGCCGCCGAAACCGGTCACCGACAGGGACGACACGCTGGTCTCGGAGACCGCGTACGGGCCGCGCAGGGCCTCGATGCTCGCCACGGTCGGATCCGGGCCGCGCTCGTAGGGGTTGTCCGCCGCCTGGGCGCCGCCGGGGAGCTGGGTGGCCAGCATCGCGCCGCCGGCCATCAGGCACGCGATGCCCGCCTTGACCACGCGGCCTCGCGGGCTCTTGGCCGCCCGCTCGGTCGAGGCGCTGTGACGGCCTTTGCGTTTGAGCTGCACGAGCAGTCCTCTCAGTGGGGGTTTGGCGGATCCCGCCGGGCTTACCGCTCCCGCACGCGCGAGGGAATCGGCCTGCCTTCCCGGGACCCGCCGGGGGGGTGGTGCTGCGCCCACCATCGCGGTGAGCGTCGCCACAGGGCATCGGTGAAATCACCGGTTCCGTTCCGCTCGGTGGCGCCGCCCAACGCGCGGGTGCCGCGCGGCGCGGGGCGGCGATCCGTGCGGGCGTCGGAGCCTGCCTCCTCGGTGTACGCCAGAGCACGTCGCCGGCCTGCCGCGAAGCGTCGACGCGGTTCTCCGGGCCGGGCGTCGGACTCATTACGGAGCCGCGTCGTGCCCGGCGTGAAGGCGCCCCGCACCTCCGCGTCGGCCTCACGCCGCCGTTTCGTACCGCCCCGGCGCATCTCCGCGCGCACTGCCGTGCAGCCCGTTGCCGCGCGCAGACCCGCTACCGCGCCGCGGCGCTGCGTTGTGCGGGGGAGCCGGTCGGGCCTGGCGCCCGGGAAGCCCACGGCCTGTGGAGGCCCCGAGGCCGTCACGGGCGACGCCGCTCCGGTCCGCCGAGAGGAGCCCGACGGCACGGCCGCAGGTCACACGCTCAGGTGTCGCCGGGTGCTCGGCCGACGATGGTCCCGGCACGATCGATGGCTATGGTGTCGACCTCGACCGGAACCGACGCGCCGGACAGGATCGACCGGGCGGTCTCGCGCGCGGCCGCCGCGACGGCCGGGCCGAGAGGGAGGCCTGCGGCCTGCGATATTCGCAGTGCATGCAGGGCGGTGTTGGCGCCCAGGATTTCGGCGGTGAGTGCCTCGGACGCGCCCAAGGCCGAGGCCCGTGCGGCCAACGACGAGAAGTCGACCTGCGATCGCGCCGAGTGCAGGTCCAGGTGGCCGTCGGCGAGTTTGGACAGCTTGGCGAAGCCGCCCGCGATGGTCAGCCGCGGAATCGGATGGCGGCGCAGGTATTTGAGCAGCGCGCCCGCGAAGTCGCCCATGTCCAGCAGCGCGGTGCCGGAGAGGCCGTACAACTCGGCGGCGACCCGCTCGGACGTCGTGCCCGTCGCGCCGACGACGTGCGTGTCGCCGGCCGCACGCGCGACGTCGACGCCCCGGCGGATCGAATCGATCCAGGCCGAGCACGAATACGGGATCACGATTCCGGTCGTGCCCAGAATCGACAGGCCGCCCAGGATGCCCAGACGTGGATTCCACGTCTGACGGGCGATCACTTCGCCGTTGTCGACGGACACTTCGATCTCGACGTCGGCGGACCTTCCGTGTGCGGCGGCGAGCGCCTCGACGTGCTCGCACATCATGCGGCGGGGAACCGGGTTGATCGCGGGCTCGCCGACGTCGAGCGGCAGGCCGGGGAGGGTGACCGTCCCCACGCCCGGGCCCGCGCGGAACGCCACACCCGTCCCGGGCGCCGCGGGCCGGACCGTCGCGCGGACGAGGGCGCCGTGGGTCACGTCGGGATCGTCGCCCGCGTCCTTGACGACACCGGCCATCGCCGACCCCGCCGTGCGTTCTTCGACGGCCAGGGCGAACGCGGGCGTCTCCCCGCCGGGCAGCGTGATGGTCACCGGGTCGGGGAACTCGCCGGTCAGCAAGGCCTGGTAGGCCGCGGTGGCCGCGGCGGTCGCGCACGCCCCGGTCGTCCAGCCCCGGCGCAGCGGCCCGGCGGGCCGGGTCACCGGTCCGCTCCGCTCGGCCGGATGGTGGGATGGGGGTACGGAGAGAGAGGGACGACGCGGTGGCGAGCGAGCGGCGATTGGTGTTGGTTCTGGGAGGTACGTCCGATGCTCGGCAGTTGGCGGCGCTGCTCGACGGAGCCGACCCGGTGCGCGTCGTGTCGTCGTTGGCCGGGCGTACGAAGGCTCCCGTGCTGCCCGCGGGCGAATCCCGGATCGGCGGTTTCGGGGGCGTGGAGGGCCTGACCGCGTGGCTGCGCGACAACCGTGCGGCGGCGGTGGTCGACGCGACGCACCCCTTCGCGGCCCGGATTTCGGCGAACGCGGTGGCCGGCGCCAAGGCTGCGGGCGTCCCGCTGCTGAGGCTCCAGCGCCCGGGCTGGACCGCCCGCGACGGCGACGACTGGCGCCGGGTCGCGTCGGCGCGGGAGGCGGCGGACGCGCTGCCCGGGATCGGGCGGCGCGTGTTCTTGACGACCGGCCGCATGGAGACCGCTCCGTACGCCCGTCTCGACGACCTCTGGTTCCTGCTTCGCAGCGTCGAGGCACCCGACGGCGACGTACCCCGCAACCTCGAACTCGTGTTGGACCGTGGCCCGTTCGCGCTCGACGACGAGGTGGCGCTGATGCGCCGGCACCGCATCGACGTCGTGGTGACCAAGGACAGCGGAGGCACGCAGACCGCCGCGAAACTCGACGCCGCACGTGAACTGGGCCTGCCGGTCGTCATGATCTCCCGGCCCGCGACCGCGGCGCGGGAATGCGTCGCGTCGGCGTCCGAGGCGGCGGAGTGGGTTCTCCGCGTGTGCGGCGCCTAGGACGGCCCGCACAGCCGTCGGGGCGGGAGTCGCGTGGTACGGCACGGCAACCTTCCGAAAAGCACTGATACGTCGGCAATCCGGACTCACTGTCCCACAGCCGCGCGCACCGGCTACGCGGGGTACCGGCGCGGCGTGTAGACCCCGACGCCGCCGTCCGGCCGCGGATAGGTCCGCGTCGTCGACGAGCCGACGATCAGCAGCGTCCGCATGTCCACGATCCCGGGGTCGAGTTCGCCGAGCGGTACGACCCGCACGGACTCCGTCGGGCCGCCCACGTCGCGCCCCACCACCACCGGCGTCGCGGCGTCGCGGTGTGCCAGGAACAGATCGCGCGCCTCGGCGACCTGGTGCCGCCTCGTCTTCGACGCCGGGTTGTAGATCGCCACCGCGAGGTCCGCCCGCGCGGCGGCGGTCAGCCGGTCTGCGATGACGTCCCACGGCTTGAGCCGGTCGGACAGGCTGATGACGCAGAAGTCGTGGCCCAGCGGAGCGCCCGCGCGGGACGCGACGGCCTGCATGGCCGACAACCCGGGCACCACCCGCACCGGAACCGGGCTCTTCGTCTCGTCCGCGGCCTCCAGCACCGCCGACGCCATCGCGAACACGCCCGCATCACCTGACGAGACGACCGCGACCCGCGCCCCGGCTTCGGCCAACGACAGTGCGTGGCGGGCCCGTTCGGCCTCGACACGGTTGTCGGTCAGGTGACGCCGCTGCCCCGGGCGCGGTGGGACCCGGGCGACGTACGGCCCGTAGCCCACCAGGTCGTCGGCCGCCGCCAGCGCTGCGTGCGCCTCCGGCGTCAGCCACGCGGGACCGGCCGGACCGAGCCCGACGACGTCCACCGAACCGAGTTCGCCGGTGGGAGCGGGCACCGCGTACGCCTCGTCCACGACGACGCCGGGCATCCGGTTCGTGGCGAACGGCGTCCCCGGTGCCGTCGACGGCGCGATGACCAGGGAGAAGTACGGCACGGTCGCGGCGTCCACCTCCGCAAGCGGCGCGACACGCTGCCGGGGCGTGGTGGCGCGTTCGACATACCACGTGCGGTCGGCGGCGCCGGCTTCCTCGAAGGCGGCGCGCACGTCGGCGAAATGGCGGCGGCCCAGCTTGATGACCGCCGCCGAGTCGGAGGTACGCAGTCGCGCCGCGAGCACGTCGGGCGGCAGCGTGCCCGGCAGGATCGTCAGGACCTCGTCGTGCTGTACGAGCGGGCGGCCGAGTATCGCCGCCGCGCCGCTGACCGAGGTGACGCCCGGCACGACCTCGGTCGGGTAGCGGTCCGCGAGGCGCTCGTGCCAGTACATGTAGGAGCCGTAGAAGAAGGGGTCGCCTTCACACAGCACCGCGACGTCGCGTCCGGCGTCCAGGTGAGCGGCGATCTCGGCGGCGGTGGTGTCGTAGAACTCGGCGAGGGCGCCGTCGTACCCGCCGGGGTGGTCGGTCTCCTCGGTGGTGACCGGGTATTCCAGGGGCAGCCGGATCTGATGGGGGCTCAGGTATTGCCCGGCGATGGTGATCGCGACGCCCGCGGCGCCCTTCTTGACGGGATAGGCGACCACGGGCACCGAGGTGATCAGCCGATGCGCCTTGAGGGTCAGCAACTCGGGGTCGCCGGGACCGAGGCCGACACCGTAGAGGCGGCCGGTCGCGGAGGGCGCGGGGACGTGGGCGGCTTCGGTCACGGGAGGCTCCGACAGGTCTGTTCCGGTGCGTACGGGTGGGACGGCGGTACGCCGCGGGCTCGGCGCGCTCACTCCTTCTCGCTCGCCATCGCGTTGAGGGCGGCGGCGGCCATCGCGCTGCCCCCGCGTCGGCCGTGCACCACCAAGTACGGGATGTCGCCGACGCGTTCGGCCAGTGCCTGCTTGGACTCGGCAGCCCCGATGAACCCCACGGGCACGCCGACGATCGCCGCCGGAGCGGGCGCCCCGGCTTCGAGCAGTTCGAGGAGCCGGAACAACGTGGTGGGCGCGTTGCCGACCGCGACGACAGCCCCGGCCAGATCGTCGCCCCACAGGTCGACGGCCGCCGCGCTGCGCGTGGTGCCCTGCGCGGCGGCGAGCGCCGGGACGCGCGGGTCGGACAACAGGCACTTGACCTCGTTGTCGCGCGGCAGCCGCGCACGCGTGACACCGGAGGCGACCATCTGCGCGTCACACAGAATCGGCGCGCCGGCGTGCAGCGCGGCACTCGCGGCCCGCGCCACGTCGGGGTGGAATCCGATGTCCGCCGGCAGATCGGTCATGCCGCACGCGTGGATCATGCGGACGACCACGCGCGAGACATCGTCGGGAAAACGCGAGAGATCGGCTTCGGCGCGGATCGTCGCGAACGACCGGCGGTAGATCTCGGCGCCGTCTTTGAGCCAGTCGTCCACGGGGGGCTGCCTCTCGGGAAGTGGGGGATTGACCGTTCGTACGCGGTTTTTGCCGGACTGTCCGGCGACGCCCGGGGGAGCGGTCCGGGCGGCGGGGTACGGGGACTTCTCGTCGGGCGGATCGGCCGTGGTTCGCCGGTGTCCGTCTTTGGGTCCGCCTTCGGTCCCTGCGGGGGCCGGGCGCGCGGGACCAATCGCGGCCGCAGTCACATCGGCGGAGGGCCGTACGGCCCGTATTGCGGCGGTCAGCGTCCGTGCCGCGACCGGGCTGGTTGCGATCACCTCGAACCGGGCGTTTTCGCCGGGGTGCGCGAGGTCGCCCGTCGCTGCGTCACCGACAGAGGGCTTGTCGGGGGCGGCAATCGGGACGACCGGACACAGGGCGGTCGATCGCACCTCGTTCGCGTCGACCGCCGCCGCGCTCCCGTCCGCAGCCTGTGCGCGGCTCGCGGCCGGGGCCACGGGTGCCGCACCGACCGACTCCACGGCCACCACGGCCGCCGCCCCCGCCGGACGGCCGCATGCCCGCTCGCAGGCCGCGAAGTGCACCGCGCCTGTGCGTCCGTTCGGCTCGCGGGTCCGGGCCTGTTCCACGAACGCGCCCGCCAGCGCCCGGATGTCCACGCGCGCGCGGCGGCACTCGCCCAGCCCGCTGCACGCGCTCACACCCCACCACGCCGACGCGGCCGACGTCGGCAGACCGAGCGCTTCGAGGGCGGCGACGACGCGTTCGACCTCCTCGGGGGCCACATCGCCGACGACCACGCCGCGCCACGGCGCCAGGCGTACGCGTGCTTCCCCGTCCGGTACGGCGGATTCCGCAACGTCGGCGAGCACGACGAGCTGTTCCGCCGTCAGGCGCCCGAGGGGAACGAGTGCGGAGACGGCGAAACGCCCGTCGTGTTGTGCGACGACCCCGACGGCGGGCGAGGCCGCGCGACGCGGCGGGACAAGTCGGTCACCATCCCTGCGGCCGGGCTTTCCGGCGCCCGGTGATCCGGCGCCGGCAGCTCGGATCTCGGTGGATTCGGCCCCCGAACCCGCGCCCGACGTTGTCACCGTGGTCACGCCGGCGGCGATGAGCCCGCCGGAAGCACCCAGTTCGGTTGCGAAGTCCTCCGCGCCGCCCGGTAGTTCCCGAACGTGCCACGCGCCGTTGCCGGCACGGGCCCGCAAAAACCCACGTGCCGCGACGAGTGCGAGATCCGCCGCCGTCTCCGGGCCCGCGCGCAAGCCGGTGTCCACGCCGGCGACATGCAACGCGATCGTGTCGCCGGCGACGGCGACGAGCGCGATGTCGTGCCGGCGCGTGGCGACGCGTACTCCGCCGTCGTCCACGGCGAACTGGAAACGGCCCGGCAGGGCCGCGAGTTCGGGATCGGCACACAGCTTGGCGTCGAGTGTGGTGACCAACCGCTCGGCGTCGACGAGCGCGTCGCGGTCGCGTCCGGCGAACGGGCTCGCACTGATGTTGCGCACCCGGTCGTGCAGCGGCGACGGCATCAGCCCGACCGCCGCCAGGCGCCCGCCCAGTGCGACCACCCCCTGGGGGGACAGCCCGCGAACCTGGGTGTTCGCGCGTACGGTCAGATCGACGAAACCCTTGCCGAAGTGCCGCGCACCCGCCGCCAGGGCGCGCAGTTGCGCTGTGGACACCCGACCACCGGGCAGCCGGACGCGGGCGATCAGGCCGTCGTCGCCCTGCGCCGCGTCGAGCGTTCCCGGGCAGGCGTCGTCCCGGTCCCGCACCCGCGCCCCCGTGCCATCGGCCACGCAAGCAGGTTCCGATATCCGCGTCGTCGCGTCCATGGCCACCGCCCTCCCACGTCGCCCGGCCAGATGCGACACTGTTGCATATGGACGACGGAGCAGTGCACCCCACCCCCGACGGCTCCTCGCCCGGGGCGACTCCCGATCCCGTCGAGGAAGCGGTACGCCTCATCCGCGCGCACGGCGAGCGCGTCACCGTCGCCCGCACGTCCGTACTGCGCGTCCTGGCCGACGCCGACGGCTACCTGACGGCGGATCAGGCCTTTGTCGCGGTCAACCGGGCCGCGCCCGGGGTGCACCGCACGACCATCTACCGCGCGCTGGATGCTCTCGAACGCCTGGGCCTCGTGGTCCAGACGCGGATGGGGCCGGACGCCGCCGCGTACCAGCTCTCGGCGCTGTTGCGCGGCGAGACCGGGCCGCGCCTCCACGTGATCTGCCGGGCGTGCGGCCACGTGAACGAGGCAGCCGCCGACTTGCTCGACGAGGTCGCCGAACGCCTCGCCCGGGAAAGCGGCTTCCGCCTGGACCCGACGGGCGTCGCTCTCACCGGCCACTGCAAGGCGTGTACGGAGATCCCGACCCGCCGGCGTGGAGCCGGTTGAACCGGTGACGCGACGCAGCGGGAACAGGGCCGTGCCTCGCCGGACTCCGCCTCGTCGGGTGACGTAAGGAGCCCTGCCGGGGCCGTTCCCGACCGCTTCCGCGTGTGGCTGCCACGGCCGCCATTCGAGCTGTCGTCTCACGCACGTGCCGTCGCGGTGAGGCGCCCGCTCGGCCACGCGTGCACAGGGCAATGTCGCCTGCGACTTCTCAGCCTTCGTCCGCTGTCCGGGTGCGGCCCGATGTTCCAAACCCTGCTTTTCCGCCTGCTCCCACGGATCTTGTCGGCCACCGTCGGACGACGTGCCGCGGCTACGCAACAATGGGCCCCAACGCCCGTCGCGCTGCCCGCTGTTGACGTGGCGTCATGGCTTCGCTTCGGGGTGCGCTGCTTGGCGTGGGACATCCGGTGCGAGCAACAACGGCGGTGAGAACGGCGCGTGGCCATGGCGCTCGCCACATACGGACTGGACTTCGAGGAGGCCGCTGCGTGACCGGGTGCGCGAAATGCGGCTCCACGACCTCTCCGCTCATCCTCGCCGGGGTGCGCGGCGGTCGGGGGCAGGCTTACTACGTCTGTCTCGGTCACACAGCACAAGAACTCGCGAAACACCGTGGGCTGTGCACCTGGTGCCGGCCCGACGACCCGTGCGACATCGCGTCCGGCCTGCGAGTCGCACTTCGGGCCATAGCGTGACCCCCCGGTCCCGTCCCATCCTGCGGCGCGCGTCTCCCGGGGAACCGGTCCTGACCTGGACGAACACGGTCTCGGCCGATCGGGCGACTACGATCGACGCGGCACGCCGGCCCACGGACGAAACGGGCGGCGGAAGACGGAAATGGGTGGTGTCACGTGGGTCCGGTGGTCCTGGGCATCGAGACGTCCTGCGATGAGACAGGGGCGGGCCTGGTCCGGGACGGGGTCGTTCTCGGGCAGGCCGTCGCGTCCAGCATGGACGAGCACGCGCGCTTCGGCGGAGTCGTGCCCGAGATTGCGGCGCGGGCCCACCTGCACTCCGTGACGCCGGTCGTCCGCGCGGCCCTTGCCGACGCCGGGCTCACGCTCGCCGACGTCGGCGCGGTCGCGGTCACCGCCGGACCCGGGCTGGCCACCGCGCTGCAAGTCGGCGTCGCGGCGGCCAAGGCGTACGCGGTCGCACTCGACGTCCCGTTGTACGGCGTCCACCATCTCGCCGGGCACGTGGCCGCCGCGACGCTCGAGGGTGACCCGTTGCCCGATCCGTCGATCGTGCTCATCGTCTCCGGCGGGCACACATCGCTGCTCTACGTGCGCGACCTCGCCCGCGACCCCGTCGAACACCTCGGCGACACCGTCGACGACGCGGCCGGCGAATGCTTCGACAAGGCCGCGCGCGTACTCGGACTGCCGTACCCCGGCGGCCCGAACGTCGACCGCGCCGCCCGCGACGGCGACCCGGCCGCCGTCGCCTTCCCACGCCCGATGACCGGCCCGCGCGACGACCCCTTCGGTTTCTCGTTCTCCGGCCTCAAGACCGCGGCCGCACGCTGGGTCGAGAACGAACGCCGTTCCGGCCGCGAACCCGTCGTCGCCGACGCCGCCGCCTCCCTTCAGGAAGCCATCGCGGACGTGCTCACCCGCAAGGCCGTCGCGGCGTGCCGGGCCCGGGGCGTCGACACCCTCGTTGTCGTCGGCGGCGTCGCGGCGAACTCCCGCGTGCGCGCGATGGCCGAGCAGCGCTGCGCGGCGGCGGGCATCACACTGCGCGTACCGCCGCTGCGGCTGTGCACCGACAACGGCGCCATGACCGCGGCCGTCGGCGACCTGCTCATCCGAGCCGGGCGCCCGCCGGCCGGCCTCGACCTCACGATCGACCCGTCCGCACCGCTCGCCGACGCCCTCCTCCAGCCGCGTCCCGTCGAATGGGCCGCCGCCGGGTGAAGGCGGGCACGACGACCGGTCATCCGCGCACCACCTCGCGCGACCAGGGAAGGGAGTTCCGCGCGTGACCCGCTACATCGCCCTCCTGCGCGGCGTCAACGTCGGCGGACGCAGCAGGCTCCCGATGGCCGAACTCCGCGCCCACCTCACGGGACTCGGCTACTCGGACGTGCGGACCCTGCTCCAGAGCGGCAACGCGGTCTTCACCGCACCCCAGGCCCCGACCGCGGACGTAGCCCAGGCGATCGAAGCAACCCTCGCCACCGCATACGGACGCGACCTCAAGGTCATGGTCCGGACCGCCGACGAGATGCGCACGGTGATCGACGCCAACCCCCTGAACGTGGAACACCCTTCGCGTTTCCTGGTGACGTTCTACGCCCGGCCCGTCGATGCCGCACTGCTCGCCGACATCGACACCGAGGCGTGGCAACCCGACGAGATGGCCGTCGGCGGGCGGGAGATCTACTTCAACCTGCCGCGCGGCATCGCGGAGGCCAAGCTGCCCCTCCTCGTCGACCGCGCCCTCAAGGTCACCGGTACTGCCCGCAACTGGAACACCGTCACCAAGCTGCTCGCCATCGCCGACGAGGGTTGAGCGTACGTCGCCGCCGTGCGCCGTCGAGGCGACGGATGCCGCGGACCCGCCGCCGACCTCCACCGCCTCGGACGGATCCCACCAGCGCACAACAGCCACCGATACCACCACGACCACCGCACCGACCGCCACCCGGCGCACGGCGACGCGGTGCCCGCCGACGTGGACCGGCGTAGGCGGCCGTGCCGGGGGAGCAGAACCGCGCCGCCGGTCGACCGCAGCGCGGACCAGGTAGCCGAACAGCGCGGCCGCGGCGACGACGAACATGCCCAGACCCATGACGAACGGCCCCGGCACCGCACTGACCATCACCTGCCCGGCCTTTCCGTACCACCCGCACTCGGCACCCATCACGCCGATCCCGGGCACGCACCCCTCCGTCGACGCCAGCAGGTACGTGCCCGCCAATCCCACACACATCGCCATTCCGGCGGACGCCAACGCCACCGCCGCCCGGCACCGGGTCGCCAGTGCGGCGCATGCTGCGGCCCAGACCGCACACGCGGCGATCAGCGCCACGCCGTGCCACCACGTGACCTGCAATATCCACGCGCTGCCGTGCGAATCGGGGCCCGGGGTGTCCGGCCGCAGGAACAGGCGCGCGACGACGACCGAGCCCAGACACAGGGTCCCACCGGCGAGGCCCAGCAGCACGAGCGACCGCAGACGCGGCAGCGCCGCCTGCGGGATCGTCTTCGGCACACGGCCCGAGAAGGCCCTGCGCAGCCACTCCGGTGGCCCCGGCCCGATCTTCCGCGCCCACGCGATCAGCGGGAAAAGCCACAACGCGGCACCGCCGGTCAGGACCAGCGGGTGATGGATCAGCACCACGATGTTGCGGTAGAGCGGCCACCACGAACGCAGTGCGTCTATCTGCGCGGGCGTGCCCGTGTAATGCTCCGGTCCGAACGCGTCGGCGTCGACGCCGCCCCCGGGCACACCGGCGAGATACAACCGCCCGATGGTCTCCCACCACACCAGCCACGCACCGACCATCACGAAGAAGACGCCCAGCGCGGCAAGATGGATCGGCCGCAGACTGCGGCCCCGGCTTCCGGCCACCCACAGCTCCGCGCACTGCGCGGCCCACCAGGTCAGGACACACGCCACCCCGATCGGCACCAGCAGCCATCCGGGCTGTTCGGGCAGCCAGCCGCGCCCGGCCGCCCGGAACGAGACCAGCTCGCCCAGGGCCACCCCCACGCCGAGCCAAAAGCCCGCGCGCAACCCCGCCGGAACCGGGGCACCGGTCGCAATCGCGTACACGACCCGGCGCCACAGCGCGACGCCCGCGATGCCTGCCAACAAAGCCGCCATGAGCCAGGTCGTGGCACTGCCGCCGAACACCGGCATGCGATCCGACGTGCCGTGGGGCCGCACCGACGTGAGCCCGACCATCGCCACCACGGCCGCGATGCCGGTGATGACCATCGTCGAGGAATGCGTCCCGAACAACACGTCCGGCTGCCGCAGCGACGCGGCGCGCTCCGCCCAGTCAGGATGCGTGCGGAACAGCCGCACCGCACGCTTCCGGGGCCTGCGCAGACGACGCCGCCACGTGCGAAAGGCGACGGTGCACCGGTCACGACGGGCCGTCCGTGCGGACGGTCCCGCCAGGCGCGGACGAAGGCTCCACACAAAAGCGGCACGGGCGCGCTCCCCGGCAGTCACGGAAACGGCAGCCGCGACAAGCCCCACAGGCTCCGGAGCGTTCGCGGGGCGCCCGCGGACCGGTTGCCCGGCGACGCCGTCCTCGGTCGTCGGTCCCGGGACGGACCCCTCGGGGCCGGCCGGAGGCGTCGACGGCGGGTCCGCCCACCTCACCGCATCCAGGTCCGCGTACAACTCGCGTGTGCGCAGGACGTCGGCCCGGGTGAGCAGGATCATCGCGGTGAGCACCACCATGTCGAGCAGGCCGCGTACGCCCAACTGCGCGTGGCCGCGCAGGAGTTCCCCGCCCATGCCGAGGTCGCGGCCGATCCTCGGAAGGACCGCGAGCACGAGCGTCGGCATGAGGACCACCACGGCGGACACCCGCCACAGGGCCTCCGTCGCATAGGCGATGTCGACGTCGCGGTTGCGGATGTGCGCGAGCTCGTGGAGTACCACCGTGCGAAACGCCTGCGGGTCGGCCGCCCTTCGCGCGACCAGGCCGCCGTGCAGGCACACCGTGTGGTGCTTCCAGCGCCCGAACGCGACCGCTCCGGTCGTGTGCGCGGCCGGATCGATCACGAATCGAGGCCCCCGCGAAAGCCCGGCACGCCATGCCAACGCATGAAGCTCCGCACCGAGTTCGCCGTCGGCGCGCACCGGCACCAGGCGCCTGTGGCGGCTCCGCCACAGCGGCAACCACCAGTACACGGCCGCCGCGAGCGCGTACACGACGACCGCTGCCGCGACAGCGTCACGCCACGTCCCCGGCGCGCTTCGTGCGACGCATTCACGGAACGCCGGAGCGACACCGCCGACCGCCTTGTCGATCGTCGGAAGCCCTCGCTGCGCGGGCTTGAACCCGACCGCGCGGGCGCACCACGCGGAGAGGTCCGACGGATCCGTTCCGCGAAATGCCGTACGCAGGATCGACGACAACTGCACGGTGGCCGCGGTGGTGAACACCACCAGTAGTGCGAAGCGCAGGGTCGTTCCGGACCGCAGCACCCGCCGGTCCAGATCGCCCGTGCGCATGGTCACGGCTCACGTGCGGGCGGGGAGGTGGTGTCGGACTCGGGGGAGGGCGACGGCTCGGGCACACGCCCGGGCCGTGTCTCGACGCCCGGGCTCGGCGCGGACGACGGGGCCGAGTCGGCCCGCGGTCCGGAAGTTGCCTTTGGGGGATTGCGCCCCGAATCCTCCTCGGTATCAACGGAGTTCGCGTCACCATCCGACACGTCACCGGTCTCGGGCACGGGTGCCGAGCGGGGCTCGGGCACCGAGGGGCGGGGCGGGCCGGTGCCGACCTCGACACCGGGCACGGTCGCGCTGCCGACCTCGATCTCACCCTCGGTCCCGATCTCGGCTGCGTCCCGTGAGTCCGCTTCCGTCCGCCCCCCGGCCTCGGGGATCTCCGCATCACCCTCGACACCTGTCGCCGTCTCCGGTTCACAGGGCTCCGCATCGTCCGAGCCGGAATCGCCCGCCTTTTCTTCGCCCATCGCCAGCACGAGCCGCACCGCGACGGCGTCCGCCAACGCCTCGGCGCGCTCAGGGGGTAACGATGCGGCGATGCTCTGCGCCCGCACACGCTCGCGTACCTCGGCGATCTGTTCGTGGGAAAGCTGCGGCAACATCAAAGGCGCGGCCTTGCTGTTGCTCGCCCGGGCGCCTCTGCGGAACCACAGCAGGACGCGCAGTTTGCGCCAGCCGGTGGTGATCGCCGCCGAGGTGGCGTGCCGTGCCGTCTCTGTCAACACCAGCCACAGCACGGGAAGAACGAGTTGCACCGCGTCGTTCATGCCGAACGCGAGCGGATCCCGTCGGCGGCGCGACCGTGTCACGACGCGCCCGATCGCCTCGTCGTCGAGCTGCCACAGGCTTTCCAGCAAAGGCAGTTCGTTCGGCGCTGTCTGCTCGACGGCGTACCGGACGACATCTCGGACGGCAATGGCCATGGCGCACCCCCGCGATCGGTGGTTCCGCGCCTTGCGGAAGATCCGCGCGGCGCCTCGACATCGAGTGTCGCCGGAATCCAACCGGTCGGGGGCCATCCGGAGTACGTTCCACTCAAACGGAGGAAGAGCAGGGATTTTCGAGCAGAATGTTCGAACGGTGCACGTCAGGGCCCGAACGCCATCACTGTCATCGCGCCGATCATCGCCACCGAACAAGCAGACGACACCGAGGATTTCGCGGCCCCGAGCCAAACGCCCGCCCCGGAGTCCATCTCACCCCGCGCATCGAACCCCGGCTCCCGCCCCGCACACCGCCGGTACTCGGCAGCCGCCACCACCACGCGGGCCAGCGCCCACACCACCAACAACGCCGCGTACGGCCCCGACCACCAGTCCGACGCCGCATCGCCGCCCGTCTCGTGGGACGCTCCGGAACCATGGCCGCCCCCGTGCACCGCCGGCATCAGCAGCGTCAACACCCCCATGACGTACAGGTCCATGGCGACCCCGGCGCGGCCCCCGCCGCGCTTCCGATTCCCAGTCGGGCGCCCCCACGCCCACGCCGCCGCACCCCCCAACACGAGCATCCACCCGCCGGGCCCCAGCGGATCGTGTTGCGGTAACGCCATGGCACCCATGGCGCCACCCATGATCAGATGCGGCAGCCACGCCCCCCTTCCTCCGCGCCGGTGCGCGTACGCCCCGACAAGGCCTGCGGCGATCCCGAGTTCGGCGGCAAGCAACTGTGCGTCCATTTCGGGTTTCTTCCCCGCGAACCCACCGCTTGCCCTCACCGACCGGCCGCGCCCGGTGACCACGCGTACCCGAAGTGCGCCGTGCGGCAAGCCGGTTGCGCGCCCCGCGACCCCGCGAGCGCTGCACCGGACCGCCCGGTCTACCGCCGCCCGGGCCGCACGAGACCGGTCTCGTACGCGAACACCACCAACTGCGCCCGGTCACGTACCGCCAACTTGACCATCGCCCGGCTCACATGCGTCTTCGCGGTCAGCGGACTCACGACCAGATGCTCCGCGATCTCCTCGTTCGACAGCCCCTGGCCGACCAGGGCGACGACTTCGCGTTCACGCGCGGTGAGAAGTTCCAGGTCGGGAGTCTGCGCCGGGGGGCTCGCCTGCGCGGTGTACTCCTCGATGAGGCGGCGTGTGACACCGGGCGATAGGAGCGCGTCGCCTACCGCCACCGACCGTACGCCGCGCAGCAGTTCCGCCGGTTCCGTGTCCTTGACCAGGAAGCCGCTGGCCCCGTTGCGCAGCGCCTCGAAGACATATTCGTCCAGATCGAAGGTGGTCAGGATGACGATTCTCGTGTCCGCCAGCGACGGGTCGGCGGTGATCGCACGCGTCGCCTCCAGCCCGTCGCCGCCCGGCATGCGGATGTCCATGAGCACGACGTCGGGCCGGTGTTCGCGGACCGCCGCGAGTGCGGACGCGCCGTCGGCCGCCTCGTCGACCACGGTCATGTCGGGCTGCGCGTCCAGCAGCGCGCGGAAGCCCGCCCGGACAAGCGCCTGGTCGTCGGCGAGGACCAACCTGATCACGCGGAGCGCCTTTCGGTGGATGCAGAGTCGGCCCCGCCACCGGGGCCGCCACCATCTTGTCCGCCCAATGGCAGCACGGCCACCACCTGATAGCCGCCTTCCGCGCGCGTACCGCTCGCCAGCGTGCCGCCGAGGGCCGAAGCGCGCTCGCGCATATTGCGCAGGCCATGCCCACCGCCGACACCGACGCCCCCCTTCGCGTCCGGCACCCGGTCGGCCGGTGCCCCCCTCCCGTCGTCGTCCACGGTCACCCGCAGCGCGTCGCCGTCCGGGGCGTGGTCGATCGCCAGCCGCACGACCACGGTCGACGCCCCCGAGTGCCGCACCGCGTTCGTCACCGCCTCCTGCACGATCCGATATGCCGCAAGCCCCACCGGACCCGGCAAGTTCCCCACGTCGTCGGCGCGTTCGAGCCGCACCGCGAGATGCGCGGTGGACGCCCGAGACACCAGCTCGTCCAGGTCCGCGAGCCCGGCCGTCGGCGTACGCGGCGCGGACTCGCCCTCGCCCTTCAAGACCGCGAGCACACCACGCAGCTCCCCGAGCGCTTCGCGGCTGGCCTGCTTCACCGCGGTGAGCGCCGTACGAGCCTGCTCGGGATTGGCGTCCATGAGTTCGAGTCCGACCGACGCCTGAACGTTCATGAGCGAGATGTGGTGGGCCAGAACATCGTGCAGCTCACGCGCGATACGCAGCCGCTCCTCGCCCGCGCGAGCCCGGTCCGCCTCCTCGCGCGCCGCCTTCTCCTCGGCCGCCCGCCGGCGTTCGGCCGCGACATAGGCGCGCCTGACCCTGACCACCTCGCTGAACGCCGCCAGCACGAGCAGCCACGCCGCCACGCCACCCGCCCACGCCGCACCCGGCATCCCCTCGCCGCGCGCCCACGGCCCGAGCCAGCCCATCACGGCGTACCCCACGACGAGTACGCCGTACGACACCGCGCGGTGTCCGGCCGTCATCGCGGTGAACAGCGCGACGATCAAAGCCAGGAAGACCGGCCCCGGCGGATAGTCGCGGAGCGTGTAGACGACGGTCGGCAGCAGCGTCCCGACGAGAACCTGCACCGGATACCTGCGCCGCACCAGAAGCATCGGCGGGCCGAGGGCGATCAGGACGTACGCCAGTACATCCATTCCGCGCACATCGTCGCGGCCGCGCTGATTGTGCGACGCCGCGATCGTGCCGCCGATCTGAAGCGCGCCGACCACGAGCACCAGCAAGGCGTCGCGCGGAATCCGTACGAAGGGCGGCGGCAACAGCGGCCCGAACAACGGAGCCGCGGCACGGTCGCGCCCCACCTCGTCGTATCCGGAACCGGAACCGGAACCGGGACCGGAACCGGTACCCGGGCGGGAAGTCGATGCGTTCACCCGCCCAATGTAGGTCCGGGCCCGCGGCCGATTCGTCCCTCCGCCGACGGCATCACGCCGCCTCCCCACGGCGCAGCCGACCCTGCCTCACCTGCTCCGGAAGGAGTACGTCCGCCCGCTCCGGAGCCCGTCGCTTGCTGCCGCGGAAGGCGCCCGGGTGCCTCCCGGTGCGGGACGAAACCGTACTCGGGCCGCAGCAGTCTGGAGGCGTTCGACGGCGGCGCCGCCCAGCGACTCGGCGCACGAGCCGTCCCCATTCCTCGCGACCCGGGAGCCGTCATGCCCAGCACGTCCCCGCCCCATCCGTCCGCAGGCCACGACCCCGGCCACGAGCCCGGGCGCTACGCCGCCTGCACCGTGCACGCGGTCCGCGCGTACGGCATGGACGACACCGAAGTCCGCGCGCTCGACGACGTCACCGTAGGTTTCGCGCGCGGCCGTTTCACCGCCGTCATGGGCCCGTCCGGTTCCGGCAAGTCGACGCTGCTGCACTGCCTCGCCGGCCTCGACACGGTCACCTCCGGCCAGGTGTTCCTCGGCGACACCGACCTCGGGTCGCTGTCCGACAAGCGCCTCACCCGCCTGCGCCGGGACCGGATCGGCTTCGTCTTCCAGGCATTCAACCTGCTGCCGACACTGACGGCGGGCGAGAACATCGCGCTGCCCGCGTCACTCGCCGGTGCCCGCGTCGACCCCGACTGGATCGCCCGCGTCGTGGACGCCGTCGGGCTCGGCGACCGGCTCGCCCATCGGCCCTCGGAACTGTCCGGCGGCCAGCAGCAGCGTGTCGCGGTCGCCCGCGCGCTCGCCACGCGGCCGGAGGTGATCCTCGCCGACGAGCCGACCGGCAACCTCGACTCGCGGTCCGGCGGCGAGGTTCTCCGCCTGCTGCGCGACGCGGTCGACACGCTGGGCCAGACCGTCCTGATGGTGACGCACGACCCGGTCGCCGCCGGATACGCCGACACCGTCGTCTTCCTCGCCGACGGACGCATCGCCGACCGCATGGACGCCCCGACCCCGCAGGCCGTCCTCGACCGCATGAAGGCGTTCGACGCGCCGAGCGTGCCGAAGGCGGGTGCGTCGCGATGACACCCGCACCGGCCCTCGGCGTCGGCCGCCTGGCCGCGCGCAATCTGGTCGCCCACAAGCGCCGCGTCTTCGGGCTGGTCCTCGCGGTGCTGCTCGGCACCGCGTTCCTGTCCGGTGCGCTGATCCTGTCCGACACCGTCAAGTCCTCGATCACCGGGCTCATCCGCGACAGCGGCGCCGGCACCGACGTCGTCGTGCGCAACGCGACCGACGTCACCGACGACCCCGGAACGACGCGGGCCCCGATCCCGGCCGGCACCGCCGACCTCGTACGCGGCGTTCCCGGCGTCGCCGCCGCCGAACCGGTCGTCGTCGGATACGGGCAGCTGGTCGGCAGGGACGGCGACATGCTCACCGGCAACGGCCCGCGTACCGCCGGGAACTGGGTCCCGGACCCGGCCCTCAACCCCTACGAGCTCTCCGCCGGACGTGCGCCGCAGACCCCCGACGAGGTCGTCATCGACCGCGGGTCCGCCGAACAAGGCGACCTCGCGCCCGGCGACCGCGTCACCGTGCTGACCCCGTCGCCGGTGGCGGTCACCGTCGTGGGTGTGGCGACTTTCGGCGACGCCGACGCGTTCGGCGGCGCCTCGTACACCGGCTTCTCGCTCGAAGGCGCGCTCGCCCACGTCGCCCGCGACCCCGGCCTGATCAGCTCGGTGTCGGTGCGCCTCGACCCCGGCACCGACCAGCAGGCCGCGGCCGACGCCATTCAGCGCGTACTGCCGCCCGGCATCCAGGCGCTGCCGGGCGCGGACGCGACGCAAGAGCAGGTCGACGCCGTCTCGTCGGGGTTCCTCAGCATCCTGCGGACGTTCCTGTCGGCATTCGCCGTCATCGCGCTCGTCGTCGCGGCGTTCTCGATCAACCACACCTTCTCCGTGGTGACCGCCCAACGCATGCGCGAAGCCGCCCTGCTGCGCGCGCTCGGTGCGTCGCGGCGCCAGATCCGCGCGCAGGCCCTGACCGAGGCGGCCGTGATCGGCGTCGGAGCCTCGGCGCTCGGTCTCGCCGCGGGAGCCGGCCTCGCCGCCGGACTGGGGGCCCTGTTCGCGGCCTTCGGCTTCGCGTTCCCGGTCGACGGACTGGAGTTCCGTGCCGAGACCGCGCTGATCGTGCTGCCCGTCGGCATCGCCGTCACCCTGGTCTCGGCGCTGATCCCGGCGATCAAGGGCTCGCGCGTCGCCCCGATCGCGGCACTGTGCACCTCGGCGGCCGAGGCCGCAGAGGTGCACAGTGCCGCGGGCGCAGGCCTCACGGCCCTCGGCATCGGCCTGACCGTGATCGCCGACAGCGCGTGGCTGCTCGCCGCGGCGGCGCTCGCCACCGTGGCCGGCGTCCTGTCGGCCGCGCCCGTCGTCGTGCGGCTGCTCGGCGGCGTGGTGACCGCGCCCTTCAAGCGCCTCGGTGCCGGTCCCATGCTCGCGCGGGGCAACGTGCTCCGCAGCCCGCGCCGCACCGCCGGCGCGGCGACCGCGATGGTCGTCGGTATCGCCGTCGTCACCGTCTTCGCCGTCTTCGCGGCGTCGCTCAAGGACGGCGCGGCGGCGGAGACCCGGGACAGCCTCACCGGCTCGGTCGTCATCGGCGGCTCCTCGCCCGGCGGCTGGGCGGGCGGCGGCCACAGCCCCGAACTTACCGCCCGTGCCGGGCAGTTGCCGGGCGTGACGACGGCCGTCGGTGTCCAGCGCGGCAACGCGCTGCTCGACGGCTCCGGCATCCAGGTCGCCGCGGCCGACACCGCACGCCTCGACGCGGCCCTCGACCTGGGCCTGAGCGAGGGCACCGCCACCGGCCTGGGCCCCGACAAGATCGCGGTCTCCGAGCCGAAGGCCGAGGACCACGACCTCACGGTCGGCTCCGCGGTCGAGATCACCTACCCCGACGGGGTACGCGCCACGATGACCGTCGCCGGGATCTACGAGCGGTCCATCGTCGTCGGCGACTATCTGATCGACCGTCAGGCCTGGGGCCCGCACGGGGTGACCGACGTCGACACCCTGGCAGTCCTCGCCCTCGCCGACGGCGCGCGCACCGGTCAGGTGAAGGCCGCAGTCGAGGGCCTGGCCCGGGCGTACGGCAACCCGCCGGTCGAGGACCGCGACGGCTACATCGAGGACTCGATCGCCATGGTCGACCAACTCGTCACCATCGTCTACGTGTTGCTCGCCCTGGCCCTGCTCATCGCCCTCGGCGGCATCGCCAACACCCTCTCGCTCGCCGCCCACGAACGCCGCCGCGAACTCGGTCTCCTGCGCGCGGTCGGCGCCGAACGGGGCCAGGTCCGGGCCTCCCTTCGCTGGGAGTCCACCTTCGTCGCCGCCCTCGGCGCCCTCACGGGCCTCGCCCTCGGCGCCTTCCTCGCCCGGGCGGCCGTCGACGTCCTCTCCGGCGACCAGCGACTCCCGTACGTCGTCCCCGCGTCCCAACTCGCGATCCTCTTCGCCGCAGGCACCTTGGGCGGCCTGGTCGCCGCCACCCGCCCGGCTGCCCGGGCGGCGAAGATGGACATCCTCCGAGCCGTCTCGGCGGAGTAGCCACCCGCGCCGCCGCA
>NZ_JBPKBI010000009.1:263042-274953 GCF_051388935.1 Yinghuangia sp. YIM S10712
GGCCGCAGATTTCGCCGTCAGCGCGCCGGCGCGCGCTTGAGGACGTCGTGGACGTGCGCGGACGACGTCCCCGTGCCGGAGAGCTGCGGGACGGCGAACGACGGAAGCGGTGGTTTGACCGGTGACACCGGCGGGGCCGACCACGACGAGGGTGTCCGTGGGACGGCGGCCGTGTCGCGGGAGAAGTTGCGGCGCAGCGTGGCCTCGTCGTAGCGCTGCACCCCCCGGTGCCAGTTGAGGATGCCGGCGAGCCAGTTGCGGAGGTCGTCGACGTACGCCTCAAGGCTCCGTCGGCCTTCCGGTCCGATCGCGAAGTCTTCGCACAGTACCGGGAGTTCGTGGTCCACCACATGCTGGAACTGGCTCAGCCGCCGGTGCATCAGGTCGGCGACGATCCGAACCGCGGTCGGGTGGTCGCAGTCGAAGAAGCGCTCGACGACAAGGACCGAGTTGTGGATCTCGCCCTCGTATTCGATCTCCTTCTGGTACGAGAACAGGTCGTTCAGAAGGCACGCGAAATCGGCGGCCGAGTTCTCCAGCGACCGCACCGGGCCGCTGCGGAACACCTCGTCGGGCAGGCCCGCGCCGTGCGCGAGGCGGCACAGGCTCATGGTGAGGTCCGAGCCGAAGGTCCGGCGGCGCATCTCGATGTAGTCGACCGGGTCCGGGGCCTGCTGCTTCGCGAGGTTGGCGACCTCCCACACCATGCCGTCGAGCATCGAGGTGATCGACTGGCGGTGCGCTCGCCGCACCTCGTCGGAGACGGAACCGGTCGTACGCCCCCACAGGTCGGCGAGCCCCCGCTCCATCGGCGTGGTCGCCGGCGGCGCGGGCGTGCCGTCCACCGGCATCTGGGCGGCGAGGCGGTCGGCGCACACCTTGGCGCCGAGCACGTCGCCGATGCGTCCGTAGACCGCCGGGAAGTAGTCGTCCACGTAGGTGCCCCACGTGAGCCAGCAGGCCGACAGCGCCAGTTCCTCGGGTGTCGCGTCGGGATCGAGGCCCGCCGAGCACAGCGCGAAGTCGAAGCCGCGCAGCATCTCCTCGGTCCACACGTCGGTGCCCGCGGCAGCGGCCCCGGGGCCGATCATGCCCATCGCGCGCGCCCAGTCGACCGAGAGTTCGCGCGCGTCCTCCGCGTGCGGGCTGAGCGCGAGCGGGAACGGCATCTCGATCTCGGGCACGACCGACGGACCCACCGGACGCGGCGTGTGCAGGCGCCGCCGCGCGCGCGTGAGCGTCGCGGCGATGTTCGCCGCCGACATGCCGATGCCCGACGGCGCGAACGGGAAGGGCAGGCCACCCCCCGTGTTCGCGCGTTCGTTCATGTAGCGGCTGGACCGCATGTGCCACTCGTGGCCGCCCGACTGCCAGTCCTGGAGGCCCTTGGCGTACGCCAGGACATCGGCGGCGCCCCGCGCGTCGATGCCGTGCTCGGCGAACAGCGGGGCCAGTTCGGTGAAGACGGTGTCCTCGAACTGGTGAAGGCGCGAGGTGAGCAGGTTGTTGACGGCATCGGCGGCCTCCTGCGTCCCGCAGCCGAAGAACGTCTCCAACACCAGGACGCCGTTGCTGAGTTCCCCCTCCTCCTCGGTCTCGCGCTGGTACGAGAACAGATCGTTGCGCAGATGCACCGCGTCCGCGAACGTCTCGCGCAGCACCCGCAGCGGACGCGACTCGGCGACACGAGGCGGCACTTCGGCGCCGACCGCGTATTCGACGAGGTTCGCCGACCACGGCGCGCCGCCGACCTTGCGGCGCATCTCGATGTATTCGACCGGGTTCGGGATCCGGCCGGCATTGATGTTCGACAGCTCCCACAGCGACTCGTCGAGCAGGTTCTTCGTGTGCTCCGCGAACCGCTCGCGCCATTCGCGGGACATCGAGGGCACGGTACGCGCCCACAGGTCCGCGAGACCGGCCTCGACCGGATTGGTGGACTCGGGAACGCCCGCCGTCATGTCGACGGGCATGAACAGCGGCAGCCGGTCCAGGTACGCCTTGCCGCCCTTGCGGTCCTGCGTGCGCTTGAACACCTCCAGGAAGTGGTCGTCGAAAAAGAAGACCCACGTGTACCAGTCGGTCACGAGGGCCAACTTCTCGGCGTCGCAGTCGGGATGTGTGTAGGAGCACAGCAGCGCGTAGTCGTGCGCGTCCAGGTCCGCCCCGGTCCAGACGCCCGACCCCTCCAACATCCCCATCTCGCGCGCCCATTCCTTCGTGTGCGTGCGCGCCGCTTCGAGATGCGGATTGAGCCGCGCCGGATAAGGCATGTAGAAATCCGGCAGTTCGAAAGGCTGTGCCACGTAACCCCCTTGGCGTTTTTCCCGATTCACCCCATCAGGACGCTAAGGCACTACCCAGGCGAATCTGCCGCTATCCGGCGACAGGAACAGTCGGATGAACGCCAGGTGTCGGAAACCGCGGAATCATCGGATGCGAAAATTCCACGGCAGCAGCAAAGTGACGCCTTGTGAACAGGAGAACGGATGGACGAGCAGATTTCCGACCGCTTCGAAACCACCGACGATCTCGGCCTGCCCGTTCTCGTCCCCCCGGAAGTACGCCGGGTCGTGTCCCTCGTGCCGTCGCTCACCGAGGCCGTCGCCGCCACCCGGCCCGGCCTGCTCGTCGGCGCGACCGACTGGTGCAGCCACCCCGCCGACCTGGACGTCGTCCGCGTACGCGGCACCAAGAACCCTGACATCGACGCCATCACCGCACTCGCCCCCGACCTCGTGATCGCCAACGAGGAAGAAAACCGCGTCCCCGACCTCGACGCGCTTCGCAACGCGGGACTTCCCGTCTGGGTGACCCAAGTCCGCACGCTCACCGAGGCGTTCACATCGCTGGAGCGCATGCTCACCGTCGCGTGCCGCCTGCCGTCCCCGCCCTGGCTCGACGCCGCCCGCCGGGCCTGGGCGGACGTCGACGCCACAACGCGGCCGGGGCGCACCGCCGTGATCCCCATCTGGCGCCGCCCGTGGATGGTCGTCGGCCGCGACACATTCGCCGGCGACCTGCTGGCCAGGTTCGGCGTCACCAACATCTACGCCGAACACCCCGACCGCTACCCGAAGATCCCCCTCGACGAACTGCTGGCCGCGAAACCCGACCTGGTCGTCCTCCCCGACGAGCCGTACTACTTCACCGCCGACGACGGACCCGAAAGCTTCCCCGGCATCCGGCCCGTCCTCCTGAGCGGCCGTCACCTCACCTGGTACGGCCCGTCGTTGGCCGAGGCACCCGAGGTCATCGCAACGGCACTGGCCCCGTGAAACGGGCCGGTGCCGACCAACCCCCGCAGGCGACACGGGACTTGCCGGCCCCGATGCCCACCGGCTCACGCGTCCCGACGACACAACACGAACCCGCCGAGGACCAACGCCCCTGCCGCATACAGCGACAACACCCCGAGCCCCGGCCAAGGAGCGATCGCCAACTTGTCCAAGTCGCGCGTCGACTGGACCGCCAACCCGGCCGACGCGGGCGCGAGCCGGGTGAGCCACTCCTTCCACGCGTCGTCCGACACCAGCGACGCGGCGACGGGGAACGCGTACAGCAGCCCCAACACGCCGCCGATCGCTCCGGCCGTGTCACGGACGACGAACGCCAACCCGACACTCAGCAACGCGACCAGCATCAGATAGACCACCGACCCGAACGCGGCACGCGCCGTGGCCCCGTCCGCAAGCGACAGCGGCTCATACCCGTTGGCGCGTGTGAACCCGGCGTCCGACAACAGAACCCGGCCGACGGCCACCGACCCCGCCACGGCGAGCAGCGCGGACACCGCCGTCAGCGCCGCGACCACCGACGCCTTCGCCGCCACCACCCGCGTTCTGTCCGGCATCGCGGCCAACGTCACGCGCATCGTGCCGGTGCCGTACTCTCCCGCCACCGCGAGCACGCCGAACACCGCCACCGCGGTCTGCCCGACCCATACACCGGTCAGGCTCAGTTTCACCGTGTCCTCATGGCACAAAGAAGGAGTACGGCACTGGTCGGTGTCGACCGTCCCGACCGCCGCCGCGCCCAACACCACGGTCAACCCCGCGACCGCCAGAAGCAGCCACCAAGTGCTGTGCAGGCTCGCCGATTTCGCGAACTCCGCGCGGCACGCATGCCGGCGGGCCCGGCCCGCCTCGGCGGTGACCGACCCCGGCCGGGCCCCCGCCTGCGCCGGTCCGGCGCTCACGCGCGCCTCCGGCGCAACTGCCACACGGCCAGACCCAGCGCCACGGCCACGTACACGCACAACACCGCCAAACCCGCCCCGGCACCCTGCGGATAGCAGCCGTCCTCGGGCAGGCACGCGGACTCGACCTGCGGAAAGTCCTCGATCGTGCGCTGCACCGCGAAACCGGCCGCCGGAGTCGCCTGCACGACCAGCCGCGCCGCACCCAACGGCAACCCCGCCACCAAAATCTGCGGCAGCACCAGCAGCACGACGATCACCGTCACCGACGCCGCCGTATTCCGCACCAACGCACCGACCGCGAGCGCCAGGACGGCGACGAGTGCCAGCACCAAGGCCGTACCCAACACCGCGCGCAGCACCGAGCCGTCGGCGAGCGTCAGCTCGGGATACACCGGCGGTCTGTGGCCCTTGCCACGCAGGAGCGGCTGACTCACCACGAATGCGACCGATGCCGCCACCGCGCCCGCGACGAACGTGGTACCACCGAGCACCACGGCCTTCGCGGCCAGCACCCGGCCCCGCCGAGGACTCGCGGTGAACGTCGTGGCGATCATGCCCCTGCGGAACTCCGCCGTGATGAACAG
Source organism: Yinghuangia sp. YIM S10712 (assembly GCF_051388935.1). Classification (NCBI taxonomy): domain Bacteria; kingdom Bacillati; phylum Actinomycetota; class Actinomycetes; order Kitasatosporales; family Streptomycetaceae; genus Yinghuangia; species Yinghuangia sp. YIM S10712. The sequence continues at coordinate 267,828 of NZ_JBPKBI010000009.1, forward strand.
GACGCCCAGCGCCGCCAACGGGATCAGGCCGATCACCGCGCCGGACAGGCCCTGCTGGGTGAGGTCGACGTCCGCCTCCATCGGCGCGATGTCGCCCGTCGACACGATCGTGTGCACACCGCCCGACTCCGACGACGAGTTGCCCTGGGCGTCTGTCACGCCGGCCGGGGACGTAGGGGCGTCACCATCGCCGGACGCGCCCGGCCCGCTGCCCTGCGCACCCACATCCGTCACCCGCAGTGGCCCCTCGGTACGGCCGTCGACCGAGAAATCGCGGAACGTCCCCGTCGACAGCGTGAACGTCCCGTCGACACCGGTGGAGCCGAAAGCACGCTCGAAGTTGTACGCCATCGGAGACGCCACGAACATCCCCACGTGCACGGTCTCCGGCAGGTCCGGCGCCTCCGTCGCGCCGATCTTGTCCCAACGCACACCGTCGGCGGACTCGTACGCCGTGACGACGTCGCCCGCGCGGGTCAGCCGCAGCCATCGCGGCCGATCCGGCGGCGCATCGCTGCCCGCCACATCGTGGGTGAAGTCGTACTGGAACCGCACTCCGTGACTGTGCGTCAGCAACGCCGCCGCATAAGTCGACCCCGGCAGCGTCGACGCCTTCATGATCAGCCCGGCCTTCGCCCACGGCGCGGCCGAGCCCTCGCGACCGTTGGGGCGCTGGTTCTTCTGCGCGACCAGGCTGTCGACACGCACCGTGACCGTCCCGTCGCCGGTCAACGGCTGGTGCACGAACCGGAACCCGTCACTCACCGGCCGGCCGTTCGGTCCGAGCGTCGGGCCACTCGGACCCCCGCCCTTGATCTCGCTGCCGCCCGCTGCCAACAGCGCGACCAGCACAGTCAGCACGACCGCGCCGATCAGCGCGTACCCCCAGCGCCGGACCGTGCGCAGCTTCGTCCACTCGGCATGCAGGAGCCGGCCGAACCCCGCACCCCCGCGCGCGTGCGGCGACCGGTAGCCGGAAACCGGGGGAGCGGGCACCGGGGCGCTCATCGCGATACCTCGCCGTCTTTGTTCGCGGTCTCGAACTCGGCTGCCCCACGTGTCAGTTCCATGTAGGCCTCCTCCAACGACGCACGATGTGCCGCCACTTCGGAGAACGCGATCTCGTGCGTCCCCAGGACCCGCACGACCTGCTGCGCCGGCAGCCCCGTGACGATGAGCGTGTCCCGTCCGGTCGCCGCCACGGTCGCGCCCTCATCGGTCAGCGCGGCCATCGCCTGCGTCCGCTCGGCGGTACGCACCGCCACCCGCTCCCCGGACGCTGCCGCGAGCAGCTCCGCGACACCCGTGTCCGCGATGAGCCGCCCCCGGCCGATGACGATGAGATGGTCCGCGCTGTCCTCCAGCTCGCTCATCAGGTGACTGGAGATCAACACCGTGCGTCCCTCGGCCGCCAGCGACCGCAGGAACCCGCGGATCCAGCGCACGCCCTCCGGGTCGAGCCCGTTCACCGGTTCGTCGAACACCAGCACCGGCGGGTCGCCGAGCAGCGCCGCCGCGATCCCGAGCCGCTGCCGCATGCCCAGCGAGTAACCGCCCGCGCGACGCCGGCCCGCCGAAGAGAGCCCCACCAGTTCCAGCAGTTCATCGACCCGGCGGGTCGACAGGCCGTGCGAGTACGCCAGCCACCGCAGATGGTCCCGCCCGCTGCGGCCCGGATGTACGGCGGCGGCGTCGAGCAGCGCCCCGACCTCGTACAGCGGCGTCCGCAGGGACCGGTATGCCCGCCCGCCCACGAGCGCCTGGCCATGGTCGGCGGCATCCAGGCCGAGCAGGATCCGCATCGTCGTCGACTTGCCGGCCCCGTTGGGCCCGACGAAGCCGGTGACCTGGCCCGGCCGTGCGGTGAACGACAGATCGTCCACGGCGACAGCCGGTCCGAACCGCTTGCGCAGGTCCGTGACTTCAATGGTTGCGTCCATGGCAGCGAGGCTAGGGAGCGGGCCGCCGCCCGGTCGTCACGCCGACGAGCCGTTTTCCGGCTCACGTGCCCGGGGGAGGGGAGGGGTGCGTATCCCCTACACGAGGGACGCACGGATTGCCGCGCGGGGGGACGCGAAGCGGCCGAGCGTGCGGGGACAATGGAGTCCGACCGGGGCCGCGTGGAAGTGCGGGAGCGCGGCACCGTTTCGAACACGGGTCGAACGCGTGGCGTCCACGTCATTGGGAGTGGTCGAGGACCGCGTGCGGCGTGTCCGCACCGACGTCGGTGACGCCCCTGCCACGAAAACCGCCCCGCACCACCGACGATCACGAGGTCGATGCCGGCCATGCCGTGGACACGCTGGCTCAACGAACCGCGCACGGCCGCGTACACCGCTGCCGTGCTCAGCCTGCTCGCCGTAAGCGAGACGATCGTTCGGTTCGGGGGTGACCCGGCGACTGCTCCCGATCTCGCCGATCGGACCGGATCCGCGGTCGTGGGTGGCGGCGGCAACAGCAGCGCGATCGCGGTCGCTCTCGCGCTGCTGACCACCGTGCCGCTCGCCCTGGCGCCGGTCCACTTGGCCTCGTCGACCGTGCTGGTGACCCTCGCTGCGGTCTTCTCGCTCATGCCGTTCAACGCCCTGACCCTGGCGGGCGTCGCGGCCCAGGTCGCCGTCCTGCACCAACTCGCGTGGCGCGGCTCGCCGTTCCTCGCCGCGACACCGCTGCCGGTCTTCCTCGGCTGGGCGGTGGCTTCCCTCGGGGGCGATTCCGTCTGGGAGCGGTTCGTCGCCGTGGCGCTCACCGCATCGGCGCCCGCGGCGGTCGGCTTCGCGACCGTCGGGCGCGACCGCACCTCCGCCCGCGTGCACAGCGCCGCCGCGCAGGCTGTCGCGGACAGTCTCCACGAGCACGCCGCGCGCGGCGAACGGGCCAGGATCGCCCGCGAGCTCCACGACGTCGTCGCGCACCACATCTCGATGATCAGCGTGCAGGCCGAGACCGCCCGCCTCACCACGGCCGGGCTCCCGGCCGAGGGCGCGAAGCGGCTTCTCGCCATCGGCGACACCGCACGCGCCGCCCTCACCGAGATGCGCAGACTGCTCGGCGTCCTCCGCGAGGACGCCGGAACCAGCGGTGGCCGCAGACCGCAACCCGCTCTGGAACAGCTCATCGAACTCGTCGACGATTCGCGCGACGCCGCCGGCGCCACGACCCGACTGATCGTGCAGGGCAGGGTGGTGCCGCTCGACCCGGGCATCGGCCTCACCGCGTATCGCATCGTGCAAGAGGCGCTGACCAACGCGCGACGCCACGCCCCCGGCGCCGCGGTCGACGTCGAACTGCGCTACACCCCGGGCGGGCTGCATGTGCGTATCCGCGACAATGGCCCCGGACCGGGTGCGGGCGCCCCCGGGCGGGACGGAGGAGGCGGTGTGACGCGGACGCCGGGCACCGGGCACGGCTTGGTCGGCATGCACGAGAGGGCGGCGATGGTCGGCGGCGAGCTGACCACGGGTGCCGCGCCGGGCGGCGGCTTCGTCGTCGAGGCCCGGCTGCCGATCCCCGCGACCGAGGAGCCGGTGTGATCCGTGTCGTCGTCGTGGACGACCACGAGGTGGTACGCGCCGGCTTCGCCGGACTCCTCGCCACACAGCCGGACTTCGCCGTCGTCGGCACCGCGGCCGACGGTGCCGAGGCGGTCCGCGTGTGTGCCGAGCAGACGCCCGACGTGGTGCTCATGGACGTTCGCATGCCCGGCATGGACGGCATCGAGGCAACCGGGCGCATCGCCGCGCCCGCCGCCGGGACCGGCCCGCGCATCCTCATCCTGACCACGTTCGACCTCGACGAGCACGTGTACGACGCGCTCGCCGCCGGCGCGAGCGGCTTCCTCCTCAAGGACGTCACCGCCGAACGCCTCTTCGACGCGGTCCGCGTCGTCGCCTCGGGCGAGGCGCTCCTCGCCCCCACGGTGACCCGCCGCCTGATCGGCGAGTTCGCCCGCCTCCGGGCCCGGCACCCGGACGCGGCGCCTCCGGTGGCCCTCGACAGGCTGACCCCGCGCGAGACCGAGGTGCTGCGGAGGATCGCGTCCGGTCTGTCGAACCCCGAGATCGCCGCGCGGCTGTCGGTCAGCGAGGAGACCGTGAAGACCCACGTGAGCCGCATTCTGGCCAAGCTCGCGCTGCGGGATCGCACCCAAGCGGTGGTCGCGGCGTACGAATCCGGCCTGGTGATACCGGGGTTGCGGGAGGAGGCCGGCTAGTGCCGCCGCGCCGCCTCCGAACCCGGTGCGGGAATGGCGTGTTCCGCGGCGCGGCTGACGTCCTCCCAGCGCGCCCACGTCTCCATGCGCCGCCGCGAGATGTCGAAGGCCAGGTCGTAGACCATGCCGCCCAGCAGCAGGCGCAGCGGCGGTTCGTCGCTGTCGACCAGCTTCATCAGCGCGACGGCCGCCAACTCCGGTGCGCTGTCCACTGATCCGTCGGCCCACATCTTCTCCAGTTCGGCGCGCAGCGGCGCGTACGCTTCGATCGGTGTCGTGCTGCGCATGGCGGTGTAGAGGTCGGTCCAGTAGCCGCCGGGCTGGACGATGCTCACCTTGACGCCGAACTGCGCGGCCTCCAGGGCGAGTGCCTCGCTCATGCCCTCAAGCGCGAACTTGCTTGCCGTGTACATCCCGGACAGCGGGAAGCCGCCCAGGCCGCCGATGCTCGATATCTGCACGATGTGACCCTCGCCCCGGGTGCGCAGATGCGGCATCACCGCCTGGCTCACCCACAGCGCGCCGAAGAAGTTCGTCTCCATCTGGGCACGCGCCTCGGCTTCGGTGAATTCCTCGATCATGCCCATCGACAGGGTTCCGGCGTTGTTGACGACGATGTCGAGCCGCCCGAAATGCCCGACGGCCGCGTCGACCGCGCGGAAGACCGCGGCCCGGTCGGTCACGTCGAGGGTGAGCGGCAGTACCCGGTCGCGACCGTGCGTGTCGGCCAGGTGTTCGAGTGCCTCGCGGCTCCGCGCTGCGGCTGCGACCTTGTCGCCGGCGGCGAGCGCTGCCTCGGCGAAGGCCCGTCCGAGCCCGCGGCTGGCACCGGTGACGAACCAAACGCGCGGGGTGCCGGGTGTGGCCGGGGTACGCATGAAGGCTTCTCCTCTCAAGACGAGACGTTGCGTCTCGTTCTGTGGCAACCACTGTGGCCGCCGGCCGACTCATTGTCAAGACGCAACGTCTCGTCTCACGAATTGCTACGGTGGTCGCCATGCAGAAACAGAGCCCCAACGCCGCACGCCGCAGCGAGGCGTCCCGCCGGGCGATCCTGACCGCGGCGTTCGACCTCGTCGGCGAGGTCGGCTACGCGAAGCTCAGCATCGAGGCGATCGCCGCCCGCGCCGGCGTCGGCAAGCAGACGATCTACCGGTGGTGGCCGTCGAAGGGTGCGGTGCTGTTCGAGGCCTTCCTGGCGCTCAGCGAGGGCCCCGAGGGGGAGGCGGTTCCGGACGCGGCCCTCCCGGACACCGGCGACCTCGAAGCCGATCTCAAGACCGTGCTCAGGGCCACCGTCGAGGAATTCAACAACCCGCGCATCGACCTGCCGACACGCGCCCTGACCGGCGAGATCCTGCACGACACGGAGCTCGCCGCCGCGTACGCGGACCGGCTGCACGCACCGGTCCACGAACTGAAGCGCCGACGGCTGCGTGCGGCACAGGAGGCCGGCGAGCTCTCGGCCGACGTCGACCTGGACGCCGCGGTCGACATGATCTGGGCACCGGTCTTCCAGCGGTGGCTGCTGCGCACCGGCCCGTTGACGGCGGAATACGCCGATCGGGTTGTCGAGACGGCATTGGCCGGACTGCGCCCGCGACCTGCCGAAAAGCGTCCCGTGTCGGCGGATTGACTGCGGAGCGTAATCGGTCGGGAGGCGAACCGTGAGCGTCGGTGCCACAGTGAGGAAGAGCCCAGCCCCGTGGGCTCCCCCCAAGGAGGAACCACCATGGCCAAGCAGAAGGCCAAGCCGCACATGAACAAGAGCCCGATGTTCTCGGACGCCGCCCAGACCGGCGACGAGGCCCGCGCGCAGAACCGCTCCGCCCAGGACCGGGCGTCGTCGCAGGACCGCTCGCCCGCGGCGAACTCCGCGCACGAGTCCGGCACCATCGTCGCCGAGCACGACGACGCGCAGGCCGCTCGCGCGAAGAGCAGCCGCAAGCAGCCCCAGCGTGCCGCCGAGACCGGCCCCCGGGCTCGCCGCCGCTGACCCCGGCCGCACGGGACCCCGGCCCGCCCCACGTGGGCGGACCGGGGTCCTCGCCGTTCCCGGGCCGCGTCCCTCCCCGCGCCCCTCCCCGCTTCGCCTGACCGCGCAATGTGCGCATGTCGCTCATCCGGGTACGCGTTGGAGTGCGGGGAGATCAATTCGCAGCGATGGAAGGTTCACGAATGACGACCCANCTCCCCGCTTCGCCTGACCGCGCAATGTGCGCATGTCGCTCATCCGGGTACGCGTTGGAGTGCGGGGAGATCAATTCGCAGCGATGGAAGGTTCACGAATGACGACCCACGAACGCGCGGTCGAGGTGGCCGCGTCGCAGGACACGGTCTTCCACTTGTTGTCCGACCCTCGGAACCTCCCCGAGTTCTTCGGAATGATCACGAATGTCTTCGCGCACGGCCCCGACTCGGTGACGCTGACCGCCGTCGACCGCAACGGCCGTACGCACGCGTCGGTGCTGCGCTGCTTCGCCGACGGCGACGAGATGCACGTCGACTGGGAGCTCGATCACCCCCGCACGCGTGGTGAGGTGTCGGTCACTCCGGGGCCGGACCTCGAAGGCTGGAACCACTGCATCGTGCGGGCGGTCGTCGACGACGGGCCGTGGGTTGATCTGCCCGCCGAAGCCGGCGTCCACCGCGGTTATCACCACGCGCCCGGCCAGTTCGGCGGCACCCCCGGCCACGAAGGCCTCGCCCTCGGCCCGGCGACCCCCGACCCCGACGCGCCGACCACCGTCGTCGACCCGGAAAGGGGCACGGCGCTGGTCCCGGGGGAAACGCTGGAAAGGGCTCTGGCTCTCCTGCGCGACCACCTCGCCGATGTCGCTCACCGCACCTAATGGGACTCATCGGGTCGTGAGTGAGACTCGATGGGTGGCCGCCGGCATGTGAGCACTGCCA
>NZ_JBPKBI010000010.1:0-32017 GCF_051388935.1 Yinghuangia sp. YIM S10712
AATTACCTGTCCTTCCGAGTACCCCCAATTGTAGTTGGGGGCACTGTCCGGAAAGTCTTGGGCACCTCACGAACAGGTCCTGACAGCGGATTCCGAAGCACTCCTCGCACAGCTGCGCCGCAACCAGCATGGGGACCGACGGGCGGTCGCATCCGCGCACCTCTTCGCTTTGGCCGCGGCATTCACCGGCACGCCCCATGCCGGGGCGGACTGGCTGGTCAGCCGCCTACCGGCCCGCTCCGGCGAACCGCTGCCGCGTCATGTCCTCAATCAGGCCAGAGAGCTTGCCGATCCCGCGAACGGGTTCGCTGCCCTACTCGGCGGCGTGAGCAACGCTGCCCTCGCCCACGCGTGGACGGACCGCGACGCGGCTGTCCGCCGCTACCGTGACCACTTCCCTGGAGCGCACACCTACGGCATCGATCCGGACGCGGTCCTCGACGGCCTCATGCACGCCCACGTCCTGCGGGCCTGTGGAACCGACAAGCGCGACAAGGCCGCGTGCCTGCAACTGGCGCGGGCCGCCGCCCTCACTCACGTGGTTCGTACCGGACAGGAAGGCCCGCATCCGTGACTCCTGACGAAGCATTGGCGGTCGCGGATCGTTTCGCCGACCCAGCCGATTCGCGCCTGCCGTCCGACGCCGCATGGTGGAGGCAGTCCCTCGCACGCGGCGTACCCGGCGTCGCCCTGCTGCACACGGAAGCCGCAGCCGCGGACTTGCGCCCGTGGAGTCGCGTGCACGTCTGGCTCCAGGCGGCCGGAAGTAACCTCAGCGGCGGCGCCGGGACGGGCGCCTTCTACGGCGCGCCCGCAATCGCCCACGCCGCGGCGTGCGTCGCCATGGTGGATGCCAGTGCCTACCGCGATGCACTGACGTTCCTGGACGAACGGATCGCCACCCACGCCATCCAGCGCGTCAAAGACGCGAACGCCCGGTTCGCCTTACGCGAACTCCCCGAGCTGGCCGAGTTCGACACCATCCGAGGGCTCGCCGGAGTCGGGCGCTACCTGCTACGACGCAGCCCCGACAGCCCCGAGATGGCAGAAGTCCTGTCGTACCTGGTGCGGTTGACCCATCCCCTTGAAGACGACCGAGGTCCCGTACCCGGCTGGTGGACGCGCACCGGACCGAACGGGCGATACGACCACTGCTTTCCCGGCGGACACGGCAACGCCGGTATGGCGCACGGCATCGGCGGTGCCTTGGCCCTGCTCTCACTCGCGACACTGCGCGACGTGAAAGTCCCAGGACAGGGTCAGGCCATCGCCGACATCTGCGGCTGGCTCGACAACCACCGCCTCCGTCTGAAACACGGAGCACGCTGGCCCTACATGGTCGACCGCATCGAACACATGGCCGGGACCACGCCCGTCGCGCTCCAACACCACGGCGCCTACCGCCGCCCCTCATGGTGTTACGGAACCGCCGGCTTGGCCCGCGCCCAGCAACTGGCCGCCCTCGCTACCGGCGACGTGTCCCGCCGACGGACCGCCGAAGCCGCCATGCTCGGCGCCCTGCGCGACCCGGCGCAGCGCAACGCCGTCACCGACGACTCTCTCTGCCACGGAACAGCAGGGCTGGCGCGGATCGCCGCCCGGATGGCCGACCATGCTGAACCGCACACCGCGGCCGAACTCCGCGCCCAAATCCCGCCTCTGCTCGAAGCGGCCGTGGTGCCCGCGAATCCCGACCCGGGATGGCTCGAAGGCCATACCGGAACCGCCCTCGCGACGTTGAGCCCCTACGGACCTCCCGCCACCGAGTGGGACACGTGCCTGCTCGTCGCCTGAACCAGGCCCCGGAACGACGAAACGAGGACAGCGCCGTGCGTACCTGGCACCAGTACGCGATCCGCTTCACCGATCCCGCGTCCGCCGAAGGAACCGCCGCCAAACACCTCGGCCCCCTGCTCGAAGCCGCGACGACGACAGAGCAGATCGGCCAGTGGTGGTTCATTCGCAAACACCCGTACTGGCGGCTACGGTGCCAAGCGCACGACTCCGCGGCCCCGTCCCAAATCCTCGCCGCCTTGGCCGATGCCGGGCACATCGAACCACCGACCCGCGGCATCTACGAACCCGAGACGCTCGCCTTCGGCGGCGAAGCCGCGATGGACGCCGCCCACACGATCTTCCACCACGACAGCCGCCACCTCCTTGCCTATCTCGCCGTCGCGTTCCCGCCCCTCGGACGCGCCGAAACCCTCGTCCTCCTCTACAGCGCGATGCTGCGGAACGCCCGGCTGGACTGGTTCGAACAAGGCGACGTATGGCACCGGATCGCCCAACTACGCCCCAGCAAAACCCCGGTGACGTCTCCTCAGCTGCGGACCGCCATACGGAAACTCCTCATCGCCGACACCGCCACAGCCCCCCACCTTGTCCCACCGGAATGGCTCGCCGCGTTCCACGCCGCGGGGCAGACCCTCGCCGCACTCGCAAGCACCGGAGAGCTGAAACGCGGCCTACGCGCCGTGCTCGCCCACCACTTCATCTTCGCCGCGAACCGCGCGGGGCTGCCCGCCACCACCCAGGCCAACCTCGCCGCACTCGCGGTCGACGAGATCTTCCACCAGCCGCCACAACCCGCGGGCCGCACCACCCGGCGCGTCCCGAACCCCCACCACACCAGAGAGGTCCACGCAATGACCGACACCCTCCGCGACAACGCACCCGCCGACAAGGCCACCACGCTCCGCAACGCCCTGGTCGACCAGCTCATGACCGCCGGCACCGTCGCCACACCCGCCGTGGAAGAAGCCCTCCGCCGCGTACCGCGCGAGTGCTTCGTCCCCGGCACACCCTTGGAGCACGCCTACGCCGACGACGCGGTCTACACCAAGGAGAAGAACGGCGTACGGCTCAGCGCCGCCTCGCAGCCCACCATCGTCGCGATGATGCTGGAACAACTCGACGTCCACCCCGGCAACGCGGTGCTGGAACTCGGCGCGGGCACCGGCTACAACGCGGCACTGCTCGCCGCCCTCACCGGCCCAGGCGGGCACGTCACCACCATCGATGTCGACGACGACCTGGTCGACGGCGCACGCGGCCACCTTGCCGCCGCCGGTACCGACAACGTCACGGTGATCTGCGCCGACGGCGCCCTCGGCGACCCCGCCGGCGGACGCTTCGACCGCATCATCGCCACCGTCGGCGCCCACGAAGTCCCCGCCGCGTGGCTGAACCAACTCATCCCCACCGGCCGCCTCGTCGTCCCGCTGCGCCTGGCCGGCGCGGCCTCCCGCAGCATCACCTTCACCCGCCAGAACAACGCCTGGGTCGACGAGGGCAGCGAGATGAGCGTCTTCATGCCGCTGCGCGGCATCGGCGACGACAGCCGCACCATCATCGACCTCACCGGCACCGACGAGGTCACCCTGCAAACCCACCGCGACAACCGACCCCGCACCGACCCGGCCACGCTCCACGGCGTCCTCGACACCGAACGCCACATGACTTGGACCGGCGTGCACTTCGGCTCCGGGGAGTCGTTCGAGTGGCTGGACCTGTGGCTGGCCTGCAACCTCGACAACCCGATCATGCGCATGAACGTCGCTGCCCCCGCCCGCGAACGCGGCCTGGTCATTCCCATGTTCCCCATCGCCACCATGGCCACCACCACGGCCGACGGAGCCCTGGCCTACCTCACCATCCGCCGCCAAGAACCCACCGACCCCACCGGCCCGCGCTACGAGGTCGGCGTCATCGGACACGGACCCGGCAGCGAAGAACTCGCCGAACACGTCGCCGACTTGATCCAGGTCTGGGACCACGACGGCTACCGAACCCGCACCGCCCGCTTTGCCCTCGAAGACACCCCCGCCCCCGCCGAACCCAAGAACGGCCGGTTCGTCCTCGCGCGACCCGACCACCCCATCACCGTCGAATGGCGGTAACCATGGACGGCCTCGAAGCCGCGATACGCCGCTTCCCCCTCGTCCCGCGCCCCCGCCCCGCCTGTCGGCCGCTTCCCGAACGCGTCGCGCTCCTCAGCACGAAAGCCCGGGAAGCGGCCGAAGGCCGCGACCACACCGAGGCATCCGCAGTCCTCAACCTCGCCGCACTCCTCGCATCCGACTGCGGCCGACCCGACCTCGCCCGAACCTGGTGCCACCAACACGCCAGGCTCTACCTGACGACCCGCCCCCTACACAAACAAGCGGTACTTCACGCCCTCGAACCCCTCGTCAACCTCGCCCGCCTGCGCATCCGCGCCAGCGACGGAACCGGCGCCTGCGACCTGCTCGACCAGCTTCACACCGCCATCGCCACCCGCACCAACACCACACTCGACGGCACCCGCGTCCCCGCCGCAAGCATGGCGACCACCCGCGACGAACACCGCCAAATCCGCCGCTGGCTCTGGACGGTCGTCCTCACCACCACCGCCCGCGCCCACGCCACTGCGGGAAACTGGCACGCCGCCCACCAAGCCCTCAAGGCCCAAGCCGGGATGGGCCGACGCATGCTCGACGGACGCCAGATCGCGGTTCTCGCCGAGCTCACCCATGGCAACACAGCCGCCTCGAAAGCCCTCATCGCCGAAACCGTGACACAGGACGCATGGGAGCAGGCGATTACCGCATCCATCACGGCCCTCATCGAACCTTCCCGTGAGAACGGCGACCGCCTCCTCGCCACCTGGCAGGCATCTGAGGCCTTCCGCCCCGGCCTCACCGTGTTCGGCCTGCGCCTCGGCCTGACGACCCACGCCCTGCTCAAACGCTGCCATCATCCGGACACGGACGACGTCGGCCTCGACCTTGCCCGCCGCGTCATTGCGCTCGAAGACGGATACGCCGCCCGGGACATCCTGACCAGTCCACTACCCAGGCAACTTCTCGCGCATGAGCAACAGAAGGCGCTGCAAACCACCGTGCAAGCTTGTGCACTCGGCGGGACCGTGCCCATGGCGGAGCTTGCCCGGCTCGACGAGGCTGTGGCTTTGGCGAGCACTGTGATCCGAGACCTCGGATGAGGCGGATCTCTGATCAGGCTGGCCGCGACCCTGCATGACGGACAGCATCACGGCAACCGGGTGCCTCTCGGATGGCGCAGCCTAGCTTCGGGACAAATCCTCGACGTTCGCCTCAAGGGCGGCAACATCCCGCAGGTCACGGACAACGACATGAGCACCGGCCCCAGCAAGCTCCTTAGATGTGGTCCCTCCGGTGGCAACCGCGACGATCGACGCGCCGTTCTCCAGAGCCGCTTCCACGTCCACCACGGTGTCGCCGATGAGAACCGTTCGACGACCGGAGAACCCATCGCCGTAGACCGCTCGCGCCCGCTCCCGCGCTACAGACACCAAGGCGCGCCGATCCCAGTGATCATCTCCATAGGCCCCGACATCCAGTGCCAAACACTCTGTCGACAAACCAAACGTCTCCAACTTCAGCAGAGCGTTGGCCTTGACGTTCCCGGTCAGCACGCTCTGCACCACCGAAGATCGCTGGCTCAGTGCCTTGATCGCTTCTCCTGCCCCCGGAAGCGCAGCTCCCCGTTCGGCCATCAGCTCAACGCGGTCATTCAGCTCACTCACAAGCCGAGCCAGAAGCGCATCCGTCTGCTCGGGCGTGGGCTCGACCCCATGGATGCGGAACGTCTCGCGGGCGATATGAAGGTCAGTACGCCCGGTCATATCTGCGAGTCGCCGGAGCGGCCGACCGGCAACCGCTCGGAACGCCGCGGCATACGCATCGCGGCTCACACCGCCAGAGTTCACCAGCGTGTGATCGATGTCCCAAAGCACCAACACGCGGTTGTGGGGCCCCGATTCGTCAACTGTCAGGGATGTTCGCGGCCCGATGGCTCCGGAGACTGAAGTCACCCCGCCAGGCTATCGGCGCCCGGCACCGGCGTAGAAGCACAGTGCTGCTTGCCCCTATCGATCTCGGTCCCAAGCGCCCACAGGCCGCCAATAGCCTGGATTCGGAGATCTGCTGGCGGAACTGCCGAAGCTCTGCTCAGGTCCTCCACGCCGACGACTGGCGTCAGCCCAGTGGGCGTTCGCTCAGTCGCTTGGAGCGCTGGGTAACGGCAAATGCGGCCGTTGATATTGAAACTCTTGCAACCTTAGCGATAGCGTCAAACTGCAACTAGTTGTAACTCTGGGTTACAAGTACTGCGCGTGGCCGGGGGGCATGTGGCGGGGGGTGCTGTGCAGCAAGGCGGGCTTGCCGTGCCAGCGGGGGTGCCACCGATCAGTTTCACCGCGCATCAACTGCGTACAGGTGGGCTGGGTGGAGCCCGGGACGACTTCGAAAAGATGGTCGCGGAGCTGGCGGCTGCGACGAGGCCGGGCGTACGCATGATCGCGGCGAACCCCGGCGATTGGGGCATCGACGCTTTCGGTGGAGACCTCGGCGGCGCGATCACCGTGTGGCAGTCCAAATACTTCCATCCCGTAACCGCGAGTGGCCATCAGCAGGCGATTCGGGATTCCTTCAAGTCGGTGATGTCTTCGGCCTCCGAATACGGGCACAAGGTCGAGACGTGGGTGCTGTGCATCCCGTCGAGCATGGACGGCCCGACCGCCAAGTGGTGGGACACGTGGAAGAAGAAGCAGGAGCGCGCCCACGGCATCGTCATTGACCTGTGGGACGAAACCCGCCTGACCACACTGCTCCGGACTCCAGAAGCCGACAACGTTCGGCGGGGCTACTACGAGCCGTACGTACAGGCATCCGAGGCCGTCGAACCGCGGCTGATCGTGAACGTTGAGGAGGACAAGGCCGCAGCTCTCGAATCGGCCTTGTTCGTGGTGCAGATGAAGGAAGCCGGGCATTTCGAACTTGATGCCGCGAAGCGTCAGTTCTTCAACGCAGATCTCGTCGCTCGCGAGATCGCTCACAAGGGTGTGCCACATGAGGTGAACGCCTTGGTCTCGGCTGACGCGACCGTGCACGGCGTGTGGGAGACGCGGTTCAACCAGTGCTGTGCGGACGAGACCATGTCGGGCCTGCACGCGAAGGTGTGGGCCGATGTGCGGGAAGAGCATCCGCAGTTGCCCAAGGTGCTTCGACTCGAAGTTGCACACGCATGGGGCTTGGTTCACCGACTGGTGGACAACCGTAAGGCTGGCTGGGTGAAGCACTGGCGGGCCGTCGCCAGCGCGTATCCCGAGCCGTGAACGAACCGTTAGGCGTGCTACCGGCGTGTCGTTACGTGGGGAGGAATGACCGTGGAAGCCGACCGTCCGGTCGTGATGCCGGAGGACGAAGTCCAGTTCCGGCTGGCCCAGCTTTTGCTACTGATGGAGGCCATGGCCGGTCAGGGCATCGCGGGCGCCAGCCTGGAACGACTCGGCTACTACGACTTCCTGTCCGCGAACCCGTTCCTGGTCGTGGAACCCGACAGCCGCGAAGCATCCCGGTTACGCCTCGCCGGCTTCGACCCACGTGCACTGTCCTACGGCTCTTCCGGGCAACGGTTCACCAGCCGTCGAGAACGCATCCAGCACGATCTGAGCCTGTTGGTTGCTTACGGCTTCTGCACCGTCCGCAACCAAGAAGGCGGCATCATCTACAGCATCACCTCCTCGGGCAGAGCGTTGAGTTCGCAACTGACCACCGCCTACGCCGCCCACTTCTCCACGGCCGCCGAGATCGTGGTCGGCAAGCTGCGTCGGCTCAGCGACACACGCTTGCGCAAGGACACCGCCAACTGGATCCGTGTCGAAGGTACCAACAGGCCCGGAAGCGCCTTGGCGGCCGTCCTCGGCTCAATGGGGCGTCACCCGTCCCCCATGCCGCCACGGGGTGAGATCGGATGAGGTTCGGCATCCGGGTCAGGCGGCTGCGCCTGGTCGGCATTGAGCGCAACTATGACGTCGCGTTCGTTGAGGACGGTCAGGTCCGCGGATTGTCGGTTATCTCCGGCGCGTTCAGCTCCGGCAAGACGGCCGTCCTGGAGTTTGTCTCATACTGTCTGGGGGCGAAGGGCCATCCGCGGCACTCGGAGGTTCTGCGTAAAGTCCGGTCTGCCCAGTTGGAAGTGGAGCTGTCCGGGGTCGACCACGTGGTCGAGCGTGCAGTCGGCGAGCCGTCCACGATCGCCTTTGTACGCAGAGGGCGCCTCGACGAATCGGTCGCAGCACCCGTAGAACGCAAAGTGATCAAGCCGGCCGGCGATCCCCAGAGCCTGTCGACGCTGTTGTTGAGCCACTGCGGCCTGGAAGGCGTTGACCTGCGCGAAGCCCCGACCAGTGCAGAGTCGCGCACGGATCCGCTCAGCTTCCGCGACTTGATGTGGCTGACATTCCTCACCAACGAAAGAGTGGCTGATAAGAATTTCCTCTTTGAGAACAGCCACATGCGCAAGCACAAACTGCGCCAAGTCGTCGACGTTGTCTTCGGTATCCACGACGATCGCGCAGTCGAGATCGGTGAGCGCATCAACGAACTGTCAGCGAGGCTGGGACAGTCGCGAGCGGCACTTGCTGCCACCCGGGCTTTCATCGACGAACAAGACCTGGAAAGCACCGACCCGCAGACGCGCATCGACGCCGAACACACTCTCAGCACGATCACCAACCAGATCGACGAGATTGACCAACGTGCCCGCGCAGCCACCGACTTCGCGCAAGAACTCCGGGCCACCCATAGGACCGCCGCCCAGAACGCGCAGTCGGCCACGGCAGCGCTCCGCGACCTTGAAACGCAACTGGCCCGCATGCTTCCTCTGCGCGCGCAATACGCCGACGACCTGCTCAAGTTGAATATGCTGGCCCAAGCACGCCAGCTATTCGATCCGCTGCGCGTGCGCACCTGCCCGGCCTGCCTCCACCCGCTGGCTGCGCCACCGCAAGTCCTGGGAGGGCATTGCGGCCTGTGTGATCACCCCCTGACGACTACGACGGATCTGACCCTGGGGCAGGCATCAGACGAACAACAAGGCAGCGAAGGATTGGACGTCGCCGCCGAGATCCGCGCGACCCAAGCACGGTTGCGGGAGATCACGGCGTACATCGATGATCTGGAAGCCTCCCTCGTTGCCAGCCGACGCCAGGCCCTCGCCGCCGGGATGGAGGAACAGCGGGCCGCCAAAGCCCTGGACGAAGCAACCTCGCCCATGGTGTCCACATTCCTGAGCGCTCGCGACGAGCTATACCGCCGCAAAGAGGAAACCATCCGCCTGATAGATCGGCTCAACTCCGCGGCCAAGCTCCATGAAGGGCTTGCCAAGCGCGTGGCCCAGATCGACCGCGAAGAAGCCAATCTCGCGCGGCTTCGTGATGAACTTGCCCGACTCGGCGACGCCGCGCAGGACCGGGATCAGCTACTCGGGAAGATCAGCAGCCGCTTCGCGAGTCTGCTTGCCGCGTGGCACTACCCCAAGCTCAACCGACCACTGATCGCGTCCAACCTGACACCATTCGTGAGAGAGCTTCCCTACCAGGAGGCGTCCTCCGGTGCCCGGACGCTCATTACGCTCGCTTGGCAGCTCGCCGTTTTCGAGATCGCCATCGAAACAGGCGCGTCTCACCCAGGGTTCCTGATGATCGATAGTCCCCAGAAGAACCTCGGGCACGGCGCAGCACGGGACTCCGTCATCGCTGACGTGGTCAGCATCGAGGACTTCTATCGCCACCTGGCCTCCTGGCTGGGAGATCATGGCAGGGACGCCCAACTGATCATCGTCGACAACAGTCCACCCGAACTCGTCGAGGACCACGTCATCGTCCGGTACACCCGAGACCCGGAACAGCCGCCGTACGGGCTCATCGAGGACGAAACTGGATGACCACTGGAAGTGCCGCGAGCCCAGAGGGGATGGAGTCGTTACACAATCACCATCCCGCAGGCACTGTGCGTGGCATTGGTAACCATAGCTCGAAGCCCTTGAACATTACGTTCTTCCAAGCGACTTCATCATGTCTTCAGTCGTCGACGCTCACGGGATCGGCCATCTGCCCGCAAAGTGAGGGAGTGTCACATCCGGCGTAGCGCAGCGGCGCGCGCCCCGGCCCAACTCGAACCGAAGCGGAGGTTGCGTGTCGTGACGGAACGACATCGCGCAGCGGGACACGTAGAAGCCCCTGGCGGCCCGGACGGCACTGCGCTTCTGGAGGCGGTCTGGGCTTGGTTCCTCAAGAAGGGGGCCTGGCCGTCATGGCAGGATCTTCAGCGTCTGCGCAGGCACCGGACCATCGATCCCAAGGTGGCCCTTGCTCAGCTTCCCGACGACCTGCTGGTGCGGCAAGCGCAGACGCGAGCATGGATCGATGGGCGACCGTCTGGACAGCTCCGTTTGACGCCAGCCGCCTTGGTCTACCTGCGTGGCGCAGACGTGTATCTCCAGGCGTTCTTCGACCAGATCGACCTGCTCGCGGAAATACAGAGGCGCCAGGCGGCCATCAACGGACAACCGGCGACAGTCTCCCAGTCAGATCTCTACAGTCAGCAGCATCAGCGTTCGCAAATGCCGAATACCCCAAGTATTCCGCTCGACGCGTTCGTTTATCACGAGCCTTGGTGTGTGGGCGGTGATGTTGGCAGTGGCTGGGCTGGCACCGAGACCACCATTGTGGTTGACGACCGAATCCAAAAGTTCGTTGGCACTCGCGACATAATCGACTACTGGCAGCGACGGCGAGAGTTCTTAACGACGTCGTCTGGGCGGCGGAATCGGCCAGCCGCGGATACCACGCTTCTCGGACCCGTACATTCCGATATTGAGAAAGCGGCGGGCCAACTGTATGCTGACGCCCACTACTCCGACGCTGTGTTGAGGGCTTTCAAGGTCGTCGAACATCGAGTGCAACAGGTCACCGGCTCAGACGAAATTGGCCAGCGACTTATGAACAGCGCTTTTGGCGGCACCTCCCCGAAATTGGATATCGCTCGTACGCCGGGCCCCTCATCCGGAGGAGAGCGCGATGGATACAGGATGCTCTATATAGGCGCTATGGTAGGTATTCGCAATGTGCGCGCCCATGGCGAACACTCGCTTGATGATGCTGACGAGGCGCGAGATGCCATTTCTTTTGCCAGCCTACTTATGCGCCGCATTGACTGGGCAGTAAGTCGACCGGCTGACGAAGGTTGAGCCCGGGCAGAGGATCTTCCCATCGGTCAACTTGGTAGGTAATGGTCGCGTAGTCCCCACGCCTCGGGCTCTGGACGCAGTTGGTCGTACGTGAATTAGTATTCACGAATTCCTGACGCGAATTCAACCCCAGCGAGGAAGGCATAATTGAAAGCGCTGTCTGGCGTGCTATTCGTTCACGTCGTTCAGGCTGTAGCGATTTCCGACCAACGACTGCGTGAGGTGGTGATCCACACCCAGCGCGCGGTTGAGACCGGAACGGACACCGTATTTCCACGAGGCGAAAGTGTCTGACCGTTTAAGTTGCATCCTCCCATCTGCCGCTTCTTTCCACAGGGCTTGCAAGGACTCAATCGCAATGTGGTATCTCATCGGACCTGCAAATCGCTCGGGTACCAGTGTGCGAGATTGCCGCGTTGGTTCACAGATCGTCGCTTGAGAGCATGAAGTCATCAAGCTTTTTAATGAGCCTAGTTGCGTCTACGAGAAGATCAGAGAATGTCTGTGGCATGCCCTTGCTTTCCAGATCGAAATGTTTGGCTCCCCGCTCATACTCCTTTCCCTTCACGTGAGCCGGTCCAGTACGCAGGCTGTTGAGGTTGCGAAGGAGCAGGATCAGCTCCTGCCTTTCGGGGAATCCGACCACAGTCAGGTACTTGTCGAATTTGGTGATGCCCTTGTCGTTAGCCTCGATGGTGGCGTGCTTGGCAATCTCGCGTTCGTTGAGCCGCTCGATTAGGAGCTTGGCCAGCGCCATCACTTGGTCATCGAACTCTTTCTGGTTCTCCCCGGCGGGGACGTGCAGCCCGGACCAGTAATGTGCATCGTCCGGGTTGAGATCCTTGAAAAGATCCCAGCCGAACTTTTCACTCCAACGATCCCGAAATCTCCGGTATGAAGCCTTAAACGCGAGCGCCGGCTCGTCAGCATCTGTCCACTGTCCCAAGATCCCCCTGCGAAAGGCTACTTCGCTCGGGGTGCCGTCCGGCACCGTGTTGAAGCTCTTCCAGTAGAGCTGTTCGGTATGAGAAAGGTGTCCGAGGTCACCGAGGTAGACAACTACGTAATCGCGGTGGTTGTTGTCGAGACGCAGGCTCCAGTACCCGCCACAGTAAACGTGTCCATCTTCCACACGGTACTTTGAGGGATCGCCGTAGTACTTGGCCATGACTTCCTTACGGAAGAAGACCGGCGTCAGGAAGTTCGGCGAACCCGGGTTCTTGCCGAAGTAATTGGAAAGTGCTTCTTCATCACACGTGAACATCACCTTCTTGCCGTTGTCGTCCACGCCAATAATAAATTCTTCGAACTGCTGATGCTCCCGATCCCATACCGAGGAAGGACGATAATTTTCGGTTCCATGCACAACTTTCTTGCCCATGAGACGGGCGATAGTCCGGCGGTCGTCTGACATGCCGGGGAGCATCTTTACGAACCGAATGTAGCGGTGAGTGGCATCTTGCGTGTCCTCGTTTTGCTCGGACAGCCCGAGCTCGTCGAGTGTTTTTGCGCTCCAGCGGTCGTACTCAAAGAAGACAAGCATCACTATGTTGCGGGTAGCCAGGTAATCCCTGAGATACTTCGCGCGCACCTCTACCTTCGTCGGACTCATGCGAACGACCTCCACGTCGTCACCGTTATCATCCAAGGCGGTGAATACGTTCTTTCTGCGGTCCTCATACAGGTTGTGGAAGTGCCTAAACTCCTCTGAGAGGTCTAGGTATGACGGCTTGAGGTTGTGGAAGTCCCGGACTACAATGAACGGCTCAACGCCATTATCGATTCCGAAGCGATAGTATTCGTGCGTCCCATCATTCAGGTACGCATAGCCGGGCAGCCCAGACGTAATGAGTAGATCCCACGAAGTATTTGCCAAACATCGGGGGACTACTTCGGGTGAGGCGAGTGCAGAATAGTAGGACGTGCTTTCGTTTTCCTTCTTCTTGTATTCGTATACCGTGATCCATGGTTCTCCACCGAGTCGTTCAGACATGTACTCAAGCCGGTCGGAGAACCCGAAAAATTGTTCGTTTGTCGTGTGCTTCATTTCATTCCTCGGAGATTGGCGTGAAAACGGGGATTCGGTGCGAGAGTCCGTGGAGCAGTGACCGAATGCCGAGATGTTCCAGGGAGAGGAAGGTGCAAGTGCCCATAGCCCGCCGACAGCCCCGGACGCGCTGCTCGAAACTGCACGTCTTTCACGGAGGATGGTCAGCACATCTGACGGTGCGGCAGGACGTGCGCGGTGCGGGCTGACGACCTGCTCCACCTTGCCCCACAGCAGTCCCCTCCGCCCACCGCCCCCGCGTTGCGTCGCCTAAGACAGTACAACGTGTGTCCGCCATGGCTGACTGGATCGCGATGACAAGGCCGGGGCAACTCCGCGCATGGAAAGGCCGTTCACACGGGACCAGCGGAGGTGATCGGTTTCAACGCTGTTGAACTACGAGATCAGGTCGCACCGCGAGAGCAGTAGGTGAGGCAGACGCCGCCGCGCAGGGACTTGCCGTCCACGGCGAGTCCACGCAACCCGGAGCCGGCGGGGCAGCGGTCGGCGAGCCAGCCGCCCACCGCCCGGTCCGGGGCGTCGCCGTCGACGCGCGCGAGCAGGCGGCGTACCGTCATTTCGGCCGCATCAGCCGCTTGGGCAGCACCGGATCGGGGCGCACACCGAGCCGTTCCAGCACCTGGGGCGGCGTGTCCGCGATCCGCTCGCCGACTGCCAGCAGCGAAGTCGCCACCGCCAGCACCGCGCACGCGGCCAGCGCGAGGACAACGGCGAAGCGTGCCGCACACCGCGAGGTCCCGTGGGTCCGGCACCTCGGCCAGCCGTTCCAGCAGGCCCGCCACCTCCCCGGGCCCGACGCCGGGCTACTCGCGGAGCTGGTCAAGGGCAGGCGAAATCGGCAATGATGCGTCGGCGGGCACGGTCTTCCAGGCAGGTCACGGGGCGTAGAGGACTCATGTTCTTGGAAATCCGTGCCTGTCCTGCCTCCGGGACGCCCACCGGTCAATGAACCGTCACAAACCGGCCCAGGGCTGACTACGGCGAAGCCCTGCGACCTTGTTGACGTCGAGGAGCGCTCGCCCTCCAGCGCTGAGTTGCCATTCCTGTTCGGATGCACGTACGCGCAGCCAGGTCACAAGCCCCGCCGAAATGCTCGGTGCGTCTACGTGCTTGGAGGTTCTGCGATTTTGGTCCTCGCGCCGCTCTGAGGGTCGACGTGTCAGGGTATGACGAAGGCCACGCTGTGCTTGGCACGAGTCACTGCCACGTAGAGCTTCGCTCGGTCGCCGGCCTGCTCCCAATCGCGGGTGTGGAAGTACTTGATCATCGGCTGGGTCGGGTAGATGAGAACCCGCTCGAACGTACTGCCCTTGGAAACACCGATGTTCATGGCGCTGAGGCCGTCCGTACTTGCATTCTTGTCGCGACGAAGGACTGCCGGCGCATAAGCCTGAACGTACTCCGCAACCTCATGCTGCTTGATGGCAAAGACACCATCATGGCCAGTCATTTCCATGTTCTTCGAGACAGTGGCTGGCAGATCGGGGTATAGCCCGTCGGCGAAGTCACAAATCTGCTGGTTGCAGCGGTAGCTCTCGACTCGATTGTCAATCGTGCACCGGTCAGCCCGCTCTGCGAACCAATCTGCGATGCTGTCGCGTCGGTAACGCTTGTTCTTGCTCGCAGTGTTGGTTACGAACGTGGCCTGCCGCGGATCGCCCACCACGGTCACCGCGATCGGCGAGCCCATGAGCAGATCGAGAAGCTCCAGGTCGTAGCCAGCGAGATCCTGAATCTCATCGACGTAGATGTGATCGAAAACAGTGGCGAGGCGGTCGATGACCAGGCCATTGCTGAGACGGTTGGTTTCGCATACGAATCCTGCAAGCTCATTTCGGTAGATCGAAGCTTGAGGATCGAGATAATAACTCCTGGGGTTCGACTTGCGAGCGTACATGGGGCGCTTGCCCATGAAGTTCAGGCCCCGGATCACGCCAACTTCATCCAGGATAAAGCTTTGGTAGGGTCGAGCGCATTCATTGAGAAGGAACGAGAACCAGCCCATGACGGTCACATGCTTGGGCAGTAAACCGCCGCCAGAGTTCATCCGTTCACTTAGCTGACGGAGGTTCTCGTTCGTATAGGTGGTGACCAAGACGCGTTGAATCGGGTCGTTGAGTACGCAGTCCACAATGTGCTGCGTCTTACGGGATCCAGCCGCGGCAATCACGGCCAGGTTGTTATGCGACGGCGTCACGAATGTACCCCGGCATGGTGATCATCTGGTCGCCGGAGAAGATGGCCAGCGCGCAGGTCGTTTTCTTGCTGGCCATATAAGTCAACAGTTCGTCTTCGGTGGCGAAGTTTTGCCCGAGGACGGCGTTCATTTTTGCGAGGCCATTTTCCTTGAGTAGTTGCGGCTCCAGCGTCTTGTACGCTGAGTCCTCGCCGACATGAACGTCGATATGGGGAAAGACGGTGTACTTACTGTACTTCGCCCGCACTTCGGAAGCTTCCTTGCCATCGTTATCCGTGACAACCGCGACCCGGTTCCTCGTGAGCAGCGTCGCGATGTCGAGGAATCGGGCGAACGACAATCCACGAACGTTGATGACGTCCACGCCGTCGTCGATGGGCATACGATCGTCATGAGTGTCTCGGTACGCACGCTGGACAATCAGTTCGTCGGACGGCCCTTCCACTAGGATTGAACGCCGGGCCAGTACCAGGCGAAGTGTGTCGTACCCCGAGAGCTTACGGAAATAGTCCTGAGTGTCCGGCGGAAGGCTGTCGAGCCGAAATCCCTCCAGGCCGGACAGCAGCACCAGCTTTTCCAGGCCAAGCTTGTTCAGGACGAATGAGCTGTGTGTGGCGATCAAGACCTGACGGCCGTCGCACTTGTCGCTGATCTTCTTGACAAGCTTGCCGAGGTTCGAGAACGACAGATGATTTTCGGGTTCCTCTACCAAGACGACGTGTGCTTGGTCGACTTGCTTGTTCAAGGCAAGAAGAACCTTGAGCGTGCTCTGCTCGCCCTTCCCGACGTACTGATAAGGAAGGTCGTCGAGGTGAGGGACAATGTTGGTCTCCCAGCTCGATCGCTGCGAGACATCCATGCCCAGCGTGAGCGCGCGGTCGCTGACGTCATGCGGGGCGCCCCGAAGCGACTCGTTGATTTTCTTGATCGACGTGTCTTCGGCGAAACCCTCCCGAAGGTTGCGATAGGCACGCGCCAGGTTAACGCGCTCGCTGGCTCCCAGGTGTGAATTGATGATGTTGTTCAGGTAGTAGTCGACGCCGCTTTGCAGGTGAATGTTCGACGCATCGATCATTGAAGCAGCGGCAGGGATACTGCGGGAGGTCATTGGCGAATCTTTGAAGGACAGCCATTCGACCTTGTAGTATTCGGTCGGCACGACCCGCACCTGCGTCGAGTCCTTGACGAACTCTCGGTACTCGGGTTCATATTCAGGATTGAGCGCGGCGCGCACACGGACCCCGGGCTCGTTCTCCCTGAGTAGGTTGTTCGTGCCCTGATAATCGCCGGTTGCAGACTTATCGAAGAACAGATCAATGATGATCTCGGGAGGCCTCGGGTCGTTCCCCTTACGCAGCTCCTCGATGTACTCCTGCACGGCGCCGCGGTGAAACATGTACGGCGAAAGCTCCTGAGAGAGCAGCCTACCGCGGACGCGGTTCGTAAGCGCAATGCTGATCGCTTCAAGAATCGTGGACTTACCAGCGTCGTTGTCACCGACGAGGATGTTCATCGCCGGGTCGAAGTCCAGTTCGAAATACCGAAACGTCCGGTAGTTTTGGATTTTGATTTTGGCCAGCATGAAACCCCCGATTCACTATTCATTATATGCTTGCCGATGCAAATTTGCGAGCATAAGCACCATTGGCGAGCGCCCATCACCCCGTGCATCAGCCGGAGTGTGCGCGGCCGGGCCCCCACGAGGGCAATGACTTTAGCAGGTGCCCCGTCGTCTCAACCGCACGTTGAGCTGCATGTTCGAAAGCAAACAAATTCATGCGCACGTGATCCGAATGCGTGCGACGCACGAAGAAGATCGACGCGAAACCGATCACCTTGCATCGGGCTGCCGGACATGGCTGATCACGACGTTGGAGGCTTGCTGGTAGCTGGGGTGCTCTCGACGCTGCAGCCCCGGCGCGTCACCACTGGTTGGGGGCGTGATATCGGGCCGGCGATTTGGGCCCCAGCAGACCAGGTGTCCCCGGGCCGCCGATTCACTTCATCGAAGTGCCCCCGCCTGACTTCTCTCGCCCTCGGTTCTCGGCTCCGTGCGTGGCGTGCTGGCACGCTCCAGCGTTGCGTCGTTGATGTGGGGCTTGTCGATCGACGAGACGGATGAACGCCTCGGCTTCCAGGTACGGTCTGACGCGTGTTCGCCCTGGGGAACGCAACTTCAGAGTCACCAACGACGACGCGTGTTCCTCGATACCCCGAGCTATCGGCCAGGGCCTCGACGTGCCGAGGCGGCTCTTCCGGGCTGCGGCGCGCACGAGCTGGTGCACGTCTCCGACGCTTCCACTTGGGGCTGCGAGGCGCAGGCTATGGGGACCGGGCGCGGAACTTCGGTTCCGAGCAGGGACGGGGAGAGGCTGCTTGTCGGCATCGACATGGGACCGCGACGGACCGGTGCCCAGGGCTTCTCGCTTCGGGCACCGGTCTCGTCTGCGGCGCGTTGCTCGTGTGGTGTCCGTGGTGTCAGACCGGCTGCTTCACCGCGATGGGGCTGATTGCGTCCAGGAGTGAGAAGACGGAGCGGGTCCGGGTGTAGGCGGGGAACCGGGTCACGGTCACGTCTTCGACGTACCAGCTCTCGGGCGAGTTGAAGGCCAGGCCGGCGTTCTCGTCGTCGTAGATCCGGATGGCGCACCCTTCGGCGAGTTTCAGTGCCTTCTTCATGATGCCCTTGTCACCGACCTTCTTGCCGATCCGGTAGGCGCCTGCGGCTGCCAGCCATGCGATGCCGGGGATGACCTCGTGGATTTCGGTGGAGTTCAGTGCACTGGAGTAGATGCTGAAGTCCGGTTGGAGGATGATCGGGCCGCCCATCAGCTTTCCTTGGGGGTCCCGGAAACGGATGAACTGGTCCAGGGTGTTGTTCAGGTGGGTCCAGGCGTGGTCCAGGTTGATGAGGTCCGGCAGGCCGAGTTCCATGGCGGTGGCCTGGCCTGCGAAGGATTCGAGCCAGATGGCGTCGGGTGGGGGTACCGGCTTGAAACGGCCTCGGATGTTGCCGGTCCTGCCGGTGATTCCGCCGGTGCCGTCGCAGTAGCGGTACCGGCCCGTGGCCGGGTTCCAGAAGATCCGCTCGAATTCCTCTTTCGCCGCCGCCAGTTCCGCATCGATCGCCGCCTGCGCCGCGGGTGTTGCCTCGGGTACCCCGAGAGCTGCGGCTTTGGGTGTCAGGGTGGAGAGGATCTGCAGCGAGAGCAGGTAGAGCCCGCAGTTGTAGATGCCGTGGCCGTTGACGACGGCCTGGTCCATGGTGTTCGGCGGGTTGTTGGACGGCGGGTCCATCGGCAGGTGGGAGCCGGGCGGGCGGAAGAACTGCGAGTATTCCAGCGCGCGCATCATCGGCATGTAGGCGTACGACAACAACTCCTTGTCGTCGTAGAACTTGATCAGTGCGTAGGTCCGGTAGATCAGTTTGTGCGGGCAGTCGCGGAACGGGTCGCCTCCGCTCGGCGCGAAGAGCTCGCCGAGGTCGTTGCTGTCCGGCGGAGGGGCGCCGAAGATCGGCGGGGTCGTGGGCGGGAACCGCTGGAACGACGCGCCCTGGGTGATGTACGGGCCGGTGTTCTGGTCCGTCTGCTGGATGACGCGCCCGATCCCGAGCGGGTTTTGGCGGACCATCTGGAGCAGGCAGCGCAGTTGGCCCAGCTCCTGGCTGCGGAACAGCTTCGAGAAGGCGAGGTAGCCGGAGCTGTCCATGTCGACTTCGTTCGCCGAGGCGCCTCCGCCGCCGGCGTCCTTGTGGTAGTAGATGTGGGTGTCGGGGATCGCCGACCCCAAGCGGGGCACAGTACCGTTCTCGATGCTCCCCACCAGGTTCGTGGACACAAGCCCCGACTCCCAGATCGCACCGTTGAAGGTCATGTGGTAAAGCTCGTTCAGAGCCGCTTTGCGCAACCACACGGGAACCCGCGGGTTGTCGGCGATCGGCTTCCACCAGGCTTCGACGGCGCGGAGGGAATCGTCGTACCGGCTCAGCTCTTTCGTGGCGATCGCGAACGCCTGCCGGAAGGGGTACGAGCCGGGGATGTAGTCGTTGGTCGGCGTCGTCCTTCCCCCGAGGAATGCGGTGTAGCGGCGCATCCAGACGGTGCTGCGGAAGACCGATTGGGGAAAGTCCCAGGCCAACGCGAAGCGTATGGTCTGTGTGTCACGCGGCGGCAGGGTGAGGCTCACGGCGATGGCTCCCGCCGACGCCGACGCGTCGATGCTGCCGTTGGGCAGCCTGCCGTGGGTGAACGGCGCGTAGATGTCGCTGCCGTCGCCTGCCCCGTTCCATGAGGTGCAGTAGGTCACCGCCTGTCCCGGGAACCGCTGCGCGGCGATGGCCCACTCGGATTTGTACGCGTTCGGCGAGTTGGTCGGGTCGTCCGCTCCGAGCGTCACGCCGCTGATGCCGTTGCGGTGGTCGGTGTCATACCGGCTGTAGAACCCGGTCCGTGTCGAACCTGTCGCGAACGCGGGGGCGTTCGGGAATGTGAACATCGCGGAGAGCTTGATCGGCTTGCGGGTGGGATTGGAGACGCGCATGTCGAAGAACGCCACCGGCATCGACGAGCGCTCGTCTTCGTTCGAGATGATCGGAGACCAGAACTTCGTCGAGATCTTCGCCTGGAAGCCGTCGTAGTCCATCCACGCGAACGGGAAGAGCACGGAGTAGGTGCCGTCCCCGGGATCCAACGTGTCCCACGCGGGCAGGACGTTGCCGAGGCGACGGTCAGGCGCAGTGTTCGTGTGCGGCACGGCAAGTGTCCTGACGGTGGGGCCGCGCCTGCCGGCCACCTCCTCGCGAATGTGGAACGCGGCCTGCGGGAGGTTGCGCTTCTCCCAGTCGCCAGCGGTCGGCTGCCCGCCCATGTCCCACGGGCCGAAGGTGCCGCACTGGTTGATCATGAAACTCCCGGCGCCGATGCCGCCGAGCGGGAGTCCGAGGCCCGGCACCGACACACCCGCGCCGACGGCGCGCAGGCCAGGGGTCGGCACCCCGGTACGGCACTGCTGGTCCGCGACCGTGTTGCACACCCCCTCCGGGACCGCCCCCAAAGCGCGGACGTACGACGCCTCGGGCGCCAGGTGGGCGCTGTGGCCTGCACCCGGATAGGAACCGCCGCCTCCGGAGGACGTCGTGAGATCGTCGGTACCGCACCCCACAAGACCCGCCGCGACGGCGGTCGCAACCGCACCGCGGACGAACGTCCGCCGGTCGACGGACGCCCCCATCGCGTTCTGATCGGAATCGTCCTGGATCATCGT
The DNA here is from genome assembly GCF_051388935.1 of Yinghuangia sp. YIM S10712. NCBI lineage: Bacteria > Bacillati > Actinomycetota > Actinomycetes > Kitasatosporales > Streptomycetaceae > Yinghuangia > Yinghuangia sp. YIM S10712. Next base: position 20,586 of record NZ_JBPKBI010000010.1, read on the forward strand.
CTGTCCTTCCGTGGTTCACAGGTCACGGACAACGTGCGAGATCTACGAGGAGCCGGCGTCGATGCGCTCGGCGCCGTGAGGTGCTTTATGGCTGACTGATCGTGGCCGACGCAACGTTCTGCCCGACGCTCGGCACTGCTTACAGCGCGGTGATCTCCCGACGAGGATCACGACCGACGTTCGCTCGGCAGCAGCCGACCTTTGGTGCGACGCTTCGCCGATACGTACGTCCAGCTCGTCGCCGTCGTTGCGACGGCGTCTGCCCAGCGGGGCTGTCTGCTTCCCGCTCAGAGCGAATCAGGACGCCAATACGGGAGAAGGTTGCACATTACGCACAGGCATTGCCCCCTCCGCAGCCGGTGGGGCTCAATAATCGGAACTTGATTCCGCTATGTCAAGAACCCTTGTTTCAATTAAGGCGGGGGCGGCACACTGAGCGAGCCGCGCCCGTACGACCGCGTGGACGCATCGATCTGAGGAACGCCTATGTCCGCGACTTCTCCTGGCTCCGGTCTGTGGCGCGAGCGGGTGACCGCGCGCCGGCAGGTCGCCGCCCGCCCGGGTATCGACCGTGCCGTCGACCACGGGCAGCGGCTCGTGTCCGCGTGCCTGGACCTCATTGTCGAGCGTGGGGACACCGGGTTCCCGATGCGGGATGTGGCGAAGGCTGCGGGCGTGTCCTTGACCACCGCGTACGCCCGCTTCCGCGGCAAGGACGAGTTGCTGCTCGCCGCGCTGGAGGACAGCGCGCGCAAGAATCTGGCGCGCCTGTCCGAGGAGCGCGAGAAGGCCCCGGACGCGCAGGCGCGTCTCCGGACCAGCGTGATCGGCGCGCTGGGCTGGGCAGCGGACACCGAGTCACCGCAGGAGCTGCTGGTGCTCAGGGCCGAGGCCGTGCGACTCGCCCGCGCCTTCCCCGAGGAGATGCGGGCGGTGTCGCGGATCCTCGTGGACGACTTGGCGGACGAGCTGCGGCGCGCAGCCGCGCTGGGGATCGCCGATCCGATCGACATCAAGTCCGACGCGGACATCCTGGTGTCCCTGTGGAGCAGCCGACTGATGTGCCTGTGGAACGAGGGCCGCCTCGCCGACACGGACCAAGACGTCGAGTACGTATTGGAGTTCGCCGCGCGCCTACTGCGCATCACCGAGACCTGACCTCATACCCCCGCGCACTGACCCGAGGGTTGGGAGCGGCACCCTCCAGGCGCGCCACCCTGGTCATCGCCCCCACCTCGCCACGGTCCCCAACGCCGACCAGATCTCTGGACTCCAACGAGGTCGAACCACCGATGTCGGCACCCCCATTTCCTTGCTGCCGATGTCGGCTACCTATCGTTCTTACTGGCCCGAACAGGCCGTCGCGCCGCTGGTCTTGCCATAGCGGATCTTGAACGCCGGAAGACGTACTGACAGGTCACGAGGCCGTGTGGCGTGCCTCCTAACGATCGGACAGCGATCGGTCCGGACGTGCGTGTATCACTGCCCGCCGAGATCGGGCGGGAGCGCGCGGTGATCATGCACCCATGAGCCGCTAATGGGTGACCGCGAAGTACGAGGCCGCGGTGGCGTCGAACCCTCCGTGCTCCTGGGGGTTCAGTACGTCGAGCAGCCCAAAGCCGACTTCGGCTTATCCGATGAGCAGCAACGGCCCGACACCCTCGAAGCGAGTGTTTGGCGGCGGTCCGTCAGCTCGGCGCACTTTCGGCGAGGCGTCGGAGCCAGTCGCGGAGTAGAGCGGTTTCGGCGGCGGTGAGGGGGGAGTCGGAGTGGCGACGGTCGCCGGAGGCAGCCAGTGCGGCTTCGAGGGATAGAGCGCGGGCGGCGAGGACGGCCAGGTCGGAGCTGGGCTCACCCTGGTCGTCCCTGGAGATGGTGACCGCGGAGATGATGGCGTCGCAGAGGCGGGTGGCGAACGCAGGATCGCGGTCGGCCTCGGGGCGGGTAAGCAAGTAGAGGGTGGCGCCGCTGGCGGCGGACTCGATCATCGCGGCGGCGGGCTCCGGGGGAACCCGCAGCCGTCCGGAATCTGCGATTGCGCGTAGCAGTCCTAGCAGGAGGCTGTGCGCCTCGTCCGCCGCGGCCGATCGGTGCCCAGGCCGGACCGTTCCGTACATCAGCGAATAGAAGGATGGATGGGCCAAGCCGAACCGGATGTGGTTGTCCCAGCCGGTGCGGAGGTCCTCGACCGGGTCGCCCGTGGGCTCCAGGGCCTGTTTCTCGGTGAGGAAGCGCTGGAAACCGTGGACGGCGACGGCATCCAGCAGACCGTCTTTGTCCCCGAAAAGGCGGTAGAGCGTCGGTGCCTGCACGCCCGCAGCCGTGCTCACGGCGCGGGTGGACAGCGCCTCGGCGCCGCCCTCGTCCAGTAGTCGGGCGGCCGCCAGGATGATCCGCTCGCGTGCGTCGGTCCTGCTCATCGCGCAATGCTATCGCAACCCTGTTATCGTCGATAACATCAGAGATAACGTGAGATTGTTAGCGACGATTCGCCGCCTGGCGGCGACGAGTGAAGGAGCGACCCTTATGTCGACGCAACCGAAGATGGAGACCCGTGTTCTGGGCGCTGGCGCCCCCCGCGTCTCAAAGATCGGGCTGGGCATGATGGGCATGTCCGACGTCTACGGCCCGGCCGACCGGGACGAGGCGGTCGCCACCGTCCACGCGGCGCTTGACGCCGGGATCACCCTGCTGGATACGGGCGACTTCTACGGCATGGGCGACAACGAGCTGTTGCTGCGCGACGCCCTGCGCAGCAGCGGCCGCGACCGCGATGAGGTGCAGATCAGCGTTAAGTTTGGCGCGCTGCGCGGCCCCGGCGGCGAGTGGTTCGGAAACGACGCGCGACCGGCCGCGGTGAAGAACTTCGCCGCGTACTCCCTGCGTCGGCTCGGCACCGACCATATCGACATTTACCGGCCCGCGCGCTTGGACCCGGACGTCCCGATCGAGGAGACCGTCGGAGCGATCCAGGAGCTGGTGGAGGCCGGATACGTCCGCTACATCGGACTGTCGGAGGTAGGCGCGGAGAGCCTGCGTCGCGCGGCGGCGGTGGCGCCGATCAGCGATCTGCAGATCGAGTACTCGCTGATTTCGCGTGGTGTCGAGAACGCGATCCTGCCTGCCGCACGGCAGGCGGGGATCGGGATCACTGCCTACGGCGTGCTCTCGCGCGGACTGCTCTCCGGCCACTGGAGCGCGGACCGGCAGGGCGACCAGGACGGCCGCAGCTTCATCCCGCGCTTCCAGGGCGAGAACCTCAAGCGCAATCTGGCGCTCGTGGAGGCGCTGCGCAGGGTCGCTGAGGGCAAGGGCGTGACGGTCGCCCAGGCGGCTATCGCGTGGGTGGCCGCGCAGGGCGAAGACATCGTTCCGCTGGTCGGCGCACGCACCCGCGAACGCCTCGCGGAGTCTCTGGGAGCGGCGCAGATGGGGCTGTCGGTTGAAGACCTGGCCGCGATGGAGGAGGCGGTGCCCGCAGACGCGGTCGCCGGCGAGCGCTACCCCGAGGTGCAGATGGGCGACCTCGACAGCGAGAGGTGACACCCCGCCGACGGAACTGTGCACCGCCTGTCCGCTCCGCGATGCCGCCGGTGCCGTCGCGAGGTCGCGCGCACCTGGTGGGCCGGTCTCGGCAAACCGGAGGTCTGCGACTTCGGGCTGACCGTCATCGTCGCCGACGACATCGTCCTTCGTCGGCCCCATCCAGCCGCGCCCATTTCTGAAACGTTACAAGCGAGTGTCTTGCCGGATTGAGCCTGAGCGGCCTAGCATCCTGGCTTGCACAGGTAATTCGCATTACTTGCAGGTGGTGCCCCTCAGGGCACCGCGACGACTGCGACCGTTCGTCACCCTGGTGGTCGTGTTGCGTCAGGCCTCCGACAGCGATCGGCGCGCCGAACGCGGAGGGAGCATGGAGCCGACACAGTGAATGGACAATTTCGGAGGATGTGCACGTGAGCAACCGCCCTTCGACGAGCATCCGTTCCGGCTGACCGCGGTCCGGGCCGGACGGAGGCGATCGTTTCCGGTGCGCTTCGCCGCGAGCCCGAAGCGAAGCGCGGGTACTGTCCGCGCCGTCCGGCCTGCCGAATTCGGGCACCGCCATCGCGGAGAACCGCGAACTCGCCCCGCTGCTGATCCGCCCCGACGGTGACACATCTGCTTTCGAGCGGACACCGATGGCGCATCCAGACCAAGGGCTGACCGGCCCGAAGCCAAGCGCTCGCGTGGTGCCTGCCTGTGTCAGGCCGATGGCGACCTCGCGTGCGTGCGGCCCGGGTTCCGACCATGTGGATGGGATCGGATCCGAGGAACGCGGAGTCGACGCCTGCGCGAGTTGTAGCGCCTGAACACGCAATGACGCCTGGAAGGACAGGAACATCATGACCAGCACCCGCGTTGCCGCGCCGACCTTCGAACACCACGCTGAGGCGCTCGGTGTCGGGGAGCCGTGCCCTCGTATCTCGTGGAAGACGGTGACCGAGGAGGCCGGGTGGCAGCAGGCCGCGTATGAGGTGGCCGTGGACGCGCCGGGCGGCGAGCCCGCTTGGCGCAGTGGGCGGGTTGTGTCCGGTGAGTCCGTCCTGGTTCCGTGGGGGGCTCCCGCGCTGCGGTCCCGCGACCGACGCGAGGTCCGGGTCCGCGTGTGGGGCGCTGCGGACTCCGAACCCTCCGCGTGGAGCCCGCCCTCCGTGGTCGAAGCGGGCCTCCTGGACACGGGTGATTTCACCGCGGGTTTCGTCACGCCAGACTGGTCGGAGGACACCTCCGTGGCGCAACCGGCCACGCTGCTGCGACGCGGTTTCGTCCTGCGCGCGCCGGTGGCGTCGGCCCGCCTGTACATCACCGCCTTGGGCGTGTACGAGGCTGAGATCAACGGCGTCCGGGTGGGCGACCAGGTGCTGGCGCCCGGTTGGACCAGCTACCAGCACCGGCTGCGCTACCAGACCTTCGACGTGACCGGCTTCCTGCAGCCCGGGGCGAACGCGATCGGCGCGTGGGTCGGCGACGGGTGGTACCGCGGCCGTCTGGGCTTCGAGGGCGGCCGGCGCAACATCTACGGCGAACACCTCGGCCTGCTGGCCCAGTTGGAGATTCTCTACAGTGACGGCACAGCCGAGACCGTCACCACCGACGGCGAATGGCAGGCGTCCCGCGCGCCGATCACGTCCGCCGACTTGTACGACGGCGAATCCTACGACGCCCGGCGCGAACAGCCCGGATGGTCCCAGCCGGGGTTCGACGACCGCGACTGGACCGCGGTCCGGGCCCTGGACGTGGACCGTGCCCGACTCGTCGCTCCCACCGGGCCGCCGGTACGCCGCATCGAGGAGATCTCCCCGGTGGAGATCCTGACCACGCCGTCCGGGCGCACCATCGTCGACTTCGGCCAGAACCTCGTCGGGCGGCTCCGCATCACCGCGCGTGCAGCGGCCGGGCACACGGTCACCCTGCGGCACGCCGAGGTCTTGGAGGACGGTGAACTCGGCACTCGGCCGCTGCGCCTGGCCAAGGCCACCGACTCCTACACCTTCCGCGGCGGCGAGACCGAGGTCTGGGAGCCGCGGTTCACCGTCCACGGCTTCCGCTACGCCGAGGTCGAGAACTGGCCCGGCACCCTGACCCTGGACGACCTCACCGCCGTGGTCCTGCACACCGACATGACCCGCACCGGCTGGTTCACCTGCTCCGACCCGATGATCGACCGGCTGCACGAGAACGTCGTGTGGAGCATGCGCGGCAACTTCCTCGACGTGCCCACCGACTGCCCGCAACGCGACGAACGCCTCGGCTGGACCGGCGACATCCTGGTCTTCACGCCGACGGCGGCATACCTGTACGACTGCGCCGGGCTGCTCACCTCGTGGCTGCGCGACCTCGCCGCCGAACAACAGGAGGCCGGCGGCCCGATCCCGCTCGCCGTGCCCGGTCTCCTGCCCGCCGCGCCGATCGCCGTCTGGGGTGACGCGTCGACGCTCGTCCCGTGGGTCCTGTACCAGCGAACGGGCGATCTGGGGCTGCTGCGTGATCAGTTCGCGAGCATGACGGCGTGGATGGACGTGATGACCGCACACCACGCACGCGGCGGAGGCCAGTTCGGTGACGACGGCATTCAGATGGGCGACTGGCTCGACCCGTCCGCGCTTCCCGAGCATCCTTCGGCGGGCCGCACCGACCGGATGCTGGTCGCCGCGGCGTACATGGTCCGCTCCGCCGAAGTCGTCGCGGCCACGGCCGAGTTGCTCGGACGCGAGGACGACCGCCTGCGCTTCGCCAAACTCGCCGACGAGGTCAGGGCGCAGTTCCAGGACGAGTTCATCTCACCGCACGGACGCGTGTCCAGCGACTCGCAGACCGCATATGCCCTCGCCCTGCAGTTCGCACTGCTCCCCACCGAGGAAGCCCGGCGCGGAGCCGCGCGCCGACTGGCCGAACTGGTCCGCGAATCCCGGCACGCGATCGGCACCGGCTTCGTCGGGACGCCCTTGATCTGCGACGCGCTGTGCACGGCAGGCGCCCTAGACACCGCCTACCTGATGCTGACGCGTCGCGAAGTGCCGTCGTTCCTCTACCCCTTGACCATGGGTGCGACGACGATGTGGGAGCGCTGGGACAGCATGCTGCCCGACGGCGCCATCAACCCCGGCGAGATGACGTCGTTCAACCACTACGCGTTCGGCGCCATCGCCGACTGGCTGCACCGCACCGTCGCCGGCCTCGCGCCCGCCGCGCCCGGCTACCGCAAACTCCTGGTCCGGCCCGTCCCCGGCGCAGGCCTGACCTCGGCGACCGCAGCGCACGAAACACCGTACGGCCGCGCCGAAGTCGCCTGGCAGCGCACCGGCACCGCACTGACTGTCGACGTCACCGTGCCGCCCAACACCACCGCGCGCATCGAATTCCCCGACGGCACCGAGCCGGTGGAGGTCGGCTCGGGGCAGCACAGCTTCCGCGTCCACTGCCGAGCCGCCGAAGACGACCCGACCAGCGAACCGACGGCACTGGAGAGGCGCATTGCCGCCAGGTCGACCGGCGCGCCGATAGCTGACTGGATGCGCGCCTGACGATTCCGCGACCACGTGCGCCGCGCCACGCCGCGGCGCACGAACATCCGCAGGTTCCCGAAACCAGGCCTTGGGACCCCGGCCGAACCGACCGGAACCCAACGCGACTCAAAGGTTGCCCATGGACATCGAGGTAATCGTGATCGGGTCGATCAACGCCGACCTCATCACGGAGGTGCGGCGCCGCCCCGCGGGCGGCGAGACGGTACTGGCCGTCGGGCTCAAGAACCGGCCCGGTGGCAAGGGCGCCAATCAGGCAGCCGCGGCGGCTCGCGCCGGGGCCTCAACGGCCCTCCTCGGAGCCGTCGGCGAAGACCCCCTCGGCGCCGCCCAACTCCACGCACTTGCCGCCGCCGGCGTCGACGTCACGCGTGTGAGCACCGTACCGGGGGCCGACACCGGAATGGCCTTCATCACGGTGACGCCTGACGGCGAGAACACGATCGTGGTGGCCGGCGGCGCCAACACCCTCCTGGACGCGGACACCGTACGCCGGCGGCTCGCGGGAACGAGCGCGGCGATCGCGGTACTGCAGACCGAGATCGCCGCCGCCGCCGTGGACTCGGCGGCAGCCTGGGCCCAGGACAACGGAATCCGGGTCGTGCTCAACAACGGGCCGTGCGCGGACCTCACCGCCGAGACCCTCGCCGTCGCGGACCCGTTGATCGTCAACGAACACGAGGCCGCCGAGCTATGTCGCCCGGCCAAGCCTTCCGACGACTCGTTGGCGTTCGACGTCCTGAAGACAACCGGCGCACGGTCTGTCCTCGTGACACTCGGAGGCAACGGCGTGCAACTGGCGACCGCGGACACCCTGGCATCGCTTTCGGCGGTACCCGTCGAGGTCGTCGACACCACCGGCGCCGGTGACGCGTTCGTCGGCACGGTGGCGGCCCGCCTCGCCAAAGGCGAGACCCTCGAAACCGCCGCCCACACAGCCACCCGGGCTGCCGCGGAGGCCGTGACCTGGAATGGCGCCCGTCCGCCGACCACCCCACTCCGCGTAACCAACGTCGGGGAGGCGACGACGTGCTGAAAGGCATCCCCGGCATCCTCACACCGAAGCTTCTTTGGACAATCGCCGCAATGGGCCACGGCGACCAACTTGCCGTCGTCGACCGTAACTACCCGGCGTACTCCCGGCACCGGCGCGTCGTACCGCTCGCCGGCGCGAGACTGGCTGAGACCGCCACAGCGATCACCGCGCTGATGCCGATCGACGAAGCTACCGCGTCCCCCGGATACTTCATGGTCCCCGATGGTGGACCCGACACCCGGTCCCCGATCCACCAGCAGTTCATCGACGCCGTATCCACCGCAGAAGGTCGGCCGATCGGCTTCGAACCACTCGAACGCACACCCTTCTACGAACACGCGAAACCCGCCTTCGCCGTCGTGCTCACAGGAGACGACGCCAGCTACGGATGCTTCCTTCTCGCCAAAGGCGTCGTGACACCGACACTGTGACAGCCGGCAGTCGCATCCATCCTCTCGAAACCAGAATCGACGACCTTTCCTTCACGTTGCGGGAGAAGCACGGTGACCAGTCAGACAGGTCGAACGACCGCGATCGATCGCGAAGCCGTAGTGCGGCGTCACACCGTTGAGTTGAAGGAGGCTGATCCGGCGTCGGTCTTGTCGGTCGGCAATGGAGACTTTGCCTTCACTGCGGACATCACCGGTATGCAGACGTTCACGTCCTTCCATGACCAGGCGACCGCCGCAGCCGAGAAGCGTTTGGCGGTGAATACGGCGACGATGTCGTCGTGGGGGTGGCATGCGATGCCCAACCCCGACGGGTTTGTTCTCGGGGACGCGATGTCCCGGTACGAGACCGCGCGTGGCCCTGTGGAGTACCCCGACAAGTTCGACATGGCCGCGGCGTTCGGCGGCGAGGTGCCTGAGGAATACCGCGCGGGGACTTGGCTCCATGTGAACCCCCAGCGGCTGGACTTGGGCCGTGTCGGTCTCGTGCTGCGGCCGGCCGCGGACGCCCCGCCCGAGCAGGACCCGGCTGTCCTCGCGAACACCCGTCAGAAACTCGACCTGTGGTCGGGGGCGCTCACCAGCGAGTTCGACTACGCCGGGCACGAGGTGCGCGTGACGACCGTTGCTGATCCCCACCACTCGCGGGTCGCGTTCCGCATCGAGTCCGAGCTGCTCGCGGGCGGACGCGCCGGCGTCACGGTGCGGTTCCCGTACGCCAGCAACGGGTTTTTCCAGACCGCCGACTGGTCCGCCCCCGACCGACACCACACGGCTTTGACGGTCCTCGGCGCACGGGCCTGCCGCTTCGACCGCACGCTCGACGACACCGCCTACGCCGTGCGCCTGGACTGGTCGGACGGACGGATCACGGCGACGGACGAACCGCACGCGTTCGCCCTGACGACATCGACCGCCGTGTTGGAGCTGGTCGTCGGTTTCACCCCCGCAGACGACGGCGCTGGGCCGACCCGCGTTGATTTCGCAGCGGTCCGTGAGGCGGCGGCGCGGTGGTGGCGGGCTTTCTGGATGTCGGGTGCGGCAGTCGACTTCGCCGGCAGCACCGATCCGCGTGCGGCGGAGTTGGAGCGCCGGGTCGTGCTGTCGCAGTACCTGACCGCGGTGCACTGCGCGGGCGCGATGCCGCCGCAGGAGACGGGCCTGGCCACCAACTCCTGGCAGGGCAAGTCCCATCTGGAGATGCACTGGTGGCATGCCGCGCATTTTCCCGCGTGGGGCCGCCCCGAGCTTCTCGAACGGTGCCTGGACTGGTACCTGTCCATCCTCGGCACGGCCCGTGAGACCGCACGCCGGCAGCAGTACGACGGTGCCCGCTGGCCCAAGCACGTCGGACCCGACGGCCGCGAAAGCCCCAGCGACGTAGGCTCCCTGCTGATCTGGCAGCAACCCCACCCCCTCTACCTCCTCGAACTCCTCCATCGCAGCCGCACCGGACCCGAGCGCGATCGACTCGTCACCCGCTATGCCGAACTCGTCGACGAGACCGCCCGATTCATGGCCTCCTTCGTCGAAGAACGCAATGGTGCCCACCACTTGCCCGCACCCGTGATGCCCGCGCAGGAGTTCTACGACGCCAAGACCACCGAGGACCCCACCTTCGAACTCGCCTACTGGTGGTGGGGCCTGGAAATCGCGCAGGCGTGGCGACGGCGCCAAGGCCTGCCACGCCACCGGGACTGGCAGCGCATCCAGGACACTCTGACCGCCCCCCACCAGGACAACGGCACCTATACGGCGATCGCCACCGCGCCGTACCTGCGCCGCGACGACCACCCCGCGCTGCTGTGTGCCCTCGGTGTGGTCCCGTCCACACCGCTCGTCGATCCCGCCGTGATGGAGGCCACCCTTCTCGACGTCCTCGCCACCTGGGACTGGAATACCGCTTGGGGCTGGGACTTCCCCGTCATGGCGATGACCGCCACGCGCGTCGGCCGTCCCGACCTCGCCGTCGACGCGCTGCTCATGGACACCGGCAAGAACTGTTGGCTCCCTACCGGGCACACCCCGCAGATCGGCAGCCTCCTGCCGATCTACCTCCCTTCCAACGGAGGCCTACTGACAGCCGTGTCCCTGATGGCCGCTGGCTGGGACGGCAACGGCACCCCTACCCCCGGTTTCCCCGCCGACGGCACCTGGACCGTGCGTCACGAAGGCTTCACCCCCTGGCCCTGACCACGGACTCGCCGATGCTGCGCTGGTGGTCAGGACCGGTCGATGCGGTCCCACAGGATGATGCCGTCGTTGCAGAGCTGTATGCCCGTGATGCGCGGTTCGGACACGGCGGCGGCGACGGACTCCTGGTAGGCCCAGAAGGGGGCGTCGCGGTTGAGTTCGACCTGGACCGAGGTGTACGAGTCGCGGCGAGTGGACCGGTCGGTGTTCTCGCGTGCCCGGTCGAGTGCCTTGTCGACGGCGGGATTGCGATAGCCGCTGAGGTTGGTGGCGCTGGTGGAGTGCAGGAAGTCGTACAGCCCGGGTTCGGGGTCGCTGAACCACTGCTGGGTCAGGGCGAGGTTCCAGGTCCATTCGTCCTTGCGTACTGTGCGGATGAAGTCGGTGGGCCCGGCGGTCTGGATCTGCGCGTCGACGCCGGGGTAGGCGTTGACGGTGTCGCGGATGTACTCGGCGACCTTGACCGTGGTGGGTGCTTGCGGGACGACCAGCACGAACCGCAGCGGTCGAGAGCCGCTGCCGGTGACCTGTGCGAACAGCGCTCTCGCCTGGGCGGGGTCGTTGTCGGGCATGACCAATTGCGGGTTCGCGACCGGTGAAGTGCCGGCGAAGATGCCCCGGGCGGGTGTGCCCTTGCCTTGGTGGAAGCGGGTGTCGACCTCGGCCGCGCTGAGGGGGGTCGCGACC
>NZ_JBPKBI010000010.1:32196-99176 GCF_051388935.1 Yinghuangia sp. YIM S10712
CGCCCCGCCGTCCAAATGTATTTGCTGGACGGCGAGCCGCCGCTCGGCGGCGCGGGTGATGGCTGCGGGCGCGAACACCACTGCCGCGTCCAGGTGTTCGGAGCCGACGTCGTTGACGGCGTCGGTCGCGTCGCCGACGACGGACATGGTGATGCTCTCGAAACGGGGCAGGCTGCGGGCGGTCTGCCAGTAGCCGGGGTTGCGGGTGAACACCTGACGGCCGTCACGGGCCCATTCGGCGAGCAGGTACGGCCCGGCCCCGACGGGTCTGCGGCCGACGCCGACCGGGTCCCTGCGGACCGCGGTGGGCGATACGAGGAAGGCGAGATGGCGGGCCACTGTGCGGTCGAAGTTCGCGTTGCTGCGCCGCAGTTGGATCTGCAAGGTCAGCGGGTCGGTGGCCCGCAACGACGAGATGTCCGCGGTCGCGGGGAGTTGCAGGGAGTGGTTCGTGGAGTCGCGGTGGCGCTCCCAGTTGAACCGGACGGCCTCGGCGTCGAACGGCGTCCCGTCGGAGAACGTGATGCCGGGACGGAGCCGGAGCGTCCACGCCGTGCCGTTCTCCCGCGGGGTCAAGGCTTCGGCGATGTGCGGCTGCACGGTGCCGGTGGCCGGGTCCGACCAGACCAGCACGTCGTAGACGGCCGCCAGCCGGTTTCCCTCGACAGCGCCGAAGGTGTGGGTGTACATCGGGTCCATGCTCGCCGCGTCGGTGGGAACCGCGACGGACAGGGAACCGGCCCCACCGGGCCCGGAAGTGACCGGCGGCGACTCTTCGCCGGGGTCGGAGTCGGAGCACCCGGCGGCCACGGCCGCCGTCGCACCCATGGCAATAGCGGAGAATCTGCGGCGACTCAATACGCCGCGTCGTGAACCTGTGGGCATGGCGGAAGAAACCTCTGCAAGTGGGGCTCAGGCGGGCAGGGGGTAGATGTCGACGGGGGTGCGCATCACGTCGTCGTGGTCGGCCCGGCACACGGGCCCGGTCGCGGATGGCTCCGCGCAGCCGGACTTCGGTGTGCGAGGCGCCGACCAGGTGAGGCACTCGTCGTGCCCGATCGCGGGATTTTCATCACCATCGCGTCGACGGCGCAGAGAGCAAGCCCTCGTACGCCGCGGTCGGCCGCGCCGACCGGCGCCGGGTCCGTCGGACCGTTCAGCTGCTCTCAACGGTCATTTCGTCGAGCAGGCGGCTGAGTTCCGTGGTGTCGATGCGGTTGCCGCTCATGGTGACCAGTTGACTCAGCGGCAGCGACTCGATCATGGCCAGGATCGTGGGGTCGGTCCCAACGGACGAGCCCTCCGCCTCGCGGAGCGCCCGGAGGAGGATCGGGCCGCCGTCGGGGTGTGCCAGCCACTCCCAGATGGCCGAGTCCCACGTGACAGGCAGGGCGAGCGACGGCGCGTCGACGGTGGCGGTGGCGGTCAGGCGCAGGTCGCGTGACGACGCGCCGACGCCGATCGTGAAGTCGCCGGCTTCGAGGACCCAGCGGTCGTGGGTGATGCTGAAGAACGACAGGTCCCGGGCATGGAGTTCGAATTCAACGGGGGTGGACTCCCCGGGCTGGAGTGCGACCTTCGCGAACGCTTTGAGTTCCCGGACGGGTCGGTCGACCGACGCGTCGACGTCGCCGACGTACACCTGGACCACCTCTTTGCCGGCGACCGGGCCGGTGTTGGTGACATTGAGGCGGACCTGGAGGACGACGTCCTCGCCCTCCCCGTCGACTGTGGTGCGCAGGTCGGAATAGCCGAAGGTGGTGTACGACAGGCCGTGCCCGAAGGGGTAGCCGACGGCTATGTCCTGGGCGTCGTAGTAGCGGTAGCCGACGTAGAGGCGCTCCCCGTAGGCCACGTGGCCCTCGCTGCCGGGGAAGTTGAGGTGCGAGGGATTGTCCCGGAGCCGCAGCGGGACGGTCTCGGCCAACCGGCCGCACGGGTTGGCTCGCCCGAACAGCAGGTCGGCGACCGCGCCGCCCCCGGCCTGCCCGTTCAGCCAACCTTCCAAGATCGCCCGTGCATGGTGCTGCCACGACGCGACCTCGACCACCCCGCCGTTGGCGAGGACGACGACCACGTTGCGGTTGACCTGTGCCACGGCGTCGAGAAGCCGGAGCTGGACCTCCGGCAAATCGATGCTGTCGCGGTCGTAGCCTTCGGACTCGAAGCCCTCGGGCAGTCCGAGGAACACGAGCGCGACATCCGCTGCTTCGGCGGCGGCCACCGCGTCGGACAACAGGGCATCGTTCTTGTCCCCGGACAAGGTGAAGCCCGGCGAGAACGACAGGCGCAGGTGCTCTCCGGCGGCCTGGGTGAGAGCGTCGAGGGCGTTGTCGACCCGGGTGGGGCGGACCTTGGAGCTGCCGGCCCCCTGGAACCGCGGCGTGCGGGCGAACTCCCCGATCACCGCCACCTCCGCACGGGCGTCCGGGTCCAAGGGGAGGACCGCGTCCTCGTTCTTGAGCAGCACCGCGGATTCCGCGGCGGCCGTCCTCGCGAGAGCGTGGTGCTCCGCGAGGTTGACATCCTGGACCGGTGGTTGAGGGGCGGCCGTACGGTTGATCAGTGTGAGCAGGCGGGTCACGGCTCGGTCGACAACTGCTTCCTCGATACGCCCGGCCCGCACTGCTTCGACGAGCCGGGCGGCGCTGGCGCCGTTCGTCGACGGCATCTCCAGGTCCAGACCCGCGGCCACCGCCTCCACGGGATCCTTGACCGCCCCCCAGTCGGACACCACCAAGCCGTCGTACGCCCATTCCCCGCGCAGCACTTCGGTCAGCAGCCACGGATTCTGCGCGGCATGCACGCCGTTGACCTTGTTGTACGCGGCCATGATCGTCAGCGGCTTCGCCGCGGTCACGACGTGTTCGAAGGCGGCCAGGTAGATCTCCCGCAGCGTGCGGACGTCGACGTCGGCGCTGATGCGCATGCGGTTGGTTTCCTGGTTGTTGGCGGCATAGTGCTTCACCGACGCTCCCACGCCGGTGCTCTGCACGCCCCGCACCAGCGCGGCACCCAGGCGACCGCTGACGACCGGGTCCTCCGAGAGGTACTCGAAGTTGCGCCCACACAGGGGCGACCGCTTGATGTTGATCCCGGGGCCGAGCAGGACCGCCACCCCGGTCGCCCGGCTTTCGGCCCCGAGCGCCTCGCCGACACGGGTGAGCAGGTTGACATCCCAGGACGACCCAAGCGCCGCCGCGGTAGGAAAACAGGTGGCCGGCAGGCTCGCGTCCAAGCTGAAGCTTTCGGCCTTCGGGTCATGCATGCGGACACCGTGCGGGCCGTCGGTCAGCACGATCGAGGGGACGCCGCACCGCTCGACGTCCGCCGTTTCCCAGGCTCCCCGCCCTGACAGCAGCGAGGCTTTCTCCTCCAGGGTCAACGCCGCGAGAACGTCTTCGACATCGATCTTTGTGTGCATGGGCAATCCTTTGACTCAAGTCGAGACACGGCCGCATATCGGCGACCGGCAGGTGAGCGCGAGTCCCGCGTGTGCAGCCGGGTCGGGCGGACGGCCTGCCGCAGTGCGGTGTCGCGGGTCGGCCGTTCTGCGGGTCAGTCGCTCGTATCGGAGCCTGCGAGGGCACGTGCGATGGGAAGTTCGGCGATGTAGGGCCTGAGCTGCCCGACCCACGCCGCGTATCCGGCGCCGGTCAGATGGAGGTTGTCGAGGGTGTACTCGGGTCGGAGTTGTCCCGTGGCGTCGGCGAGGGCGGGCCACAGGTCGATGTAGGTTCCCGCGGCGTCTTTCGCGATCCGCCGGTACTCGGCGTTGAGCGTGCGGAGCATGTCCGCCAGCTCGGCTTGCCGTGGCATGACGCTCTGGACGAACAGGGCTGTTTCCGGGGCACCTTCGCGGATCGCGGCGACCAGGTGTCGCATGCGTTCCGCGGTCTCTTCTGCTGTGCGCCGGGGTCCGCGGGCAAGGAACTGCTCCATACCGGTACCGGTGTCCAGGTCGTTGGTGCCGACAAGCAGGAACACCGCGGCCGGATTCACCAACGTGGTGTCGAGACGCGCGAGGACGTCGTCGACGGTGTTGCCCCCGATCCCGCGGTTGAGCACCGGAAGCCCGGGAAACCACTCGTGCCACAAGCCACCCTCGGTGATGCTGTCACCGAGGAAGACGACCTGATCAGGCAGTGGGACGAACTGTTCGAACTGCGTGGCGCGCATGGTCATTTGCGCCGCCATCCCGGCCAGGATGCCCTGCCTGAGGGGTTCGGGGATCACGGTGGCTTCCCTTGATCGGTTGAGTGCGTCGGTGCCGTCGGCTATTCCACGGTGACCCATATCTCGGCCGGTTCGCAGTCGGTGGCGGTGGCCAGGAGGCGGATCTTGCCGGGGCCAGTGGGGCGGAGAACGGCCAGGGCCCGTCCTTGGTAGGTGTGGCGCTCGGTGGCGTCGAACCGTTCCTCGGTGGACGGTTCGGCGCTGCCGAACCCCTGCAAAACACCGGCACCGGAGACCTCGACGCGCACCGGCCGGTCGGCCGCGGTGTGGCAGGTTGCGTCTGTGTCGATCAGGGTGAGGGTGATGTAGGCGACGTCGCCGCCGGCCGCAGTGATGACCGGTCGGTCGGCTTCGGCGCGCAGCCGCAGCGGGCCCGTCGCCGACCTCAGGGCGTGGCGGCCGGTCTCGACGCCGTCCCGGTAGGAGATGGCGACGAGTTCGCCCGGCTCGTAGACCGTGTCGAACGCGGTGCGGAACCGCTGGTCCGCGCCGACCGGGTGCCGTCCGAGGGAGTGTCCGTTGACGATCAGCTCGACGTCGTCGGCGCCGCTGTAGACCTCGACGACGATCGGCGAGCCCTCGTGGCCGGGCCAGGTCCAGCTGGAGAGGGTGTCGCTCCACGCC
The DNA here is from genome assembly GCF_051388935.1 of Yinghuangia sp. YIM S10712. Classification (NCBI taxonomy): domain Bacteria; kingdom Bacillati; phylum Actinomycetota; class Actinomycetes; order Kitasatosporales; family Streptomycetaceae; genus Yinghuangia; species Yinghuangia sp. YIM S10712. The sequence goes on from NZ_JBPKBI010000010.1 coordinate 37,057, forward strand.
CACGGGGTGCCCGCGTACGTCTTGCCGTGGTGCTGCGGCCGTTGGACGGCGATGTAGGGGCGTGGACTCACGCCGAAGACGATCTCGCGGTAGTAGGAGGCGGGGCGGCGGTGGCCGGTGATGTCGATGTCGCCGCAGTCCGCGGTCAAATGGGGATAGGGGGCCACGTGGGTGGGCCGCGGGGCGTCCTCGGTGAGGTATTGCGGCCGGCCGATGCCGACTTCGCCGAGATAGTCCCAGCCGATCCAGGTGAAGTCCCCGATGACGTGCGGGTGTTCGGTGACCAGTCGCCAGTTGCCGTCGATCCGGGTGGGGAAGGTCTCGGTACCGACGATGATCCGGTTCGGGAATGAGTCGCAGTCGAGGGCGTAGCGGGCCTCGCCGTAGTTGATGCCCGCGACGTCGAGGACGGCGAAGGACTCTGCGGTGCGCCCGGTCACCAGTTCGGAGGCGCTGATGCGGCTCATGCCCTCGCCGGGGTCGGCGGCCATGAGCGTGTTGATGCCGGCGCCATCGTCGGACTGCTGCCTGAGGGCGGAGAGTTCCGACAGGACGGCGAGCATGCCGTTAATGCCGTTGGTCACGTAGCGGGTCGGGTCGAGGGAGCGGACTTTCTCCGCGAGCTTGCGGCCCAGCGCGGCCCCGACCGCGGATCCGGTCTCGGGGATCTCGTTGCCGATCGAATACATGATGACGCTGGGGTGGTTGAAATCCTTGGTGACCATCGCCTCGATGTCGCGTTCCCACCACTCGGCGAAGTGCAGGTGGTAGTCGAACTCGCTCTTGCCTGAGGTCCACACGTCGAACGCCTCGTCCATCACCAGCATCCCGAGCCGGTCGCACGCGTTCAGCATCGCCCGGCTCATCGGATGGTGCGACATGCGTATCGCGTTGAATCCGGCGTCCTTGAGGATCCGGACACGGCGTTCCTCGGCGGCGGAGAGCGTTGCCGCGCCCAGGACCCCGTTGTCGTGGTGCACACACGCGCCGCGCAGCTTCACCGGTTCCGTGTTGATCCGCAGCCCGCGTACCGGGTCCAGGTGCAGGGAACGTATGCCGAACGTGACTGTCTCGGCGTCCACCTCGCCGTCATCGTCGGTCAACGTGACGCGGGCTGTGTGCAGCGCGGGCGAGTCCGGGCCCCACAGCAACGGGTCGCTGATGTAGAAGCGTTGCCGGGCGATCGCGGGCTCTCCGGGCAACACCGTGACCTTCGAGACGTCGGTGGCGACGACAGTCCCGCCCGTGTCACAGACCTCGGTGGCGACGGTGACCGTCCGGATCGCGATGGAGTCGTTCTCGACCGTGCAGGCGACCTCGACCACCGCGAGGTCCCCGTCGACGTCCGGTGTGGTGACGCGGACCCCGTCCGGCGCGATGCGCACCAGATCCCCGACAAGCATCCACGTGTCGCGGTAGATGCCCGCGCCGGTGTACCACCGCGAGTCCTGGTGGGACCGGGCCTCGACGTGTATCTCGTTGTCCTGCCCGAACCGCAGGAAGCGGTCGGCATCTATACGGAAGTGCGAGTAGCCATACGGGCGCTGCCCCGCGTAGTCCCGGTTGATGTGGACGACCGCATCGCGGTAGACGCCCTCGAACTCGAAGAAGATCCGCTTGCCCCGATACTCCTCCGGGACGAAGAAGGTCTTGCGGTACTCGAACGTCCCACCGGGGAAGTAGGCCCCGGCGCCGCCCTCCGTCCCAGACCCACCGACCGGGTTCTTGCGTTCCTGCCCGATCAGGGCGTCGTGCGGCAACGTCACCGGCTGGTACGGCACCGAGGTACCGGACATCTCGGCGAAAAGATTGACTTTCGTGCGGACTTGCCAGTCGTCGTTGAAGGAAACCCGGATCACTTCGATCTCCAGTGTTCGGAACCAGTCGCGGCGGTGCGAGTGGGTGCGTACGAAGCCACGGGCCTACGTCATCGGGATGCTCCTGCGGCCGTGTCCGACAGGCGAGGAGCCGTTGCGGTGCCGCTGCGTTCGATGGCGCGTTCGTCGGTACCGAGGTAGCTGGCGATGACCTTGGGGTCGTTGCGGACGGTGTCCGGTTCGCCGGCGGCGATGACACGGCCGGTCTCCAGGCAGTAGACGCGGTCGGAGATGCCCATGATCAGCGGCATGTCGTGCTCGATGACCAGCATCGACGCGCCGAGTTCGCGGCGGATCTCCTGGATCAGCGGACCGAACGCCTCCGTCTCGCGCTGGGCGACGCCGGCGGTCGGCTCGTCCAGGCACAGGACCTGCGCGTCCAGCGCCAGCAGACCGGCGAGTTCGACTATGCGGCGCGTCCCGGTGGACAGGTCGCCGATGAACGCGTCGGCGTACCGGCCGAGTCCGAGGAAGTCGACCAGGTCGTCCGCGTCGGACTTCTTGGCGCGCTCGCGCTTGAAGGTGTGCGGCAGGTACAACGCGGTGGACAGCAACCCGGTCCGACCGCGCGCCTCCAAGGCGATCTGCACGGTCTCACGCACGGTCAGCTCCGGGAAGAGCGCCGCCGCCTGGAAGGTGCGGCCGAGCCCCGTCCGGGCGCGAGCGGCCGGGGCCATGCCCGACACGTCGCGGCCGAGAAGTTCGACCGTGCCCCTGGCGGGGACGAACCCGCCGATCGCGTTCATCAGCGTCGACTTGCCGGCCCCGTTGGTGCCGATCAGGCCGACGATCTCGTTCGGCCGCACTTCGATCGACACCCCGTCGACCGCCGCCCGGCCGCCGAATCGCACCTTGACCCGGGACGTTGCCAGCACGGGCTTGTCGGCGGGCAGCGGCTCGCGGACCTTGCGGACGAGCACGACCGGTGGCGCGGTCGTGGTCTTCGTCGTCGGGGCGGGACCGAGCTTCCTGTCCGCCCAGGCGAGCAGGGCGTCACGTGCGCTGTAGCCGATCTGCACCAGGCCGCCGGGGAAGTACAGCAGCAGGATCAGCAGACCGAGGCTGGAGGTCAGCATCGGCACGAGCTCGTTGTCGGGGAAGATCGCCGGGAGGCCGATCACCCACAGCGACCCGAGGACCGAACCCGAGACCGACCCGAGGCCGCCGATCACCACGATTGACACGAGGACGAGGGAGTCGTCGCCGAGGAAGTACTTGTCGGCGTATGGCACGGTCTGCACCGCACCGGCCAGCAGCGCGCCGCCGAGCCCGGCGATGCCGCCTGCGAGGGCGAACGTGCGCAGCTTCACCCGTGCCGCGGCGACCGTGTACGCCGCCGCTGTCGCAGGGTTGTCCCGGACGCCGATCGTGGTGCGGCCGACGCCGGATTTGCGCAGCCTCGCGACGACGCACATGACCAGCACAAGGACGATCAACACGAGGTAGTAGTAAGCGCGTTGGCTGGTGACGTCGATCCCGAAGACCGAGCTGCGGGGGAAGGACGCGGTGTCCATGCCCTCGTCGTGGAACATTTCGCGGCGGTAGAAGAACTGTTCAGCCGCGATCGCGAACGCGAAGGTGCTCACTGCGAGCAAGAGCCCGCGTACGCGTAGTGCGCCGGCGCCGATCAGCGCCGCCAGCGCGGCGGTCACGAGTGTCGCCACCAGCACTGCCGCCGGGAACGTCAAACCCCGGAAGCTGTAGACGCTGTCGCCCGCCTCGATGCGCAGGCCGCGGTTCAGCGCCGCCGCAAGCAGCGCCCCCAGGCCCGCGAACGCCATCTGTCCCAGGGAGAGTTGGCCGGCCCAGCCGGTGAGGATCGTCACCGAGGTGGCGCAGATCGCGTACGCCAGGATCACCGTGTAGGTCAGGTGCCGCGACGGCTGGGTCACCAAAAGCGGCACGATCACCGCGACCAGGCCGAGGAACAGCAGCGTGGCGCGCTCCATGTGCCGCACCCACCACACGCCCTTGAGGCGTTCGGGGACCGGCTTGATCTTCGGGGCGAAGGAGAACGACGACGACTCGGTGTCGCGCCCACGGCTGACGAAGAACACCGCCACCAGCACCAGGACCAGCAGCACCAGATCCGTCAGACCCGGCTGGTCCAGCCAGTTGAACTGGATGAACGACTGCAACAACCCCAGCAACACACCCGCACCCAACGCGATGGGGAACGACACCATGCGCGCCAGCACGGCGGCGGCCAGCGCCCGCAGGAGGGTTCCCGGGCCGAGGGTGGTGATCTGGGTGAGCGACGTGTTCTGCGCCGAGATCAGGATCAGGCACAGTGTCCCGAGGAGTCCTGCGATCGCCCACACCGCCGTCGACACCAACTTGGGGCTGATGCCGTTCAAACGCGCCAGTTCCGGGTTCCCGGCGGACGCCTTGACAGTCTTGCCGAGGATCGTCCGGCCGAGGAACAGGGCAAGCAGGACCGCCGCGACCGGAACGGTGACCAGGATGCTCATCTGAGCGCTGGTGACTGTGAGGTCATCGGTAGGCGACCATGTTCCAGACCACGGAACCGGGTAGACATCGTTGGTGTAGTCGTCCATCTCGGGCAGGGATGTCACGATTGTCAGCGCGAGTTGGGCAACGCCGATGGTGGCGACCAGGACGATCACGCGCGGTGCGTTGAACAGCCGCCGCACGACGACCAGGTCGACTATCGCGCCGAAGATCGTGCCGACGACCAGGGCGATCGCCAAGGCGATCCAGTACGGCACGCTGTAGCGGACAACCAGCAGCGCGAACAGCACGGACCCGATGAGGCCCATGTTGGCGACGGCGAAGTTGATGACGCGGGTGGAGCGGTGCACGAGCACGATGCCCATGGCGAGGAGCCCGATGACCAGGCCGGTGACCGCGCCGTCGAACAGCAGTTGTGTGGTTGGCATTTCCATGGGTGTCAGCCGCCTTCCCGGCCGAGGAAGACCGCGCGGGCGAGGTCGTCGCGTTCGGCGAGTTCGCGGGCGGGCCCGGTGAAGCGGACCTGCCCCTTCTCCAGGAACACCGCACGGTCCGCGATGGCGAGGGCGATGTTCAGCGACTGCTCGACGACGATGATCGTCAGGCCGTCCTGCTTGAGCCGCTCGATGATCGCCAGGAGGTCCTGCACCACCACCGGCGCGAGCCCGAGGGAGAGTTCGTCGATCAGCAACACCTCGGGATCGTGCATCAGCACCATGGCCAGCGCCAGCATTTGCTGCTGACCACCCGACAAGGATCCCGCGACCTGGCCTTGACGGTCCCTCAGGTCCGGGAACAGGTCTAGCACGTACGCGAATCGCTCGTCCCGACGCGCCGCATCCTTGCGGAACCGGAACGCCGCCATCTCCAGGTTGTCCCGGACGGTCATGTCGGTGAACACGCCCTTGCCACCCGGCAGGAGGTGGATCCCGTACCGGCCACGCTGCTCGGGTGCGACGTAGGTGATCGTCTGGCCGTTCAACCGGACCACCCCGCGCTCGGGGGTGCCGAGGCCGCAGATCACCTTCAGGATGGTCGACTTGCCCGCACCGTTCGTGCCGAGAAGGGCCAGGGTCTCCCCGCGCTTGACATCGAACGCGACGTCGAACAGCACCTGTACCTGGCCGTACGAGAAGTCGATGTTGTTCACCTGGAGCACCGGGATCGTCTCCGGGTCCTGCTTCTGCCGCTCGTTCTCCTCCAGCTCCTCGCGCAATTCCTGGACCACGAGGGAGAGATCGTTGCGGATGGTCTTGGCGCCGCGCAGCATCAGGAGCCCGCCGATGGCGCTCGCGGGTATGCCGATGACCAGCATGGCGACACGAGGGTCGTACGCGTCGCTGATCAGGCCGGACAGGATCGCCCCGCCGGTGGCGCCGATGAAGAAGATGTACAGCGAGCCCAGCGCCGTGCCCAGACCACGCAGGCGGTACGGCACGACCGACTGCATGATCGGGGCGGTCATCGCGAACGCCACGGAGCTGAGCATGCCGCCCGGGATCGCCAGCAACATGAACGCCCAGCCGGTCGGCATGAACCACTGGATCGGCAACAGCACGGCGCCCGGCAGGAGCAGGTAGCCCAGCAGCGCCACCGCGCGGGAGGGGTCCTGGTGGTAGAGCCGGTCGTACCACGGCCCGACGAACGGCAGCAGCGCCAGAACCGCCACGCCGGTCGCCGAACCCCACACGCCGCGCTCGAAGGTGGACATCCCGAAGTGGTCGTCCGCCCACAAGCTGCTCAGGATCGCACCGGTGAACAGCGTGAACCCGAGCGCGGAGAACGCCAGGATGGCGCTCTTCATCGTCTTGATGCGCAGCAGCCGCGCGAACGCAGCCTCGATCGAGATCGGCATCGGTTTCTTGTCCTCGACGACCTCGCCGAGGACCGACTTCATCTCGTGCTGCCCGCGCTTGGGCTCCGGGAGCCGGAACGCCCAGATGGCCACGAACAACGTCGGCAGCCCGAGGATCAGGAACGACCAGCGCCACCCGTCATCACCGCCGGCGAGCGTGGCGATGCCCGCGACGAGCAGGGGACTGAGTGCTCCTGCCGTACGCGCGGCGCTGTAGTTGAGCGCGGACATCCGCCCGCGCACCCCGATCGGGTACGTATCCGCCAGCAGGGAACCGTTGACCGGGATCGTGCTGGACTTGGCCACCCCGACGCCGAAGCGGGTCAGGAAGAACAGGAACGCATTGGCTGCCATCCCGCAGGCGAGCACCATGGCCGAGAACATGATCCCGGCCCAGCCGATCACGCGGCTGCGCCGGAAGCGGTCGGCCATGTAACCCATCGGCAGCGCGCCCAGCACCAGGAACGCACCCGACGCCGCCGAAATGAACACGATCGCGGAGTCGCTCAACCCGAACGCGTCGCGGATGTCCGGTGCCAGGATCGACAGCGCCGCGGACTCCAACTCGTCCATCGTCGCCAGCGTCACCAACGTCATGAAGGTCATCGACCCACCGGCGGCGAGTCCCTGGCGAAGCGTCACATGCTGGTCGCCGACACCGGGGAGCAGTTCGTCCGCGAATAGCACCTCACGCTTCGCCTCCGCCTGGCGAGCCTGGCGTTCGGCTTCCGCGTCGATCAGTCCGGCGGCGAGCCCGGCCGCCGAAGTGGTGCCTCCGCTCTCGGCGGGCCCGGTCGGGGCACTCACGGCGTCGGCCGATTGGCGCGCGGGGACAGGACATGGGACATGCGCATGAGGTACTCCGAGAGGACGGGGGGCGGCGGGCGAGTGCCGGTGCGGGCTATACCGTCGGGCGCTCGCGTGGACGCGTTGCGGCCGGATTCGGGCGGGTGACCTGACTGTGGGGGGCTCGCGCCGAACGGAGTCGGCCGGGGTGCCGCCCGGCCGTCACGACGAGGGCGGCCGGGCGGTGTGCCGGTGGCTCGGACGGGGGTGGCAGTCTGTGTGCCAGGCTGCCCGGGAGGCCCGTCAGGTGGTCCGGAACTTCTTCGCGGCCGGGTCGTAAGTGAACAGGCGCGGCGGGACCGCGCCGTGTGGGGTCTCGCGGGTGTAGTCGGCCTTGTCGCTCAAGCTCGGGATCTGCAGGGGGCCCAGGGTGAAGCCGGCGTTCTGGAAGGTCTCGTAGTTGAGGTCGCGGCCGGCCTTGTCGGCGATGGCCTTGAAGAGCGTGAGGTTGCGGCACGCCGTCTGCATCGAGGTCTGCGGCGAGGGGGTGCCGGCGGGCAGAGTGGCGGGGTCGACCGTCAGCTTGCCCTTGAGGTCGGGTATAGCCGCCTCCACGGTGGCGATGCATTCCCGGAGGGCGGGGTCGTTCCAGTCGACCTTGGTGCCGGCTGCGGTCGCGTTGGTGAGTGTGGAGAAGTCGTGCTGGGCTTGGTCGCCGGTGTAGATCTCAGCGCGCGTGACGTCGGTGAACAGCAGCCGGGGGCGGTACGAGGTCTTCTCCAACTGCTTGGGGAACTCGCCGCCCATGCCGCCAACCACGACGATGGTGTCCGCGCCCGCGGCCTGGAACTTCTGGATGAATACACCGAGTTGCTGGGACACCGCCGCAGCGTCCCGCATGGACGCGTCCATGATGCCGGTCTCCACCGGAGTGACGCCGAAGTCCCGCAGCGTCGGAAGAACAAGGTCGTTGACGGCGGCCTGCTCGTTGACGGGGCCGACGACAGCGACCTTCTTGCCCGCGAGGGCGTTGTTCGCGGCCAAGACCTTCACAGCGTCGACGACAGCGTCGCCGTCGATGTCGGAGAACCACGGGGCCTGGGCGGCGGCGTAGTTCTTGTCGCCGAGTGAACCGCCGACGACCGCCGTCTTGTTGGTCTGCACGTAGCACATCGGCTCGTTGGCGTTGAACGTACCGATCGCCGCGAACACCTTCGCGTCCTGCGTCAGCTTGACGCACGTCTCCTGCGCTGCTGCCGGGGAAGCGACGTTGATCGCGCCGAACACCGGCTCGATCTTGCGGCCGTTGATGCCGCCCGCGTCGTTGATCTTCTTGATCAGCGCGTTGTACGTCGCCTCGTAGTCGCCGTGGTCGATCTTGAGGAACTGCTTGACCGCGGAAAGGTCGGGGTAGGTGATGCCGAGCTTGATCGAGGTGTCGGTCACCCCGGGAGCGACCCTCGGCGCTGGCGGCGCGACAGGAGCGCCGGAGGCGGTGCTCGCGGGGTCGTCCTTCTTCTCCGCGGTGCAGCCGCTGACGACGAGCGCGGCAGCCGCGGCCAAGACTGCGGCGGCGCGAGTTCTGGAAGAGTGCGATCTCATTTCGGGGATCCGTTTCTCGTCGGGGAAGAGCGGGTGTTCGTCCTGGGAAGTCGGCGCGGACTTGGCTTCAGAGAACGCATGGGCCGCCGGGCCGCGCTGTCGGGGTGGAACGAGCGGAGACCACATCGGACCCCTGCCTGTCGTCTCGGGGCACGTCCGTTCGGGCCGCCCAAGCGCTTTGGCTCGCGGTCAGTTGAAGTCCTCGACATGCCACTCGTCGTGCCAGTCGAGTACGGGCATGTCGCCGTCGAAGCGGATCGGCAGCCAGACGTAGTCGGCGATGGAGGTGTTGGCGTCCAGCAGGTCGGACAGCCCGTCGGGCACTTCGCGTTGCTCGTCGGCGGTCGGCAAGCCGCCGCCCGACGTCATCGCATCCGCCATGCCTTTTACCACTCGGCCACAGATCTCGGCGGACAGGTTCGGCAGCCACCGGTCGGCCAGCGCGATGTACAGGTCCTTCTTGTGCGGGTGCCTGAACACTGAGGAGATCTGCGAGCGGTACGACGTACCGGTCGTATCGCCGGGGTGCGGGTCGCCCAGCACGGTCCACGGGCCGTGGTAGCTGTCGGCGACGGCGACCTGCGACGAGTTCGGGACGTAGCCGGACGTCCCGGAGGTGACCAGGTAGTGCTTGGCGCCGCGCCGGAAGTACGCGGGCGCCTCGCGGACGAACGGCGGGTGTGGCTGCGGGAAGTGAGTGGAGTAGTAGCCGGTCACGTCCGTGTAGTCGGCGGTCAGGTCCGCGCAGATCAGCTCGCTGTGCACGCGCTCGAAGTAGTAGTAGCCCTTGCCGTCGTGCGGATCCACGACCAGGTCGAAGTCGCCCGCGCTCATGCCGAGCGGGCGAAGTCCCGTACGCACGATGCGGTATGGGCCTTCGATGGCCTCGGCGACCAGCACCGTGGACTCCTGGATGTCGCCCATGATCTTGAGCCAGCACACGAATCGTCCGGTGCGCTTGTCATGGATGATGTGCGGCCGGTCGACCTGCTTCGACGGGTGCAACGGGCTTGCGAGATCGTCCGGTTCGGGTGGGATGATCAGCCCGCGGTCCTCCCAGTTGTAAAGGTCCTTGGACGCGTAGCAGCGAATGCCCCAGTGCCAGATTCCGCTGCCGGGGACGGTCTTCTCCTTGTTCTCCCCGTACCAGTAGAACGTGCCATCGACGTGCAGGATCGACCCACCGTGTGCCTGGATGCGCTCGCCTTTGGTGTCGAGCCAGCGCGTGCCCGGACGGATGCTTTCCTGGGGCGGATTGCCCACGTGCTGGTCCCTTCGAGTCTTCACTGGTCGCGCCGGGTTCCGCCGCACCCGTGTTTCGGGCCTGTGCGACTCGGCGACGCGTGGTCGTCGCGGCGCCTTCGGTGCCCACCCACCCATCCCTCCGCGCGGGTGCGGGGCGAGGGCTGCTCTCGGCGGTACCCAGCGCTTGTAATGCGATTTACTAATGCGAATCAGGACGCTAGGCGGCTTGACGGCGCACCACAAGACATCCGCCTGTAACGTTTCAGTAACCTCCGCGTATGGTCGTAACGGCGGGACTCCGTGTAGCACTCATGTACGGAGTGGCTCACCTGTGCGCCTATCGCGCGCTCGGCTCTGGAGCCCCAGAAAGGAGGCGCTCAGTAACACTCCTCTGGCTTTCCTGGTGCGAGAGCCGAGGGCCGCGGTAATGCGCTTAACTGGCGCCCTATCCTGGTGTGTGCGGGCTTCCCAGCCCGGTACTCCGAGCGATGAGAAGGCCATGACCCGACCTGTCAAGCGCATCACCAGCAAGGACGTGGCTCGCGCTGCCGGTGTCTCCCAGACCACTGTGAGCTTCGTGCTCAACAACCGCGCCGGTCACGCGATCCCGGAGGAGACCCAGCGCCGTGTGCTGGAGGCCGCCCGGCGCCTGGACTACCGGCCGCACGCCTCCGCGCGTAGCCTCGCCGCCGGGCGCAGCGACATCGTCCTGCTCTCCGTCCCGGACCTGCCCATCGGCTCGGGCATCAGCCGGTTCATCGAGCAGCTCGCCGCAGCCCTCGCGGGCCACAGTTTGACCCTGGTCACGCACCTCGCAGGTGCACATGGCCGCCCCTTGCCGGATGTGTGCGCATCGGTCGGCGCGTCGGCGGTGGTCGGGTTCACGTCGTTCGACACCGACACTGTCCAGGCCCTGTACCGGGCGGGGGCCGACGTGGTGCTCCCGTCGGACACCGACGAATCCTCGGCCATGCTCCCCATCGGCCGCCTCCAGGCCGAGCACCTGATCAGCCGCGGACACCGGTGCCTCGGCTACGCACTGCCCGAACACCCTGGCATGCTCCCGATGGCTGAACAACGCCTTCGCGGCGTGGCTGACGCCTGCGCGGACGCCGGCATCGACCCGCCAGTGGTCGCGAGCACCAGCCTGGAGGTCCCCGCCGCAGCCGAGGCCGTGGCTCGCTGGAAGCGGGAGTCCGTTACCGGAGTCTGCGCCTTCAACGACGACACAGCCCTAGCGGTCCTGGCGGGCATGCGCGAACACAGCCTCACCGCTCCCACCGACATCGCCGTCATTGGCGTCGACGACAATCCCACCGCACCCCTGGCCGACCCGCCGCTCACCACTGTCGCCTTCGACCTTCGCGAGGCAGCACACCGCCGCGCCGTCGCCCTCGTCGCCGCTCTTTCAGGCGAAACGCCCAGCCACGCGGAAGCCCCTTTGAACGCCCGTTTCGTGCAGCGCTCCTCCACCTGACACACGCCCCCATGTCAGCCCGGATGCCCATCGACCACACAGGCGGCACTCAGCTCACGCGGAAATCGCCGGCCCCTGCTCCAGGCACCCCTGGCGCTTTGACGTGCGGGGCTCATACGAACGCCAGCTGTGCCCAAAGCAATCAGCGGCGCAACAGTGTTGATCATCTGCTGCAACTGGTCAGCACCGTCGGCCGGCACGGAGGAGGACAACGACTTCTTGGTGCGGAGTCTCCTGGCTTATCCGATGGCGGATATGTGGGCGGCGGTGCGCCAGGCGAGGGCCATGATGGTCAGGACGGGGTTGGCGCCGCCGTTGGTGACGTGAAGGCTGGCGTCGGCGACGTAGATGCGATCGGTGCCCCAGACTTTGCCGTTCTGATCGGTGGCACCGTGGCGGGGCGAGTCGGACATGCGGGCGGTTCCGGACTGATGCTGGCCGCCCGACAGCGCCCTGCGCATCGCAGCACCGGGCTGCCAGACGCGGGTGGCTCCTGATGCACGCAGCCATTCCTGGGACCGTTCGGATAGGAAAGCGAAGGTGCGGAGATCCTCGGGATGCTGGAGGCCTTCGAGCCGGGCAACGGGGAGTCCGAGTTCGTCGGTCACGGTGGAGGCGATTCGGACACGTGCGTCGCGAGTCGGAATCTCCTGGATCGGTGCCCAGACGTTGATGGTGCGCCGGTAGGTCCCGGCCGTGGCACGGCGGGCGTCAGGCCCGGCCGGGTCGATGCCGGGGGGCAGGCCCATCAGGTAGTGCAGGGCGGGGGTCTTGACGAAGTCGTGGCCGAGCAGGCCACCGCCGACGATCCCGTCGTTGCCGTGGGAGAAATGGCGGATAGCGGTGGAAGGGCCGGGGCCGAGGCCGTTGTGGACCTCGGAGTCGAACAGGCCGAACGCCACAGCATAGGTGTGGCCCTGCAGACAGTCGCCCACCCAGTCGTTGCCCAGCTCGCTCACCTGCAGCAGGCGGGCGGTCTCGATCGCTCCGCCGGCGAGCACGATTCGCCCCCCACGGATGACGCGCGAGGCACCGCCGGCGGCGATCTCGACATCGCCGTTGTCGGACACCCGAGTGGCCTGGGCTTCGGTGATCAGGTGGGTTCCGAGGTCGATGGCGTGGGGCAGGACTGTGCTGTGGGTGCCGTTGCGGGCGTCAACGGGGCAGGCGAAGCCGATGCACTGGCCGCAGCGTATGCACGCCTCCCGGCCGTTTCGGGGTTCGGTGTTCAGCAGCAGCGGCACCGGGCCGGTCGGCCAGCCGAGCGCTTTGGCGCCGACGTCAAGCACGTTGGCTTCGGAGGTAGGCGGGAAGGGCGCCATCGGGTAGTCGCGGTTGCGGAACCCTTCGCCGGGGTGAGCGCGTCCGGCGACACCGACTTCCCATTCCACCTTCTCGTAGAACGGTTCCAAGTCGTCGTAGGAGATGGGCCAGTCGGCGAGCGCTGACCCGTCGGGGACGCCGTACAGCGAAGCCATCCTGAAATCGTCGGGGAGGAACCGCCATGCCTGGGCACCGAAGAAGCGGGTGCCGCCGCCGACGGTGATCGCGTTGTGGTGGTAGCGGACGTCATCGGACTGCACGGCCGTCTCGCCGTCCTCGCCAAGCACCGCCCGGGGGTGCCCAGCCGGGGTGTCGAGGTCGCCACCGGAGAAGAACCGGTGGTTGCGGACGTGGTCGATCGCCAGATCGCGGGCGCCGAACCACGAGCCGCGCTCGACCACCAGGACGGACGCTCCGCTATCGGCCAGGACAAAGGCAGCCACCGCGCCACCTGCGCCGCTGCCGACCACGATCGCGTCGTAGTAGGCGCGCAGGTCGCTCAGCGCCCATACGGGCGGGCGCGTGACCAGCGGCACCTCGACGGTCGGGCGACCCGCGGGGTAGGGATCGAATCCGACTTCGGCCCAAGCCCCTGAGTCGGGGGCGGCGTAATAGTCGATCAGTGGGCGGTCCATCGAGTTCGCCTTCCGTGAAAAGTACGGTGCAGGTGGTGCGGTGCGCCGACGGGGCAGAGCGGGACGCACGTACGGTCGTCATGGGACCGATGCGACGCCGCTCAGGACGAGGTGGAGGGGGTGCCGTCGGCCAAGATCCGGGCGCGGACGGCGTCGAGGGTTGAGGCCAGCGCGACGGTCTCATCCAGGGTCATGACCGGGCTTTCGGTGAGGCCTTGAGCGAGGCAGCGGTGGACCTCGTCGATCTCGAAGCGCAGCCCGTTGCCCTCGTAGGAAGCGTCGATCCGCTCGGATCCGCCCGCATGAGTGGTAACGGTGAGCGCTTGGGGCCAGTGCATGGGCGCCGGGATGTCGATCGTGCCGTCACTGCCCACGATGCGAGCGGTACACGCCATGCTTGTGCGGATCGCCGCCTTGACCACGCCGAGTCCTCCGTCGGAGTGGCGAAGCACCGCTGCGACCTGCTCGTCGACACCGGTTCGGCCGATGATGCCGTCCGCGACGACGTGCGCGACTGGCCCCAGCACCAGCGAGCAGAGTTGAACAGGATAGACACCGAGATCGAGCAAGGCGCCGCCACCCAGTTCAGGGCGGAACAGGCGGTGCTCGGGGTCCACCGCCATCCGGAACCCGAAATCGGCCTCCACCAGGAGCGGCTCACCGATGCGACCGCTGTCGAGCACGTCGACCAGTCTGCGGTAGGAGGGCAGGAAGCGGCTCCAGATCGCCTCCATCAGGAACAACTTCCGTGCCCGGGCCTCGCGTGCCATTCGCCGGGCCTGCACGGCGTCCAGCGCGAAGGGCTTCTCGCACAGCACATGCTTGCCGGCCGCCAGGAAGGCGAGGGTGTCCTGCTCATGCTGTGACTGCGGGGTCGCCACATAGACCACGTCGACATCCGGGTCGTCGGCCATCGCGGCGGCTGCCCCGTACCTGCGCGCGATCCCGAACCTGTCCGCGAACGCCTCCGCCCGCACAAGCGAGCGGGACGCCACCGCAACGATCTCGCCGCCCTCGACCGATCCCATCGCCTCGGCGAACCCGGCCGCGATGGTGCCTGGCCCCACTACGCCCCACCGGATCATCGCCATCCCCTTCTCCTCCTCGAAACGAAGTCCGCAGCGGCGACCAGGCGAACTTGGCCGCGGCCGCGTGCTGTTCTTCGCGCCGGCCGTCCCATGGCACCCGCCGACAGGCGTGTGTTCGACCGTCGGCGGAAGCCACATTCGCCCGTCGCACGCGGGCCCGTGCTTGTCATGTTGTGCTCTTGGAAGAAGAGGGCTCTTCCGTCATGAGATTCAGGCGCTTGGCCCGGCGGATTCGCTGCTTCTTCGGATCCGCGACGGGAGCCGCCATCTGCAGTTTGCGGGTGTAGGGGTGCTCAGGAGCTGTCGCGACGTCAGCCGCTGTCCCGATCTCGACGATGCGCCCCTGGTGGAGAACGGCGATCCTGTCACTCACCTCGTTGACGACGCCGAGGTCATGGCTGATGAACAGGTAGGCCACACCGGTTGCACGCTGGATGTCCTTCAGCAGCGTGAGCACCCGAGCTTGCGTGGTCACGTCCAGAGCGCTGGTGGGTTCGTCGCAGATGATGACCGCAGGGTCCAGGGCGAGTGCCCTGGCGATGGCGATGCGCTGCCGCTGTCCGCCGGAGAACTCCCGGGGGGATCTCCGTGCGGAGTCGGCGGGGAGTCCGACGGCGTCCAGTAGCTCCTGTACGCGCGTGCGTCCGTCTCGGGCCCCGGCTGCCAGGAGTGGTTCGGCCAGGATGTCGCCGATCGACATGGACGGGTTCAGCGACGAGTACGGGTCCTGGAACACGACCTGGATGTCTCGCGCGACTTTGCGTCGGCGGGCCCGGGAGAGGTTGTTGATGGTCTCCCCGCGGAATTGGATCGAGCCGGCCGTCAAGGGCGCGAGCCCGAGGATCGCGCGGCCGATCGTTGTCTTTCCCGATCCGGACTCTCCCACCAGGCTGAGTGTCTCCCCGGGATCGAGGCCGAAGGAGACGCCATCGATCACCGTGGTGTCGGCGCCCCGCCGCCCGCCGTACCGTACGACCAGGTCTTCGACCTTGAGAACCGTGTCCGTCACGTCACACCTCCGCGATTTCGACGCGGCGTGCGGACGCGAGCAGTTCTTGCGTGTAGGCCTGCGTGGGTGCTTCGAAGAGGGAGTCCACGTCGCTCCGCTCCACTATGCGCCCGTCTTTCATGACGCTGACGTTGTCGCAGAGGTCTGCGACAACGCCGAGGTTGTGGGTCACCAGGATCATGGCGAGGCCGCGCTCGTCACGCAGTTCTCGCAGCACCTCCAGCACCTCGGCCTGCACGGTGACGTCCAGGGCGGTCGTCGGCTCGTCCGCGATGATCAGGTCCGGGTCGGAGGCGAGGGCACCGCAGATCAGGACGCGCTGTGCCATGCCGCCGGAGATCTCATGGGGGTACTGCCGGAAGACTCTCTCCGGCTTCTTGATGCCGACCCGGGCGAGGAGGGCGAGCAGTTCACGCTCGGCTTCGCCCTTGGTTACGGTCTTGACCGCCCGCAGGCCGTGGGTGAGCTGCGCCCCGATGGTGAAGCAGGGGTCCAGGTTGGACATCGGCTCCTGCGGAACGTAGGCGATGCGCCGACCACGTGCCTGACGCATGAGTTGCCCACTCGCCAGCAGGTCCTTGCCGTCGAGGAGGATTCGCCCCCCGAGAATGACCGCCTCACGGGGCAGGATGCCCAGTGCGGAGAATGCGATCTGGGATTTGCCCGATCCGGACTCGCCCACCAAGCCGTGGACTTCGCCCGGTCGGACGTCCAGGTCGACGCCGTGGACCACCTCCCGTATGCCGGTCGCACCGTCCGGGTATCCGATGCGCAAGCCACGAATGGACAGGATCGCTCCTGCGGCGGGTGCCGGTGCTTGTACGAGGGCTTCCGTGTTCTTCTCGCGTGCCTGCCGGGTCGTTTCCCGGAGCCGGCGTGGTGAGGGCATCGCTCGGTGCGCCGAGGACTGGAGTGCGTCGCGCAAGGCGTTGCCCAGCAGGACGAGGGCCAGGATGGTCAGGCTGATGAGGAGAGCGGGCCATGCCACACCGGCCTTGCTGGTGTAGATGTTGCTGAAGGAGTCCTGCAGCACCGTGCCCCAGGATGGCGTGGAGGGATCACCGAGTCCCAGAAAGCTCACGCCGGCCTCAATGCCTATGCCCGCGGCGAGGACGAACGAGCTGTTGATGACGACCGGGGCGCGGACCGCCCAGAGGACGTGGCGGCCCACGATGCGCGCATCGGAGAGACCGACAACTTTCGCCGCGTCGATGTAGAGCTCGCTTCGGACACCCACCACGACGGACTTGACCAGTCGGTAGTACGTCGGTGCGATAAGGAGTCCGAAGACGAGCATCGCAGCGACGATGTTGGGCCCGGTCCTGGCGTAGAGGGCAAACAGAAGCAAGACCCCGGGCAGCGTCATGACGATATCGGAGACCCAGTTGGCGACGGTCTCGACCCTGCCCCGGTAGTAGCCGGCGACGAGGCCGCTGGTCACGCCGATGACGAGTGAGACAGCCAGGAGGAGCCCGCAGGCCAGCGCCGTCTGCCGCGTGCCTGACATCAGCCGCGACAGGATGTCCCGGCCTGAGGCGTCCGCGCCCAGAACGTGCCCGTCACTGAACGGCGGCGCGTTCACCGCGGACAGCTCCGCGGTGTTGGGGTCCACCGGCGCGAGCCAGGGGCTGCCCAACCCGAGGATCACGACGGACAGCAGGAAGGCCAGACAGCACGCGGCGACCGGGTTGGTCATGAGCCGGCGGAGTACGGAGCGTCCGTTCACGGTCGGCTCCGACTGCGGCTCTGCCGCCGGGGCGAGGTCGGGCACACTCACCGTCATCGTTTCCTCGCCTTCGGGTTGAGTGCCGCGTTCGTGAGGTCGCCCAGCACGTTGACGACGAGGACGATGACGATGGCCACGACGAGGACTCCCATGACCACCGGCACGTCCCCTTGTTGGGCCGCCTGGTTGCCGGCTTCGCCCAGACCCGGGAGTGCGAAGATCTGTTCGACGAACACCGCCCCGCCCAAAAGGGCGATGATCTGCAGGTTCAGGGCCATGAGCCCGGGGCCGCCGGCGTTGCGCAGAACATGGCGGAAGATGATGCGGGACTCGCTGATCCCCCGCGCCCGCAGCGTGCGGACGAAGTCCATCGAGAGCGTGTCGATGACCGCTCCGCGGAACTGCGAAGCCGCACTGGCGACCGACCCCGCCAGCAGAGCCAGTACGGGGAGCGTGACGGATTCGAGCCAGCCAACGGGGCTTTGATCCAGGGAGACGTAGCCGGTGGCGGGGAAGAGCCGAACCGAGATGGCGAAGGCGAAGACCAGGCCGATCGCGATGACGAACGCCGGGATCGCGGCCCCCAGCACGGCCAGGAACTGGACCACCCGGTCGACCCAGCCCCCGCGGACGGCGGCGACGACACCGATCAGGACGCTGAAGACGGCCGTCAGGATGATCGACAGCAGGACCAGGGTCAGGGTCACCGGCACTCGGGAGGCCAGCAAGGAGTTCACGGACTGTCCCGTGAAGAACGACTCGCCCAAGTCGCCGGTGACTACCCCCTTCAGCCAGTCTCCGTACTGCACGAGCAGTGGCCGGTCGAGACCGAGATGCTTCATCTCCAACCGGACGTCGGAGTCTTTGGCCTCGGTACCCAGGACCGCCCGCGCGATCCCGGAGCCGTTGCCGTACATGAGTGCGAAAGTGGTGAAGCTGACCAGGAGCAGGATGACCACCGCCCGGGCAAGCTTCTTCAGCAGAACACCGAACACGTCCGGCTCCCATCCCCTCCCGGCCGGGGGTTACTTGAAGTCCCGCAGCAGCGGGTTGAGGGCGTTGAAGTCGGTCGCCTCGGGCACCTTGATTTTGGAGCTGTAGGCGTAGAACGAGTCCGGGTACGCCATCGGGACGAACCATGCCTGGTCGACGATGTAGCGGTTGATCTCCTGTTGGATCGCGACCGACTCCTGACCCTGGCTGGTGACGAGCCTGTCCCAGAGCGACTTCACCGTCGGGTCGGCCTGGTGCATGACGTTCCAGATTCCGTCAGGCTGCACGTAGTCCTTGATGTCCTGGAGGGACTCGCCGTAGTTGCCGAGCGGCCACAGGGGCACGGGGTACTTGCCGCTGAGCAGTTCCTCGATCGCGTTCGGCCCGGACAGCGTCTCCTGCTCGACCTTGATGTTGAGCTGGCCGAGCTGCTGAGCGATGATGGGCACCAGTTTCTCCATGCCCAGACCTGCCATGACGGGGAACGTCAGGGTGAAGCCGTTCTCGTAACCCGCCTTCCTCATCAGCTCCTTGGCCTCGGCGACGTTGTAGGGGTAGGGGTCCTTGAGCCCTTCGATGTACGCGGCCGACCCCTGGCGGAAGATCTGATGCGCGGGGGTGGCCTTGCCCTGGTAGAAGTCCTTCGCCATGGCTTCCTTGTCGAAGACCATGTTCATGGCGCGGCGGACGTTCAGGTCACCCAGCGCCGGGATCTTCTCGCCCATGTGGTCGGTCAGAAGCAGCCGTGTGGTGGTGCCGCGCATGGTGAGGATTTCGAGGCCGGAGGACTCGGCTTCCTTGTACATCGACTGCTCGATGAGGGTGCCGTCGATCTGGCCGGTCTTGAGGGCGTTGAGCGCTGCGGTCTGGTTCTTGATCACCTTGATGACGAGCTTCTTGTACGGGTAGGACGCGGTGTCCCAGTAGGCGTCGTTCTTGGTGAAGGAGTACACGGAGCCGCTGGTCGTTGCGGACTCGTTGAGCGTGTAAGGGCCGGAGCCGACAGGGGCCTTGTTGAGGTTGCCGGAGGCCAGGTACTTCGGACTCGCCAACTTCGTGTCGCCGGTCACCTTCAGCAGCAGCGGGTCCGGCTCCTGCACGGTGGCTACCGCGGTCAGCGCATCCGGGGTGGTGACCTGTACCTTGGCGAGCCGGGCGGCTTGACCGCCGTGGGTCCCCTGGTATTCCAGCGTCGCCTTGAAGGCCGCCGAGTCGACCGGCGTGCCGTCCGAGAACTTCATGCCGGGCCTCAGATGGAACGTCACGCTGGTGTTGGTGGGGTTCACCTCCCAACTCGCGGCGCCGTCCGGGTACGCCTTGCCGTGAGTGTCAAACCGCACCATGGTCTGGTAGACCGCGTCGGCCGACCACCCCTGGAATCCAGGCTGGTTCGCGGGGTCCCAGCCCTGGATGTCGGCAGTGCTGCCCAGCACGAGCGTGTCCTTCGTGCCACCAGATCCGGATGAGGAATTCGTGTCGGTGCACCCGCTCAGCGCCGCCAGCGCGGCCAGCGCCGTCGCCACCGTCAGTGATATGTGAGCGAGTCTTTTGGTGCGCCGCATAATCGGCTCCTAGGGAAGCAGGACAGGGATGGCCGAACATGGCCGCAGGAACCGGTGGAAACGTCATGCACCTAACGAAAGGTTCGAAGTGGCCGATACCGGCTCTACTGCTCGTGGAACGTTTCAAGGGGAGGCTAGGCAGCGAGCCAAAGCCGGTCAAGGGAGGCCGTTGTCATTCAGCGGTAACGGTTCCGTAACGCGCATTTGTTGACGGCGCCATACTGCGGCTCCATTAGGCACATAACCTGCGGGTTTGCCGCGCCCGCCCTCTCGACGGCACACGGTGGTGGGCACCGGACCCCGCACGCCGACACCCGCTCGGTACCACGGCAAGGATCACGACGACCGTGGATCGTTCCAAACGCATGGGAGCCGTAAGTAGGCTTGTTTGCCCCGCTCGTCAGGCCGAGCGGCGGGAGGACTTGCGTGCTGCCGGGGACGCGCTCGTTCCACGAGGCATCAGCCGAGGCGAGACGACGTAATGCACAGGCTGCGTCCGGCCGTTCAGCCGCTCCAGCAGCAGCCGCGCGCTCGTCTGGCCCGCGAGGTGGCCCGACTGGTCGACGGTCGTGAGGGAGACCCGGCCGATCGTCGAGGTGTAGATGTTGTCGTACCCGGTGACCGTGATGTCCTGCGGCACCCTCAGGCCGTGCTCCTCCGCTGCCCGCAGGGCGCCGAATGCGGCGATGTCCGCACCGGCGAAGACGGCGGTCGGCGGTTCCGACCTGGCGAAGGCTTCCAGGGCGGCCCGGTATCCGCCTTCTTCCGAGTAGGTGGTCTCGATGACGTCAGGTTCGAGACCGTGTCGCTTCATCGCATTGACGTAACCGTCGCATCGCGCGGTGTGAGACAGGACGAAGGGCCTCTTCAGGCGCCCCGTGGGTTGGCTCGTGTGCAGGATGCGCCTGTGGCCCAGGCCGACCAGGTGATCAACCATGAGTCGCGCGCCGCCCTGGTCGTCGTCAACCACTGTGTCGTAGTGGGCGGAGCCGCCATGACGTGCGACCACCAGAGTGGGCAGCCCCGACGCGAGTTTCTCCAGCCACGAGGTGGCCACGGTCGGCGCGATGACGACGAGGGCATCCACCTGCCGATCGATGAGGGCTTCGATACTCCTTTGCTGGCGCTCCGGGGGGATTCCGCCGGCGACGATGATCTCCTGGTACGGGCTCGGATCAAGCTCCTCCGCGATTCCTTCCGCAAGCTCCGTCTGGAAAGGGGACGAGAGCTCGGTGAGCATGACACCGATGGTGTAAGAGCGTCCTCGCATCGCGCGGGCGGCGGCCTGAGGCCGGTACCCCAGCTTCTCGATCGCTGCAGACACTTTGGCCTTCATCTGCGGGCGGACGCCGGGGGCGTCGCGGATCACGTTGGAGACGGTGGAAACCGAGACCTGCGCCTCTCGCGCGACTTCCTGGATCGTTGCACGGCGGACCTTGGGGGTTGACGAGGTACCCGCTCTGCCGACGCGCCGCGGTCGCGTCTGGCCACCGTTCGAAACGCGCACTTCGTCGAGCGATTCAGGTTCAACAGCGTCGTTTCCCACAGGTGTCATGGTACAGGCGCATGATGCTCCGCAGGTCGGGCCGGTCTGGTGCTGGTGTCTTCCTAAGCGCTTCTGCTTATGGAACGATACAAAGCCCGGGGCCCGCCTTGAGAGCCCCCTGGGTTCCCTGCGTGACAACGTGGACGTCCCGTCTCGGGCCCGATCCCAGTGCTGAGAAGTCTGGAGACTTGCATGGTCGTGGCTGCCGCTCCCCGCGCACCTCGGTTCGAGCACCGCACTGACGATGGACCTGTGCTTGGTATGGGAACAGGTACCCCCCGCCTGTCGTGGGTCGTCCCGACGGCGAGCGAGGGCTACGAACAAACGGCGTACGAAGTCGAGATCACGCGCGAGGGCAGGCGCGAGAAATACCGGGCGGACAGTGGTGAGCAGGTGCTGGTGCCCTGGCCGGCCCCGCCGCTCGCATCTCGCGAATCCGCGGAGGTGCGGATCCGCGTCGCGCACAAAGCGGAATGGAGCGAGTGGAGCGAGCCCGGCGTCGTGGAGGCCGGCCTGCTCGACGTCTCCGACTGGGCCGCGGCTTTCGTGAGCCCGGTCGGCATCGGCGGCATGCACGCGCCCGCGCCGATGCTGAGCGGTTTCCTGCACGTGCCGGGCGATGTGGTCATGGCCAGACTGCACGCCACGGCTCACGGTGTGTACACCGCCACGCTCAACGGGCGCCGCGTCGGCGACCTTGTCTTGGCGCCGGGCTGGACCGCCTACCAGCACCGGCTGCGTTACCAGACGTACGACGTCACGGGCCTGGTCCGCCGCGGGCACAACGAGCTGGATTTCCTACTGGGCAACGGCTGGTACCGCGGTCGGCTTGGCTTCCAGAGCGAGCGGGCGCTCTACGGCGACCGACTTGCGCTGTTGGCGCAACTGGAGGTCACGACCGCTGACGGCCGCGTGCACATCCTCACCACCGACGGCTCGTGGACAGCGCGCGAGAGCGAGGTGCTCGCCGATGATCTCTACGACGGCCAGCGTACTGACCTACGGCGACGGGGCGCGGGATGGCACCCGGCCACGGGCGGCGTCGAAGTGACGGAGGGCGACCTCACCCGCCTTGTGGCCTCTGAGGGGCCCGGCGTGCGGGCCGGCTCCACCTTGTTCCCCGAGCGGGTGTGGACCTCGCCCTCGGGGCGAACACTGGTTGACTTCGGCCAAATCACTGTCGGGTGGGTGCGTTTGCGTGTCGGCGGCCTCCAGCCAGGTAGCGAGGTCGTCGTGCGGCACGCCGAGGTTCTGGAAAACGAAGAGCTCGGCACCCGTCCGCTACGCACGGCCAAGGCCACCGACAGCTACATCGTCACGGGCAATGAAACGGAAGTCCTCGAACCGTCACTGACGTTCCATGGCTTCCGGTATGCCGAGGTGTCCGGCGTGCCGGGTCTGCGCGGTGAGGATATCGAGGCGGTGGTGGTCGGGTCGGACCTGCGACGCACCGGGTGGTTCACCTCGTCGCACGAGTTGCTCGACCGGTTCCACGAAAACGTGGTCCGCAGTATGCGCGGGAACTTCGTCGACGTGCCAACCGACTGTCCGCAACGGGACGAGCGGCTCGGCTGGACCGGTGACATCCAGGTGTTCGCGCCGACGGCGGCCTTCCTGTTCGACACTGCGGGCTTCCTCGGCTCATGGCTGGCAGACCTGGCAGTCGAACAGCAACCCGACGGGTCCGTCCCGTTCGTGGTGCCGGACGTGCTGCGCAGCCCCTCGCCCACGGCTGCCGCCTGGGGTGATGCCGCGACGGTGGTGCCGTGGGTGCTGTACGAACGCACCGGCGACCGCAGCGTACTGGAGCGGCAGTTGCCGAGCATGCGCGCCTGGGTGGACCGGATGGCGAACCTAGCTGGATCTGACCGGCTGTGGACGGGGGGCTTCCAGTTCGGCGACTGGCTGGACCCGACCGCGCCACCGGAGGACCCCTACCGCGCCAAGGCCGACCCTGACGTGGTCGCCACCGCGCATCTGGCCCGGTCGGCGGAGATCGTGGCCGAGGCGTCCCGAGTGGTGGGCCGGCCCGAGACGGCGGACCGCTATGCGGCTCTGGCGGCCGAGGTTCGGGCGGCTTTCGCCCGTGCCTTTGTCACATCAGCAGGCCGTGTCCTGTCCGACGCGCAGACCGTCTATGCGCTGGCCATCGAGTGGGCGCTGCTGCCCGACGAGGAGCAACGCAAGGAGGCAGGTCGCCGATTGGCGGACCTCGTGCGCACCGGCGGTTTCCGTATTGGGACCGGCTTCGTGGGCACCCCTCTGGTCACCGACGCACTTACCTCGACCGGGCATGTTGACGTCGCTTACCGCCTGTTGCTGCAGACCGGCTGCCCCTCGTGGCTCTATCCCGTAACCATGGGGGCGACCACGATCTGGGAGCGCTGGGACAGCATGCTGCCCGACGGGAGTATCAACCCCGGTGAGATGACGTCGTTCAACCACTACGCGCTCGGCGCGGTCGCGGACTGGCTGCACCGGCGGGTCGCCGGCCTCGCACCCTCCGCGCCCGGCTACCGAGAGATTCTTATCCACCCCGTGCCGTCCGCTGCGCTGACCTCCGCCTCCGCCCGTCACCTCACCCCGTACGGCGAAGCCCGCGTGGCCTGGATACGCGCCGACGGCATTTTCCGTCTGGAGGCACGGGTCCCCGTGGGAGCCACCGCGCAAGCTTGGCTGCCCGGCGCCGATTTCCCCGAGACGGTCGGGCACGGCGAGCATCGCTGGGAGGTGCCCGACCCGTTCCCGCTTGTGCCCGAGCCGCGTACACCGGTCACTGTCCGCGACGTGCTCGACGAACCGGCGACGTGGTCCGCCGTAGCCGCTGCGGCCTCCCGGACAGGGGTTGCCCCTGGCGGAGAGGTGGAGACAGGCCGCCGACTTGCCGCACACCTCGACGCGCCCGTGGCCGACCTCCCCCGGGCCCTCGCACCCCAGGAGTTCACACCCGGCGCAAGTGCCTTCAAACGTGAGGTCGACGCCATCCTCGGATCGCTCCCCAATTGAGAGATCGCCGCGACGATGCACACCACGAGAAACGATCGTGCGGATCGACCCCGTAGATGTCGACGGACAATCCGGCTTCAGCCGGGTCGAGTTGGTGCCCGGTGAATCCCGCCACATCACCTTCAAGGTGGCAGCCGCTCAGCTTGGCTACACCAATGTCGCCCGCGACTTCACCGTCCGAGTGACCGGCATGTTCGCCGAAGGGGCGCATCGTCCACTTCAGGGAATTCTCCACGACGGGGAAGCAGCCGATCGTGATCACCAGAATGAAGGGGCAAGGCGTGTATGACTCCATCCGTCCGGGGCGGATCTGGCTGGACACCAACGGAAACCGCATTCAGGCGCACGCCGGCTCCCTGCTCTACGAGGACGGCACCTACTACTGGTACGGCGAGAACAAGGAGCACACGAAACCGGGTGGTGACACCTGGACCTGGGGAATCCGGTGCTATTCCTCGACCGACCTCTACAACTGGACGGACCTCGGGCTCATCATCCCCCCGGTTCTCGACGACCCGGAATCGCCTCTGCACCCGTCCCAGATGATCGACCGCCCTCATATCATCCGCAATCCGCGCACCGGCAAGTACGTATGTTGGCTCAAGATCATGGGTGTCGGCGACGAGCAACTCTGCACAGTCCTCACCGCTGACTCGCTGCTCGGCCCCTACGAGATCGTTCGCACGGGACTCAGACCGCTGGGGATGTTCGCGGGCGACTTCGACCTTGCCGTCGACCCGGTCGACGGCAAGGGCTACTACTACTTCGAGCGCGTCCACAGTGAGTTGATCTGCGCCGATCTCACCCACGACTACACGGACGTCAGCGGTCACTACTCGACCCACTTCCCTCGTCGCCACCCTCCCTTGGTGCGCGAGGCACCCGCGTACTTCCGACGGAACGGCCGGCACTACCTGATCACCTCCGGTACTTCGTGGTACTTCCCGAACTCCTCGGAGGTCGCCGTGGCGGACACCTACCACGGCCCGTACACCGTCATTGGAAACCCTCACCCCCCGGCTGCGACGCGTACCTCGTTTCGGTCCCAGATCAGCTCGGTCTTCCGGCATCCGACGCAGCGGGACCTCTACATTGCGCTCGCGGACCGATGGCTCCCGCAACTGTCGGAGGAGGAGTCGGACCAAACCGAGGCCTTCCACCAGCACTACTCAGACAAGGAAGCCGGGAAGTGTGGTGCCCCCATCACGCTTCCGCAAGCAGATACCTCGATCGCGGACTACGTATGGCTTCCCCTCCGCTTCGACGGGGAGAGGCCGGTGATCGAGTGGCACGACGAGTGGCGTATCGAGGACTTCAGGACACGGTGACCGCGCCGGAGCAAGTCCGTCAGAAGCTGAACTCGCCGCCAACCATGTGTGCCACTTACGATCGCATGCGTCGACGCTCATGGTCGTGCCGATCGTTCCCGAACGGTAGACATTTCGAGGAAGGTATCGATGCCGCTGCTCAGGTCGGCGGTGCAGGCCGGCTCCGCACCGTCAACCATGGGGTGCCGACAACCCTCCGCTCCGCCCATCGTGCTGCACCTCCACCAACACGGTGCCCACTCCAACGAGTTGGATTCGGCTCCTGGCGGCATCGCTGCTCGGAACACCAGCCGGTCAGGATGCCTCTTCCGCTCCGGGGACGATGACAGCACTCAACCCTCGGCAACAGCGGCTCGACCACCGCATACAACTCGTCGCAGACCACCGAAGCTTCGCCCGAGCCAATGTGAGTCACCATCAGGTGTCGGCGTGCTGGGTTTATCCGGTGGCGGCGGCGTAGGTGGCGGTGCGCCAGGCGAGGGCCATGATGGTAAGGACGGGGTTGGCTCCGCCGTTGGTGACGTGGAGGCTGGCGTCGGCGACGTAGATGCGGTCGGTTCCCCAGACTTTGCCGTGCGGGTCGGTGGCGCCGTGTCGAGGGGAGTCGGACATGCGGGCGGTTCCGGCTTGGTGCTGGCCTCCGGACAGCATTTGTTTTGCCGTGCCCATCTGCCAGGTGCGGGTGGCGCCGGACGCGCGGAGCCATTCCTCGGCGCGTGCGGTCAGGAACGCGTGCGTGCGCAGGTCTTCGGGGTGTTGGAGTCCTTCGAGGCGGGCGACGGGCAGCCCGAGGTGGTCGGTGACGGTGGAGGCGAGGCGGACGCGGGCGTCGCGGGTGGGTATCTCGTGGACGGGAGCCTGGATGTTGATGGTGCGCCGGTAGTTGTCGGCCAAGGCGCGGCGCGCGCCGGGTCCTGTGCGGTCGACGTCGGAGGGCAGACCGAGGGCGTAGTGCATGGTGGGGATCTTGATGAAGTCGTGGCCGAGGAGGCCGCCGCCGACGATGCCGTCGTTGCCGTGGGAGAAGTGCCGGGTGGCGACGGAGGGGCCGGGGCCGTAGCCGTCGTGGACATCGGTGTCGAAGAGGCCGAACACGAAGGCGTACAGGTGTCCTTGGAGGCAGTCGCCGACCCAGTCGTTGCCCAGCCCGCTGAGTTGGAGGAGCCTGGCGGTCTCCACGGCGCCGGCCGCGAGGATGATCCGTCCGGCGTGGATGACGCGTGAGGTTCCGTCCGCAGCGATCTCGACGTCGCCGCTGTCGGAGATCCGGATTACCTGCGCGTCTGTGATCAGGTCGGCGCCGAGGTCGAGGGCGCGGGGCAGGACGGTGCTATGGGTGCCGTTGCGGGCGTCGACGGGGCACGTGAACCCGACGCACTGTCCGCAGCGGATGCACGCCGAACGGCCGTTGCGCGGCTCGGTGTTCAGCAGCAGCGGAACCGCGCCGGTGGGCCAGCGGAGCTTCTCGGCTCCGGTCTGGAGCACCGTGTGCGCGATGGTCGGGGGGAACGGCGCCATCGGGTAGCCACGTTCGCGGGGGCCTTCGTCGGGATGGGCGCAGCCGGCGACGCCGAGTTCCCATTCGACCTTGTCGTAGAACGGTTCGAGGTCGTCGTAGCCGATGGGCCAGTCGGCGAGGGCGGATCCGTCGGGGACGCCGTACAGGGAGGCCATGCGGAAGTCGTCGGGCAGGAACCGCCAGGCCTGCGCGCCGAAGAACCGGGTGCCGCCGCCGACGGTGATCGCGTTGTGGTGGTACCGCAGATCGTCGTACTCCACGGCCACCTCGCCGCGCTCGCTGCCCTCGTCGGGCACCGCGCGCGGGTGGCCGGGGGGTGTGTCGAGGTCGCCGCCGAAGAAGAACCGGTGGTTGCGGATGTGGTCGGCCGCCAGGTCCCGGGCGCCGAACCACGAGCCGCGCTCCACCACGAGCACCGACGCCCCGGCGGACGCCAGCACGAACGCGGCGACGCCGCCTCCGGCGCCGCTGCCGACCACGACCGCGTCGTACCGGTCCCGCAGTCCGCGCAGTTCCCGCGTCGGCGGGCGCTGCACCAGGGGCACGTCGACGGGCGGGCGGCCGGCGGGGTAGGGGTCGTAGCCGATCTCCTCCCAGGCGCCCGAGTTCGGGTCGGCGTAGAAGTCGATGGGTGAGCGGGTCATCGAAGCGCCTTTCGTCACAGGCGTGTTGGCTGGGCGTCCACCGGCGGGGCGGTCCGCGTGGCATTGGCGAGGACCTGGGTGCGGACGGCGTCGAGCGTGGAGGCGATCGCGACGCTCTCGTCGAGTGTCATCAGCGGGCTCTCGGCGAGTCCCTGGCCGAGGCAGCGGTGCACTTCGGCGATCTCGAACCGCAGCCCGTTGCCCTCGTAGGAGCCGTCGATCCGCTCGGCGCCGCCGGGGCGGGTGGTGACGGTGATCGCGTCGGGGCAGTGCATGAACGCCGGGAGGTCGACCGAGCCGTCGGTGCCCGCGATCCGGGCCGTGCAGGCCAGGGTGGTGCGGATCGCGGCCTTGACGACGCCGAGTTTGCCGCCCTGGTGCCGGAGCACCGCGGCGACCTGCTCGTCGACGCCGGTGGCTCCGATCACACCGTCCGCGACCACGTGCTCAACGGGGCCGAGCACCAGCGAGCACAACTGGACGGGATAGACACCCAAATCGAGCAGAGCGCCGCCGCCGAGCCGCGGGTCGAACAGCCGGTGTTCCGGCTGCATTGGCCACCGCATCCCGAAGTCCGCCTCCACCAAGAGCGGTTCGCCGATCCGCCCGCTGCCGATGACGTCCTCCAGCGCCCGGTACGCCGGCAGGAAACGGCTCCACACCGCCTCCATCAGGAACAACCCGCGGGCCCGCGCCGCGTCCGCCATCCGCCGCGCCTGCCCGGCGTTCATCGCGAACGGCTTCTCACACAGCACGTGCTTGCCCGCCTCCAGAAAGGCGAGGGTGTCCTGCTCGTGCCGCGATGCCGGAGTCGCCACATAGACGACGTCGACGTCTGGGTCGGCAGCCAGATCCGCGTAGTCGCCGTACCGGCGCGCGACACCGAACCTGTCCCCGAACGCCGCGGCCCGGTCGATTGAGCGCGACGCCACCGCGACGATCTCCCCGTCGGCCACGGATGCCATGGCCTCCGCGAACCCGGCCGCGATTTCACCCGGCCCCGCCACACCCCAGCGCACCGTTCCCAACCCTGACCTCCCAAATCCGGTAAGCCACCGGCCTCGTACCGCCCCAACGGCGCACTCGCGGTGGTGACACCTCCAGGAATGGAAACGAATCATTCAGATGAAAATGCCTGGGCGGAGCACTGGTCGGCGAGAGCGGGCACTGGTTGGCGATGCGCATTACTAATGCGCTGTAGCAAGGTCGCATTCGGCGCTGCTCATGACAAGACGCACGTTGGCAACAGTCCGATAACGGAAGCCGCTGGAAACATGGCCCACCAAAGGCCGGCTCCTGGACGGTTGCCGCCCGGGGTGCCCGGCACGGTTCCTCCTGTCGCAGTTGGGGCGTTCTTGCGGGCATCGCAGGCTGACGTGTGGGCTCTCAAGCGGGGGCGGCATCAGGCGCCCACGCCGACGGGCTCCACGGGACCCGAGCACGCGGTTCCGATGCGTGTTGCCCGTCCTCCCGGATCGCGGCGACGAGGTGACGTGACCGGTGGGCGTCGGCGCCACTGCGATCCGGCCGGCACGACGACTGCTACTGGTCGCGATCCCGGCCGACGGGCACGCCGTCGCGGCAACGTCTCTGCTCCGAAGGCGAGTTGCCATTGAATGGGCACGTGGCCCGCACCGCACGGCCGTCGCCCGAGACCACCCGAGCGCCACCGATCACCCGAAGCCGACAGTCCGTGCGGGCGAGCTGCCGCGGCCTCGGGTCGGGCGGTCGACACGATCTGCGACCTCCCTCTACCTTTGACTTACTAAGTAATTAGTAAGTAATCTGGAGGTCTCATGAAACACCCACCGACAGTCGACGTTCCGACCGCCTTCGAGACCGCGGTCGCGGCGGTGCGAGCCGGAGACACACCCGAGACGCAGGCCAAGCTGCTGTTCGAGGAGCTCTCCGCGGGCGAGCGTCTGTGGCTTCTCGACGGCGACACGCCGTTCTGGGAGGGCACTGCCGCCATCCGTGCCGAGGGCTACAACGCCCGCCCGTATGTGCACGGCGCGGTCGACCGTCTCGGGATCCCGGGAACCCGCTTCGTCGATGGCCCGCGCGGGTGTGTGGCCGGGAGGGGTACGGCGTTCCCGGTGCCGATGGCCCGCGGGGCGACGTGGGACGTCGCCTTGGAGGAGCAGGTCGGCGAGGTCATCGGCCGTGAGATCCGGGCGCAGGGCGGCAACTTCTTCGGCGGCGTCTGTGTCAACCTGCCCAGGCACCCCTCGTGGGGGCGTGCGCAGGAGACGTACGGCGACGACCCCCACCACCTCGGGGAGTTCGGGGCCGCGCTGACCCGCGGCACGCAGAAGTACGTGATGGCGTGCGTCAAGCACTTCGCGCTCAACTCGATGGAGAACGCCCGCTTCAAGGTGGACGTGACCGTCGAGGAATCCGTGCTCCACGACATCTACCTCCCGCACTTCAAGCGGATCGCCGACGCGGGTGTGGACGCTGTCATGACGGCGTACAACTCGGTCAACGGCGAGTGGGCCGGGCAGAACCAGGTCCTGCTCACCGAGGTGCTGCGCGACCTGTGGGACTGGCGCGGGATCACCGTCAGCGACTTCGTGATGGGCCTGCGGGACGCGGCAAAGTCACTCAATGCCGGCCTGGACCTGGAGGAGCCCTTCGCGCAGCAGCGCGCAGCCCACCTCGCGCGGCAGCTCGAAGCGGGGGAAACCTCCTGGGAGATGGTCGAACGGGCCGGGCTGCGGCTGCTTGCCGCGCAACTGAGGTCCTACGCCCGCCGCGTGGACGGTGACTTCGGGCCGGACACGATGGCGTCGGCCGAGTCCCGGGCGCTGGCCCGCACCGTTGCGGCGCGGTCCATGGTGCTGCTGAAGAACGACGATGTCGACGGTGTTCCCGTGCTTCCGCTGGAGCCGTCCCGGGTCGGCTCGATCGCGCTGATCGGCAGGCTGGCCGTGGCGGCGAACATGGGCGACCACGGCTCGTCGGACGTCCGTCCCCCCGCGCACTGCACACCGCTCGACGGCATCACCGCCGCGTTCCCGGACGCGGTGGTCACCGTCGTCTCCGACGACGACCCCGAAGCCGCCGCGACCGCGGCCCGCCAAGCGGACGTCGCGATCGTGGTGGCGGGCTACGACGCCGCCGACGAAGGCGAGTACATCGGCCCCGACGTGGTGGCCGACCCGAGGATCACCGCGCTGATCCCGCCCCCGCCGCCGGAGATCGCCGCCGCCATGTCCACCACCCCGCCGCCGGACGCCGCCGACGCGCCCTGGGGTGGCGGCGACCGCGCGTCCTTGACCCTCCGCGAGATCGACGAACGGATCATCCGCGCGGTGTCCGCGGCGAACCCGCGGACCGCGGTCGCTGTCGTCGCCGCCGGCGCGGTCACGACCGAGGCGTGGCGCCACGAGGTCCCTGCCGTCCTGCTGATGTGGTATGCGGGCATGGAAGGCGGCCACGCCCTCGCCGACGTCCTGACCGGGGCCCACAACCCCACCGGTCGCCTGCCGTTCTCCGTCCCCGTGTCCGCCGACCACCTCCCCCCGCACGACCGCGACGCGACCGCGATCACTTACGGGCGGCTCCACGGCCAACGCCTCCTGGACCACCTCGGTGTCGACGCCGCCTTCCCCCATGGGTTCGGGCTCTCGTACACCACCTTCGTCGTCACCGCCGCCACCGCCCTCGCGGTCGATCCGGGCAGCGTGCGGCTGAGGGTCGACGTCGCCAACACCGGTACGCGCGACGGCCGCCACGTGGTCCAGGTCTACGGCCGGCGCACCGAACCCGACCACGCCGACGAAACCGCCCTGCTGGGATTCGCCTGCGTCGACATCGTTGCGGGCGCGACCGCCTCCGTCGACGTCGACGCGTCGCTGCTGCCGCTCGCGCGCTGGGACAGCACACAACGCCGACGCGTCCTGCCCGGCATCAACGCGGTCGCACTGGACGTCGGCGCACACGCCCGTGACCCCCACGCCGTCGCCGTGCCACTGGCATCCGACGATGACGCCCCCTCACCTCGCGCCTGACCTGTCGGCCGGTTCATCCGCAACTGCGGGCCGCGCGTGGACGTCGAGCGCCCGCGCGCGGCCCGCAGCCCCGCAATGTTTCCGTTTCCCCGACATGCCAGGATGACCTGTGCCCACCACCGACCACGGATCCGGCGTCCGCGAACGCCGCAGCGCCGAACGCCGCCGACGCATCATCGACGAGGCGATCGAGGTCATCGGCCGCCGCGGCTACTACGGCTTCAGCATCCAGCAAGTCGCCGATGGCTGCGGCCTCACCGTCGCGGGCGTCCTGCACCATGTCGGCAGCAAGGACGGACTGCTCCTCGCCGTCCTCGAAGACCGCGACGAACGCGACGCCGAGTTCATCGCCGCCCGACACGACGACGACACCGAACCGCGCCACTTCCGACTGCTCGGCAGCCTGCGCGACATCGTGCACCGCAACAGCAACCGACCGGAAATCGTCCGCCTTTACACGATGCTGCGCATCGAGTCGCTGGACCGAGGCCACCCGGCCCACGACTACTTCCGCACCCATGACCAGAAGATCCTCGACGCCCTCGCGGGCGCCCTCACGGACGCCGTCCCCGAACCGGTCTCCACTGCACGCCAGATCCTCGCCATGATGGGCGGCCTCGAAGAACAGTGGCTCGGCGCGGAACAGGGCTTCGACCTCCTCACCGAGTGGGACCGCGCCATCAGCCGCATCATGCCCGGCAACACGCCCCCGAGTTGACCCACGCGGCACTGTGTTGACGGCGTCGTGCCGTGCAGCGGCAGAGCACTCCGGACGGCGTGGATGAGGCCCAGTCGCCCACGACCGGGTTCTGCTCAGGAGCCTGGGACGGCACGGGCGTGACCCGGTGCGCGGGGCGACGCTTCTTCTTCCGTGGTGGGTGACTGGGTCATTGGTGCGGAGTTGCCGAGGCGGCACCGGCTTTGCTGGGGCGGGCGCGGCTCGGGTTCATGGATCGCGCAGAGATCCGCGCTTGTTTTGCACGGAGCCCGGGTCCTTGAACCGCGCCCACCCCGAGATCGGTCACAGACGGGACCGGGACGTACGCGCGTTAATCGGCGCGGCGGCGCAGCGGTCGTGTGGGACCGGCACGCCGGTCCCGGGGGCGTGTCACCGGGTCGTACCCCAGGAGCGTGCGACCCGGAGGGCGTTGGCCACGATGGTGAGTCCGGGGTTGACGCCGCCGCTAGACGGCAGCAGGGAGGCGTCGCTGACGTAGACGTTCGGTGATCCGTGCAGGCGTCCGAAGCGGTCGGTCGCGCCTCGGGCCGGGTCGTCGGCCATCCGGGCGGTTCCGCAGGCGTGTTCGGTGGCGGGGATCCGGGGCGGCGGGGTGCGGGAGGTGCTGCCGGGCCTGGCCATCAGGTCCATCGGCTGGGAGCAGTCCGTCGCTTCGAGCCATCTCATGGATTCCCTGGCCAGATACCGGTTGTTGTCCTGGGTGGCTTGGACGTTCGGTCCGGTCACGATCGGCGCCGGGACGCCGTCGCGGTCGCGCAGTGACGGGTGGAGGCGGACCCGCCCTTCGGCCGAGGAGAGTTCCTGGGCCATCGACATCAGGCCGATGAGACGCGGTGCGGTGTCCCGCATCCATCGCTTGTGGCCGGTTCCGTAGAGGTCGGCGCCGAAGAGTGCCGCCAGCGAGGACAGCATGAGCGGGTACGGGCAGAACATGTCGAAGACGACGCCACCGCCGATGGGCGCCCGTCCGTCGTGCACGAAGTCGAGTGTGCCCACCGAGTGGCCCGGGCTTCGGAACAGGCCCACCGGCTCCGGGGCGAGGCCGACCACGAAGGTTGCCGAGTGTCCGTGCAGGAATCGCCCGACGTTGTCGTTTCCCAGGCCACTGGCCTGCAGCAGGCGCGGGGTCTCGACGGCTCCCGCCGCCACGACGACCCGGTCGCAGGCCACCGTCCGCTCGACGCCGTCCACCAACAGCCGGACGCCGTCGGCTTGTTGGGCGCGGTGCGAGACCCCCACCACGGGCGCGCCGGCCAGCAGGTCACAGTTTCCGGTCCGCAGCGCCCGGGCGAGAAACGTGTTCTTCGCCCCGTTCTTCGCGTCGACGGGGCAGGCGTGGCCCAGGCACTGGCCGCACTTCGCGCAGGGCGGCCGTCCGTCGCGGGTGACGCTGTTGATCGCGAACGGAATGGGACCGGTGTTCACGCCTATGCGCTCGCCCGCCTTCCGGAACAGTGTCCGTACGGGGTCGTCGGGCAGCGGGGGCATCGGGTATCCGCGGGAGCGGGGGGTCCTTGCGCTCAGGGCATCGTCGTGCCCCGCGACCCCGAGTTCCCATTCCGCGTCGCTGTAGAACGGTTCCATCTCCGCGTAGCCGACGGGCCAGTCGAGGACGTCGGCTCCTTCGGGCGTGCCGTAGGTGCTCTCCATCGCGAAGTCCTCGGCGAACATGCGCCAGGCCATGCCCTGCCACAGCCGGGTTCCCCCGCCGACGGTCATGGCGACCAGGCCCCAGACATCCCCGCCGGCGGTGGCGTCGACCGACCACTCCGAACCGTCCGCGAGGACGGTCACCCGCGGGTTGCCCGGGCCGGGCCCCACCGAGGTGGCGTAGACCGCGCGCTTGCCGTGCAGGTGATCGCTGCGAAGCCGGTCGGTCGGCATCAACGGCGCCCGTTCGACCACCAGGACATCCGCGCCGTCGGCGGCGAGCACCGATGCCGCGACCGCCCCTCCCAGGCCTGAGCCGATGACGACCGCGTCGTACCGGGGCTTGAGCCGGGTCGGCGCGATGGTCGGGGTCGGCGTGTCGGGCCGCCGGGTCGGCCCCGGATCGAAGCCGAGCATCGCCCACCCGGCAGGCGGGTGAACGCCGTCCCTGCCGTAGAAGCCCTCCGTTGCGACGCGCACCGCGGCGAACACCGCCTCCCCGACGGCCGGGTCGGCGGCAGCCGCGGCAAGGAGCCGGTCCTGCTCGACGGTGTCACGATCGGCGAAGTCCGCCCCGTCGGCGCACGCGTCGGCCAACGCGGCGGCAAGCCGCTCCAGCGGCTCGTGGCACCACGCGAGGTCCGCGTCCCACTCGGCGCGCAGGTAGTCCCCCACGCCGCCCTCCCACCCGCCCGGCCACTCATCGGGCGGGATGACCCGGTCGACCACCGCCCGGAACAGGTGCTCGTTCGCTGCGAAGCTCACGGCTTCACCACCTCCACAAATGTTTTGTCTGTGCGCTTTGCGGCGCGGATCGCGATCTCGGTGCCTCGCGTGGACGCCGCCGTGGGCTCCGAGCTCCGCCCATCTCGCGGTTCCTGTCGACGAACTCGATCTCGGCCGGGGCGTTCCAGAGTCAGAACGCCCCGGCCTCGTCCTCCGTGGAAGCCGACTATGGAGCCATGAATGTGATGGTTGGATGATCGGCGAACGGTAGCGATTCCTCGACGCGGCGAGCCTCACCGCGCGAGAACGTCCGGGACACATCGATGGCCTGATCCCGACGTCGGACGCTGGAAGCGTCGCAGCGTATCCCCGACGTCAGGCGGGCGACCGGCATCAGAATGCGTCTACACGGACCACGCCACGAACCCGCGAAGCCCGTCTGCTACTTGAAGTCGGCCGTGCTCTTGCCCACATCCGCGAGTGTGACCGGTTTCGGATAGTTACCGGTGAGCTTGACGACGGGTGCGTCGCAACGGTAGGCGCCGTTGTCGGGCTCGAAGTCCGCCGGCTTCCACCCCTCGGGCGTTGCGGTCACGACGTTGAAGCAGGCGACCGGCACATCTGGGCCGGACACGTCGAGTGGTGCCTGGAGACCGCCGCCCGTCCAGGCCGTCTCCTTCTGCGCCGTCTCGAAGACGCACTTACGGGTGAGGTTGTCGCCGCACGACGACGCCGACTTGGCGAACAACAGCCAGGACGAGAACGCGCGCACGGTCGCCAGCGTGACCTCACTCCCGGGCGCGTACTTGGCGTACAGGTCGACGACCTTCTGGGTCGCGGGGTTCTCGGCGGCCTTCTCCAGCGGGAACACACCGCTCAGGTCCGCGACGTTGTTCTGCCCCGCCAGCGCCTGGTTGCCGGCGAGCTGGAGGAAGTCGTCGCCGTAGGCGTTGCTGTTCGCGTCGATCCAGTCGAGCTTGTAGCCGATGGTCGTGAGCGCCTGCTCCAGCTTCGCGAGCTGGTTGAACTGGCCGTAGAACAGCAGGCCCTTGACGTTCTTGTTCTTGATCGACTGCGCGTACGGTGTCCAGTCCGATACCCCCTGCGTCGGGTACAGGTCGCTGTACGTGACCTGGCCGCCGGTGGCCTTGATGCCTTCCTCGGCCATGGCGACCAGCGGTTTGACCGTAGGGGAGTCGCCGCTGATGACGCCGACAGCGCCCGCTGAGCCCGGGTAGGCCTCCTTCAACAGCCAGTTGTAGAAGCCCGAGTAGGTCAGGTACGTCGTGTTGCCGGGCTGAACCGATACCTGCAGATCGGAGCCGGAGCTGTCCAACCCGACGGGCTGGGCGGGGAAGTCCGGCAGCATGCACGACAGCCGGTCCTTGACGCCCATGCTGTCCAACGCGGCGCCGCCGCCGACGAGCGCGAAGTCGTCACGGCACGCTTCGGTCATGCGCTGGCGGACTTCCATCATCTTGGTGTCGTGGACGTTAGCGACAAGCTTGCGGCCGTTGATGCCGCCGGCGTCGTTGCACCACGAGGTGAACACCTTCGCGGCGTCGCCGAACTCCTGCTTCTTCGTGAAGCCGACGTCGCTGAAAACACCGACCTTGATCTCGCCGGCCGTAACCCCCTGAGCGGGCGAACCCGTCGGGCTACCGGGCCGGCAAACGTTCTTCAGATCTCCGATGTCCGCTGACACGGCGGACGATTGCGCATCGGTCGGCGCCGACTCGGAGTCGGAGCTGTCACCGCGGTCCGAACATCCCGCGGCGAGCAGAGCAGTCACCGCCAAGGCGGCGATCAGGGTTCTCTGTGTTTCCACGCACTGCCTCCTCAAAAGGCTGGTCCCCGCAACGGCGTACGGGTGGCTTGCGCTCGGCCCGTCCGGTTCGCGGCGGCGCGGAACGAGCGCGGGTTGCGGCGCGAAAGCCGGTCGCGGCTTCTCAAAGCAACGAGAGGCCGTGTCCAGGCACAGCGGCGGCCGGACCTGGACGACCTGCGGTTTGAGACGGGCCGCAGCCGCCCCTGGCTTAGGTTACTAAGTACTTAGTAAGTATGAAAGGGGGCTTGTGAAGGAGTCATCATCGTCCGGTGCTCCGACGGCGTTCGAGGCCGCGGTGGCGGCCGTTCGCGCCGGAAACGCCCCGAGCGCGCGGCTAGGAAGCTGTTCAAGCAGCTTTCGTCGACAAGCGCCGTGGCTCCTGGACGCCTCCACTTTCCGCCGCATGTGGTCCCCTGGACCCGGTCCAGGCCTCAGCCCGTGATCCTTCGGGGATTCGGACTCGACGTCGAACGTGGTTTCTGAACTTCTCGGATCGCGGCGACGAGTTGTCGTGATCGCTGGGCGCCGATACGCAGGTCCTTGCGGAGGGTCTCGGCTGAGATCGGACGCCGGTGTGCCTGCCAGTGTCGTAGGTCGGCGGCGCGTGCCAGGGCGAGCAGATCTTCCTGCCCGCCCGCTGCATCGTCAGCGCCTGAGGACGCCGCGTCGTTCATGGCAGATACCTGTTTGACAGTTTTGACGGTTGGTCGATCGCTTTCAATCCGCAGAGACGCCGGCTCCTCCGTGGTAACTCGTTGGTTGAGAACTTCGAGGAGCCCGGGGCCAACCTCCGCCCAGCCGATGAGCAGAAGGGGCCCGACCGCGTCGAACGCTGCTTTGCCGTAGTGCTGGGTGATCAGTGGCTCGGTGACGTTCAGCGCGAGGGTCATGACGCTGGAGAACACCAGGAGCCGTCGTGCCGGCCGCGTCACGGTGGCGTCTGCGCCGTCCAGGACGAGCCGTCGGATCGCGAGGAGCAGTCCGAGGATTGAAAGGTCGACGGCTGGGGCGACCAGGGGTGCGACCCAGGGGAGTACGCCGAGGCGTAGGGCGAGTGCCCAGACATTGCCGAAGCCGAAGAGGAAGGTCAGACCGACGACGGCGCCCATGATCAAAGTGACGGCTCGGACCGCGGATTCCCGAGGATCGCGGGGGTGGTCGGCTGCGCTGGGCGGGGGTGCGGTTGCGGTCGCCATCACAGCACCGCGATCTGCTGCGCGCCTCGCGACATGGCATGTGTGTAGTGTTCGAGTCCCCCCTCGGACACATAATTGCCCCACGAACTTCGGTTCCAGGGCAGCATCGATCGGCACCCGTGCTTGGCCTCGGCCGAGGCGGGTGTTTGTCGTTTCCGGGGTCTGCTCTGTCGATCACCTTCCTCATTTCTCGGTGCTGGCTGTCGGTTGCGCGCTGACCGGTGTCCGGTGCCGGTCGGCGCTGGGAGTCATCGACCGATAACGATCCTCTCCTTCCGTTCGGTGTCCGCGGTCACGGTGCGACCGGCTTGGTCGTAGATCAGGCCGATCCCGTCGGCGCGGAGGTGGGCGAGTGCGCCCGTGGGGTCAGGTGCCGTGTCCTCGCCGGTGCGCATCAGATGGAGCGTTGGCAGATGGGCGAGGATCTGGTCTTCACGGGCGTATGCGTTCGGCGTCCGGTGTGGATCACGAGGCGTGGCGCTGGAGTGCCCGTGGCGGCAGCGGTACGCGGCGCGGCCGTTCGACCAGCACGACTCCATGAGCCGACTGCAGTGCCCGCAACGAAGCAGGCCGGCGAGCCGGTACGTCCTCCCGACGGCCTTCTTCTCGGCTCGGATGGCCTGTGCGGCGACGAAGTCGGCTTCGCTGACCAGGGCCGGGTGCGCCTGCTTCTCGGAGATCACCCACTCGTCGGGGGTGTTGCGGCGCATGACGTCGCGGTGGCCGAGGTTGGTGTTGTCCGGGTCGATCAGTTCGTGGTCGGTGCGTTGCCGGTTCCACACCTGGCGGCCGGTGTACCTCGGGTTGCTGAGGACGCCCTGCACCGAGGTGAGCGTCCAGGCAATCGCGGTTCGGTGCGGGTTGCGTTCGCGGTCGGCTGCTGCTGGGCACGGGACCTTCATGTCGTTCAGCGCGCGGGTGATCCTGGCGACGCTGTGGCCGGCGAGGCGTTGTTGGAACATCCAGGTGACGATGGGGCCGGTGTCCGGGTCGATGTCCATCTGTCGTAGCTGAACGCCGCGGCGGGCGAGTGCGCGGTTCGGGTGCGGTCCCGCGTCCACGAGCCGGTATCCGTACGGTGGTCGCCCGCCGAGGTAGCGACCTTGGTCGCGGGCCTGGACCAGCATCGCGGTGCGTGAACGGACACGAGCTCGGGTGACCTCGCGCTTGGCCAGGACACCGAGCAGGACCATCAGTTCGTCGTGGGCTGCGAGCTGCGGGTCGACCTCGCCGCCGAGCTCGGGCAGCCAGACAGGGACGCCGTAGTGCTCGAAGACCGGTGCCATTGCGGCGAACTGCTGCCCGGAGAAGGCGCGTTCACTCGATCCGATGATGATGGCGTCGAACCCGCGGTCCGGGTCGGCGAGAGCTGCGAGCAGAGCAGCAGCCTCGGGGCGTCGGGGCCAAGGCAGCGAGCGGCTGTGGCCGACGTCGAAGTACTCCGCCACGATCCGCCCGTGACCGGAGGCCACGGCATCGGCGCGCAACCGCTGCCACGCCCGTGACGTCACCGGGTCCTGGTGGTCCTCGGTGGACACTCGGCCGTAGAACGCGAACCGCAGGCCGCCTGCAGGGGCGGCACCGTTCACGCGTGCCCCGGGCTGGCAGGCCCATGCGGCCAACTGGCCCCGGGCAGCACCGGATTCGATCCGGCCCGTCACCGCGCTCGCCGTCATGGCCACCCTCCAGAACGTCAGCCGTCTTGCCCGGCAGCGTTTCCACGGCGTACCGGAATCCCACCGTCCGCCACGCCAGTTGGTCAGATCGAGCGATCCTGGTTTCGGTTCGGGCGCGTTGGGACAGCCGCAATCTCTCGGCGAT
Organism: Yinghuangia sp. YIM S10712; assembly: GCF_051388935.1. Taxonomy (NCBI): domain Bacteria; kingdom Bacillati; phylum Actinomycetota; class Actinomycetes; order Kitasatosporales; family Streptomycetaceae; genus Yinghuangia; species Yinghuangia sp. YIM S10712. Next base: position 76,723 of record NZ_JBPKBI010000010.1, read on the forward strand.
GTCGTGGGCAAGATGGGCGTCTCTGCCACGCGCAGCACGACCGGCCGAGGCGTTGCGCTGACGAGCTTCTGCGGGAGTCCGCCAAAGCCGGGGCGGTTCACTTGTCGGATGGTCCCGTGGGATGGATTTCGCGGTTCTGGTGCCGGAGATGCGACGGCTTCAAAAACGCTTTTCCGGATCTTCTGAAGGGGTGGCCGTGGATGACGTGCTGGAGCGGATTCCCGCACGGCGGCGGAACCCAATGCGGCGCAGGAACGGAGCCGGCCGAGGAACTGGGAAGCCGTTCGGGCTGAAAGAAGGGACTCGGCAGCGCGGAGCGGGTGCTTATCCGGTTGAACGCGCAGCTCGAAGCAGAGGCGGACGAGACGTCCGGGCCGACTGCCGGGAGGATCGCGGGCTCGGCGGTGCTGCTGGTGCCGTACCGGGAGAAAGGCATGGACGAGGCCGCTCTGCCCGAGCGGCGGTCAATGGTGGGCAGAGCACGACGTACAGATTCGGCACACCGCGACCGACCGTGATCGCCGTGATCAGATTGTGCAGGCCCGCTTTGGTCTTCCAGGGAGCGGAAGCCGGGGCGCCGACGGACCTCGTGTGGCAGTAGCTGCCCGTCACGACCGACAGCAGCCTGGATCCGGTCGGACACCGTGCGGGTGGTTCGGTGGCGCGGCGTGCGGTGCGGGCCAGGATGGGGCCGGAGCGGGTGTCCGCGGTGGCGTACGCGATCGCCCGGTGGTGGGAACAGGCTCTGTGCTGGGAAGACGAGGAGATCTGGCCGTACTGACTCTGTGGGCCGGATCGCGGGGCAGCTGACGAGGAGGGTCCGGTCATGCGGGTGTCATCTCAGGGCGTTACGGTGGTGGCTCTCCTGGCGGATCCGGACGTGCCGACGGAGATCGCGCAGCGCTTGGCCCAGACTCTTCCTGCTCGGCTCGCCGACAAGTGGGGCCAGGGGCGACGGTTCGACGTCGAGGTGGTCAGTGAGCCCTTCACCGCAGGCGCCGAGGACCCGTCCACCTTGATGCGCCGGATCATGGATCGCGGAAGTGCGGAGAGTTGGGACATCGTCGTGGCCCTCACCGACCTTCCGCTGCACTCACACGGGCGCAGGCTCGTGGTTAATCTGAGTCACGAACACGGCTTGGCGCTGCTGTCTCTTCCTTCGCTGGGGGGCTTGCGGCTGCAGACGAGAGCGCGGCGGGCCGTGGAAGAAGCCGTGCTCGGCTTGGCGGGTCCGCGGGCCACGGGGGCTGAAGTACCTCCGCAGAGTCCACCGCTGCGGGGACTCTTTGCCCGTCGTTTCACATCTATCCACCCGGGCCCGGTCGGTGAGGATGAGACCGACGATCTTTGGTACGTCGTCAGCGGGCCGCGCGGTTACCTGAGGGTGCTCGTCGGCATGGTCCGCGCCAACCGTCCGTGGCGGTTGGTGCCGGGCTTGTCGAAAGCCCTGGCGGCCGCACTCGCCACCGGGGCGATCGCCACCTTGACCTCCGACATCTGGAGCCTCGCTGAGGCCTTGAGCGTGCCACGCCTCGTGATCGCCATGGTCGGGTCCGTCGGGCTCATGATCGGCTGGCTGATCGTCGACGGGGAACTGTGGGATCGGTCAGCAGGGCCCTCGCGGGAGGCGAAGCAGAGGGCGCGGCTCTACAACGCCTCGACTGTCGTGACCGTGGGTATCGGGGTGCTGGTCTGCTACGTGGGTTTGATGGTCATCAACTTGGTGTGGGCGCTGTTCATCCTCAACGACCGAGTGTTCGCTTCTACGACACGAACTCCGCTGCACGCCGCGGAGTACTGGACGTTGTCCTGGTTCGTCGCTTCGGTCGCCACCGTGGGCGGCGCGCTGGGATCAGGTTTGGAGAGCGACGAGGCGATCCGGGCCGCTGCCTACTCCAAGCGCGAACAGGAACGTCTTCATACCCTCCAGAACGACCACGGTGACCAGCCCTCGAAGTGAACCGATGCCGACACGAATGGCTCCCGAACGCGCGTGTGGTACCGTCGCTCACCGCTGGCAGGCGACCGAGCGTTCGGGTTCCACGCCGCAGCCCTTCGGGCCAGCCCAGGCCCGCTGAACCAGGGACTGTCCCCGGGCCGGCGGGCGACACGCACCGGGCCATCATGGCGATGACGGTGCAAGGCTGTCGCGGTAGGGCAGGTCAGTCACCCTTCTTCAGCCGCTTTGCCGTCGGCCGTGCCGGACCGGCCCCGAGGACGACGTCGAGCGCTGGGGCTGAACAATCGGCGCCAGGGGATGGTCATCGATCGCCGAGGTACACAAGGGTGTGCCGGTCTGTGGGTGGAGACCGACCAGGGGGCGCGCGTCCGCCGAGCGCGGTGCCGTCAGGAGGCGCGGCGCGGCAGACGCGCCCTGGCAGGGCCTTCCGACTAGGCTCGCATCCGTGAGATGGCTGCGGACCTTCGGGGAGGTCGCGCGATCCGGGCTCACGATCGAGGAGACGCGGCTGGAGCCACTTCTCGCGCTGCGCACGGCTGCTGGGGTGGCGATCGTCATCGGGCCGGCGCTGTGGCTGGTCTCCCCTGCGTACGCCGCGTCCGCCGCCCTTGGTGCCTACTCCGCCGGTGGGGCAACCTTCCAGCGCACTTGGCGTCCGCGCAAGGTGATCGCGCTCGGTGCGGGCGCGGGTCTGGCGCTCAGCACCTTCGTGGGCTACCTGGCGGCGGGACGACTCGTGACGTTCCTCCCACTGCTGGCTGTATGGGCCTTTGCCGCGGGGATGGCATGGGCCCTCGGATCGACCGCCGGGATCGTCGCAGCGACGACGGTCGGCAGCATGCTGGTGACCGTCACCCTGCCCACGAGCGTCGGGCAAGCCCTGGAACACGCCGGGGTCATCGCGCTCGGAGGCGTGACGCAGGCCGTGCTGATCTTGCTGTTCCCGATCCGCCGTTGGGGGGGCGCATCGTGACGCGCTCGCCGACGCCCTGGCCGCCGTGGCGGACTACGCCCGCCGGCTGCGGGACGACCCGACCGCCCCGTTCGACCCGGAGCCGTTGATGACGGCCCGGGACGCGGCTGCCGTGACGCCGTCACAGGCCCGCACCCGTCCGCCCGTACTTCACGGCCCCCGGGGCCTCGCCGAGCGCATTCTGCCGGTCGTCGCCGCGCTCGCCGACCCGCACGTCGGCGCCCCGGCGGAGGGACCCGGGCGGGACCGCGCACGGGAGTTGCTCAACACGGCCGCCGACGTTCTGGACGCGGCCGCCCGCTCGATCCGCTGCGGCGCTCCCGCGGAGCTGCCTCCCGGGAGCTCGGATGTCCTGCGCATCGACGAGGAGGACGAGGTGCTGGAGGGGCCTGCCCGGCAGGCCGCCGAACGGCTCGTGGGACTGCTCGCCGAGGCGTTGGAGATCGCCGAGTGCGGCAGCGCGGGCGACAAGGCGCCTGCGCCGCCCGGCCCCGCGAGCGCCCAGTTCCTGGTGCGCCCGACAATGTTCCGGCTGCTCCCGGTCGCCGTCCGGGCGATCCGCCGTGAGCTCCGCCGTGACTCGCCCGTGTTCCGGCACGCCGTCCGGCTGGCGGCGGTGGCCACGCTGGGCTATTTGATCGCTTCCCGGTTACCGCTGGACCACGGCTACTGGGCGCCCGTCGCCTCGGTGATGGTGATGCGGCCGGACTTCCACCAGACGTACGCGCGTGCGGTGGCCCGTCTCGCCGGGACGCTGGCGGGGGTCGCGCTCGCCACCGGGACGGTGCAGGCTCTGGGTCCGGACGCCCATGTGTTCGGCGCGCTGGCGGTGGTCTCGGCGGGCCTCTCATACACGCTCATCCGTACCGGCTACGCCTACTCCCAATGCTTCACTGCCGCGTACGTCGTCTTCTTGCTCGGCTTGGGCGGCCAGTCATGGGAGCAGACGGTCCCGGAACGGATGGTGCTCACCCTGCTCGGCGGGGCCCTGGCGATGCTGGCGTACGTGGTGTTCCCCGCGTGGGAGACGCCCCGGCTGCCGAGCCGACTCGCGGACTGGCTCGCCGCCAACGGCCGCTACGCGGCCGCAGTGCTCCGCAGCTACGCCGAACCGACGCGGGAACATCGCGACGACATGCGCAGGGCACTGCTGGCGAGCAGGGAGGCACGTGCCGCCTGGCAGGGGGCCTACGACCAGGCGAGGCGGGAACCGGTCCGCCCCAGGGGGCTGACGTCGCGCGAGGCGGAAGAGGCGCAGAAGGCGCTGGAGGGGTTCGACAGGGCGGCCATGCTCATGGAGAGCCACGTCCCGCGGACCGACAGCCGTTTCGCCCCCGAGGCGGAGCGGCTCGCCGAAGCCCTGGAGGCGGACACCGCGCAGGCGGCAGTCGACGTGCGCGAGCACAGGAATCCGGACTGGGGGCGTGTGGAGGAAGCCCTCCACGCGTGGGATGGCGCCGCCGAGGACCGGAGCCCGGTGCTACGGCGCGGGGCGGAACTGCAGAAGCGGGCCCTGGAGGACCTCGCGACAGCGGTGAGCCGCACACCTCTGGAACGGGACGTCGGCTCAGCTCGCGAGGAGCAACGGGTGCGAGCGGCCGTGGCTGCGGAAGGCAACGGGTCAGGACCCGCACACCGGGGTGGGTGACGGCTCCGGCGACGGGGAGCGCCGCGCCTCTGGAGCCGGACACGTGTGGCGAGTCCCTCAGGCCTCCCGGGTCGGTGTCCTTCGACGCACGACACCGACAACGTGCCGCCCCGCCGCGCCGTCCTGCGGGGTGTCAGCTGCGTCCGTTCAACACGATCTTCCACACTCGGGTGGCCACCTGGAGGTTGAGCCGGTCCTCGACGTTCGCGAGGTCGTTGCCGCTGATGTCGCGGATGCGCTGGAGGCGGTAGCGGAGCGTGCTGCGGTGGATCGCGAGGGATTCGGCGGTCTCGTCGTAGTTGCCGCCGCAGTCGAAGTACCGGGCCAGGGTCGCCACCATGGCCGTGTGGTGTCGGGAGTCGTAGTCGATGAGCTGCCCGAGCCACTCGCGCACGAACGTCTCCAGTTCCCGGCGATCGTTGCCGGGTCCCAGGATGCGGTACAGGCCCAACTCGTCGTAGAACGTCGTGCCGTAGCGCTCGCGGGAGTGGCGGCGCACCTCCAGGGCGCGCTGCGCCTCCTGGTAGCGGTGGGGGATGTCGTCCGGGGAGTCGCACGGGCCGCTCACCCCGATCGCCCCGGACGGTGTCCCGGTCTCCCGGGCGAGAGCCTCGTACAGCGCGCGGGCGTGCGGCCTGTCGTCGGCGACGAGGACCACGTGGTCGGATCGCCGGGTCAGCAGGGAGCGCATGCCCACGGCGGAGGCCGCCCGGTCCACGGTCTGCGCGAAGGAATCATCCGAAGCCCGGTTCGACCACTGCGCCACGACGACGTAGTGGCTGCGGCGCAGGTCGTGTCCCACGGCCTCGGACCGGGCGTAGGCGCTCTCCTCATCTGCCCCTGCCAGGAGGTCGTCGACCAGCTCCCGCCGCAGCCTCAGCTCAACTTCGGCCAGATTGCGCAGGTGCGCCAGCTCCCAGGCGAGTGACCTGGCGGCGTTTTCCAGCGCAAGCACGGTGTGTTCGTCGGCCTCGCCCTCGGTATCGACCAGGGCCAGTACGCCCAGGATCTCGCCGTGCGGGCGGACCAGGGTGATCAGCCGGTCCTTGATCCGCACGGGTCCGATCTCCCGGGCGGCGGCGTGCAGCATTTCGTCCTGGCGCACGCGGTCCGGTTCCGGGTAGGGGTCGGGGCGGTCGGGGCCGCTCCAGGCTCTCAGCCGGCCGAAGCGGTCCTCGACCAGCGCGGGGAGTCCGGTGAGTCCGTGCAGTGCGCGGGTGACGGCCTCCGCGCCGCCGCCCGAGGCGGCCGCGTCGGTCATGAGCGCATGGACGGCCTGCTGGTACCCCAGCTCGGCGACGACGGAGACCAGCCGCTGCTGGAGGGCTGTGCGTTCCTCCTTGAGCCGGTGCAGCTCCAGCGCGTCCTCGTGTCGGCGGCGGTGGGCGTAGGCGACCGACAGAGCGGCGGCGGTGTGCCGGACGAGCGTGGCCAGCAGGGATCGCTCGGCCTCGGTGGGCCGGGAGTGGGACGTCACCACGAGGTAGCCGTGGAGTCCCTCGGGGCCGCGCAGCCCCAGAGCTCGGCTCCAGAGCCTGCCGGGTAGGGCCACAGGGCCGTCCTGCCCGGCCAGCTCCCGCACCGTCCGGTCGACGGCCGGGGTGTGGATCTGCCCGGCCCTCGGACTGGGGACCAGATCGCCGTCCACCCTCAGGTATCCGGCTTCGGCGCTGTATGGCCCGACGGCGGCTGTGCGGTCCATGGCCAGGCGCAGGATCTCGCCTTCGTCCCGGGCGTCGAACAGGGCGCGGGAGAGCGCCGTCAGTTCGTGGAGGGCACGGTCGGCCGAGGTTGGAGCAGGTGGGCGGCGCCCTCTCCGCGTGGCCGTGGCGTGCCGCTCGCCGCAACCCAGGGGAAGGCCGCCCTCCCCGTCGGAGCGGTGGCGGTACAGGGTGTGCACCCTGCCGACGGCCATGGGATCACTCCGTTCTCTCCGGGCTTCGAAAGGGCGAGCGGCGTTCCGGGGGCCCGCTCCGGGCCGGGTTGTCCGAGACGTTCGGATGCTTCCTCTCATACTCGTGGGACGAGCGGGCACGTGCATTTCCGACCCGCCAGGGGCAGGCGTGTAGCCACTGGGCTCGTAATCCTGGAACGTGTTCGAAACCCTTCGTGCGCGCGGGCAGGCAGGGCTGGCTGGTGACCGAGCGGCATTGCGGGTCCGGTCGCCGCCGCAGAACGCGCTCACGACGCCGAACGCGCCGTTGGCTGCCACTCCACGGGTGACTTCGGGGCTGCGCTTCACGTCCACGGTGGGCGGTGCGCGTCGTGGTCGTGGTGTCCCGACCAGCGGGGTGTGGGACCTCGTGAACCGGCTCAGCCCATCGTCTCCGCCCTTGGCGGGCTGAGCTTCGGAGCGGCCGTCCGTGCGCTGTCGGGCATGTTGCCGCACGTCCCTGCGAAGCGCTCGCCGCGGCGCGCTGCAGCCCCCGGCGGAGGTTCCACCCAATACCCGGAGAGTCGGCGCGGCCGCCCGCGCCGGGAGGGAGAAGTTCCCCATGGCCAAGGCAGTGGGTATCGACTTGGGCACCACCAACTCGGTGATCGCCGTGTGGGAGGGCGGCGAGCCGTCCGTCGTGCCCAACAGCGAGGGCAACCGCACGACGCCGTCCGTGGTGGCCTTCACCGAAACCGGCGAGCGCCTGGTGGGCCAGCTGGCCCGGCGCCAGGCGATTCTCAACCCGAAGGGCACCATCTACTCGGCCAAGCGGTTCGTCGGCCGGCATTTCGACGAGATCTCCGACGAGGCCAAAGCGGTGGCGTACGACGTCGTCGAGGGCGATGGCGGGGCGGCCCGCTTCAAGGTGCGCGACAAGCTGTACGCGCCTGAGGAGATCAGCGCTCAGGTGCTGCGCAAACTCGCCGACGACGCCGGCAAGCAACTGGGGGAACGGGTCACGGAGGCGGTCATCACGGTGCCCGCCTACTTCAACGACGCCCAGCGCACCGCCACCAAGGACGCCGGACGGATCGCGGGCCTGGAGGTGCTGCGGATCATCAACGAGCCGACGGCGGCCGCCCTCGCGTACGGCATGGACAAGAAGCAGCACGAGACCGTCCTCGTCTTCGACCTGGGCGGCGGCACCTTCGACGTGAGCATCCTCGACGTCGGCGACGGCGTGGTGGAGGTGCGCTCCACCGCCGGCGACAGCCACCTGGGCGGCGACGACTTCGACCGGCGTCTGGTGGATTACCTCGCGGATGACTTCCAGAAGGAGAACGGCATCGACCTGCGTAAGGACCCGCAGGCGCTGCAGCGGCTGTTCGAGGCGGCGGAGAAGGCCAAGACGGAGCTCAGTTCGGTGACGCAGACGCAGGTCAGCCTGCCGTTCGTCACCGCGGACGCTTCGGGCCCCAAGCACCTCACCGACTCGGTCATGCGGTCCACGTTCGAGCAGATCACCAGCGACCTGGTGGAGCGCTGCCTGGGCCCGGTCCAGCAGGCGATGGCCGACGCCAAGGTCGGTGAGAGCGACATCGACGAGGTCATCCTCGTGGGTGGCTCCACGCGTATCCCGGCGGTCCAGGCCCTGGTCCGTCGGTTGACCGGCGGCAAGGAACCCAACATGAGCGTCAACCCCGACGAGGTCGTGGCCCTGGGTGCCGCGATCCAGGCCGGGGTGCTCAAGGGCGAGGTGAAGGACGTCCTGCTGCTCGATGTCACACCGTTGTCGCTGGGCGTGGAGACGCGCGGCGGAGTGATGACGAAGATCATCGAGCGGAACACCACGATCCCGGTGCGCCGCACCGAGACCTTCTCGACCGCCGAGGACAACCAGCCGGCCGTCGACGTGGTGGTCCTCCAGGGCGAGCGCGAGCGGGCCGCCGACAACCGGGTGCTCGGCCGGTTCCAGCTCACCGACATCCGACCGGCGCCGCGGGGCGAACCACAGGTCGAGGTCACGTTCGACATCGACGCCAACGGCATCCTCAATGTCACGGCCCGCGACCGGGACACCGGCAAGGAACAGGGCATCACCATCAGCGAGAGCTCCAACCTGGACCGCGGCGAGGTCGAACGCATGGTCCAGGAGGCCGAGCGCAACCAGGGCCAGGACCAGGCACTCCGCGAGGCCGTCGACGCCCGCAACGAACTCGACGCTGTCGCGTACCAGGTCGAAAAGCGCCTCGCCGAACTGGGCGACGCGGCACCCGCGCACGAGAAGGCACGCGCCGAGATGCTCGTGTCCGACGCGCGGGCGGCGATCAAGGAAGAGGCGGGCGTGGAGCGCGTGCGGCCCCTGACCTCCGAACTCCAGCAGGCGCTCGCCGGGTTGGCGACCCGTCAGGGCGCCGCCACGGACGGTCCCGGCCAGGACGCCGCCTCGGGCGGTACCACGAGTGCCGGTGGCGGCGACGATGTCATCGACGCCGAGTTCGACAAGGAGTGAGGTGCGCCATGCGCAGCCACTCCCAAGAACCGGACCGGGCCGCATCGGATCCGGTCGAACCGGACCCCGAAGGCGCCGCGCGTCCTCCTCGCGGGGATTTGCCGCACCCTGACCCGCAGCCCCCGCGGGAAGCGGCGAACGATGAACCTGGCCCCGACGCCGCCGGCCCCGCGCCTGCCGAGGACGAGACCACCACCGCGATACAGGAACTGGAGGACCGCTGGCGGCGCGCGCTCGCCGACCTCGACAACCTGCGCAAACGCCACGCGCGGGAACTGGAGCGGGAACGGGCGGCTGAGCGGTCCCGCACGGCGGCCGCTTTCCTGCCCGTCCTGGACAACCTCGAACTCGCCCTGACCCATGCCGACGCCGAACCGGGCGCGGTCGTGGAGGGCGTCCGCGCCGTACGCGATCAGGCGGTGAACGTCCTCGAACTGCTCGGCTACCCGCGGCGGGTGGAGACAGGTGTCGCCTTCGACCCGGCCCGGCACGAAGTGGTCGGCGTCGTCCAGGCCCCCGACGCCGAACCGGGCACGGTCGTCGACGTGTTGCGCCCGGGCTACGGGGACGGCGAACGGCAGCTCAGGCCCGCCGCCGTGACCGTCGCCAAGCGGGAGTGAGCGGTCATGGCACAGGACTTCTACGAGGTGCTGGGCGTGTCGCGGACCGCGAACCAGGACGAGATCCAGCAGGCGTACCGCAAGCTCGCCCGGAAGCACCATCCCGACGTCAACAAGGACCCGGGGGCGGAGGAGCGCTTCAAGGACCTCAACGAGGCCTACAGCGTCCTGTCGGACCCGAAGACCCGGGCCCGCTACGACCGCTTCGGCGAGGACTTCCGCAAGATCCCCGAGGACTTCGACGAACGGGTCGCGGCCGGCGCGGGCGGCGGCTTCCGCGCTCGGGGGACCGCGGGCGCGGGCGGCCCCCGTGTCCGGTACGGCACCGGCTTCGGCGACGACTTCGCCGGGGAAGGCGTCGACATCGAGGACCTGCTCGGCTCGCTCTTCGGGGCAGGCGCCACCCCCTCGGGTGTACCGGGAGCCGATCAGGAGGCCGAACTGCCCCTCACCGTCGAGGAGGCGTACAGGGGCGGCCGGCGCACCGTCACGCTCGCCGGTCCCACCGGGCAGCCGCGGCGGTACGAGGTCGCCGTCCCGCCGGGCGTGACCGACGGGCAGCGCATCCGGCTGACGGGCGAGGGCGGCCGGGGCGGTGGTGACGCCCCCGCGGGCGACCTGTACCTGCGGGTGCGTATCCGGCCCCACCCCCGGTTCCGGCTGGACGGCCGCGACGTGCACGTCGACGTCCCGGTCGCCCCCTGGGAGGCGGCCCTGGGCGCGACTGTGCCGGTGCCCACCCCCAGCGGCGGCACGGCCAAGGTCACCGTGCCCGCGGGCTCGTCCAGCGGCCGACGGCTGCGGCTGCGCGGCGAAGGCATGCCGAACCCTCGTGGCGCGAACGGCGACCTGTACGCCGAACTCCGCGTCACGGTGCCGCCCACCCTCGACGACCGGGAGCGCGAACTGTTCGAAGAACTCGCCGCCACCTCCTCGTTCGACCCCAGGAGGACGCCATGAACGACCGACCCGCAGGAACAGCAGGCAGCGTCCGGGCCGGCGCGGGCGACCGTCCGGTACACCCGGGCGCACACGTCACCGCACCGACGGCTGCCCGGTACGCGCTTGTGCCTGTCCCCAAGCTCTCCCTGCACGCCGTGGCCCGACGCTCGGGGCTCCACCCCGATCTGATCCGCCGGTTCGTCGCCCTCGGCCTGGTCGACGCCGAACGCGACGCCGCGGGGCACCTGGTGTTCGACCCCACGGCCCCGGCGGTCCTCGCCCGCGTTCAGCGGCTGCGTTCCGGACTCTGCCTCAACTACGCATCCATCGGCTTGGTGCTCGACCTGCTCGACCGCATCAGCCTGCTCGAAGCCGCCCTGCGCGGGCGCGGTACGAGGAGTGAACCACCCCCATGGACATGAACCGCCTCACCCAGAAGTCCCAGGAAGCCCTCCAGGAAGCCCAGTCCGCGGCGGTCCGCATGGGGCAGACCGAGGTCGACGGGGAACACCTGCTGCTCGCACTTCTCGATCAGCAGGACGGTCTGATCCCGCGGTTGCTGCAACAGGCCGGCACCGATCCGGAAGGACTCCGCGCGGCCGTACGCGAGGAACTCTCCCGCCGCCCGAAGGTCACCGGTCCCGGCGCGACACCCGGCCAGGTCTTCGTCACCCAGCGCCTCGCCCGCCTGCTCGATGCCGCCGAACGGGAGGCCAAACGCCTCAAGGACGAGTACGTGTCCGTGGAGCACCTCCTGCTCGCCCTGGCCGAGGAGGGCTCTGCAACCACCGCCGGACGACTGCTCAAACAGGCCGGCATCACCACGGGCTCGTTCCTGGACGCGCTCACCCAGGTCCGCGGCAACCAGCGCGTCACCTCCGCCAACCCCGAAGTGGCCTACGAGGCTCTGGAGAAGTACGGCCGCGATCTCGTCGCCGAGGCCAGGGGCGGCAGGCTCGACCCGGTCATCGGCCGGGACGCCGAGATCCGCCGCGTCACCCAGATCCTCAGCCGCAAGTCCAAGAACAACCCCGTCCTCATCGGCGATCCCGGCGTCGGCAAGACCGCCGTCGTCGAGGGCCTCGCCCAGCGCATCGTCCGCGGCGACGTGCCCGAAGGACTCCGCGACAAGATCGTGTTCGCCCTCGACATGGGCTCCTTGGTCGCCGGCGCCAAGTACCGCGGTGAGTTCGAGGAACGCCTCAAGGCCGTGCTGTCCGAGGTGAAGGCCGCCCAGGGCCGAATCCTGCTCTTCGTCGACGAACTGCACACCGTCGTGGGAGCCGGCGCCGCCGAAGGCGCCATGGACGCGGGCAACATGCTCAAGCCGATGCTCGCGCGCGGCGAACTGCACATGATCGGCGCGACCACCCTCGACGAGTACCGCAAGCACATCGAGAAGGACGCCGCCCTCGAACGCCGCTTCCAGCAGGTCCTGATCGACGAACCGAACGTGGAGGACACCATCTCCATCCTGCGCGGACTACGCGAACGCCTGGAGGTCTTCCACGGCGTGAAGATCCAGGACACCGCGCTGGTGTCCGCGGCCACCCTCAGCCACCGCTACATCACCGACCGGTTCCTGCCCGACAAGGCCATCGACCTCGTCGACGAGGCATGCGCCCGGCTGCGCACCGAGATCGACTCGATGCCCGCCGAACTCGACGAGATCACCCGCCGCGTCACCCGCCTGGAGATCGAGGAGGCGGCCCTGTCCAAGGAGACCGATCCCGCCAGCGAAGCCCGCCTTGAGGAGCTGCGCAGGGAGCTGGCCGACCTGCGCGGCGAGGCCGACGCCAAACACGCCCAGTGGGAGGCCGAACGGCAGGCGATCCGCCGCGTGCAGGAACTGCGCCAGGAACTGGAGCAGGTCCGCCACGAGGCGGAGGAGGCCGAACGCGCCTACGACCTCAACCGCGCCGCCGAACTGCGCTACGGCCGCCTCCAGGACCTGGAGCGCCGGCTCGCCGCGGAAGAGGAGCAACTGGCCGCCAAACAGGGCCAGAACCGGCTGCTGCGCGAGGTCGTCACCGAGGAGGAGATCGCCGAGATCGTCGCCGCCTGGACCGGAATCCCCGTCGCCCGCCTCCAGGAAGGCGAACGCGAGAAGCTCCTGCGCCTGGACGAGATCCTGCGCGAGCGCGTCATCGGCCAGGACGAGGCCGTCAAGCTCGTCGCCGACGCCGTCATCCGCGCCCGCTCCGGCATCCGTGACCCCCGCCGGCCCATCGGGTCGTTCATCTTCCTCGGCCCCACCGGCGTCGGGAAGACCGAGCTGGCCAAGACCCTCGCCCGGGCCCTGTTCGACTCCGAGGAGAACATGGTCCGCCTCGACATGAGCGAGTACCAGGAACGGCACACCGTCAGCCGGCTGATGGGAGCCCCGCCCGGATACGTCGGCTACGAGGAGGGCGGTCAGCTCACCGAGGCCATACGCCGTAAGCCGTACTCGGTCGTGCTGTTCGACGAGATCGAAAAAGCGCACACCGATGTCTTCAACACCCTGCTGCAGATCCTCGACGACGGCCGCATCACCGATGCCCAGGGCCGCACCGTCGACTTCCGCAACACCGTGATCATCATGACGTCGAACATCGGCTCCGAGCACCTCCTCGACGGCGCCACCGCCGAGGGTGAGATCAAGCCGGACGCCCGCGCCCTGGTGATGGGCGAGTTGCGCGGGCATTTCCGCCCCGAGTTCCTCAACCGCGTCGACGACATCGTGCTGTTCAAGCCGCTCGGCGAGCGGCAGATCGAACGGATCGTGGAACTGCAGTTCGACGAGCTGCGGCAGCGGCTCGCCGAACGCCGCATCACCGTCGAACTCACCGACGCCGCCCGTGAATTGATCGCCCATCAGGGCTACGACCCGGTGTACGGGGCCCGGCCGCTGCGGCGCTACATCTCCCACGAGGTCGAGACACTGGTCGGACGCGCCCTGCTGCGCGGCGACGTCCAGGACGGCGCGACGGTCCGCGTCGACGCCGAGCACGGAGAGCTCGTGGTGACCTACGACCAACAGGAGGGGGCCCGGGAGACGAGGGCGACGTGAACACCACCCGGACGACGACGGTGACGTGTCCCAACTGCGGGCGCGGCAACCGAATTCCCGTGGCCGCCAGAGGGCGCCCCAAATGCGGCCACTGCAAGCAGCCCCTGCCCTGGATCGTCGACGCGGGCGACGACGATTTCGCCGAGGTCGCCGACAACGCCACTCAGCCGGTCCTCGTCGACCTCTGGGCCACTTGGTGCGGACCCTGCCGCATGGTCAGCCCCGCCCTCGAACAGGTCGCCCGGGACCTCGCCGGACAGATCAAGCTCGTCAAGGTCGACGTCGACAAGAACCCACGGCTCAGTCGGCGCTTCGAGGTGCAGGCGGTGCCGACCCTGCTCGTCCTGGACAAAGGCGAGACGGTCGCCCGGCAGGCCGGCGCGGCACCCGCGCACGTCCTGCGCTCGTGGGTCGAGCAGGCGATGGCGAGCCGGTGAACCACCGCAGAAGGTGAACACGATGGTCGGGTCGGCGCCTCCTCTCGGAACCGCACTGCCGGATGGAGGAACCCAACGCGGACCGCGGCCGAGCAGCCCCATCCACGGAAGGAGCCCCTCATGACCACGATTCCCGACCCTCACCTGGCGATGGTGCGCCCCGTGACACCGCGTACCCCGCAGGGCTGTGAGGAGTGCCTCAGAGAGCACTCCCCGTGGGTGCACCTACGGCTCTGCCTCAGCTGCGGGCACGTCGGCTGCTGCGACTCCTCGCCCCTCAAGCACGCCAGGCGACACGCGGGTGACGCCGGGCACCCCATCGTGCAGTCCTTCCAGCCGGGAGAGGACTGGCGCTGGTGCTACGTCCACGAGGCCATGGTCTGATGAGCACCGCCGAGCACGAGAACGGTGCGGTCCGCGAGACACCGGACCGATACGGGGCCTTCCCGCGCCTGACACCGGAGCAGCTCCGGGACCTGGCCGCGCACGGTGAACGCCGCAGAACCACCGAAGGCGAAGTGCTGTACCAAGAGGGTGAGCCGTTCCGGGAGTTCCTCGTGATCCTCAGTGGGAGGGTCGAGATCCTCCACGACCATGGCGGGCCCGACGAGCGCACGGTGGCGGTCCACGGACCCGGCAGATTCCTGGGTGAACTCGGGCTCCTTGAAGGCCAGGCGGCGTTCGACACCGCCGTGGTGCGCGAAGCGGGCGAGATCCTGGCCGTACCGGTGGAGCGGCAACGCGCCCTGGTCGGCCGCGACCCCGTCCTCGGCGACCTGATCCTCCGCGCCTACCTGTGCCGCAGGTATCTGCTCATCGGGCTGGGCGCCGGCTTCCGGATCCTGGGGTCGTGCTATTCGCCGGACACAGTGCGGCTGCGTGAGTTCGCCGCCCGCAACCGGTTGCCCCACCGCTGGGTGGACCTGGAGAAGGACAAGGAGGCGGAGGCGCTGCTGCGCCGGTTCGCCATCCGCCCCGAGGAGACTCCGGTGGTCCTCTGGAAGGGCGAGCGGGTGCTGCGCAATCCGACCAACGCCGAACTCGCCCGGCTCATCGGACTGCCCGCCCCCTCGCCGGAGGCGGGGCGGTGCGACGTGATAGTGGTCGGTGCCGGCCCCGCGGGACTCGCCGCCGCCGTGTACGGCGCCTCCGACGGCCTCACCACGGTCGCCGTCGACGCCGTGGCCGCCGGAGGCCAGGCCGCCACCTCGTCTCGCATCGAGAACTACCTCGGCTTCCCATCAGGGATCTCCGGAGGCGAGCTCATCGAACGCGCGGTGCTTCAGGCCCACAAGTTCGGCGCCCGCCTCATGGTGCCGGCCCAGGTCAGCGAACTCACCCCCCAGGACGACGGGTATGTGGTCACCTTCACGGACGGGTCCCGGACTCGGGCCGGCACCGTCGTGCTCGCCTCGGGAGTGTCCTATCGCAGGCTCGAAGTGCCCGGCATCGACCGCCTGGAGGGCGTCAGCGTCTACTACGCCGCGACCGTCCAAGAGGCGAGTCTCTGCCAAGGGGATCCGGTTGCCGTCGTCGGCGGCGGGAACTCCGCCGGTCAGGCGGCGCTGTTCCTCGCGAACCACGTCTCCACGGTCTACCTCCTCGTCCGGGGTGGTGACCTCAACGCGGACATGTCGCGCTACCTGGTGGACCAGGTCGAACGCCACCCGAAGATCGAGGTGCTGCTCCACACCGAAGTCCGGGGCATCACCGGGGAAGAGAAGCTGGAGTCCCTGACCGTGGAGGACAACGCAAGCAGCGACCGCCGGGAACTGCGGGTCGCAGCGCTGTTCGTGTTCATCGGGGCCCGGCCGCGTACGGAATGGCTCAGGGGCGTGCTGGCCTTGGACGAGAAGGGCTTCGTCCTCACCGGCGCCGACGCCCAGGCGGCGGCCGACACGACCCGGTGGGACCCGCTCGGCCGTGGTCCGTTGCTGCTGGAGACAACCCTCCCCGGGGTCTTTGCCGCCGGCGACGTCAGGAGCGGCTCGGTCAAACGGGTGGCCTCGGCGACCGGTGAGGGCGCCATGGCGATCCGCCTCGTGCACGAGCACCGGGAGCAGACCGGTAACCTGGTCCGCACCGTCGGCCCCGAGGAGCATCGGCCGACGGCGGTCCAGTACGTGTCCCGGCGCTGACCCCTTGGCGGACTGCGGCCCCACCACCCGGACGCTGGCGTCGTACATCCGAGACGCGATCAAAGAGTTCTGAACGGGCCACGACACCAGAGTTGGCATGTCTGACGGGCGTCGCGTACGTCCGTGAGTTGATCACAAGCGAGAAGCGCACGCGTGCCGGTCGAGTTGCGGCGGCGCCGATGAGCTCCATGAACCAAGCCATCGCCACAATCGCCTCGTGTGGAGGGCTGCAATGTGACCGCGGTAGCCCGTTCCGCGCACCGGGTCGTGTTCACGACCACCCAGCAGCATCGCCGCTGACTGCGTCACCGTCTGTTCGGAGAGAACGAGGCACGCATCCCCGCCGGCTGATCTGTCCATGGACTTGATTCCGCCTCACAGACGTACGCCAGCCCGCTTCGGAGGGCATCCGCGCCGAGCGCTGGGTCCACGCCCACAGGTCCACTCAGCCACGCCGTGGTCGGTTCAGAAGGCAGCGAGAACGTCTCTTGCACCCATACCCAGGCGCTATATCAATTAGAATGGCGGTTGCACGTTCGATGAGTGAGCAGTTCGCACAGATGCAAACGAAGAGGCTGGGGCCAGCGATGGCCCCGTGAGACGCGCATCCACATCCGCCCGTAGTCGCCGAATTTGCGTGGAGGGCCACTCTTTCGAGGGGTGGCCCTGGGAATCATGGCGCGCTACCTTGTAATTGCGAGGCACCGTAGGGGGCTTCGGAGTGGACCGGTGGGCCGACGTAAAGTCGGTTACCCCCGGCCAGACCGGAGATGACGGTCAACTCCCCCCTCGGACACTTTCACTACGCACATAGTTGGTGCTGGCCGGGTCTCGGCCAGCACCTTTCGCGTTTCGTGCTCGTAGAGGACCGAACCCGCCGGGCCGGCAATGTTGTTGAAGAAGACGATGCGCCGGTCGGAGAGCACGCGGCCGGCTTCCGTGCACAGCAGCACCGAAGCGTCCAAGTCGAAGTCCGTGCCCGTGGTGGTGCGGACATCCCAGCCGAGACCAACCGTGATCGCGGTCAGGCCCGGCGCCTCCTTGCTCAAAGAGACATTGCCGCCCTTGTTCAGGGACACGCCCATGAAGAACCTCCGGTTTCGACTCTGCGGGTGCGGGTGTTGCCAATCGACGTAGGACGATGGGCGGCTCAGCCGACGTCCACGCCTCGGAAACGGCCATGAGGTCCGGGCTGCAGACGATGGCGGACGCGTCCAAGTCGACGTCACCACCGGCGGTTAGCCGCGCGTGCCAGCCGAGGCCGACCACGACGTCCACCAGCGCGGCCCCGTCCTGCTTGAGAACCACGTTCTCGCCTTTGGCAAGAGTGACGCCCACGGCTTCGATACTCCTTCCGCGTGTGGTCGGGTTCGTGCCCCGCGCAGCCCTCACGTCGTTGTCCTGTCAGTGGGGGCCGGCGTCGGCTCGGCAGCGGGCATCTCGGACACCTCGGGGGAACCGGCCGCACGTCAGTCGGACTGTGAGGCTGCCGTACCCGGCGCCGTGAAGCGCGCGATGGCCGTGGCACGGCAGCCGGGACAGCGGATCAGACGTTGACGCCATAGTCCTCGGCAGTCCCTGGCCGACTGCCGCGGCTGCATTCGCCGCCGCGGCAGTAGAGGCGGTCGAAGGCGACGGAGGTCGCGTCGTGGTGTCTTCGGTTCGTAGCGGCGCATCTCCGTACCGGTGGCCCGGCGGACGACGCGGACGTACGTGTCGTGCACGCGCCCGAACGTTTTGGCGTACCGCCGTCTTTCTGGTGGATGGACGCCAGGAAGACCATCGACCTGGCGGTACAGGTTCACGGCCATCCGGCAAGCCCCCTGAGAACGATGGCGTTCGTCATCACTGCCGGACACGGCTCCGCCGCGCGTCAGAAACGCGCCGACCGAAGCCCTCTCCGGACTCCTTTGAATCTACAACATTGTAGATGTCGGATACCTGTGCCTGTGCGTTCGGAACTCCCCTGAAGTGACCGGTGATTGACCCGGATGTTGCCAGGCACCGATCGCCGTGCGGGGAAATCCCGTCGGCCTCGCTCAGGAGAGTTCTCCGCAGTCGGCGCCCAAACGCGCTCTCCCGGACTGGCGGACCGTCGGTGTATAGACGGTGCCCCCCGTGTGCCGGAAAGTCTTGCTGTTGGTGACACGGATTGCCGTGTCATCGCTCGGCGAACCGGCGTACCGTCGACGAACAAATCGGCGATCGCCGCCAACGAGACGAGCGCGACCAGCGCTTGATGTGCAAGTCGCCCGGCTCCACGCCGTTTTCGGCGACGACCGGGAAACGCCGGCAGCCGCTGTGGGCGGCCAGTTGTTCGAGCCGTCGCAGCGCCACATCCGCCGGAGTAAGGACCGGCTGATGCAGTGGCGGAACGATGTCAGCCACGGACCGCCGTCGAGGAGCCCGTCGCGGTGACCTCGTCCTTTTGCATCATCGAAGGAAAAACCTCAGGCAAAGGAAGCGTGCGTCAGCGCATATGCGTGGTGGAAGTGTGCCTTGCGTTGGATGTTTCTCCGTTGCGCCCTCGTCAGAGGTCGAACTCGGTCGGCGGGATTCCCAGAGCGAAGCACGCCTCACGGACGACGGCCCGCTCCTGGACGTCGAAGTTGCCGTCCGCGCCACCGATCAGGATGCCGATCTGGATCACCGCGCGCGCCTCGGCCGGTTTCTTCCTGGCCTTACCCACCTCTTGGAGCACCTGCACCTTGCCGATTTGGAAGTCCGTCGACAGGTGCTTCGCGTTGTCGTGGAAGCGGCGCTGCAGGTCGTCCTTGTCGAAGGTCTGCAACACCGAGTTGGACGCGATCAACTGCGCCAGCTTCGCCGTCTCGGCCTGGCCGATCGAGCCGTCGGCTGCCGCGACCAGCGCACACATCGCCATGCTCGCGTCGCGGAACGCACCGTTTGTCACATCGTTCTTCTTCGCTGCCAGGTGCGTCTGCACGTTCTGCGCGGACTGCTTGAACCTGTCCCGGAGGGCCATCTACATCTCTCCCGAAGTTGCGCCGTCGGCGATCCCGGGCGGTGGTCCGCACGGGCAGAGACAATCTACAGAAATGTAGATGGCAGCGCTGTGGGTTGCCCGCGGCGACCGGTCGACACGGCCTCACGGAGCACGGTGCTTCGATCCCGGGGCGGGAGCGGCGGGCTTCGGAATCACGGCGATGGCCACCGTGGCACTGAGCGCGGCCATCGCCGACACCGTCGCGCCAGCCGCCGCGACAAACGAGGCCGACTCAGCGCACGAACGCAGCGTGCGCCTGAACATGACCGGCGTCGAACCAAGCCCCGCCGCAACCCGGCGGGTACGTGTCCAGGCCCTGCGCTGCAGCACGGCGCGCCATCGTCGTCACAAAGCTGGTGCTACGCCAAGTAGTCCACGGCTCAAGTGCCGATGTCGTAAGCGCACGAGTCGCTGGATGCCCTCGGCGGGAACCTTCGCAGCGTCTCACTCACCGGCCTTTTCGGGGCCGGCCGTGTGCTGTGCCGACTCGGTGCGATCGGTGTCCCGATGGGAGTCCGGGTGGAGCCGGACAGCGGTGATGGCGTGGTGGTCGACGCTGGTGACCTCGATGCGCCAGTCTCCGATCTCGACGCGGTCTCCTGGACGTTCCGGGACACGGCCGAGCAGAGCGAGGGCCAGGCCGGCGATGGTGGTGTACGTGCCTGGGGGGTGGTCACCGAGGTTGATGCCGGCGTCGCGCAGGTCGTGCAAGGGGAAGGTGCCGGGCAGCCGAATCGTTCCGTCGGCCTCGGTATACGCGGATGCGGTTTCCTGCTCCGTCTCGTCGTAGATCTCTCCGACGATCTCTTCGAGCAGGTCTTCGAGGGTGACGATGCCTTCGACGGAGCCGTGTTCGTCGACCACGAGGGCGAACTGCTCGTGCGCGGCCATGAGATGTCGCAGAGCCTCCGACAGTCGCATGAAATCGGGAAGCCGGGGCGCAGGCCGGGCCATCTCGGTGACCGGCGTCGCGTCGTCGCTGGTGATCAGCTCCCGCAAGCGGACCACACCGAGAATGTCGTCCACGTGCCCGGCCGAGACGACCGGGGCACGCGAGTGACCCGCCTCAGCCAAGGCTGCGCGTGCCTCACCAGCAGTCATTCCGTCCCCAAGACCGAACACCTCGCGGCGGGGGACGAGCGCGGTACGGAGGGGGCGCTCGTGCATCTCCAAGGCGCTGGAGATGATTTCCCGCTGCTGGGCGGTCAGGCCGTGGTGGCTGATCACCATGTCCCGGAGTTCTTCGGGTGGGGGAGGTTCTTCGCGCTTGTCGGGGTTGCCGCCGAGCAGCCGGACGAGCAGGTCGGTGGCGTGGCCGAGTGCCCAGACGGCCGGACGGGAGATCTTCGCCAGGATGTGCAGGGGCGTCGCGGCCATCAGGGCCCACCGCTCGGAGAACTGCATGGCGAGGCGCTTGGGCGCCAGTTCACCGACCACCAGGGTGACGAACGTCAGGACCAGCGTCACCACCGCCACCGCCACCGGTTCGGCGGCGCCCCCGGCAAAGGAGAACAGCGGCGCCAGCGGCTCGGCGAGTGAGACAGCGGCGGTCGCCGATGCGAGGAAGCCCGCCAGGGTGATGCCGATCTGGATCGTGGCGAGGAACCTGTTGGGATTCCTGGCCAGCTCGGCCAGCCGGGCCGCGCCCCGTCCACCGCGACGCCCGATCCCCTCCAGTTGACTTTCGCGCAGGGAGATCAGCGCGATCTCGCTCCCGGCAAACAGCGCGTTGATCACGACCAGCACGCCCACCAGAGCCAAGTCGAACCCATAGCCGTCCACGGCCGCGTTCTCGCCCTCCTCTTCTCCTCGGGCCGATGCCGTGCTTCTACGGCTGCCCGCATGCGCATGGATGACTCCCGCCGCGATCAGCGCGGCACACGAGACGGACGGTGATGGTCGTGCATCCATCCGTTGCGCAGCGCGAAACGAGGAGACAGGTCAACAGCGGACTCCGGAACCCTGAGTCGCAGGATCGGCCTGCGGCCACTCCCCGGTGTGCGGGCATGCTGCGCTTCGAGCGAGGGCTCATTGCGCAGCCACAGCGCGCATGGCGACGGTGGCTTTGTACGTTTTCCGTCGATGGCGGGTCCGCGAGCGCTGGATTTGGAGATCGCGCAGTTTTGGGCGGGTCCGCCGTTCCGGCAGGAACTGGGCCCAGGACGTGGCGGTCGATGATGCCGACCAGGTCGATGAGTGCGACGGTGAAGCCAGTGCAGTCTGGGTCTGCGCCGGTGACGGCGTCCGTGGCGTCTGTCATCGCGATCCGCAGCGCCTGGCACGCGACGAGCAGCGGCCAGACCTCCCGCTGATCCCGGCCGGAGTGCGGGCGCGCGCGGGACCCGGACGCCCAGGAGCGCCGTCTCGATCTCCCGGCGTTTGGGGTAGACCGGCGCTGCACCGCGCCGATTCCCCGCCCAACTTCGCGTCCGGGATCGCGGAACGCCCAAGTCGTCACTCATCACATGACGTAGTGCTCGAAAGTCGCGCGTTACGGAGGACCCGGCAGTGCGGTACACAATTGGATACAGTGGGATTTTTTGCCTTTCTGTTATTACGAGTGCAAAATCGGGAATCCCGTTGAGGCAGGGCCTATTCCGGACGACCCGTTGGAGCGGATGCGCCCTCCGCAGCGACCTCCAAGTCCGCACTGGTCCGCTGGCACCGGAGAGGTTCAGTGATTCGCCCGTCGCGGTGGCCGTCCGTCCTTAAGCGGCGGATGGGCCACAGAGCACCGGCCTACCGGGACCGGGCTGTCGTGCGGCTGGGTGGGGAGATTGATTACAGGAACACCGCGAGAGTCCTGGGCGAACTCCGGAAGGCCGCAACCCGCGCTTCGATTCTGGAAATAGACCTGTCCAATGTCACGCTGATCACCAGCGATGGGGCGATGATCTTCTTTGACCTCGTGCGGTCTGCCCCGTCGGGCCTGCGGGTGGAGATTTCTGGCGCCACAGATGCTGTTCGTCGTCGGCTGAGCAGCTTGGGCGTGGACCACTTCGTCCATTACGTTTAGCCACTTTGACTGAGCGAAGTACGGATTTCCCGCCGACCGCATGGCGGTGTGCTCTTACCTCTTGCCTTGCCCGACCGCAGCAGCAGCGTCATGGCCGGTTCACCCGTGCCGCTCGGTCCGCGGTCGGCGAACGCGACCAGCGGGTGGTGGCCGAACGTCTTCTTCCGCGTCGGGGCGGCATCCTGCTTGTCGGAGTCTGCCAGGACCACCAGGACCCTATCGATGTCCACGGTCACCGCGCCGGGCGCGGGGGGGGGGGGGGGGGGGGGGGGG
>NZ_JBPKBI010000010.1:99257-116815 GCF_051388935.1 Yinghuangia sp. YIM S10712
GGTCCCTCCGGGCCGGCCAACAACCCGGCGCAGCGACGACGGGCGTACTCCTGTCAACCGATCGCTCTCCTCCGCCAAAGGTTACGGGCCCACCAGCCTGCTTGCCGATCAGCCCTATGCCGTCAGCGCGGAACCAGGCCGGTACGTCGGCCGGGTCGCGCGCCTGTCTTCCCGGTGCGTATCAGGATGGGTTCCGTTTGATCCGGATCGGCTAGATTCGGTGGACCGGTGAACCGTGCTGCCACCACGGCACGGGTCGCCTTCGTACGCCCGAGCACCAGATGGGACCGATCTCATGGGCCTGTTCGACAGCATCAAGAACCTTGATCTCGGCGAGATCAAGGACAAGGCTGCCGATCTTGCCGCCAAGCACGATGACAAGATCGACCAAGGCATCGACAAAGCTGCGGACTTCATCGATGACCGCACCGGGCACAAACACGGTGACAAGGTGGACAGCGGCGCCGAGAAACTGAAGGACGCGGTCGACAAGCTCGGTGACCGGAGCGGTCACACGAGGAAGTAGTGTGCGTGCTTTGCGTTGTGGCAGGCCGTCGAGTCTTGCTCGTCACCGATACGCTCCAGCGCGGCGGCGGTTCTCGGCGGGTCAGGGAGGCAGTATGACGGAGCACCGGCGTCGGCAGGACGAACCTGCGGGCCAGACACGGCCGGTTCGCCGTGGTCCGGGGGAACTGGAAGGTGAGGTTCTGGCTCTCCTGTGGACATCGGGCGGCGCGAGAACGGCGACTTGGGTACAGGGGCGACTGGACGGCGGGCTGGCCTACAGCACCGTGGTCACGATCATGAGTCGGCTGTACGACAAGGGATTGCTGACCCGGACCCGTGACGGGCGCTCGTATGCGTACGAGCCGGTCTCGGACGAAGCCGGGATCGCGGCGCGACGGATGCGCCAGGTGCTTGATCAGGAGAACGACCGCGCCGCGGTGCTCGCGAGCTTTGTCTCGGACCTGTCCGACGAGGACGAGCGGACCTTGCGGGAACTCCTGCGCCGTCATTCTGCGGATGATCTCGGGGTCTGAGCGTGCGTCTGGCGATCTATCTGCCTTTGATCCTGCCATTGACGGCCTTGCCGGTCGCCCGGCTCGCCACGGATCACCTGCATCCGCGCGCCGCAACACGGCTGCTGACGAGTGCCGCTGTGGTTTTGGCCGCGTGCAGCACGTTGTGCCTCGCCCTGCTGATGATCGTGGGCACCGCCCAAGTCCCGGGCAATCCGTTGCCGGACGGTTGGTCGGATCCGGAGGTACGCGACGAGGTGCCGCACCTCCGGGTGTTCGGCACTGTGGCCATTCTTGCGCTGCTCGCGGTGCTCGTCGCCGGTGCTGTGGTGACATGCCGCGTGGTCAGCGTGCGCCGTAGGACGTGGAAAGTGGTCCGGGGGCTGCGGGCCGACGATGACGTCGCCGTGCTCCGCGACGACGAACCGTACGCCTTTGCGCTCCCGGGGGAACGCCCCCGCATCGTGGTGTCCACCGGGATGCTGGACTGCCTGAACGACAAGGAACGACGAGCGCTCATCGCCCACGAGCGGGCTCACTTGGACTGTCGCCACCACCGAGTCCTTTTCCTCGCTCGGTTGGCCGCCGCCAGTCAGCCGCTTCTCCGTCCACTGCACACGGCGATCAGTTACACCGTCGAGCGCTGGGCGGATGAAGAGGCGGCGAATGCGGTCGGCGACCGTCGGACCACCGCCCTCGCGGTTGGTAAGGCAGCCCTGGCCGCCAAGAAGTCCCGCGGGGAAGCGCTGCCGGCATTCGCTGCGACCGGACCGGTTCCCCGACGCGTGGCCGCTTTGCTGGAACCGACACCGAAGGCAACCTGGCCGCCCCCGCGCTCACGGACGGGACTGGCCGCGATCGTGGCGGCGGCTGGCACGACGGTATCCGTGGTCTCCGCGCTGAACGCGACGGTGGCCCTGGTTGTCATCCTGAAGGCGGCAACTCCCTTGTAGGACGCGCGGCAGGCGCATCCAAGCCGGCAAACCACGTCGCGGCGGCACGGGCACGCCCAAGGGGCGCGAAACGTTCAGGCTTCCGAAGCAGTGGACGGCGTGCGCCGGACGGCGACGATGTCACGACCGTTCTCCCCGGGAGCCGGGCGGAAGCCGTTTGGACACCGCCGGTTCATCTACGCTTGTGTAGATTGACCGTGCCGCGGCAGGACCGCCCGGAAACGGCAACGAAGCCACATGGGGAGACACCGACATGGCGCTCTGGGACAAGCTCAAGCAATCCGCGCAGAACATGCAAACGCAGCTCGTAGCGAAGAAGAACGATCTGAAAAGCGGTGCGTTCCGCGATGCGAGCATGGCGATGTGCGCGCTGGTCTCGGCGGCGGACGGCACGGTCGACCAGTCCGAGACGGCCAAGGTCACGCAACTCATCGCCGACAACGAGGTGCTGCAGAACTTCGACAAGGACGACCTCCAGCGCCGCTTCCACGCCTACGCCAACCAGCTCCAAGCCGACTTCCAACTCGGCAAGGTGCAGGTGATGCAGGACGTCGCCAAGGCCAAGAAGAAGCCGGACGAGGCCCGCGCGGTCATCCAGATCGGCATCGTCATCGGCGGCGCCGACGGCAATTTCGACCCGCAAGAGCGGGCGGTCGTACGTGAGGCGTGCTTCGCGCTGGACATCTCGCCGGCCGAGTTCGACCTCTGATCCGAAGGGTCAGTCGAGGTCCGTGCGGCTCGGAGCATGCCGCCGCGTCACCGAGACCGTGACGCTTTCGCCCATGCCCGCAGATTGGCTCTGTCTGCGTCGCAGTGATGTGGAAACAAGGCGAGCACGGCAACGGCTGTCCGCGTCTCACGCGCGTGCGCTCCCGCGCTTCAGACGATGGAAGCCCACGTCGGCGAACTCGCCGTCATGATCGACGAATCCCGCTACGTCTGCTCCCCACCGGCGAGTGTGAACTGCTGCCGCACAAGAGCGCCTTCGGTCGCCGTCCGCTACGTCGTCTGCTTCTTTGAATTCGTGGGGATACACGCATCGTTGTCGGCGGTGTTCAGCTTGAGGTCTTCGGACGGCGGCACTTGAACAGCGGGCGGTGAGGGTGTGCGGCGCCGGGCTGCGGTGCCGCACCGTCCGCTGCGGCACCGGCAATCTTCGCATCGGGCAACGTGAGGTTGGGGAAGCCGGAGCCGATGACGAGTTCGAATGAGCTTGTCCCCGAGGTGGTTTCCGCGCCCCCGGCGGCGCTGCCAGAGTGCTGTTGAACTGAACCTTCTGCGTGGATGCCGGGTGGACCTTCTCACCGTCGTCGTACTTGCAGGTCGGCCGTTCGACCATGTTGTCGCGCGGGATACTGACCATGGTGGCGTTGGAGCGGTCGGCGGACAGGTGCATCAGGATCGTGGTGTTCGCGAGGCCCGTGTGTCCCGGCTCGCCGCCGACCTGGTTGCCTTTGCCGATGCGTGTCCCAGCCGATCAGCAGGATGTTGAGCGGCGTGCGCCCGAACTCATTCGCCGCGGACGGCGGTATTTCGTTGGCGGCGCTGCGGTCGGTCTTCTTGATGCGGCTGTTGAGGTACAGGTAATAGCCGTACGCGCCCCCGACCACGACGACGAGCACCCCGGCCAGCGTGATTGCCGTCCGCTTGACGCGCTTTTTGGCCTTGTTCGGCGCTTTCGGGGCGCGGCGGTTGGTGCGCGGCGGACGCGGGCGGGCCGGTTCGGCCTCGGGGCTGGTGCGCGGCGGGGTGCTCGTGCGGTTGTGTGCGGCGGGGCGACGTTCGGTACGGGATCCCTCTCGCGCCGCAGGCAGGCGTTCCGCGCTGCCGCCGCCGGTGGCGGGTGAAGCAGCGGTCGGCTCACCGTCCACGCCTGGTATGCGCAGCCGGTAGCTGCCGGTAGTCGGATCCATCACCCACAGGTCGGCGACATCGGCGTCGTTCAGGGCATCCAGCCGGCCGTCGCCCGGCTCGCCGCCGTAGGGCACGTTGCCTGCGTCCATGACCCGCAACTTCTACCCGGCTGCCCCAGTGGTGCGACGCCTGCCATTTCCGGACACGTCATGGTCCCAGTCCTGTATGGGGCGTGTGTGTCTGCACACGTAGGGCTATTTGCGGCGCTTTGCGCAGCGTTCAGTGTCCGTGTGCCGGGTCGCCTGGGGTCGGTGTTTGGTCAGGGACCCCATTGGTTTCCCCGGTAGCCGCCCGACCCCATGCCGAGCGGTCCGCCGGTTGCCTGGAACTGGGCGGGGCCTGCGAGTTCGTGTGGTTGTACGACTATGAAGCCTTCGCCGAGGAAGCACATCGTCCAGCTTTCACCGGTCCCGCCGCGCCGGCGCCACACGCGGGAGCTGGTGGTTTGCGCCTCCATGCGCGTACTCAACCCGGCCGTCCACGCGATCACGGCATCCGCGTCCGCGAACGCCTCGTTCTGCGGTCCGACCTTCATCACCAGCGGCTTCCCGGACGTCATGAGCGCGACCCGGCCGTGCCCGCGAAACTCCAGGTTGTAGGCACCCACCGCGGCGATGCTCTCCTGGCTTTCAATGGCGACCACATTCCAGGAAAGCTGGGGATCGAAGGCGAGGATGTAGTCCCCGTCGACGACGAGCCCGTCCCGTTCGATGTCGAGGATGCACAGGTACTGCGCCTGATGCGCGAGATACACGGTGCCGGTTCCGTGGCAACGCATCAGGTTCAGCTGTTCACCCGTGTAGTGGTAAACCTGCCGTTCCTGCGGCGTCAGGTGATGGCCGTCGAATTCGATGCCGCCTTGGAAGGCCACCATGGCGCCCTTGCGCCCGAGTACTTCGTGCCCGGTCTCGCGGCTGAGGCGCACGGCGAGGATCTGCGGGTTCTGCAAGGTGAAGCGCTCCATGCCGCCACTGACCGAGTGCTGGAAGAGCGATCCCCGCATGGCCGAGCCTCCTGGTCGAACCGGGCCGTCGCCGAGCACGGCGAACACAGCGCACCCGTGACCGGCGCGGGCGCGACCGACAATCTACAACCTTGTCGAAGTTGAGGTGTGGGTGTGGGTGTCGCACGCAAACCGGATTTGCAGCGTCGGGACGACGAGGCCGGCGATGGCATCGCGCTCCGGTCCCGCGCAACATCCGCGGGTTCAAGAACAGGCGCACGGTCTGCCGCTTTGAGCGGCCGGGGAACCCTCGCATCCGCATGCGCATGCGCATGCGCATGCGGATAGGGCAGGTGCGAAGGCGATCGCTCGGAGGTTGCCTGCGGTCGTTCGGCTCAGAAGCGTCGCGGACCCCCAACCGGGAGGCGCGGCCAGGATCGAGAGTCTGCGGAGCATGCGCCGCGCGTTGGCCTGGTGTCGAGCGAATCTCGCCGGGGGCACGCACCGTCTCCGTGCCAACTGCGCCGCCCAGGCCGTTTGGGGGTCCACATCGACGACCAGCAGGTGCTTGTCGCCTCGGCGTCGGGCGTTCTACGGCGCGCAGCGCGGCCCGCAGGCGACGAAGGTGCGCGATGCAGACCATCGGACGGACGAACCGTACGGCAGCCGACCCGCGAACCTTTCCGGATAGTGCAGGCGGGTGTCGCGCCGGGTAACCCCGCGACGACCAGGACGTCCGCCAGCCCGTAGCAGTGCACCTCGGGTGCCGGGCCTGAACGAAGATCGTGCACACCGACGGGGCGCATCATCACGGCGCGCTGGTCTGCGGCGTCCGGCAGTCTGACTCCCTCGGATCGCCATCGAGTGTGCCGTGCAGGGCTGGAGGCATACCACTCGTGCAGCGTCGGCTCATCCACGGAAGTTGACCGCGTGCGCGACGACACCGACGGATACTCTACAGGCTTGTAGTAGATTCGGTTCGGCGGAAAGGTCCGTTTGTCCAACCGGGAGCTTCTGCTGGTGTGGCGGCAAATCCTATGAGGCGTACGCGAGTTGGATCGCGTGCACGGTGATCGGGATACCCGGCTTCACTGCAGGAGTGACTGCCATCGATCGTGCGCCGTCAAGCGCCGCCGCGTCGCCGGCGGAGGTCACAGACCAAGCGGTCATGGACCCGGCTGAGTTTCGGGCCCGCCTTCCGGTTCTCTCCAGGTCAGGACGGAATGTGAGCGCCGAAGAACAAGTTGAGTTCAGCCAGTTGCCTCCGAAGGTTGCCGTCGATCGGGCGGCGTCGGTGCTCGATTACTGGCGGGCACGAGAGCGGCAGCATGTCCGGGACTGGTACGCCGGGCTCCGGATCAAGAAGTTCCCGGAGGACTTGCGCGTGTACGAGCACGTGCTGTGGCTGTCTCGCGCGCAGGTTGTCGTCGAACTGGGAACGCACCTGGGCGGCGCCGCCCTCTGGTTCCGTGACCGGCTGCGGACGCAGGCCACGTACGGTCGCGTTCCGGACGCGGTTCGCGTGATTTCCGTCGACCTCGAACAGGACCGCGCAGCCGACCTACTCGCCGGCGTGGACCCGGACTTCTCGCGTGACATCGCCCTGATCGCGGGCGACGTCAAGGACCCCGTCGTCGCCGACCGTGTAGCCGAACACATCCCGGCGGGGGCCCGCTGCCTCGTTGTGGAGGACACCCTGCACCAATACGACACAACCATCGCTGCTCTGCACAACTTCGCGCGGTTCGTCCCCGACGGCGGCTTCTTCGTCGTGGAGGACGGCATCGTCGACGATCCGCATCTGCGCCCGCCCGGCATGCAGGGCGGCGTGCTTCCCGCGGTGGCTGACTGGCTCACCACCGCAGAGGGCCGGGCTTTCCGAACTCGTCGTGATCTGGAGCTGTACGGCATCACCAACCACCCCCACGGTTGGCTCCAGCGTGCCGAATCCCCCGACTGAACCGCTATCCACGGCCGCGCCAACGGCCTCGCTGCGGAAGCGGTCATTGCCCCTGCCCTTCAGGCTGCGATCAGTAGAACCGCGATCGTCGAGTCAGCAGTCGCCGCCGGCCCGCGCTTGCCGCACGTCAGGGATCAGCGGCGGCACTTGCCCCGGTCCAAAGCAGCCACGCCCACAGCCGCCAGCCCGACCTGCAAGGCCACAGTTCGACCCAGTCGACGCCCTCGGTCTCGGCGACATCCAAGCCTTCGGCGATGACGGTCCCGATCCACGCCGCGGCGATCCCGACCAGGATCGTCCACGGAACGCCGATGCGCTGCCGACCGGGGACCACCAGCCGTCCCAAAACCTGTACGGCTTCGCGCGTGGGCCTGCCGGACGCGTCGTCCCCGGGCGCGGCTCCGGCATGTGGGGGACTGCGGACGCGGCGTGTTGCGTGGCCCGCAGCGTGGATTCGTCCACACCTCGGGCAGCACGATCCGCAGCGGCTCGGCAATTCCTTTCTCGAAGTGCGCGGCCGGCACCCTGGTGACCCGCGACCGACTCTGCCGGCGGCGGCACTTTGTCCAAGGGATCGGAGCTGCCCCTGAGGCTGCTCAGGCCGAGCGCGGCGACGCCGAGGTCCACGGTCACCCCGAGGGCGAACGCGACGGGACGACGGGTGATGTGGCGTGCCACGGCCGCCCATCCGCGTGCGTTGCCGGTCCGATGTAGTGCGTTGGGTGGGGGTGCGCGCCACAGCGCCCGGCGGTCAGCGCGCAGCAGAAGTGCGGGAGACAGTGTGAGCATCGCCGACGCGGCGATTGCGACACCGACGGCGGCCACCGGGCCGAGACCGCGCAGTCCGGCGAAGTCCGCCGCGAGTACGCCTATTCCGGCCCGGCCGCGCTTCCGTTCTATGTGCTCCACCGACCCGTTCTGGTGGCTGTCGTCTACGGCGGCGTCGGATGGGAGTTGGCCGCGGGGCTGAAGTACTTGGTGATCGTGGTGGCTTCTCCGGCCCTGACGCTGCTGATATGCGACCTGTTCGTGCGTCGTACCCGGATCACGCGGCTGTTGTTCGGCATCAGGGATGCCAGAACGTGAAGCGCCCAGGTCGCCATTCCGACCCGACCTCCTCAAGTGCCGTCGTCATGCGCTGTTTTCGAAAGTGATGGAGTGGAGACGGTCAGCCGCAGGACGGTTCAGCAACACTGCGGACTGCCACCCTCGCGGTGGAACTCCCGTTGCCAGCAGGCAATCGAGACTGTGCCCGGAGGCCGACCGGTGGCGGGCGAACTGTGCGGGTGAGACGCGGCGACCGCGAGCCTTTTGCCCGCCCCATGCGACGGACGGGTCCACATCGAGGAACAGCAGGTGCACGTCGCGGCCTTGGCGTTTCGCTGTTCGTGCGATCCACCGTCGTACGAGGGGGACCGTTCCGCAGTCATGGATCACCACCGCTCCGCCGCTCCGCAACGCGACACCGAGTCGCCGGTAGTGGGTTGCCCGCACCAGAGGGCGGTAGACCGAGTAGGGAACGCTGCGGGGAAGCCGCGTGCGGTACCAGTCGCGGACGTGTTGCGAGTCGATGAGCGGTGCCACGGCACACCGGGACATGAGTGTGCTCTTGCCAGCTCCCGGCAGTCCGGAGACGACCAGGATGTCACGCGGGCCGTAGCGCAGGGCCGTCGGGATGTGCGCCGATCGGAAGTCAAGCAGGCCCTCGGGACGTAACGCGCTTTCCTTCCCTGCTGCGGTTTCGTCGGTACGGGCGGACGGAATCGGGTATCCGCGGCATGAGCTGCTCGTGCCCTCGATCACGGTGCTCTCCAACGAAACGGCGCGGCGAGCACACCGGTTCCCTCGACGTGCGCGGGCGACTTGTCAGTCGTTGACGGACTCTTGTCGAGCAGGCCCAAGGGGAACGTTTCCTTTCGGGACCCGTGCGGGGTATGTACCCAGGGAAGTCGGTCGTGGTGTTGACGAGGTGAAGCCGAGAGCATCCGGATCGACGGAGGATGAGTGTGGGCAACGCCTGGCCCAGGTCCATCTACAGAAGCGTAGATGGGACCTCATGTCTGGATCCTGCCAGGGCGAGAGGTCGTTTGAGCCTTGCCGTGCTTGTTTTCGGCTTGCCACCAAGTCGCGTGCGCTCACGCGCGCTCGGCAACGCAGACCGAGACCGCGCGCGGATCGCACGGGTGTGCGCGAGGCGTGCTTGTACGTCGCACCGCCCCCTGCGGAGTCCGACCCCTGAGCCGGGGCCGCGAGCAGGTGTGACGTTTCCGTCCCTCCCGGAGCTTTGCCGTCCTTTTACAATGATGTAGAAACAACCAAAGGGCCAAGGGTCGTCTTGTAAACGGCCCTGTGACGTGCGACTCCCGCTTGCCGGGACAGAAGGAAGCAAGAGGTGTCCGGCTCCATGGACGAACCTGCGAGTAGTCATAGACCGCCGCTCCCACGTGAGGCGGTGGACCTATGACGGAAGTGTTGCTGCTCGCCATCGCGGTTCTCCTGATCGCGGCCTGCGCGGTCTTCGTGGCCGCCGAGTTCTCCCTGACCACCGTGGACCGCGGCTCGCTCGAAGAGTCGGCGGCATCCGGTGAACGCGGCGCGGCCGGTGCGCTGCGGGCCGCACAGCGGCTTACGGTCCAGCTTTCCGGCGCGCAGCTCGGCATCACCGTGACCTCACTGGTCATCGGCATGCTCGCGCAGCCTTCCCTGGCGGTACTGCTGGCCGGCCCTTTGGAGGCGACGGGTGTCCCCGATGGCACGGTGGACTCCGTCGCCTTGGTCCTGGGGATCGCTCTGTCGACACTCGCGCTCATGGTCTTCGGTGAACTGGTGCCGAAGAACTGGGCGATCTCGCACCCCCTGGGCGTCGCCCGGGTGGTCGCCGGGCCGCAGCGGGCGTTCACGGCGGTGTTCTCACCGCTCATCAACCACCTCAACAGCACCGCGAACCGCGTCGTACGCCGCTTCGGTCTGGAACCGGTCGAAGAACTCGCGTCCGCGCGCAGCCCGCAAGAACTGGTCGCGCTCGCCCGCCACTCCGTCCGGGCGGGCACGCTGGAGCCGGACACCGCCGACCTGTTCGTCCGCGCGGTCAGCCTGGGCGACCTTACCGCCGACCAGATCATGACGCCGCGTGTACGCGTCTACGGCGTCCAATTCGACGCGCCCGTGGGCGGTGTGATCGCCATAGCGCGGGCGACCGGCCACTCGCGTTTCCCGGTCTACCGCGACAGCCTCGACGAAGTCAGCGGCTTCGTCGACCTCAAGGCGGCGCTCGCGGTCCCCGAAGGCGAGCGGGAGCACCGCACCGTCGCGGAGATCGCCGTCGACCCGGTGCTGGTACCCGAGACGCTGCCGGTGGACGACCTGCTCGACCGGCTCCGCGGCGAGCAGACGATGGCTGTGGTGATCGACGAGTACGGCGGCACCGCCGGCGTGGTCACTCTGGAGGACATCGTCGAAGAGGTCGTCGGCGAAGTCCGCGACGAGCACGATCCCATGGAGGTTCCCGAAGTCGTCGAGACGGAACCGGACGCCGGCGGTCACCCCACCTGGGACATCGACGGCGGCTACCGCGTCGATCAGCTCGAAGACCTCGGCCCCCGGGTACCCGAGGGTCCGTACGAGACCGTCGCGGGCCTGGTCGCCGATCGCCTCTCGCGCATCCCCGGCGTCGGCGACACCGTCGAACTCGGCGACTGGACGCTCACGGTGACCGCCGTCGTCCAGCACCGGGCCGCCCGCCTCACCCTGACCGGGCCGCTGCCCGCGTCGGCGGACGACGAGGCGAACCGCGACGACCCGGGCGGTGACCGATGACCGTCCTGCAACTCCTCATCGGTGCGCTCACGCTCGTCACCAACGCCTTCTTCGTCGGCGCCGAGTTCGCCCTGATCTCGGTGCGCCGCAGCCAGATCGAGCCCAAGGCCGCGGCCGGCGACCGCCGTGCGCGGCGCGTCATCTGGGGTCTCGAACACGTTTCGGCAGTGCTGGCGACAGCGCAACTCGGCATCACCGTCTCGTCCCTGGTGCTGGGTGTGGTCGCGGAGCCGGCGATCGCGCACCTCATGGAACCTGTGTTCGAGGCTGCCCATCTGCCGCACGGGGCGGTGCACCCGGTGTCCTTCGCCCTGGCCCTCACGCTCGCCACGTACCTCCACATGCTGATCGGCGAGATGATCCCGAAGAACATCGCCCTGGCCGCACCCGCGCGAACGGCAATGCTGTTGGGGCCGGGGCTGGTTGCGACGACCCGTGCGCTGCGTCCGGCGATCTTCGGGATCAACAAACTGGCCAACGGCATTCTGCGGCTGCTGCGGGTCGAACCCAAGGACGAGGTGAACGCGGCCTTCACCGGCGACGAACTGGCGCGCATGGTCAGCGAGTCGCACGACACCGGCCTCCTCGACAAGGACGAGAGCGAACTGCTGCGCGACGCTCTCGCGCTCGGCGAACGCCCGGTCGCCGATGTCGTCCTCCCGCTGCACGAAGTGGTGCAAGCCCCGGACGACACGACCCCGCGTCTGCTCGAACAACTCGCGGTACGCAGCGGCTACTCACGCTTCCCGGTCGTCGCCGAGAACGGCTCGGTCCTGGGCTACCTGCACGTCAAGGACGCGCTCGACGCCGAGGACCGGGATGCGCCTTTCCCGCGCAAAGCACTGCGCTCGGTCACCACCGTCATCGCGGACACACGACTCGACGATGTCCTGACCGCCATGCGGCACACCGCCGCGCATCTCGCGGCGGTCACCAACGGCGAGGGCAAGCTTCTCGGAGTGGTGACCATGGCCGACGTCCTGAGGGAACTGGTCGGCCGGCAACACCGTGTCACGTGACGTGAGGCGACCGCCTCATCAGTCGGTTCGCGAGCCATAGGGGGTCGTTGCGGTGATCGGGTTCATCATCAGCGCTCTGTTGTTCGTCGCCGTGTGCGCGTACGCGGTCAACGTCCACAAGCAAGGCAAGGCGAGGAGAGCCCCGGCACCGCCTCCGGGCACCCTCGGCCTCTACGAGCTGGCGTATCTGGCCGGCGGGCCGGCCCGGACCGCGGACGTGGCGCTCCTCGCCGCGCAGGCCCGAGGAACGTTGAGTATCGCGGGGAACGGCCATGTGGCCGTCCAACGGCAGGACAACGCGGACGCGCTCGCGACCGACGTCCTCGGAGCGGTGCAGGCGAGTGGTGCCGGGGCGGACCTGGCATCGGCCCGGGCCACTCTCGCCGACCGTCCGTCCGTACGGACCGCGCGCGACCGTCTCTTCGAACTCGGATTCCTCAATCCCTCCGCACGCAACCCGCAACTGCGCCCCGCGCGCGTCGGGCTGGGCGTGGTACCGGTCATCGCGATCGCCGGCCTGTTCCTGGAGCCGTACGCCGGATCGCCGAGCGACGACACGGCGATCTGGGTGACCAACTTGGTTCTGGTGCTGTTCGGGACCGCCGCATGTGCCGGGGCCGCCATGCTGCTTTTCAGCCGCTACACCAACCTGCGTGGCCCGCTGACCGACAGCGCGATCCACTACCTGTGGTCGCAGGTGCGCGACGAGCAGGGGCTCACCGCTCTTGCGGCGATGCCCGGTGGAGCGGGGCTGGGCAAGGTAGCCCTCGCCGGTCCCGCGGTCGTCACCGATCCCGCCGTCAGCGGTGCATTCGGCCAAGCCGCCCAGGCCACTTCCGGCCGCATCGTCAGCGACGGGTGGACCGAGTCCCAGTGGGCCAACAACGCGAACGTGCAAGGCCCGCTTGTCGGCCCGTCATATTTTGACCTGCACCGGCAGGCGTCGACCCCGCTCCAGGGCAACCAGCCGCAGCCCCCGCACGTGCCGGGACCGAACCTCGGTTTCCAGGTGCCGCCGGGGGTGCCACCGCACGGCGGACACAGCGCACCGCAGTACAACGCGTACACCGACGGGCCGCCGGTGTGGGAGAACACGCCGGGTGTGTCCGGAGATGCGCCCGGGGGGCACGACGGAGGCGGCGAACCGACCTGATCCCGGCGTGCGCCGAGACCGTCGCCCGCACAGAACCGACACTCCACTTGGCGGCCAACACGCCGTAACCCTCCGCGAGTTCGATGAGCAGGTGAGTCGAGCACAAGTATCTACAGTCCTGTAGATTCTTTGGTGCTCGGACACCTGCTCGTATGGGTCGGTGCTCAGTTGCGCTCGGCGGAGCCGTGTCCGGGCGCGACCGACGCACAACATCGATCTCAGGGGGTACGCGGGATGGCCGTGAACCTGTCCAAGGGTGGAAACGTTTCGCTCACGCGCGAGGACCCGGGCCTGGCAAGCGTCATCGTCGGGCTCGGCTGGAAAGTCGGCAGCGGCCCCGGTGACCTGGACCTGGACGCCAGCGCGCTCGTGCTCGGCGGTGACGGCCGGGTGCTCTCCGACGCGCACTTTGTCTTCTTCAACAACCGTGCCACGCCGGAGAATTCGGTACGGCACACCGGCGACAACAAGACCGGCCAGGGAGAGGGAGACGACGAGCAGATCGCCGTCGACTTCACCCTGCTGCCCGCCTCGGCGGAGTCGGTCGTGTTCCTGGTGTCCATCCACCAGGAGGACGGCGCCGCGCCGAAGACGTTCGGCCGCGTGCGCGACGCGTACGTCCGCGTCGTCCACCAGGCCACCGGCATGGAGATGTGCCGCTACGAACTGACCGAGGACGCCTACGACGAAACCGCGGTCGTGTTCGGGCAGCTCTACCGCCGCGACGGCGAATGGAAGTTCCGCGCGATCGGCCAGGGGTACTCGTCGGGTCTCTCGGGGATCGCCCAGGACTACGGCGTCAACGTCTGACCCTGTTCCGTCCGCTGCCCGGAGGCCCGCAGGGCTTCCGGGCAGCGCCGTGTACGGCCGCCGGAACCACGGCCGACCGCTCAGCCGCCCGCTTCCCTTGAGGTACGCATGCCCGCCGCCGACCCCCCACCCGCCACCGAATCCTCCACACAGGCGGTCGTCGAAGCCTCGTTACCCGGTGAACCGCGCGCCTCGACGGCAGTCAGCGGCTGGTGCGCACGGGTCAGCGACTCGACCGGCTTCGCCGTGGCGGCGTTCGTGCTCATCGTGGCCAACGCCGCGGTCCTGGGCGTCGAGGCCTACCCGGGGACCGCGCGTGACTGGCACGACGAACTCCGCATCGCGGAGACGTTCTTCCTTGTCGCCTTCACCACCGAACTGATCATCCGCATAGCCGCGTTCGGCCGACGCCCAAAGCGTTCTTCCGCGACGGCTGGAACGTGTTCGACTTCATCGTGGTGGCCGCCGCCTTCGTCCCTGTCGTCCGTGAGAACGCAACCATCCTGCGGCTGCTGCGACTTGCCCGCGTGCTGCGCGCCGTCCGCATGTTTCCGCAGGTTCGCGTCATCCTTCACGCCGCATGGAAGAGCCTGCCGGGCGCGCTCAGTTTCCTTGTCGTCGGCGCGCTCGTGCTGTACATCTACGCGATGCTCGGCTGGATCCTCTTCGCCGACGCACTGCCCGAGCACTACGGCTCGCTCGGCCGCGCCTGCCTCACCCTGTTCTTCCTCATGGCGCTGGACGGGCTGGGCGACATGGTCCGAGAAGGGCTCGAAGTCTCACGCTGGACCGCTCTCTACTTCGGGTCGTACGTCCTCGTCAGCTCGTTCCTCCTGGTCAACCTGCTGATCGGCGTCGTGATCACCTCGCTCGAAGACGCCCGCGCATCGGAGCGACCGCAGCCCACCGCGCAGACCCCGGAACCATCCGAACCATCCGAACCAGACGAGATCCGGCAACGGATCGCGGAACTGCGCAGGGCCCTCGAAGCGCTGGAAGCAGCCGTGGAGAGCCGCGGGCCGGATTCCGGACGGTCTGAGCCTCGAACGGATCATGCCGATGCGATCGAAGCACGGAGCGGTCCTGCATAGGAACGGCAGTGGTCGAGCCGACGGGCCCGGGCACGGCGGTTCCGTGTGCTGCCTCCGCAGTTGGCTCGATGACGTATTCGGGAGCAGAGCCGTGGCCGTCGCCTTGAGCAATGTCTCGGCCAAATCACCGAGCGGCCCGCACCTC
This sequence comes from Yinghuangia sp. YIM S10712, assembly GCF_051388935.1. Classification (NCBI taxonomy): domain Bacteria; kingdom Bacillati; phylum Actinomycetota; class Actinomycetes; order Kitasatosporales; family Streptomycetaceae; genus Yinghuangia; species Yinghuangia sp. YIM S10712. The sequence goes on from NZ_JBPKBI010000010.1 coordinate 114,081, forward strand.
AGCATCTACAAGCCGGTAGATTCCTGGGGCGACGCGGGCGACGGTTCTCCCGGCATGCGCCCGACGCTTCGACGATCCCGAAAGGAACGCACGCTGTGGGAGTCACCCTCGCCAAGGGCGGCAATGTCTCTTTGTCGAAGGCCGCGCCCGGACTGTCGTCTGTGGCGGTGGGACTGGGTTGGGACGTACGCGCGACCTCAGGCGCGGACTTCGACCTGGACGCGAGCGCGCTGCTGCTCGGCGACAACGGCCGAGTCCTCTCGGATGCGCACTTCGTCTTCTACAACAACCTGACCAGCCCGGACGGTTCGGTCCAGCACACCGGCGACAACCTCACCGGGGAAGGGGAAGGGGACGACGAGGTCGTCAACGTCGAACTAAGCACTGTGCCCGCCGATGTCTCCCGGATCGTCTTCCCCGTCTCGATCCACGACGCCGACGTCCGAGGCCAGTCCTTCGGCCAGGTGCGCAATGCCTACATCCGCGTCGTGAACCGCTTCGACAGCGCCGAATTGGCGCGGTACGACCTGTCCGAGGACGCGTCCACCGAGACCGCCATGGTGTTCGGCGAGTTGTACCGGCACGGCGGCGAATGGAAGTTCCGGGCAGTGGGCCAGGGCTACGCCTCCGGGCTCGCGGGCATCGCACGCGACTTCGGCGTGAACGTCTGATTCACAGCGGCGCGGGCGTGAGTCTCCGGGGGGAGACGCTCGCGCCGCCATGCAGGGCCCAAACGGCGCGGGACATGCGCCAAGTCGCTTGTTTCCCACCGGATTTGTCTCAATGCAAGGCCCCAGGCTCGGGGAAACGACAGTCGGCATCCCGTCACGAGCCCTGTGCTTCTACGGGCCTGTCAATGTTCAGCCATCCGGGCATTTCTGACCTGAGGAGTAACCGCCGCCATGAACGCTGACATAACGAACCGTTCCCGTCGGGCATCTCGGACGATCGTGCTTCTTGCCTGCGCCGCCGTTGGGTTCGCCCTGGTCGGCTGCGGCAGCAGCAAGAAGGAGACCGACTTCGACAAGTTCGTGACGCGTCACCTGTGCGAGAAGCTGGTACGCGGCGCCGACGGTGACATCGACATGTCGTGCGTCGACCCGGGCACCGGCAAGCGCGTCGACATCGAGTTCGAGGCCAACGACCGGCCCGGCCAGTACTTCACCGACACCCCCTTCAACGGAACCGTCCACGTGTTTTCTCCGAAGGAGGTCCGCGACTCCAAGATCTACTCGAAGATCAAGAAGTCCTGACGCAGTCAGGCCGTCGAGAGCCGCGTTGGACTGGACCGGCGCATCCTGCGGCGTATCCAGTCCACCCCGGAACTGGGATAGGCCGGCCGGGTCCGGCAGCCGTTGCCGTCCCTGGCCGGCTCGCCCGACGGAAGACCGGATCAGGTCGTATCGCGAGCGAATCGTCGAGATCCGGAGGCCGTGGCCGCGCGGCGTCGGGCATAGCCGATGATGCACCCACCATGGTGATGACGGACGGGAGCAGAGGCCGCGTGCGCCGGGGTGGTGGTCGCGTCGCTCTCGGCCGGGCTGCGGTGTTTGCGGCCTTGAGCACCGTCCTTGGCGTGACTGCCCACCACCTGGCCTCGGAGGCGATGCCCGGTCGTCCATCATTACGAGGTGCCCGGTGGCGCCCACACGGCCCCGAGCGGGAATGGCGCGTGGCATGCGGCGTATGGCGGAGACGCGCTGTCCGTGACCGCGGCCCATATGGGGCTGTTCTCGTTATCGCCTGGTGCCTGCACCGGTCCGAAGTGACCTGGGGTGCGGCTCTGGACGGCGCGCGTGTGTCCGGTCGGCTTGGACGGTTGGTGCGCGCCTGCGTCCTGGGCATCGTTGCCGGTGACCTCCGTGTGATCCCCACCTTGCGGCGCCTCCCGCTGCCGCAGCCGAGGGCGCATGCGCCACCACGGGACGGGGAACGGCTCACGGAAACGGTGGTACGGCGGGGTCCCCCTACGGCGGAGCGCCGTCTCGCTGCTTGAGGAGGGCTCGCACTTCGGCGTGCCCTCATACGACCTGAACCCGTGGGAGCCGCTGATGCTCCAGTTGCCCAGCCCGACGACGATCCGCCCCAGTGCACTCGCCATCACCGTGGCCGCGCTGGTGATGGTCTCCGCTGGGCGGTGGAGCGTGTTGCGCACTCTCGGGGGCTGCGCCGTGCTCGGCCTTCTCACCGCTGCACCCAACATGCTCGCGTGAACCGCCGGCCGGGACCTACACTTCCCGGCGACCGCCTGAACTCCGGCTGCCGCGTGGCATGTCAGTCGTCCGCATCGTCTGCATCGTCCGTGTCGTCTCGGTCGGTTCGGATCGCTCGCGCCCGACCGCAGGCACCCCGGCCGTGGCTCGAATCCGCTGGGTGAGTGCTCTTCAGCCGATATCGAGGGATCGGGAACACACACTGTGCCCTTGCCAGTTGATCGTTCGCCTGCCCCCGGCTCGGGTGGTCGGCGCCACTAGCGAGTGGAGGAACCATGGCTGCTTCGATCGACCTCGGCAAGGTGCTCGACAAGGCGTGGGAGGACAAGAGCCTTCCGGAGATCCTGGCCGCACCCGTGTCCGCCTTGGACGGGGTGTCCAAGCGCGACGGGGAACTGCTGGAGGAGGCCTTCGGCATCAAGACCATCGCCGACCTCGCCGCGAACAAGCCGTTCCGCTACGCCGCAGCTCTGGCGGCGCTGGACACCTCTGTGTGAGGAACGAGCGTTTCGGGGGGGGGGG